>JBBNGO010000069.1:0-13460 GCA_040095065.1 Hominicoprocola fusiformis
ATACGGGCTAATGTATCCATGCTGATGTGCTTTCCCTCTTTGCTCATGTTGGCAATCATATTTGTTGTCATACCAGCAGCAAGCCTTAAATCCTCTTTTCTCATATCACGCTCTAACAGTGTGTGCCAGAGTGGTTTATAGCTGATGTGCATATTGTTTTCCTGCCTTTCTATCCATACCACCGGGGCGGTTGCCCCGGCAGGAACTTTTCTCTTATTATAACACCAATCTTGTGAAATCACAATTTATTCTTGTAGCCTGCCGCTGATACCGTCTGGATTGTGCATTCCCTTTCTTTTTGTTCCCTTTAATTAGCCATGAACTGCTTCATGCCCTGGGACTTGGCACCGGGGTTGTCGTTGCCATAGCCCTCCAGCAGATTGATTGCGCCCCAAATGCCGAGGCCAGCGCCCAGCGCCACAACGAGGGTCTGAAGAACACCAACAGCAGAATTAAAGAAAGCCATAAATAGTACCTCCGAAAAATATGTTTTAGATTTTGGAGGGTACATTTCTTCCACGAAGTTTCATCGAGCCGTTGTCAAATTAGGCTGCCGCCGTCAGGCGACAGGTTCGCCGGAAAGGTCTGCCTGATACACCTCAACTGCATCATCCGGCTTGAGCTTGAGGCGATGGGACAGAAAACGCGCTATGTCAAAGGCGTATTTCTTGTCATAATCCGCTGTGTAGCGGTAGAGGGGATGCTTGGTGAGATCATATTTGTTGGACAGAAACGGACGGACGCCGCGAAGCTGCAAGATACACTTGCCGCCATCCAGCACGGCAAGCTCATCCACGCTCATCAGCTCCTTGCCCAATTTCTGATAGTTCAGCGAATGGGAAACCTCGCGGCCACGGCTTTCGCCGGTGTTATAGCTGTCGATGGTTTCCTTGCCCAACGCCGCCGCCAGCTCTTTCAGCGTACCGGGTTCCTTTCCACCCAAAAAGATGGAGCAGTCCATATTGCCGACAATCGTATCCGCGCTGTCTTTATACAGGGCTTTGAGCTGGCTCTGCGCCTGCAAGACAAGGCAGCAGGAGATTTCTCTGGAACGGATTGTCGCTACCAGCTTCTCAAGCCTCGGTATCTGGCCGATATTCGCGGCCTCGTCGATCAGGCAGCGGACGTGAACCGGCAAGCGCCCGCCGTACACATCATCTGCCTTTTCGCACAGCAGATTGAAAAGCTGGGTATAGCACATGGAAATGAGAAAGTTAAAAGTATCATCCGTATCAGACATGATGATGAACAGGGCGGTTTTTCGGTCGCCCAGCGTGTCCAGTTGCAGCTCGTCATAGGCCGTCAATTCCCGCAGCTCCTGAATGTCAAAGGGAGCAAGCCGTGCGCCGCAGGAAATCAAGATGCTCTTAGCGGTCTTGCCGGCACTTAGCTTGAATTTGGCATATTGGCGGACGGCGAAGTGGTCTGGCTTGCGCTTTTTCAGCTCGTCGAGCATCAAGTCCACCGGATTTTTGAAGTCCTCATCGTCCTCGCGCACCTCCATCGCATTGATAAACTCAATGAGCGTGGAGAAATTCTGTTCCTCCACCGGCGCTTCATAGTGGATGTACCCGATAAGGGCGGTGTAGAGCAGCGTTTCCGCTTTCACCCAGAAATCGTCACCGGCTTTACCCTCGCCCTTGGTGTTGGCGATCAGCGTCGTGACCAGCTTCAAAATGTCCTTTTCCGAGTGGATGTAGGCGAACGGGTTGTAGTGCATGGACTTCTTGAAGTTCAGGGAATTGAGAATCTTGATCTGATACCCGTTCTTTTGCAGCGCATGGCCGCAGGAAACCACGATGTCCCCTTTGGGATCGGTGACGACGAAGCTGGTGGGATAGGTTTTTGATGTGCATTGGAGCAGATTGGGCTTCAACCAAAAGCGGGTCTTGCCCGAACCGCTGCCGCCGACGATCAGGACATTTTTGTTCCGCGCCGTTTTTGGGTCTTTGGGGCGGCTGTTCATCGTCAGCCGCTCCGTCTGCGTGAGAATGATGTTGTTCTCAAATGCGGGATCGACGTAGGGCTTGATGTCCTCGGCGGTTCCCCAACGGGCGCTGCCGTACTCCAGATTTTTGCGGAATTTCTTTGCGTTTTTGCCCTTGATATAGACCGCCAGCCGAATGGCGATGGCGGCGGCAACGCCCACGCACAGGTCAATGGGATGAAAGCTGGGGACAAGGGAGTGGAACGCCGTGTTCAGGCCGGTCATAATGTTCAGCAGCTTCGTGGAAGCGTCCGAACCGGGAGCCAGCCGCACCGCCTCGCTGACCTTGGTGGCCAGCAGCGCGATGAACACATACGGAATATTGGGAAGGATGAGCTTTTTGACGTTGACTTGCTTCATCGTTCCAGCTCCTTCCGCTTTGTCCTGTCCACCACAGCCGCCTGAATGAGCGACTTGAAGTGTTGCAGCTTTTCCAGCACCGAGGGACGTTCCGCTTTCCTGACCTGCTTGGCGGTATATTCCTTGAACGCGGCGGTCATGGCGTCGGCGTCCGGCGCTTTGAAGAACACCATGTACCGCTTTTCGCCCTTGACCTTGAATGGAGCGAAGTCAATGCCATACTTCCGGGCAATCCGGTTGAATGAGCCGATATTCTGATCGGTGACTTCGATGCTCTGCAATCCCTTATCCTTGGCGGCAAGCTGCTTGACGGTCATTTTCCCGTGGGGATTGGCCTTGCTGTACTGATGCTTCTGATGGCCGCTTTTTAGCTGCTCCAGCAGCTTGGCAACGGCTTTGCGAAATTCCTGTTCACCCAGCTTCCCACAGGAGATCATCAGGGATACGATTCTCTGTTCAACTTCTTCCTGCATGACTTATCACGCTCCTTTCCTACGATTTGCAGGGAGAATGCCGGGACACTAAGGCGGTACCACCAGCCGGTGCAGAAGATGCTCATTCATTTCTGCGCCCCTGTCCCTTGACGGTCAGGATGCCGTCCAGCGTGGTGGCGGTGATCCGCAGGCGCTCGGCCACGGCGATGTCGTTTTTCACGCTTTCATCCACGGTGCTGCCGCAAACCACCAGCACATGGGCGCGGCGCAGATACTCCCGCGCCATGTCGATGCCGTCCTTATGCTCCTGCGGAATCTCATCGCGCAGGAACAGTGGCAAAAACAGCGCGGGGCAGACGGGCGAAAAGCCCGCGTCATAGACCGCCCTGCAATACTTGGCGGCATTTTCGGTGTTCTCAAACTCATTCTCGCTCCACGGAGCGGTGATGTAGGCAAGGGGGCGTTTCATCGGTATCAAATCCTTTCTCCCGGAATCGGGCATGAAAAATGACGGCCTTTAGGGGCCGCCGTGAAAATCGTGATTGACCAGCATGGCATAGTGGTTGTCGATGGTGGAAACAGAGTTGAACAGCGCCGCCATAAGATAGGCTTTCGTGTTCCAGACGCGGGTGGTGTTCTCGCGGATACCGTCCATGACCTTTTCGATGTGCATGGAGGTAATCTTTTCAAAGCGCTGTTGCACGAAGCCGGTGGGATACTCCGCATCCCGCCCGATCTTGACTGTGGGGCTGCGGTTCATAGCAACCTCCAGCATAATCTCCACCAGCTCATCAAGCTGCATCCGGTCATACTGCTGACAGAGAATGTCGTATTCGATTTGCTCTCTGATCTCCGCTTTTTTCTCAAATCCGTCCGTCATTCCGTCCGCCGCAGGCAGAAAGAATGAATGAGTGCTTGATAGATCAGTATTTGATTTTTGAGTATTAGATTTCTTAGTATTTAATTGCGCGGGATTATCCGTATCCGGTGCCTCCGTATCCGGGTTATCCAGATACGGGTTTTCCGTATCTGGTAAAGTCGTATCCGGTGGAGCGGGCTTTCGGGGCTTCTCGAAGATGGTGTACTCCGTGTCGGAAATGCGCCCGTCCTTGCCGCGAAGCTGACGGCGGATGATGTAGCCCGCCAGCTCCAGCTCCTTGAGCGTTTTCCCGATGGCGTCCACGCCCTCCTTGCAGATTGCAGCCAGCCCCCGCGTGGTGTAATTCCACTCGTCGGGGAGGGAGAGCATCATGGAGAGCAGCCCCTTGGCTTTCAGGGAAAGATTGCTGTCTTTCAGGTGATGGTTGCACATCACCGTGTAATCCCGCGTCCGCTCAACGCGAAATACAGCCATATTGCTTCAATCCTTTCCGCAGGGCAGTCAACCTGTTTGGCCGTCCTCCTCGGCAAACCGTGTATCCAGCCGCTCCACGCTCCAGTTCTGCTTGAACTGTCCCAGCGGGCCGGTGCCGAACTGCGCCAGCGCACGGCGATCCAACTCCATCAGCTTTTTCCACAGCTCCGGGTGGTGTTTTCGCAGCTTCCGTAGCTCGTCGATGCGCTGGAACGGACAGCACCAGCAGGACGCGCGGTGGTAAATCTCATACAGTCCGCCGAAGTCAAAGCCACGGTCGTAGCAGGCTTGGAGCGCCTGCGCCTCCGTGATGCCCCATTCCACGAGGGGATACCGCTCATCCTTGCAGCGCCACGCTTCATCGGCGGCGATACCGACATAGTGGATCGCGCCCAGCTCGCCTTTGAGCCGGTTGACCTCCTTGGTGATAAGGTGCGTTTTGAGCTGCCCGGTACACCAGCGGACACGGATTCCCGGCCAGCCGTTGCCGTAGGGCGGGATGCCCAGCTTTGCACGGTTTTCCAGACTGCGGGGCTTCTGTTTAGGCTCGTCGAACATCAGGTATTCAAAGCCCTTGGGATGGCGCAGCGTAGTGATATGGATGCCGCGCTCTCTGTAAAGATGCTCGTCCAGCTTGGCAAGGTGCGCATACATTTCGGGAAACTCCATACCGGTGTCTGCCGACAGCACCATGTCGATGGGCATACCTCGTTCGATCATCAAAAGCAGCATGGCGGTACTGTCCTTGCCACCGGATAGGCTGACGGCGTGAAACTGCTTGCCGTTTGCGTTCTGAATGGTTTCCCGCATGGGGAAGCCGCTCCGTTTTCACTCCTTTCCCACATCACAGCTCATAGATGGGCTGCTCGTGTTCGTAGTAGGGATCGCACAGGGCGGCAAGCTCGGCCACCAAGTCCTCCAAATCCAGAGAAATCTCGCTGTCTGCCCAATCGCTGCCCTTGTAGACGCGATACTCGGTGACGTATTCGCCTTCTCCGGCGTTCACGCTGAATTTGGCAACGACGGCAAAGCCCATATCCTCCAGCAGCCACAGCTCCATCGACCGGGCGGCAAACACCGCGCCGATATAGCTGTCGCCTACGTCCTCATAGAGAAGCGTCGCTCGCTGCTTGAACAGCTCCGAGCTGCGATAGTCCAAGCTCAGCGCATTTTTGCCGTCTGCGCGGTAGGCATAGACCGTTTCAGCCTTGTTCCAAACGGCTTGCAGCAGGGCGTGATAGTCAATGTTTTCCAGAAACTCGTCGATCTCCGTTTCCGTGTAGCCGACATCCGTACCCTTGCGGAACAGCGTGGTCAGCGCTTTTTCCAGCTCAGTTACTCTGCTCATAGTAATTCCTCCAATCACTTTAGTGACGCCGCTTTTTCCGGTCAGGGAGGATATGCCCCTCAATGACGGCGGCGTGTTTGCGGATTTTGATTTCTCCGCGCCTCTCAGATGCCTGCGCCTTGGCATATCCCACGTCGGAGAGGAACAGCCGCAGCCGTTCGCCCTTTTCACCCACAGGGGATTTCCACGACAGGACATCAAAAATAATCATGTGGCGGGTTTCGTCCATAAAGCGCTCCAGCGCAAGGATGCTGTGACCGCCGACAAAATCATCAGCGTTCATATTCGGCACCTCGCGCTCTGATCTGAAAGGCGGCAAGCCCATAGCGGGCGATCAGAGTGGCGTTGACGATCAGACGCAGCGCCTCCGGGTCAATCACCTCCGGCTCCGCTAAGTCCGCCATCGTGACCGCCTCCATCTTGTCGCAGAGGTCACGCGCCGCCATGAACAGCGCGTAGTTGTGCGGCGAGGTGCTTTTCAGCACCGCATAGCCGAACTCGATCCCGTCCTTGCAGAAGCAATTTGCCGTGCGGCGGTAAATGTCGTCGTTAGAGGTCAGCAGGTACATGGCCGCATAATAGGCGTTGGTATCCCTGCGGCGGCGGTAGCCCTGCACGGCGCATTGATACTGCATTCGGCGCTCATGCTGCTCGTTGCTCCAGAGGCTTCCGGGATAATGCTTGATCAGCAGGTTCAGGCGCTGGAACAGGCGGCGTTCATGGGGAAATGTCTCTAAGACTGCCTCGCGGTAGCCGACCACACCGGCCTCAATGCGCTCGGCCAGCCACGGGCAGCGCAGGGCGGTACAGCCCAGCTTTTTCACATACTCGGTACAGAGCTGGCAGCTCACATCTTTGGGCGTGTATTTGAACGTGTTGATATACATGGCGTCCTCCTTTTGGCATGAAAATAGCGGACAAACAAACTGCTTGTCCGCTCACCGGCTCTGGTCGCGCTGGCGCTTTTTCTGCCATGCGTCCAGTAATTTGAAGATGGTGTTCTCAATCTGGAACGGGGTATAGGAACGCGGGAAGTATTTGCGGAGCTTTTCACCGGAAAGGGTGATGTCGTTTTTCTCCGGTTTCTTCTGCTCCATCATAATGGAGAGCATGGTGTCCTCGTTCAGCTCGCCGCTCTGACTGAGCTTTTTCATCCGCTGCGCCTGTGAGAGCGAGGGGGTGGCCTGTTCGCTGTCGATGGTTTCCAGAAGCAAGCCTTGCTCCTTGGGTGTCAGTGCCGCGATCTGGTAGGCAGGACTGAGGGCAATTTTCTTTTCGTCCACCATCTGCTGAAGCTCCGGGACTAACTGCGTCAGGGCGATGTAGTTGCGGATGGTATCTCCGCTCACACCGGCATCCTGACCAACTTCATCATCGCTGCGGAACTTCGCCGAAATTTTCGGCGAAGTCAGATCCGTCCGTGCGCCCTGCCGCTTGATTGCCTCCATCTTCATCTTGTAGGCTTTGGCGCGTTCGGAGGGGAGAATGTTCTCACGCTGAAGGTTGCTGTCCACCATGATGATGGTGGCAGCGTCCCGGTCAATGTCGCGGACAATGACGGGCATGGTGGCCAGCCCAGCCAGCTCGCAGGCGTGTTTGCGGCGGTGGCCTGCAATCAGCTCATAACCGCCGTCCTCCCGTGGCCGTGCCAGCGCGGGGACGAGGACGCCGTATTCCTTGACGCTTTCGGCGGTTTCCTGCATGGACGCATCCTCCCGCACTTGAAAGGGATGATCCGGGAATGGATGCAGCTCGGAGAGCGGAATCTGAACGACTACTTCCTGCTGCGGTTTCGGCTTTTTGGATGGCACGGGCTTTTTGCCCGGTTCTTTCTGCGCTGTTTTTTCAGTCATCGTGTTCCTCCTGTCGGCATCTGATTTTGGGTACAAAAAAAGGACATTTCTTCTTTTCAGAGGAAATGTCCTGATTTCTTGGACGGGCTGACAGCCCGCCCAAACAGTATTTAGTTTTTGTCGTTACTATAACACCCCCTACGATATAACTACTTCGCGGCTCGATTTTTCGGTTTGGAAAAGGATGAAAAACCTTGCCAGATAACCGAAAACCCTTGATATACGGGGTTTTTCCGGTTTGTCGTAATTATACCGTAAGGGCACACTTTCGCAACCCACGCACTCACCAGTGGCGTGGACGCCAAAACGCTTTCGGGAATCCTGGGGCATACGAAAACTTCGTTCACCCTCGATACCTATACGCACGTCACGGGCGATATGCACCGGCGGGCGTCCGAGATCGTGGGCGGGTTCATGGAAGAACTTATGGTAGCGAGGTGAGCCGATGGCAAGGAAACGGAAAAACGGTCAGGGCACCGTCCGCCTGCGAAAGGACGGCCGGTGGGAAGGCCGACACATCGTGGGCTATGATGAAAACGGAAAACCCAAGACAAAAAATGTGCTGGCCAAAACCAAGACAGAGTGCGATGAAAAGCTGAAGAAGCTCCAAGCGGAATACGGCCAGGTCACACCCTTCAAGATCAAACCGGATATGCGCTTCGGGGACTGGCTCAACTACTGGTATGAAAATCACGCCAAACTGACCATCCGCCCCACCACGCAGAAAGGCTACGAGGAGTGGATCTATGTCCACGCCATCCCCGGTCTGGGACACATCCCGCTGAACAAGCTGACCCAGGCTAACTGCCAAAAGTTCCTGAATGAGATGAAAGCCAATGGCCGGAAGATCCATCGGGATACCAAGGGACCGGAGATGGCCGAGCGCTCGGTGCGAAGCTGCTATCATGTGATTCGGATGGCATTGGAACGGGCCATCAAGGACGGTCTCATCAAAAAGAATCCCATCCTCGGCGTCAAACTCCCTCTACCGGAGCCAAAGGAGATGAAGGTGCTGTCCAGGGAGGAAATACAGCGGTTTCTGATTCAGGCCAAGGAGGAAGGAATGTATGAACTCTTCCTGCTGGAACTGACCACCGGGATGCGCCGGGGCGAGATCCTGGCCCTCACATGGGATGACCTGAACTTCGAGACCGGCGAACTGCGGATCAACAAACAGGTAACGCCTGTCGGCGGTAAGAATATCCTCTGCGAGCCCAAGACGAAAGCCGCCTTCCGAACCATCATTCTGCCGCCCGTCATGGTGGAGCTCCTGCGGGAATACAAAAAGAGAATCTTTTCCCATCTGATATTCCCGTCCCGCATCAAACCGGACCAGCCCATCGACCCCGGCTATGTCCGAAAGCGGCTCCAGCAGATCCTGGAACGGGCCGACTGCAAAAGGGTGAGATTTCACGATCTCCGGCATACTTTCGCCACTATGTCGCTGGAGCATGGCATGGATGTGAAGACCCTCTCCGCCATCATCGGTCACGTATCCGCCAAAACCACGCTGAATATCTACACCCACATCACCAGTGAGATGGAGGAAAACGCCGCGGTCAGCATCGACCGGGGCATTGCGAAAGCGGAGGCGGGGGAAATGGAGGCACAGAAGTCTGCTGAGCCGCAGGAGTTCGTGCCGCACACGGGGCCACGGCGCAGACCCGGCACGGGGTACATCAAGCAGCTCAAGGATAATCTTTGGGAGGGTAGATACTCCCCAGTGTGGCCGGATGGCAAAAAGCACTCCCGAAATGTATATGGACGAACCCGTGAAGAAACCGAAGCAAAGCTGGCAGACCTCATCCTGCAAATGAAAGCGGAGATCGCCGCCCTGCGCTCCGGCAAGGCCACGGAGTACCCCGACGGCGTCAGCCCCAAGAAAAAGCAGCTCGCCGCCTACCTGCGGGAGAATCCCGGCGTGAGCAACAAGAGCTATATCGCACAGCAGCTCAATATGGACGTCACCACCGTGCGAAAATACTACGATGAAGTCCGAGCGGAGCTGGCATCACCGGCTACATCGTAAAATACAGTGCAATTATTGCCAATGGGTAGATTACTCCATAAAGGTGTAAGCTCCTTTAATCCCATAGACACACAAACGCCTCACTACTGGTCCGTTGCCAGTAGTGAGGCGTCTTTTCATGTATCAATTAAACAGTGTAACATCCAATATATTTTCGAATCACTGCTTCTGCAAAAGCGTAGGCTTCGTCATTATATTCACTGCCACTTTCCCATTCTTCAATGATATCCGGCGTGGCTTGGCTAATGGTATATTCACCTTGTACAAATTCTCGTGCCACAACCATAAACTCATCAAAACTGGAAGTTACTCCTCTTGCATCGACATAATACAAGTCTCTGTTTTTGGGCACCTGACAAAAGGCATGAAACCCTCTTTTGTCGGTTGTTTCGATTATGTATGGGGTATATCCCAGTACATTTTTTAGTGCGACAGCAAAATGATTACAAGAACCTCGTAAAAGAGAGTGTGCTGAATCATACGGAAATTCATCGTCATTCGGGTCTTCAAAGAAGTCTGTATAGCTTATTTTGCACAAAGCATCTGTGAAATCATCGGTATTATAAAATCCTTTATGCCAACCGAAACTTCCGCATGAAATCAGGTCGCCAGTTCTATCCAACAAACACACCTCCTATAGGTTCTTTATCACCGCAAATTATACTGCACGAACGTGAATAAATCTACTGGTTTTTCAATTGCACCAGCACCTCAAGGAAGAGCCTAACGATGGTTCCTGGGTTGTGATTTTTGGCTTCACAGATGAACGCAAGCCGTCTGGCTCCAGCAGTCGACCGTTTTTGCGTTTCTTGCGCCGCATGTGATACATTGCTATAGTCAATGATATGCAAAAACCACGGCGGTGAGCATCCAAAGTTCGCCGCCCGTGTTCCCGTAAAGTGGTCAAAATTTAATCCCGTCTGTGGTATTATTGTGGTCAAACGAAAAATCACCGCCAAATTGGCGGTGATTTTTCTCAAAATGGTGGACCTGAACGGGATCGAACCGTCGACCTCTCGGATGCGAACCGAACGCTCTCCCAGCTGAGCTACAGGCCCATATTGCCGCTTTTTGCCCGTTTTTCGGAACAAAAAGCGGATTTTTGAAGTTTTAAGCTTTCATGAGTTCCGGAGGAATTTCTCTCCAAAATTTTGGGCCAACCCTCGCAGATGGATGTGCGTCCATATCGATGCGAACCGTACGCTCTCCCAACTGAGCTACAGGCCCAGATAGCAATGCTGGTCTCCCAGCGCGGATTATCATAACACACTTTTTTGAATTTGTGAAGCCCCTTTTTCATTTTTCTGTTGATATTTTTTCTGAAATATAGTAAAATACCATTTGTTCAACAACTCCTCCGCATACAGCTGCGGAACCGGTCTTGCGCAATGGGTACCTGCGAACCATGTCAGGCGGGGAACCGAGCAGCATTAAGCGGGACCATCCATGTGCCGCAAGGACGCCGGTTCCGCAGCTGTATACGGGGGAGTATTTCTATTGTAAGGGAGGGCTGCGGATGTATCAGGCGCTTTACCGCAAGTGGCGTCCCAAAACATTTGCCGACGTGGTCGGTCAGGAGCATATCACCGAGACCTTGCAGCGCCAGGTGGCGGAGGGGCGGCTGTCGCACGCCTATCTTTTCACCGGCACGCGCGGCACGGGCAAGACGACCTGCGCCAAAATACTTGCGCGCGCGGTCAACTGCGAGCATCCGGAAAACGGCAACCCCTGCAACCGCTGCCCGAGCTGCCTTGGCATCGAGAGCGGGCGGCTGCTCGACGTGGTCGAGCTGGACGCGGCGTCGAACAACGGCGTGGACAGCGTGCGCGCGCTGCGTGACGAGGCCATTTATTCGCCCGCGCAGGTAAAAAAACGCGTGTATATCGTCGACGAAGTCCACATGCTTTCGACGCCCGCGTTCAACGCACTGCTCAAGATCTTGGAGGAGCCGCCCGAGCATCTGATGTTCATTCTGGCGACAACAGAGCTGCACAAGGTGCCTGCGACGATTCTGTCGCGCTGCCAGCGCTTTTCATTCCGCCGCATCCAGCCGAAAGACATTGTAGGCAGGCTCAACTACATCGCGGGGCAGGAGAATATCGACTTAAAGGAGGACGGTGCGGCGCTGTTGGCTCGCTTGTCGGACGGCGCGCTGCGAGACGCGCTGAGCCTTCTTGACCAGTGCGCGGCCGCGGGCGGCGCGATCGACGCGAACGCCGTGCTCGACGCGCTGGGTTTGGCCGGAAATGTGCAGACCGCACAGCTCATGTCGCTGATCCTGACGCGCGATGCGCGCGGGGCACTCGAGCTTCTCGGCAAGCTCTACGACGGTGGTAAGGATGTGGGCGCGGTGCTCGGCGAGCTCTCGACCCTCTCGCGCGAGCTGGTCATCAGCGCGACGGCGGGGGAGGGCGGCGAGAGCTTACTCAGCGGCGCTTATGACGCCGCAACGCTCCGAAACCTGCGCGCGCAGGGGACGAGCGCACGCTTCATCCAGCTCTGTACGATCTTGCAGGAGACGGCGGCGCAGCTCCAGTTCAGCGTAAACCGCCGCACGGACGCAGAGCTCTGCATTCTGAAGCTCTGCGACGAAACACTCTCCGGCGACCTGGCGGCACTTGGCGCGCGCATCGCGCGGCTCGAAGAGCAGATCGCCGCGGGCGTGCAGTTCGCAGCGAAGCATCCCGCATCTGCACCGGCGAGCGCACCTGCTCCCGCGACGGCGCAAAAGCTCGCTCCCGCACCGCAAAAGGCCGCGGAAGCGCCCACAGAGAGCGCAAAGCCGGCCGAGGAAGCGCCGCTTCCGTGGGACGAGCCGCCGCTGCCCGACGATTATGACGTACCGCCGCCCTACGGTGAGCCGGTCGCGCCCGCACCGAAGGCCGCAGCGCCAAAGATAGCAGCAGCACCCGCGCCCGCGCAGGAAGCGCCGACGAGTGAAGACAGCGGGGATGATGAAATTTTCTACCAGCTCATGGAGAGCTACAAAAACCGCCTGACGCCCGACAAGCGCGCGTTCATCGGCATGGCGCAGGGCGATGTGAAGGATGACCTTCTCACCGTCTACTGCTCGACCGAGGTGCAGAAGTCCATGCTCGACCAGAAGGTCGTGACAGACGTTTTGAGCGAGGTCACGTCCCGCGCGGTCGGACGGGAGATCCGCGTCCGCTTCCTCGTGGGCGAGCGCCCGGGCGCGAAAAAGCGAGACAAGATGCAGGACCTCCTGCGCATGGGTAGTAAATTCGACAATTTTACAGTAAAATAAAAGGAGACAACAACGATGGCAAAGGGTTACAGCGCACGCCGCGGCTTTTCCAACGGCAGCGGCCAGATGCTCAAGCAGCAGCAGATGCAGCAGCAGATCATGAAGATGCAGGAGGACATGCAGAAGGCGCAGCAGGAGGTCGAGGAGAAGACCTTCTCGGCGAGCGTCGGCGGCGGCGTCGTCAGCGCCGAGGTCAACGGCAAGAAGGAAGTCACGAACATCACCATCAAGCCCGAGGCGGTCGACCCCGAGGACGTGGAAATGCTCCAAGACCTCATCATCTCCGCCGTGAACGAAGCGCTCCGCCAGGCCGAAGAGGCGATGGACGGGAAGATGAACGCGCTGACGAGCGGACTCGGCCTCAGCGGGTTTGGGTTCTGATTTTTCCTTTTCAAGCAAAAACAAAGCCCGCGTCGCGGGCGGGAGTTTTCCGCACTGTGCGGAAACGGGCAATAAAGGGGGTATTCTCTTTCCGAAGAGAATACCCCCTTTAAATCCCCCAGAGAAAGGCGAGGGGAGTTCCCCTCGACCCCCGACATTGGCAGTTTGTAGCTTGAAGAGCTGCACGCGCTGCGCAATCGGGTGCGGTGTACATGGCTTCGCCATGAATCACTGCGATTCGAAACATTCAGCAACCGCGCCTTACTATCGTGAGGCGCGTGTGACGATTGCTTGGCGGCAGACTGCTTGCCGAATGCGGCATTGCTGCGCTCGCCGCATTGATAAGTGCTCCGGTAGGCGGAAATTAGTTTGCACTCCTACAAGATGAGCAGAGCGGCAGCGGATAGTAGGAGCAAGTCAAATCGTATAGCAATGCTAACGCGGCAAAG
>JBBNGO010000006.1:0-80344 GCA_040095065.1 Hominicoprocola fusiformis
CCATTCTCTCACGTGAGAGAATGGCCCCCTTTGCCGTTCCCCTGCGCGGCGCAGGGGAACCATTGCACCCTCACGCAGCGAGAGCTGAATTATTCTTCCTCATGCGCCGTGACCGCAATATGCAGCTCATCGAGCTGCTTCTGCGTCACCTCGCTGGGCGCGCCCATCATGATATCCTGGGCGTTCTTGTTCATCGGGAAGGGAATGATCTCGCGGATGGAGTCTTCGCCGGCGAGCAGCATGACCATGCGGTCAACGCCCGGGGCGATACCGGCGTGCGGGGGCGCGCCGTAGCAGAAGGCGTTGTACATGGCGGGGAACTTGGCCTTCACGTCCTCTTCGCCGAGGCGGACGAGCTCGAAGGCCTTGATCATGATCTCGGGGTCGTGGTTACGGACCGCGCCGGAAGAGAGCTCCACGCCGTTGCAGACGAGGTCGTACTGGTCGGCGGTGATGGTGAGCGGGTCGATCTCGCCGCGCTCGGCCTTGAGAAGCACCTCGAGGCCGCCGGCGGGCATGGAGAACGGGTTGTGGCAGAACTCGAGCTCGCCGCTCTCGTCGCCGATCTCATACATCGGGAAGTCGACGATCCAGCAGAACTCGTAGCGCTCCTTGTCCATGTGACCCTCGCACGCGGGGCCGAACGTCTTGATCATCACGCCGACGAGCTTGGTGGCCAGCTCGCCGCCCGCGACGAGCACGAGCGTGTTAGGCTCGAGCGGCAGGAGCTTGGAAGCAGCTTCCTTGTCGACAAACTTCGCGATGCCGCCGGCAAGCTCGCCCTTTTCGTCGACCTTGAACCAGTAGCCCTTCGCGCCCGCCTGCACCTCGCAGTCGGTCAGGAGCTTGTCGATCTGCTTGCGCGTGAGCGAGCAGTTGGAGATCGCGACAGCCTTGACGGTCTTGTCCGCAAGGACCTCAAAGCTGCTTCCCTCGAAGAGGGAGGAGACGTTCGTCGCGGTCAGGTCGATGCGCAGGTCCGGCTTATCACTGCCGTAAATCTCGAGCGCGTCGAGGTACTTGATGCGGCGGAAGGGAGGCTGAGAGGCGATGTCATAGGTGCCGAACTTCGCGAAGATCGGGGGCAGGACATCCTCGCAGACGGCGAAGACGTCTTCCTGAGAGGCGAACGCCATCTCCATATCGAGCTGATAGAACTCGCCGGGGCTGCGGTCGCCGCGCGCGTCCTCATCACGGAAGCACGGCGCGATCTGGAAGTAACGGTCAAAGCCGGAGGTCATGAGCAGCTGCTTGAACTGCTGCGGGGCCTGCGGCAGGGCGTAGAACTTGCCGGGGTGCTTGCGGGCGGGGACGAGGTAGTCGCGCGCGCCCTCGGGGGAGGAGGCCGTCAGGATCGGGGTGGTGATCTCGAGGAAGTCGTGCTCCATCATGGCCTTGCGCAGCGCGGCGATGACGTTGCAGCGCAGGATGATGTTCTTCTTGACGGCGGGATTGCGCAGGTCAAGATAGCGGTACTTGAGGCGCTGGGTCTCGTCCGCCTCGCGGCTACGGTTGATCTCGAACGGCAGGGAGTTGTAGCGGCAGCGGCCGAGCAGCTCGATCTTCTCGGGAACGACCTCAATGTCGCCGGTGGGCTGATTGGGGTTCTTGCTTGCGCGCTCGCGCACGGTGCCCTCGACGGAGATGGTGCTCTCTTTGTTGTAGCCCTTGATCTGGGCGAGCAGCTCGCTCGTCTCGACGACGATCTGCGTCGTGCCGTAGAAGTCGCGCAGCACCACAAAGGCGAGGCTGCCGCCGACTTCGCGGACGTTCTCCATCCAGCCGACGAGCTTGACGTGCTCACCGGCATGCTGCGCGCGAAGCTCGCCGCAGTTGTGTGTACGGGATTGCATCATGGTAAAATCCACTCCTGTTTGTATATTATAAATTGAAAATTACTAATTGTATTGAAAAATCGCCTGATTTTGTGCTCAGGTGGTGAAGGGCTTCGTCTTCGGGTTGACGATATCGCGCCAGTCGAGGTCGCCGCGGGCAAGGCCCATGATGAGCATTTCAGCGGTGGCGAGGTTGGTGGCAAAGGGGATGTTGTTCTGGTCGCAGAGCTTGGTGATATAGGTCAGGCTGTCGTTATACTGCGGGTTGGCGGGGTCGCAGAAGAAGAGGACCATATCGATCTCGTTGTAGGAGATGCGCGCGCCGATCTGCTCGGCGCCGCCGTGGATGCGCGCCATGAACAGGTGGATCGGAAGGCCGCTCGCTTCGCTGACCATCTTACCGGTCACGCTGGTGGCGCAGAGAGTGTGACGGGACAGAATGCCGGCGTAAGCCGTGCAGAACTGGACCATCAGTTCCTTTTTGTTGTCGTGTGCCATGAGAGCGATGTTCATGTAGTGTCACAATCCTTTCTGATGTGAATTTTTCTATTGTAGCGGCACTTTCATCGGTTGACAAGGGCAAGCAGGCTTTGAAAAGATGTTTGCGGGAAAAGCGTGTTTGCCTTTGTGAACCGGTGCTACAGCCGCATCAGACGCACGCGTTCGCCGCACAGGCGGCGGGCGATGTTTTCGCAGGCGCAGAGCGCGCCGGAGCGATACTTGAGGCGCTGGGAAAGTCCGCGCCCCAAAACGGCAGGGACATTCTCGTCCTCCGGAATGACGCCGAGCAGCGGCAGCCCCGCGGCGTCGATGGCGTCGTCGATGGTGGTGTGGAGGGACTGTAAGAGCTTGCGCCGCACGCGGTTGACGACAAGGTGCAGGTATCCGCTCGGGAAGCGGTGCAGCTCCATCACGGTGCGCTGCGCGTCGCGCAGGCTCGAGGGGTCGTTCGTGGTGACGACCACGGCGCGGTCGGCGCAGCAGGTGGCAAGCGCGAAGGCTTCGCCGATGCCGGCGGCGGCGTCGATGAGGCAGAAGTCGAAATGGCGGCGGATCTCGTCGATAAGCCGCTGCATCTCGCGCTTGCTCGGCAGGCGCACGCCGAAGCTCACGGGCGCGGTGAGCAGATACAGGTTCGGGTAGAGCGGGTGGCGCACGACGGCCTGAGCAAGTGTCGTGCGTCCGGCGATCACGTCGGTGAAGTCCATGAGCGCGCGGTCCGAGACCCCGAGGTAGAGGTCGAGATTGCGCAGGCCGATGTCGCAGTCGAGCAGCAGCGTTTTTTTACCGAGCTGCGCGAGCGCCATGCCGGTGAGCGTCGTGAACGAAGTTTTTCCCGTGCCGCCCTTGCCGGACACGACGGCGATGACCTGAGACAAGGCTCGTACCTCCTTTTTGTGAATTTGATGCGTTACAGCGGGGCTTTTTTGATCTTGGCGAAGGCGCGCGGATAGGCGCGCGGGGTAGGGGAGACCTTTTCGACGATGACAAGGCGGTGGACGACGTCGCTCGTCGGGATGGTGTAGTCCTCGACCTTGACGATGTGGCCGCCGAGTGTCTTGATGGCGCTCTTCGCCGCGGCGATCTCGTCCTCGGTGTCGACGCTCTTCATGGCGACGAACTGTCCGCCGACCTTGATGAGCGGCAGGCACAGCTCGGATAAGATCGAAAGCTGCGCGACGGCGCGCGAGGTGGCGATGTCGAACTGCTCGCGGTGCTGCATGGCGAATTCCTCCGCTCGCGCGTGGACGCAGGCGACGCGCTTTAATTGCAGCTCGTCACAGACCTCTTGCAGCCAGTTGACGCGCTTGCCGAGCGAGTCGAGCAGCGTGAGGTCGAAGTCGTCTTTTAAAATGCGCAGCGGCATCCCGGGAAAGCCCGCGCCGGTGCCGACGTCGACGACGGTTTTACCCGTCAGATCGACAAAAGGCAGCAGCGCCGCGCTGTCGAGCAGGTGGAGCTGCGCGACGGCGTCGGGCTCGGTGATGGCTGTGAGGTTCATCACCTGATTCTTTTCCAGCAGCAGGGAAGAGAAGCGCTCAAGCGTCTCGGCGCGGCTCACGTCCAGCCCCAACTCGGAAAGGCCCTGAGAGAGCAGCACTCTCATTTGTTCTGCTCCTTTAAGAGGTCGCGAATTTCAGTGAGCAGGACTTCCTCCTTCGTCGGCTCGGGGGCCTTTTCGGGCTCCGGCTCGGCGGGCTTCGAGAGCTTGTCGTGCATCTTGTTGATGGCCTTGACCATGCAGAACACGGCGAACGCGATGATGATGAAGTCGAGGATGACGGCGATCAGGTTGCCGTAGTTGACGGCGATCTCGGGGTCGATGACCTCCTTGCCCTCCATGACTGCTTCCTTAAGCACCCACTTCCATGCGGAAAAGTCGATGCCGCCGGTCAGCATGGAAATGAGCGGCATGATGATATCGTTGACGACAGAGTTCGTGATTTTGCCGAACGCGCCGCCGATGACAACACCGACGGCCATGTCGATGACGTTGCCGCGCATGGCAAAGGCCTTGAACTCTTCAAAAAACTTCTTCATGGGAAGTACCTCTTTGCTGAAAATGTGCGAAAAATGAAAACTTATCGTATAAAAACGGAATAATATTGCTGATTGGATTTACTTTTTGGGAATGAGAACGGCCTTGCCGCCCATGTAGGGCTGGAGGACCTTGGGGATCAGCACGCTGCCGTCGGCCTGCAGATTGTTCTCAAGGAATGCAATCAGCATGCGCGGGGGTGCGACGACGGTGTTGTTCAGCGTGTGCGGCAGGTACATCTTGCCGTCCTCGCCCTTGACGCGAATTTTCAGGCGGCGGGCCTGCGCGTCACCGAGGTTCGAGCAGGAGCAGACCTCGAAATACTTCTTCTGACGCGGGGACCAGGCCTCGATGTCGCAGGACTTGACCTTGAGGTCGGCGAGGTCGCCGGAGCAGCATTCGAGCTGGCGGACGGGGATGTCCATCGAGCGGAACAGCTCGACGCTCCACTTCCACATCTTGTTGTACCAGTCCATGCTGTCTTCGGGCTTGCAGACGACGATCATCTCCTGCTTTTCGAACTGGTGGATGCGGTAAACGCCGCGCTCCTCGATGCCGTGCGAGCCCTTCTCCTTGCGGAAGCAGGGGGAGTAGGACGTCAGTGTCTGGGGAAGGCTGCTCTCGGGCAGAATTTCGCCGATGAAGCGGCCGACCATCGAGTGCTCGCTCGTGCCGATGAGGTAGAGGTCCTCGCCCTCGATCTTGTACATCATGGCGTCCATGTCGTTCTGGCTCATGACGCCCTCGACCACGTTGCCGTGGATCATGAACGGCGGAATGCAGAAGGTGAAGCCCTTGTCGATCATAAAGTCGCGCGCGTAAGCGAGCACGCCCTCATGCAGGCGCGCGATGTCGCCGAGCAGGTAGTAGAAGCCCGCGCCGGAGACGCGGCCCGCGGCGTCCATGTCGACGCCGTCGAAGCTCTCCATGATCTGCGTGTGATAGGGAATTTCAAAATCGGGGACCTTCGGCTCGCCGAAACGCTCGACCTCGACATTGCAGCTGTCGTCCGGGCCGATGGGGACGCTCGGGTCGATGATGTTCGGGATCAGCAGCATGATCTTGTGAATCTTCTGCTCATACTCCTCTTCGAGCTTTTCAAGCTCGGCCAGGCGGTCGGCGTTCGCCTTGACGGTTGCCTTGATCTTTTCGGCCTCTTCGAGCTTGCTCGGGTCCTTCTTCGCTTGACCCATCAGCATGCCGATCTGCTTCGAGAGGGCGTTGCGGCTGGCGCGCAGCTCGCTCGCCTCGGTGATGGCGGCGCGGTTCTTGGCGTCGAGCTCGATGACCTCGTCGACGAGGGGGAGCTTTTCGTCCTGGAACTTCTTCTTGATGTTTTCCTTGACCAGATCGGGATTTTCCCGCAGGAATTTCATATCCAGCATAATGATTTACCTCGTTATCGTTGTAAAGTAAATAACCATTTGACTTCTTATTTTACGCCGTCCGGAAACAGCTTGTCCACAATGGACTGGTAGCGCGCGGCGGGGGAGGGGGCGTCGTCGCCGGTGATACCGGTACGCAGCGGCTCCTTGGGCAGGAATTCCGCCGTGCCGGTCTCCTCGAACGAGCGGATGTTGTCTTTCGCGGCGTCGAGATCGCCGGTGTTGTAGGCGTTTTCGATCTCAAGCAGCCAGTCGAGCGCGCGCAGCTGGTTGGACTGAAGGCCGACAGTCTCGTCGAGCGCTTTTTTGTCCTCCTCGCTGTTGGCGAGTTGCTCTTCAAGTTCGGCAATGTGCGCTTCGAGTGAGTCGTTCTGCTGTAAGGTGCTTTGCAGGGCGGTGTTGCCGTCCTTGATCTCGTTGATGCTGCGCTGATTCATAAAAAATGTCCACAAAATCAGCAAAAATGCCACGGTGAAGAGGATCGCAACGTAAGTATATACCTTTTTCATGCGCTCGCGCTCGGTGGTGGGCTTTTCCTCGCCGGGCACGGGCGGCTTGTTCGGGTCCTTGGGGCCCTCGTGAATCAAATCGGACATGGTTATTCGCCTCCGTTCTTTCTGCGTTTGATGGCGGCGAGCGCTTCGAGCAGATCGTTTAAGTCGTCGATGCCGTAATAGTCGAGCTCGATGCGGCCTTTTTTCTTGCCTGACACGATGCGGCAGGTGCGGCCGATCTTATCGCTGAGCTCCTGCGCGGCCAGACGGCCGTAGCTCTCGGCGATGAGCTCGTCGTTCGTGGGTTTGCGCTCTTCCTTAGGGTTACTCAGGCGCTTGGCGAGCGCCTCGGTCTGGCGGACACTGAGGCCCTGCTTGACGATCAGGTTTGCCGCGTCGAGCTGCAAATCGGCCTTGAGCGGCAGCAGCGCGCGGGCGTGACCGCCGGAGAGGTCGCCGTTTTGCAGCATTTGCCGCACTTCGGGGCAAAGCCCTAATAATCTCAGACTGTTTGCCACGGCGGAGCGGGACTTGCCGACACGCTCGGCGGCCTCCTCCTGCGTGAGATGGTAGTTGTCCATCAGCGTTTTGTAGCCCTCGGCTTCTTCGATGGGGTCAAGGTCTTCGCGCTGGAGGTTTTCGATGAGCGAAAGCTCGGTCATCTTGCGGTCATCCGCCTCGATGACGATGGCGGGCACTTCGGCAAGACCGGCGATGCGCGCGGCGCGCCAGCGGCGCTCGCCCGCGATGATCTGATAGTAGCCGGAAGAAAGGCGGCGGACCGTCAACGGCTGGATAATGCCGTGCTCGCGGATGGAATCGGCCAGATCCTGCAGAGCCTCTTCATCGAAGTGGCGGCGCGGCTGATTGGCGTAGGGTTCGATCTGCGAGATGGGGAGGTAGAGGTTGTCGGACGTGTCGGTGCGCAGGGCGGCGTCACCCAGCAGCGCGCCGAGCCCCTTGCCGAGCCCGCGGTTTGCATTTGCCATGGAAACTTCTCCTTTCTGTGGGATGAAGCGGGCGGAATGCGCCCTTATATTTAATGTATCAGCGGTTCTGCTTCAAAAACTCGTTGGCGAGGTCGCTATACGCTTCCGCGCCGCGGGAGGTGCGGTCGTAGTAGTTGATGGGCTTGCCGTGGCTCGGCGCCTCGGAAAGGCGCACATTGCGGGGGATGACGGTCGAATACACCTTGCCGGGGAAGTAGCGCTTGACCTCTTCCGCAACTTGGAGGGCGAGATTCGTGCGCCCGTCGAACATCGTGAGCAGCACGCCTTCGAGCTCCAGGCCGGGATTCAGGCTGCGGCGCACCATGCGGACCGTGTGCATCAGGTCGGACAGGCCTTCGAGCGCGAAATATTCGCCCTGCACAGGAACGATCAGGGAATTCGCGGCGCAGAGGGCGTTGACCGTCAACAGTTCGAGTGACGGCGGGCAGTCGATGAGGATAAAGTCGTAATTGGGCGAGAGAACGTCGAGCGCCTGCTTGAGCAGGAATTCGCGGTTTTCGCGGTCGATCATCTCAATTCCCGCGCCCGCCAGCGCCTTTGAAGAGGGGAGCACATCGCCGTAACGCGTGTGCGCCACGCTGGCCGTGACGTCTGCGCCGTTGATGAGCACGTCGTAAACGCCGCGCGAGGCCGCCTTGTCCACACCCATGCCGGAGGTGGAGTTGGCCTGCGGGTCAAAGTCGCACAGCAGAACGCGATTTCCCTTTTCCTTGAGGGAAGAGGTCAGGTTGACACAGGTCGTCGTTTTGCCGACGCCGCCCTTTTGATTGACGATTGCAACGATTTTAGCCAAAAAAACACCCACCTTAGTCATAAGAAGCATTGATCCATTTTCATTCTTGTTCAGTATAGCACAAAACAGCTCAATTTCAACAGGGAAGCTCAAATTTTGCAAATTTGTTTCACGTGAAACATGACAAGGCGCAGGCCTTTACGTCCCGATTTGCCCCTGTTTGGGCGGGTGATGGGGTATCACCGCTGGGGCAGTGCTGAGGACAGAAAAAGGTCATGGTAAAGGCGCTGACCTTTACCATGACCTGAAATCAGTGTTTCACGTGAAACAAATCACTCCTGCGGCTGGGTCAGCAGCATCGTACCGTAGGGTTCGAGCGTCAGGCGAAGCAGGCCGTTGCCGCAGAAGAACTCCTGATGGGACAGGGCGTCCTCGGCGAGCGTGCCGTCCCACGGAAGGGTGAGCGTGACGGGCTCGTCGCCCGCATTGACTGCCGTGAGGCAGTGGTCGTGCTCCGTGCGGCGCGAGAACGCCAGCGCGCGGCCCTGCGCGGCATGGTAGACGATCGTGCCGCTTTGCAGCGCCTCATGCGATTTGCGCAGCGCGCCGAGCTGCTGAAAGTATTGCACCAATTCGGCATTCTCGTGTCCCCACGGGTAGGTTCCGCGGTTGAACGGGTCTTCAAAGCCCTGCATGCCGGCCTCGTCGCCGTAGTAGAGCATCGGCGAGCCGGGGAAGGTGTAGAGGATCAGCGCCGCAAGTTTCAGCAGCGACATGCCGCGCGCAAGGTCGGAATCGCTAAGCCGATAGACCGCGCGCTCGTCGCGCGTCTGCGGCGCGGGGGAGGTGAGGCCCAGAATCGTCAAAAGCCTTGGCGTGTCGTGGGTCGAGAGGAAATTCATCGCGCCGTAGAACGCGGGCGCAGGATAGTTTTCGCGCAGCTCCTCCATGCTGTCGCGGAAGTATTCCGCGCCGCCGCCGAGCAAATAGGCCATCAGCGCCGTGCGGAACGGGTAGTTCATCAGGCCGTTCGTCTCGCGGCCCAGCAGGTACTTGCGGCGCTGGGAGTAGGCGATCTTCGTCGTGCCGTCCTCCCAGACCTCGCCGAGAAGATAAGTGTCGGGGTTCTCCTCGTTCATCGCCGCGCGAATTTTGGCAATGAACTCGTCGGGGAGCTCGTCGGCGACGTCGAGCCGCCAGCCGGATGCGCCCGCGCGCAGCCAGCGCTTGATAATGGAGTTGTTGCCCTCAATAATGTAGTCAACATAGCTCTTTTCCAGCTCGTTGACTGCGGGCAGGTTCTTGATGCCCCACCAGGCGTCGTACTCGTCGGGGAATGGGTGGAAGTTGTACCAGCGGTAGTAGGGCGACTGCTCGCCCTGCGCCGCGCCGAGGTCGTCGTAAAAGCCGTCGGCGTTGAAATAGACGCTCTTTCGCCCCGTATGGTTGAAGACGCCGTCGAGCATCACGTAGATGCCGCGCTTTTTCGCCTCCGCGCAGAGCGTGCGGAAGTCCGCTTCATCGCCGAGCAGCGGGTCAATGCGTTCATAACAGGCCGTGTCGTAGCGGTGGTTGGTCGAGGCCTCGAAGATCGGGCAGAGGTAGAGCGTCGTCACACCGAGAGAGGCGAGGTAGTCGAGCTTTTCCGTGATCCCCTGCAAGTCACCGCCGAAAAAATCGCTGCACGTGATCTCGCCTTCGGCGTTCGGGCGGTATTCGGGAAGCTCGTCCCAATTTTCGTGCAGCGTGCGCGGGCCAACAAGGCCTGCAACATCACGAGATTTAGCGCGGCGGAAGCGGTCGGGGAAGATCTGATACGTCACGCCGCGGCCGAACCACGCGGGCGTTTTGTGTGTGTCGTCGTAGACCGTGAGCTGCCAGGGCTCGACCGCGTCCCACGCGCAGAGGCCGTTTTTGCCGTAGCAGCTCGTGCCGCCGTCCGCCCACGAGAGGCGGAAGTGGTACCAGACGAGCTCCACGTCATCCGGCGCGGTGAAGATGCCGCGATAGACGACGTGGCCGTCCTCCTGCGCGGGAGTAAGCTCCACCGTCGTCCATTGGTCGGCAAACTCGCCGTGAGCAAGCAGCTCACAGCGCGTGACTGCCGCGCCGCGCTCGGGTCGAAAGCAGAACGAGACATCGGCGCCGCAGGGCACCGCGCCAAAGGGAGATTTGAAGAGAAGATCGCGCGGATCAAACCATTTAGTTGACATAACACATTCCTTTCTGCCAAATAAAGCGGCTGAAACAGGCAAAAGCGCGCCGAAACGGCGCGCTTAACCCAGCAGTGTATTTTCGCCCGTGATCGCGGAGGACGCGGACGTGTTGGAGAAGTAAGCGTTGAGCACCTGCACGGCGGTAGAGGCCAACGCTGCGCCGGAGCCGCCCTTTTCGATGACAATGGCCACGGCGATCTGCGGATCGTCGTAGGGGGCGAAGCAGACGAACGCGCCGTTGTTGTTCTTCGTGTCGCCAGTCTGGACCGTACCGGTCTTGGCCGCGGCGTCGACGATACAGTCCTTGAAATGCTGCGACACCGCGCCGTCAGTCGCGAGGTCGTGCATACCGGCGAGGACGGCGGAGAGGTTTTCGCTGCTCATTTCGACCCTTTCGACCGGCTCGGCGTCGTAAACGTATTCGAGCGCGCCGGAGCCGCTGGAGCGGACGTTTTTCAAAAGGTGCGTAGCGTAGCGGTCACCCCCGCCGCAGAGCGTCGCGATGTAATTTGCGAGCTGGAGGGGGGAGTATTCCTGGTTTGCCTGACCGAACGCCGCCCACGGGGCAAGGTTCTCGCCCTCGTTCTGCGAGGGAAGGCGGCCTGCGGTGTCGCCGATCTCAATGCCGGTCGGCGCGCCGAGACCGAATTTGGCGTAATACTCGCGCAGCGTGTCCATGCCCATGCGGTAGCCCATTTCGGCGAAGAAATAGTTGCAGGAGTTCATGATCGCGCCGCGGACGTTGAGCGAGCCGTGACCGCTGCGCTTCCAGCAGTAGGTGTAGCTTGCGGAGTAGCCCGGGTATGTCCACTTGCCGGAGTCGTAGATACGCTCACGCACGGTCGTCGCGCCGGATTCGAGCGCGGCGATGGCCGTCAGCGGCTTCAAGGTCGAGCCGGGGGCGTATTTGCCCTGCGTGGCGCGGTTCCACATCGGCTGCAGGGGATCGGTGGAGAGCTCGGCGAGGTCCTGACGGAACGTCGAGAGGGAATAGGTCGGATAGGACGCAAGCGCCAGCACGTCGCCCGTGCCGACCTGCACGACGGCCACGGCCGCGCCGCGGTCGATGCCGTCGGATTTTGTCATGGAAGAGACGGTATTTTTGAGCGCCTCCTCCACCTGTGCCTGAAAGTCGATGTCGATCGTCAGCGCCACGGTGGAGCCGGGCTTCGGCTCGACGGAGTAGAGCTCGCCGGTGATCTTGCCGGATTCGTTGAGCGTGACAAGGCGCTTGCCGTCGCTGCCGTGGAGATAGTCTTCAAACGCATTTTCCACGCCGGAGATGCCGACGATGCTCGCGAGCGTGTAGCCGTCCTTATCCTTATAATCGTCCCAGTCCTGAATGCTGCCGGTGTAGCCGAGGACGTGGGCGGCGTAGTCGGTCTCGTAGACGCGCACGGACGAGGTGTCCACCTGCACGCCGGCATAGTTGCCGTCCTTGATGAGGGAAATGAGCGAAACATCCACGTCGCTCGCAAATTCGAAGGTCGTGGAGCCGTTCATCTTGGCGGAGGCGAGGGAGTAGCGCAGCCCGATGAGCGTGCGCACCGTGGAATTCGGGAGCGCTTCGTCGATCCCGTACTCGCTGCGCAGCTTCAGATACAGCGCAGAGCCCGTCAGAGTGGTGGGGAGGCCGTCATCGCCGACGTTCTTTTCATTGATCCACTTGAGCGAGACGAGGTATTTGACGAGCGTTTTCGCGCTGCCGTTCGCGGTGTCGTAAGCGTAGGGTGAGGTCCTGGCGAGCGGCAGCGTGTCCTTAATTTCGACGCCCTGCGCATTCATCAGGTCGATGACGCGCAGCAGCGCGTCGTTGAGCTCGTCGGAAGAGACGAGCGAGGAATCAAAATTCAGCGTGTAGACCGCACGGTTCGACACGAGCACCTTGCCGTTGCGGTCGGTGATGACGCCGCGTGAAGCCTTGACAGTCTCGGATTTGGCGTTCGTGCGGATGGACTGGGCGAGATAATCGTCGCCGTTGACGATCTGCGCGTCGAACAGCGTGACGACGAACACGAGTGCGCAGAGAAACATCGCCGCGCCGAGCGCAACGAGGCGGCGGGTAAAGCGTTTGGAATCCATAGCGGCCTCCTTTCCTTGAGGCTTGGGGGAAAATGGAAAAATCAGTCGGGGAAGGCGCGACGCACGGCGCGCAGCGCCGGATACACCGGCACGAGCAGCAGACACGAGAGCGCCGTTTCGCGCGCAAACAGGTGCAGCATCGACAAAATGGCGGTCGAGCCGCTGCGCGGCAGCAGCGCGAACGCCTGCAAAAGATCGACAAGCAGAAACGCCAGCACGGTCGAGAGCAGCGCACGGGCAAAGCCCTGCTGCAATAAATTGCTGACAACGGTGGAAATAAGCAGCGCCGCAAGCGTGAATGCAATGGTATAGAGACACGCGAATGGCGCGGGGAGCACAAGGTCGCACAGCGCGCCGAAGACGATGCCCGCGATGACGGACGAGCGCGGCAGCTCGAACGATGCCATGACCGCCAAAATGACGGGCGGCAGAAAGGGGATGACGCCGAAAAACGTCATCGACCCGAGAAAAAGCCGCCGCAGAAAGAGCAGCGCCGCCGCGGCAAGCGCGTAAAACGTCCACTTAAGCGCGGTGGTTTGGGTGAGATTCATGCGAGCCTCCCTCAGTCGACAATGTCGTAGTCCGTGATGACGAACACCTCGGTCAGGGCGTCAAAGTCCATCATGGGGGCGAGGACCGCGTAGCGGGCAAGGCCGTCGTCACCGGTCTGGAGCGATTCGACCGAGCCGATGACAAGGCCGCTCGGGTAATATCCGCCAAGGCCCGACGTGACGATCTGGTCGCCGATGAGCACTTCGTCGTCCGACGTGAGGTACGAGAGCTTCAGTTTGCCCTGACCCATCAGGGCGAAATCACCCTCCGCCACGGCGACCTCGCCGGTGCGGAAGATGCGCGCGCCGAGCTCGGTGTCCGTGTCGATGACGGTCAGCACCGTCGACCAGTTGAGGCCGACCTCGGAAATGACGCCGACGAGATACCCCTCGGCGCTGACGACGCAGTCGCCCACGGCGATGTCCTGATCGGTGCCGTGGTTGAGCGAGAGCGACGACGTCCAGCTGCTCTCGCTGTGGGCGAGGACGGCGGTGGAGACGAACGTGAAGTCGCGCCGCTGCTGCTGGAGCTTCAAAAGCTCGCGCAGGAGCTTATTTTCCTCGCTGTCGGCCTGCGCCTGACGCTGCTGGGCGCGAAGGTCCGCGACCTCTTTTTTGAGCGCCGCGTTTTCCTCCTTGAGTGTGGTCGTGTCCTCGTAATACTGGCGCTTGTCGGCCGCCCAGTCGCTCACGGCGGTGGCGGCGGCGCGGAACGGGTACGTCAGCACGCCCGCGATGTTTTCGAGCACCGAGGACGTCGAGGAAAAGTAGGTCAAAAGGCTCAGTGCCACGGCGACCGCCGCGGCGACGGCCAGAATGCGCAGCCCGTGCTGACGGAAAAATTCTTTCAAGGCTTACCCTCCTTTCATCGTAGGGCAGGGGAGAGGTTACAGGAGCTTGACGCCAAAGCGCGCGAGCACTAAGCCAAGCTGCTCGACGGGAAGTCCCATGACGTTGAAAAAGTCGCCGTCGATGCGCTCGACGAAGAGCGCGCCGCGGCTCTGCACGCCGTAGGCGCCGGCTTTGTCCATCGGCTCGCCGGTTTTGATGTAGGCGCGGATCTCGTCGTCCGTCGCCGGACGGAAGAAGACGCGCGTGGACACGGCGAAAAGCTCGCTCGTCTCTCCGCGGCGGACGCTCACGCCGGTGCAGACCGTGTGGCCGCGGCCGGCAAGCTCGCGCAGCATGCGGAACGCATCGTCCTCATCGTGCGGCTTGCCGAGGCGGTCATTGTCCAAAAAGACCATCGTGTCCGCCGTGATGATGAGATCGTCGGGAGAGCAGAGCGCGGCGGCCGCGTCACACTTCTTCTTTGCAATATAGCGCACCGTGTCCTCGGGAGAAAGACCGGCGGGATAGCTCTCGTCGATGTCGAGCGAGAGCGTTTTGAAGTCCTCTACGCCGATGCGCTGCAAAAGCTCCTGACGGCGCGGGGACTGGGATGCCAAAACGATTGCCATGATATTGCCTCACTATTTGATAATAAAAAGTATAATCAAGATAAAAAATTACAATTTGGAATTCATTCTGCGCCGCGATAGAAGAGCCCACGGGTGATATTCTCCGGCGCTTCGACCGTCTCGCCCTGATACGCGCGCAGCACGCGGACGCATTCAGAGGCGCTCTCGGTCGTGAAACGGAGTTGAGCAAAGCGCAGACCGAGCGTCTGCCAGTCCTTTGACTTGTCCGCGAGATAAAGAATCTTTCCGTTCTCGATCTCGCTGCGGCAGCCCCACGCGCGCAGCACGGGGAAGTGCTCGCCGCGCCGGTCGGTCAGCTCCGGCGCGCTTGCACACGCGCCGTCTGCCGGGACGGACGCAGGGCGTTCCTTAAAGTATCGACAGCCGGACTCGTTTGCATTCAGGCAATTCTCCGTGACCATGAGGGGGAGCCTGCCGTAGACGATGGCCTCGCAGGGCAGGCACTTGCTGAGGTCGCGCAGCTGTGCGTCGCGCAGCTCGAAGGAAGCGCAGGCGCTCGAGAGGCCTTCCTTCTTCCAGAAGGTGAGCGCGGCGGAGTTATAGACGTTCAGCGCCCAGTCGCCGTGGAGCGCTGCATCGAGTCCGCGCACGAGCGAGAGATGGCCGAGGTTGGCGAGCGACACGCCCGTGACGCCCTTTTTGGCGGCGTCCTCGAGCAGCGCGCGCAAAATAGGCTCGTCCTGTGTGCGGTAGATGCGCGGCAGCACCGCGAAAAATTCCGACTTACCGAGATACGGCGAAAGGTCAAGCTGCGCCAGCAGCTCGATAGGGATATACACCCGTGCGGGGGCGAGCGCAATGAGTTCATCGCTCAGCTGCTCGGCCCTGTGGAGGGAGACGGTCAAAAGCGGCTTGTCCGCGCTGTTTTTGACCGTTTTCGGCGGGACAAAGTCGAATGTGCGGCGTGCAGGCACAGCGGTGCGCTGCGCTTCCATCTGCGCAAGCGCTTCGCGGCGCAGGGCGTTGAGCGCGCCCGCGCTGACGGCGAGGCCACCGTCGAGTGCGACGGCGCACTGCGCCGCCGAAAACGCCGTGCCGCCGGTTTTCCTGAGGCGCGTTTCGACCTCTTCCGCGGTGACGGCGCGGCTGCGCGCCGCCTCGGGCACTGCGCCGGTGACGGTCACGCGGTGGCCGTCCGCATCTTCCGCCGTCAGGGTCATCGGCTGACCGGCGCGGATGGTGCATTTCAATGTGAGCGGCACGAGCCGCAGATTTTCCTTTTCATAGCGCGCGCGAATCTCGCTGAACCAGTCCTCGGGCCATCTTGCGTTTTCGGGCCGCGTGCCAAACATCTCGCGTCCGCGCACGCCGCGGTAGTAGCCCTCGGTGAAGCCGTCGCGCGAGAAAGCGAGGGCGAGCTTTTTCTGCTCGTCCTTCGTCGGCGCGCGATGCTCGCGCAGAAGGCGCGCGTAGATCTCCGTCACGGCGGCGACGTACTCCGGGCGCTTCATGCGCCCCTCAATCTTGAGGCACGCGACGCCCATGTCCATCATCTCCGGCACGAAGGGCGCGAGGTTCGCGTCCTTCAGGCTTAGCGGATGGCCGTCCACCTTGCCGGAAAAGCCGTAGGGCAGGCGGCAGGGCTGGGCGCACGCGCCGCGGTTGCCGCTGCGCCGCCCGATGACGGCAGACATCTCGCACTGGCCGCTGTAACACATGCACAGCGCGCCGTGGACGAACGTTTCGATCTCAATGGGGCTTTTTTGGCAGATCTCGGCAATTTCCTCACGGTTCAGCTCGCGCGCGAGCACCGCGCGCGTCATGCCGAGCCTTGCCGCTTCCTGAACGCCCGAGAGCGTGTGCAGGCTCATCTGCGTCGAGGCGTGCAGCGGCACGTCGGGAATGATTTTTTGCAGCGTCGATAGAACGCCCCAATCCTGCACCAGGATCGCGTCCACGCCGCACTCCGACGCGGTGCGCGCCTCCGCGGCAAGCGCGGGGAGCTCGCGGTCGGTGACGAGCGTGTTGAGCGTCAGATAGACCTTCACGCCCCGCAAATGGCAATAAGAAACCGCCGCGCGGAATTCCTCATCGGAGAAGTTCCTCGCGCTGCGGCGCGCGTTGAACGCGCCAAAGCCCATATACACGGCGTCTGCGCCGCTCTGTACGGCGGCAACAAGCGCCTCCCGCCCGCCCGCGGGCGCTAACAGCTCCGTCGTCAAGGGTTTACTTTTTCTGCTGCTGGAGCTTGAAGATCTCGCGCTTGAGCTCGCTGACCTCATTCTTGGCCTGAGAAGCCTCGTCGAGGTACTGCTTGACCTGACGGCGCAGCGCGTCGCCGGCTTCGCGCTCTTTGAAGAGCTCGTCGGTGATGTTCACGGCGGTCAGCACGGCGGCGTCCGTGCGGCCGACCTTGGCAGCGTCGAGCAACTCGCTCATTTTGTCGTTGACGTAGGAGCCGACCTTCTGCATATAGGAGGGGGCTTCCTCGGCGACAAAGGTGTATTCCTCGTCGCAAATAGAGACGGTGATGCGGTTTTCCATGATTGTGTGCTCCTTTCTTCTTCGGCGTTGCACAAAAAAGGGCAAATTCCACCCATATAATCTCTAACAGTATAACACGGGAGTGAAAATGTGAAAAGGGGGAAGCAAAAAATTTCATGTTTACGAACGGGAAAATTTCATGTAGAATAATGGAATCGAAAATGCGCGAAAGGGGGCGGGGAACATGGCAGGCTATGTGCTGCATTTGAGTACCGAGGAGAACATCACGCTCTCGTCGGCGACGGTCAAGCGATTGATCGCGGGTGGCAGCGGCGACGCGGCGCTGCTGTACCTCGCCATCCTGCATGCGCGCGGCGCGGCGGACTCCGGCAAGCTCGCGCGCGAGCTCAAGTGGGACGAAACGCGTCTTCGCGCGGCGGAGCAGGCGCTCTACGAGATGAAGCTCGTCGGCGCGCCGGAGAAGAAGGAGGAAGCGCCCCTTCTGCCGCCCCAGCAGCTCAGCGAGCCGCCCGAGTACACGCGCGAGGACATCGCGCGAAAGCTGGAGGGCGACGGGCGCTTCGCCTGTCTTCTGCGCGAGGTGGAGCACAAGCTCGGTCCGCTCTCGACCCCGTCGGTCAAGAAGCTGTTAGGGCTGTACGAAAACCTCGGCTTGCCCGCGGACGTCGTTTACACGCTCGTCAACTACTGCATCGGCAAAAAGGAGCAGCAGTTCGGCGAGGGGCGGCTGCCCAACATGCGCGAGATCGAAAAAGAGGGCTACGTCTGGGCACGCAAGGAGCTCTTTTCCATCGAAAAGGCCAGCGAGTACATGAAGCGCGAGCAATCCCTGCGCGGCAGGTACCCCGAATACATGGCGGCGCTGCAAATGCAGGGCCGCGCAAGCGCGCCGAGCGAGGAAAAGTATCTCTCCGCGTGGGCGGAGATGGGCTTTCCCGCCGATACGGTGTCCGAGGCCTACGACCGGACGATCCTGCACTGCCATGAGTTCCGCTGGCCGTACTGCAACGGCATTTTGAAGCGCTGGCACGAAAAGGGCCTGCACACGCTCGCCGAAGTGAAGGCCGAGAACGTCAGGGAGCAGAGCAAGCCGAAAAAGAACACCACCGGCGGCAACGCCTGGATGAAGGAATATTTAAATCAGTAACGAAAGCGGGGGAGAAGGATGTCTTACGATGGGCGGCTGATGCGCCAAGCGCTGGCGCGCTTCGACGAGGACAAGCAGCGCCGCGCGGAGAATTTTCGCGCGCGCGAGCGCGCGGTCTATACCAAGTGCCCGCGCATTGAGGAGATCGACCGCGAGTTGTCGCACACGATGGCGAAGATCATCGCCTCCGGCCTGCGCCGCGGGACGGACCCGCGCCCGGCCATTGAGGCGCTGCGGGAGGAAAACCTCAACTTGCAGCAGGAAAAGCGCCTTCTCCTGACGCGCCTGGGACTGCCGGGCGACTATCTCGAGGAAAAGCCCAAGTGCTCGCGCTGCAACGACACGGGCTTTCTCGGCAGCGAGGTCTGTTCGTGCCTGCGCGGCTACTACGCCAGAGAGCAGAACAAGGAGCTCTCGGGCCTTTTGGACCTCGGCTCGCAATGCTTCGAAAATTTCAACTTCGACTACTATTCGTCCGTGCCGGACAGCGACCTCGGCGTGTCGCCGCGCACGAACATGGAGCGCGTGTACGACATCTGCCAGGACTACGCGCACGAGTTTTCGCCCAAGAGCGGCAACCTGCTGCTGACCGGCGGCACGGGGCTGGGGAAAACGTTCCTCTCCGCGTCCATCGCGCGCGTCGTGAGCGCGAGCGGCCACAGCGTAGTCTACGACACGGCGGGGCACATCTTCGCCCGCTTCGAGGCGCAGAAGTTCGGCCGCGACGACGGCGAGAACGCCGACACCGCTGTGAGCCGCGCGCTCGGCTGCGACCTGCTGATTTTAGACGACCTCGGCACCGAGCTGATGACGAGCTTTGTCCACAGCGCGATGTATCAGATCGTCAACACGCGCCTCATCACGGGGAAGAAGACCGTCATCTCCACGAACCTGAGCCCCGACGAGCTCGGGCGGCGCTACGGCGCGCCGGTGCTGTCAAGATTGCAGGGAGAGTATCAAATGCTGCTCTTTTTCGGCGAAGACATCCGCCGGCAGAAGAGAAAATGAATACAAAATGTAAAAAAGGCTCCGCGGAATACTCTGCGGAGCCTTTTTTCTTGCTTTTTACGGCTTGTGGATCACGGCGACGGCGCAGGGCACGCGGCCGGGACAGTAGGCGTAGTCGACATCGTCGTAGCCCGCCGCGGCGATAAACTGCTTATACGTGTCGAACGTGAACTGACGCTTGAAGTCCGCGCCCGCCTTGCCGACGGTCGAGGCAAAGCCGCTCGTCTTGCCCTGCTCGCTGCGGTTCATATAGGTCGGGACGATGATCGTGCCGCCGCTGCGGCAGACGCGGTCGAGCTCGGCAAGGGCCTTGTACGGCTCGTCGAGCAGGTGGATGACGTTCGCGGCGATGACCACGTCGAACTGCCCGTCCGGTTCATCCAAGTGCAGGATGTCGGCCTGACGGAACGTGACGTTCGGCAGCGCGCCGTATTTCTTCTTCGCCCGCTTGAGCATGTTGGCGGAAAAGTCCGTCGCGAGAAGCGAGCGGCAGCGTTTGGCGATGGCACCGGTGAGAAGGCCCGTGCCGCAGGCGCATTCGAGCACCGCGTCGTCTGGTGTGATACGGGAACTGACGGCGGCAATGAGCGCCTTGTGCGTTTCTTTATTAAAGATGTCGGCGAAGAGGTCATAGACCCCCGCGACGTTGTCCCAGAACATGAGTATTTTCCTCTCAACGTGATTTGTTTTTCTACACGATAGCAGAAACGTGCGGAAAATGCTACTCCCGGAAGGAAGAAAAAACGAAAAAATAAGGGAAAACAGTCCTTTTTTGCTTTCTACAAAAAAGACTTGCCATCGGCATAAAGAAGGTATATAGTCTTTATAAAGATTTTGCAAAGAAACTGCATTTTTGCGTTAAGGAGTCGAATGATGAAACGAATTTGGTCGCTGTTTGCCGTGCTGGCGCTGCTGTGCGCGCTGACGATTCCGGCGCTGGCCGCCGCAGGCGGGGAGCGAAACGTGGAGACCCCGGAAACGCTGAGTGAGGTGGAAGAGTCTGCCGAAGCGGGAGCGAACGAAAATACCGTCAAGCTGCGCAAGATCTGGGCGGTGGCGGCGCTTATCGGTGTGGCGTGCTTCGGCGGCGCGCTTGGCATGGCGCATTCCGTTGCAAAGGCGGCGAACAACATGGCCGAACAACCCGAGGCGGCGGGGCAGATCCGCACGTCGATGATGATGGGTCTTGTCTTTATCGAGACGGTCATCATCTATGCGCTGATCATAGCCATCCTGATCATCTTCGTATTGTGACGATAACGAGAAAAGTGGAATAGAGCGGCGGAAGGGGGCAGCACTTCTCCTTCCGCTGCTCTATTTATTGAAGAAAAAGGGGAGGGATCAGGGCTCTGTTAAGAAGACGAAAAGATGCTGTAAAGCGGCGGTTAATCATGAAGGAAGACTTGCATTTCCTGCGTGCAGGTGGTATAAATAAGTGCTGCATCCCAAGCAGAAATTGGATGATAGAAACAAAAGGGGGTAGGGCGCGTGGATAAGAAAAAGCGAACGCGCGAGCTGATCGTGTTCGCCGTGATCGTGCTGGCGCTGCTGGCCGGATGTTTGCTCACGCCGTCAGGCGGCGAGAGCGAACCGATCCAGGAGGTCATGCGTGACGCGGTGCTGCACGAGCAGAACAAGGTGAGCCTGTTTGGCCTGATCGAGGTGAACCCGGGGCTCATCTCCGCCTACATCGTGACGGGTATTTTAATAGTATTCGCCCTTGTGTGCCGGCTTTTTGTGATCCCAAAATTCAAATATGTGCCCGGTAGGTTCCAGCTCGTTTTAGAGCAGATCGTCGGCATGTTCGACGGCCTGGCCGAGGGCAGCAGCCCGCACCGCAATAAATTCCTGCGGGCGTACATCTTCACCGCCGGTGTTTACATCTTTGTCAGCACGCTCTTTGAGCTACTCGGCATTCAGGTGGTGACCACATCAGGCCACGCCGTCAGCCTGCCCGCGCCGCTGTCCGATATCAACGGGGCGATCGCGCTGGGCGTGATGAGCTACGGCGTGATCCTGTTTGGCGGACTGATCGCCGCGGGCGTGAGGGGATTTCTGCACGCGCTCAAGGATTTCTCGCTGCCGATCTCGATGAGCTTTCGACTCTTCGGCGCGCTGCTTTCCGGCGCGCTCGTGACGGAGCTTGTGTATTACTACGTGGCGCTTTCCTATGTGCTGCCGGTCATCGTGGGCGTGATGTTCACGCTGCTGCACGCGCTGATCCAGGCGTATGTTTTAACGATGCTGGTGTCGACGTTCTACGGCGAATCGACCGAAAAGCACGAGAAGAAGCCCAAGGCAAAAAAGGTAAAAAAATCCCGCAGCGAAACGGCTGCCTGAAGAAAGAGGTAAATTTGCCATGAAAACGATGAAGAAATTTGCAGCGCTGATGATGCTGCTGTGCGCGCTGATGATCTGCACCATCCCGGCCCTCGCCGCAAACGAGAGCGACAATGACAGCAACGTGACCGAGACCGTGAGCGTCACGGCCGGCAGCAACGACAACGACGTGACCTCCGCCAAGGCGATGGGCTCGGGCGTGATGATCGGCATTGCGTGCCTTGGCGGCGCGCTGGCCATGGGTATTGCCGTCGGCAAGTCGAGCGAGGCCATGGCCCGCCAGCCCGAGGCCACAAGTCAGATCAGAACCACGATGATGATGGGCCTTGTATTTATCGAGACGGTCATCATTTACGCCCTGATCGTGGCGATCCTCATTATCTTCGTCCTTTGATGAAGAACACTCCCAAAAAGGAGGGGCTTTGAATGCCGCTTAATATCAATTTGCAGCAAATTTTGCTGCATGCGCTGAACTTTGTCATCCTGTTCGGCGCGATGTATTTTCTGCTCTACAAGCCTGTGAAGAGCTTTATGGACAGCCGCAAGGCGCACTATGAGAAGATGGACGAGGACGCCAAGGCCGTGCTTGCCGAGGCCGAGAAGATGAAGGCCGGCTATGAAGCGCAGCTCAAGAGCGCCGACGAGGAGATCGCACGCCGCCAGCGCGAGGCGAACGAAGCCTTGCAGCACGCGGTGGACGAGCGCCGCGCGCAGGCCGAGCAGCAGGCGGGCGAGATCGTGCGCAAGGCGCGGGAAGATGCCGCGCGCGAGCATGAGCGCGTGATGGAGCAGGCCAAGGGCGAAATTTCCGAGCTGATGAGCGCCGCGGCGGAAAAGCTGGTGCTCTCCAGCACGTCGGACGCTTACGACAAGTTCCTGGACACGGCGGAGGAGCGCAAGGACAATGGCTGAGCGCACGGAGCATTTAGAGGCCGTACTGCTCTCTGCCGCGCGTCCGTCGCAGGAGCAGGAGAAGCGATTTCTGGCCTTCCTCGCCGAAAAGTACGGCGAGGGCACGACGCTCACCTGGCAAAAGAGTGATGACTACCCCGGCGGTTTCCGCCTCGAGGTGGGCGCGGAGGTCTACGACTGGAGCGCGGGCGGACGCCTGAGCCAGTTCAAGGACGCGCTCGAAAAGCTCGCCGCCACGCAGGGCGACGTCATCCCGCTGCTGAAGGAGACGGTGCTCTCGTGGACGCCGCAGGCCATGGCACAGGAGGTCGGCACCGTTCTGACCGTCGGCGACGGTATCGCCCGCGTGGACGGGCTGGAGGGCGCCGCCTATGGCGAGGTGCTGCTTTTCGACGGCGGCGTGCGCGGCATGGTGCAGGACTTATCCGAGGACAGCGTCGGCTGCATTCTCTTTGACGACGACGCGAGTGTCTGCGCGGGCAGCACGGTCCGCCGCACCGGACGCACGGCGGGCGTTCCCGTGGGCGAGGGGTTCCTCGGCCGCGTGGTCAACGCGCTCGGCGTGCCCATCGACGGCGGGGGAGACATCCGCGCCGACGGCTACCGCGCGGTGGAGAGTCCCGCTCCCGGTATCATCGACCGCCAGAGCGTCGACACGCCGCTTGAGACGGGCATTCTGACCGTCGACTCGATGTTCCCCATCGGCCGCGGCCAGCGCGAGCTCATCGTCGGCGACCGCCAGACCGGCAAGACCGCTATCGCCCTCGACACCATCGTCAACCAGAAGGGCAAGGATGTCATCTGCATCTATGTTGCCATCGGACAGAAGGCGAGCTCCGTCGCCCAGCTCAAAAAGACGCTGGAAACGCACGGTGCGATGGATTATACGATCATCGTCAACGCCACGGCGAGCGATCCCGCGCCGTTACAGTACATTGCGCCCTACGCGGGCTGCGCCATGGGCGAATACTTTATGAATAAGGGCCGCGACGTGCTGATCGTCTACGACGATCTTTCCAAGCACGCCATCGCGTACCGCGCGATGAGCCTTCTTTTGGAACGCTCCCCGGGCCGCGAGGCGTATCCGGGCGACGTGTTCTATCTGCACTCCCGCCTGCTCGAGCGCGCGGCGCATCTGAGCGAGGAGAAGGGCGGCGGCAGCATCACGGCGCTGCCGATCATCGAGACGCAGTCCGGCGACGTGTCGGCCTATATCCCGACGAACGTCATTTCCATCACCGACGGTCAGCTCATTCTGGAAACGCGCCTGTTCTTCTCCGGCCAGCGTCCGGCAGTGAATGTGGGCCTGTCCGTGTCCCGCGTGGGCGGCGACGCGCAGACCAAGGCGATGAAAAAGGCAGCCAAGACCATCCGCCTCGACCTTTCGCAGTACCGCGAGATGGAGTCGTTCACGCAGTTTGCAAGCGACCTCGACGAGTCGACGGCAAAGCTTTTATCCTACGGTCAGGGCTTGATGCGCATGCTGCGGCAGAAGCAGTTCCACCCCTACAAGCAGTATGAGCAGGTCATCCTGCTCGTCGCGGGGCTGAACCATGTTTTTCAAGAGATCGTGCCAGAGCAGCTTGACGCGTTTATCCCTGCGCTCTTGCAGCACTTTGGCGAGACGCAGGGCGCGCTGTGCAATACCATCGAGCAGACCGGCCAGCTCAGCGACGATCAGCAGTCGCAGATCATCGAACTGGCAAAGGAATTTGTGCAAAGCTATTTTTCCAAATAAAAAGTGAGGTGACAGGTACATGGCGAGCATGAAGGAGATCCGCGAGCACATCGCGAGCATCCAGAGCACGCAGAAGGTGACGAACGCGATGTACCTCATCGCTTCGACCAAGATGCGGCGGGCGAAAGAAGACCTTGCCAAGACGCGCCCGTTTTTCGACGCGGTCTCGACACAGATCGAGCAGATATTCCTGCACGCGGGCGAGATCGAGAGCCCGTACCTTTATCGGGGCAATGCGGACGATCTGGCCCAGCCGGGAACATACGCCTATCTTGTGGTGACGGCGGACCGCGGCCTTGCGGGCGCCTACAACCAGAATGTTATTCAGGAGACGATGAAGCGCCTTGAAAAGCACCCCGACAGCCGCCTTTTTGTGGTGGGCGGCAACGGGCGGCACTTCTTCTCCGGCCATGGCGTGCCGGTGGAAAAGAGCTTCCTCTACGATGCGCAGAGCCCCACGCTCCGCCGCGCGCGAGAGATCACGCCGAAGCTTTTGGATCTCTTCGACCGGGGCGAGATCTCCAAGCTCTTTATCATCTACACCGACCTTGGCAACGGCGTGGACATGGACGTGCGCACCGTGCGCCTGCTGCCGCTGGAGGATGAGCACTTTGCCAAAGAGGAGACGGGGGAAAAGCCCATCCGCTTTGAGCCCTCGGCAGAGGAGGTGCTCGCCAGGGTCGTGCCGGCGTACATCACGGGCTTTTTGTACTCGGCGATGGTCGACAGCTTTTGCGCCGAGCAGAACGCGCGCGCCTCTGCCATGGACTCGGCCAACCAGAACGAGGACGACATGCTGCGCGAGCTGCAGCTCGAGTACAACCACGAGCGGCAGGGCGCCATCACGAGCGAGATCACGGAGGTCTCCGCCGGCGCGCGCAGCAAGAAGAACCACATGAAGAAGGAGGCGCAGCATGCGCACAGGTAAGATCATTCAGGTATCGGGCAGCGTGGTGGACGTGCGCTTCCCGCACGGCGAGCTGCCGCGCATCCGCGAGGCGCTGTCCGTCGAGCTGAACGGCAAGCGCCTTGTGATGGAGGTGGAGCAGCATTTGAGCGCCGAAACGGTGCGCTGCATCATGCTCTCCGGTAGCGAGGGCCTCAGCCGCGGCATGACCGTCACGGGCGAAGGCAGCGGCCTTCGCGTGCCCGTCGGCAAGGCGACGCTCGGACGGCTTTTCAACGTCTTTGGCGATACCATCGACGGCGGCGCGCCGATCGGCGGCGCGGAGCCGCGCCGCAGCATCCACAGAAAGCCCCCCGCCTTCGACGAGCAGAGCCCGAGCGTTGAGATCTTGGAGACCGGCATCAAGGTCATCGACCTTTTGGAGCCCTATCCGCGCGGCGGCAAGATCGGCCTGTTCGGCGGCGCGGGCGTCGGTAAAACGGTGCTCATTCAGGAGCTTATCCACAACATCGCCGTCGAGCACGGCGGCTATTCGATCTTCACCGGTGTCGGCGAGCGCAGCCGCGAGGGCAACGACCTCTGGAACGAGATGCACGAGAGCGGCGTTATCGACAAGACCGCGCTCGTCTTCGGCCAGATGAACGAAGCGCCCGGCGTTCGTATGCGCGTGGCGCTGACAGGCCTTACGATGGCCGAATACTTCCGCGACGAGGAGCAGCGCGACGTGCTGCTGTTCATCGACAATATTTTCCGCTTTGTGCAGGCGGGCAGCGAGGTTTCGACCCTGCTCGGCCGCATGCCCTCCGCCGTCGGCTATCAACCGACGCTCGCCAACGAAATGGGCGAGCTGCAGGAGCGCATCACCTCGACCAAGAGAGGCTCGATCACGTCCGTGCAGGCGGTCTACGTTCCCGCGGACGATCTGACCGACCCTGCCCCGGCGACGACGTTCACCCACCTCGACGCGACGACGGTTTTGAGCCGTAAGATCGCCGAACAGGGCTTATATCCCGCGGTCGACCCGCTCGAATCGTCCTCCCGCATTCTGGAAGAGGATATCGTGGGCGAGCGGCACTACCGCATCGCGCGCAGCGTGCAGGCGACCTTGCAGAAATACCGCGAATTGCAGGATATCATCGCCATCCTCGGCATGGAGGAGCTGAGCGACACGGACAAGGTGACGGTCAACCGCGCGAGAAAGATCCAGCGTTTTTTGGCCCAGCCGACGTTCGTGGCTGAAAAGTTCACGGGCCTTCCGGGCGTCTATGTGCCGCTTGAGGAAACACTCCGCGGCTTTGAAGCCATTCTCTCCGGCGAGATGGACGGCTATCCCGAGATGGCGTTCTACAACGTCGGCACGCTTGACGACGCGCTCGCCAAGGCGAAGAAGATGGAAAGCGGGGAAGCGTGATGAAGACCTTTCCTCTCCGCGTCCTCGCGCCCGAGCGCACGTTTTTTGACGGGGCGTGCACATCGCTCACCGTGCCGAGCATCGACGGCATGTACGGCCTGATGGCGCAGCACGAGGATATCGTGCTCGCGGTCGTCCCCGGCAAGCTGACGCTGCGGGACGCCGACGGCGTCGAGCAGATCGCCGCCGTGTCCGAGGGCGTGCTCAAGATGGAGCACGGCGAGGCGCTCGTGCTGGTGGACACGATCGAGCGGCCGGAGGAGATCGACCTCCACCGCGCCGAGGAAATGGCCGCCGAGGCGCGCGCCGAGCTCAAGGCGAAGCGCAGCGCGCAGGAGCAGGCCATTGCCAATGCCCGCATCGCCCGCGCGATCAGCCGCATTCACGTCAAGCACGACGGGAAATAAATGAGAAAACGAAAATTCGCACCGCAAGGTGCGAATTTTTTGATCTCTCCGCCGACTTTCGCCTGTTTTTGCGCACTTTTTGTGCTAAAAGTGGAGAAAAAGGAGGGGAAATCCATGGAAATGTCCGCAAGAAAGCCGCTGCTCCCGCGCCGCGTGCTCGATCTGCCCATCGACGCGCTGCGCCCCAACCCCAACCAGCCGCGCATCGAGTTTGACGAGGCCTCGCTGCGCTCGCTGAGCGACAGCATCCGCCGCTATGGCATCCTCCAACCGCTGACTGTCCGCCGCACGGACGAGGGCTATGAGCTCATCGCAGGGGAGAGACGTCTGCGCGCGGCAAAGCTCGCGGGGCTGCGCGAGGTGCCGTGCCTGCTCGCGCGCTCGAGTGAGGAGGAGAGCGCGCTGCTCGCGTTGATCGAAAACCTCCAGCGCCGCGATTTGCACTACTTGGAAGAGGCTGCGGCCATCGCGCGGCTGATCGCGACCTACGGCCTTTCGCAGGAGCAGGCGGCGGAAAGGCTGGGGAAATCCCAGTCCGCCATCGCGAACAAACTGCGGTTGCTGCGCCTGTCGCCCGACTGTGTGCGCCTTCTGCGCGAGCATGACCTCTCCGAGCGGCACGCACGGGCGCTGCTGCGCCTGACGGACGAGGAAGACCGCCTCAAAGCCTTGCAAGTTATCGCCGCACGCGGCTACAACGTCTCGCAGAGCGAGGCGTACATCGAAGAGCGTTTGAAGCTCAAGCAGAAAACGCCCCCGCCGCGCCTGCCGACCTACATCGTCAAGGATGTGCGCATCTTTTTGAACACCATCCGCCACTCGCTCGGGCTGATGCAGCGCGCGGGCGTCGAGGCCGACATGCAGCGCGAGGACACGGACGATGGCATCCTTTTGACCATCCGCATCCCAAAACGTGCAAAAGAGGCCGGATAATCCTGCAAAATTGTCACCAAATTGTGATTCTTTTTCTCACAAACTGTGGTATACTGAAACGACTGGCAGGGAAGTCCCTGTCCGGAAGATCGGAAGAAACAGGAGGAGCCAGCATGGATGAAACGAACGGCGCCTTTGAGGAAAAGAAGAGAAGAAAAGGCGGCAAGCGCCTGATGCAGCCGGAAAAGGCCGCGAAGGCGCCCAAAGCGCCCCGCGCTGAGAAGCCGCCGCGCGTTCCACGTGAAACATCGGGGAAGACCGGCAAGGTCGTCGGCATCGTCGCAGGTGTGCTCGTGGTGGCGTACTTGGGCCTTGGCGCGTGGGCATCGGCCAGCCATAAAATTTATCCCAACGTGATGATGGGCGATACCAACTACGGCGGGATGACCGAGCAGCAGGTCGCCGAGCAGCTCAAAGCGAGCGTCGCGCAGGCGAAGGGCGCGGGCGTCGATTTTGTCCTGCCGGACGGCACGGAGATCGCGCACGTATCGCTCGACGAGATGCCGGAGTATGTCGACTTCGACGGCCTCGCCAAGCACATCTATAATGTCTACGGCTGCAACGACAGCTTTCTGACCGCGGGCGCGAAGTATCTGCGCGCACTCTTCAAGCCGCAGGACGCCGCACAGGTGGTCGACGCGGCCTACTCGCCCGATTTGATGGAGAATCTTGTCGACACGGTGTGCGACAGCATCAACTGCGACCCCGTGGAGTTTGCCATCAACGTGACAGAGGATGGCAAGGTCAGCGTGACGAAGCCGCAGGACGGCCGCGCGACGACCGACACCGCGAGAGATCAGATCGGCGTGTACTTAAACGGCGCGTATTTGAGCGGCGGAGACCCGTCCGAGATCGTGCTCCAGCCCGCGAGCGAGGGCGGCGTTTACGACGTCATCCCCGCGCAGGAGGTTGACCTGAGCGCGCAGCGCGAGGCCGTCATCGGCCAGAAGGTCAACGCGACGTATGATAAGGAGACCGGCGCGGTCACGCCGGGCCACGCGGGCGTGGAATTCACGCTTTCTGACCTTGAATCCGCCTACAACGCCGCGGCGGCGGGGGAGACGGTCGAGCTCAGCAACGCCACGGTCGAGATGCCGGACGTCACGGCGGAGCAGCTCCAGAAGGTTCTGTTCCGCGATGTGCTGAGCACCTACACCACGAAGGTCGGCGGTGCACCCGGCCGCCGTGCCAACGTCAAGCTCACCGCCTCACGCATCAACGGCTACATATTAAACTCCGGTGAGACGATGAAATACGGCCCGCTCGTCACGCCGTTCACGGCGGCGAACGGCTACAGCACCGCGCCGGGCTACTTGCAGGGCAAGACCGTCGACATGGTCGGCGGCGGCGCGTGTCAGGCGAGCTCCACGCTCTACGCCGCGGCGCTCTACGCCAACCTTGAGATCGTGCAGCGCACGAACCACGGCTTCGCGTCCGACTACATCGGCCTTGGCCTTGACGCGACGGTCGCACAGGGCGGTCCGGAGTTCGAGTTCCGCAACAACACGATGTACCCCATTAAGGTCATCGCCGAATACTACACCAGCGGCGGCAAGGACTATCTCAAGGTCACGCTGCGCGGCACGAAGGTCGACGACAGCTACGTGAAGATCAAGACCGAAGTGCTTGAGACCATCCCGTTCACGGAGGAGATCGTTGAGACCGACGAGCTCGCCCCCGGCGAGCGCAAAGTCGAGCAGACCGCCTACACCGGCTACAAGGTCAAGACGTACCGCAACGTCTACTCCGGCGACGGCAAGCTCATTTCGTCCACGTTCGAGGCGAGCAGCAACTATAAGGCGCGCAACCGCATCGTGCTCGTCGGCAAGTCCGCGGCGGTCACGCCGGTGGACCCGGGGACGACCACACCTGTCGATCCCGGCACGACCACGCCGACCGACCCGACAACGCCTGTCGACCCCGGTACCACGACTGACCCGGGCACCACGACCGATCCCGGGACCACTGCCCCCGGCGTGACCGACCCCGGCACGACCACAGAGCCGCCCGTCGAGCAGGAAAAGCCCGGTTGGCTCGATACGGGGCTCGACCGGTAAAAACAGCAGAACGAGAAAACGGAGAGGCATTGCCTCTCCGTTTTTACGTTGTTCAAGTGTTATTCGCCGTCCGAGTCCATGTAGAGCTCTTCGGCCTTCTGCTGCGCGGCGATCAGCAGCGCGCTGGCCTCGCCATAGTTCTGCCCGTCCATTTTCTTCAGCGCGTCAGTCACGGCGTTGAAGAGGAGCAGATACATTGCCTTGTAGTCCGTCATATAACCACCCTCTAAAAATTATATAACGTTTTGTTATATAGAACAATATAACATTTTGTTTTACGTATACTTCTTTACAGAATCTAAACACGAATTCTGGATGGAGTGAAGCAAAATGTATCGACGCATTCGAGATCTGAGAGAGGACAGCGACCTGACGCAAAAGAGCTTGGCGGACTATCTGAGCTGCTCGCAGGTCTGCTATTCCAACTACGAGACCGGCAAGCGCGACGTCCCGAGCGACGTGCTCATCAGGCTCGCGCGGTTTTACCACACGAGTGTGGATTATCTTGTGGGGCTCACGGAGGAGCGGGCTCCTTACCCTAAAAAGAAATAGTACATAGTGCCATGTTCTCGCACGGGTGCGAGGGGGATGCAGCGCCTTTGGCGCTGCAATCCCCGCGGCCGAAGTGCCGCATAGCGCTCCGCACCCGCGCGAAAAGGAATCGCAACTTCTTTACAATCTCTTAACACTCTGCCCATTCCATTTTCAAATGACCTGCGGTATATTGAAAATAGCAAACTGCATAGGAGTGAGCTTCTTGAAGCACATTTTTATCATCAACCCCGCAGCGGGGAAGAAGGACAGCCGCCAGCGCGTCTACACGATGGCCGAGGCGCTGAAAAAGAACCACAATTTAGACGTTGAGTGTATGCTGACCAAATCGCGCGGGCATGCGACGGCTTTAACGCGCGCGATCGCGGAGACGGGCGACTATGTCCGCTTTTACGCCTGCGGCGGCGACGGCACGGTCAACGAGATCGCCAACGGCATCGCGGGCTTTCCCAATGCCGCGATGACCTGCATCCCCATCGGCACGGGCAACGATTTCCTTAAAAACTTCGGTAAGGACGCCGAGCCGCTGTTTCTTGACGCGGAAAACCTGTGGAACGGTGACGTGACACCGCTCGACCTCATCGACTGCAACGGCAAATACTGCCTGACGATCGCCTGCACAGGCATCGACGCGCGCATCGCCAAGAGCGTACACGAGTTCGGCGCGTCGCCGATGCTCTCGGGCCGCGGAAGCTATTTAGCCAGCGTCGCGGTCAACTTCCTTTTCCGCAAAATCGGCCGCAGGTGGCGCGTCACGCTCGACGATGAGGTGATCGAAGACACGTTCGCGCTCGTTTCGATGTGCAACGGCCGCTACTACGGCGGCGGCTCTACCCCCGTGCCGGAGGCCCGCATGACCGACGGCGTCTTACATACGGTGCTCGTCAAGAACGTCAGCAAGGCACGCTTTGCGACGCTTTTCGGCGGCTACAGCGCGGGCGACTACAAAAAGCTGCCGCAGGACATCATCCGCGTCTCGACAGCGAAGCTCGTGCGCATCGAGGCGCTCGAGGACGACCTCACGACCTGCCTTGACGGCGAGAGCATGCACTCCCAGTGCGTGACGCTGAAGCTCGCGGACAAGAAGGTCAACTTTTTCGCGCCCAAGGGCTGCGATCCGGATGCGACGGCGCGGTAACACGGCAGCTCAATAACGAAGTAAATGACAAAAGAGGTCGAATGCTGCGGCATTCGACCTCTTTCGCCTCTCCGGTGGAAAAGCGGACGCAAGCGGGCTGAGGAGATTTTGAATAAGCTGTGAATTTTTGAAAAAATCCCCAAATACCCCTTGCAAATGCCTTGACGGTGCGCTATGATAGCACCGTTGGTTAGCACTCATCAAGTTTGAGTGCTAACCCGCCTGAAACCGTTAAAATTTTTAAAATATACAAGGAGGCACCAAGCCATGAAACTCACACCGCTTGCTGACCGCGTCATCCTCAAGATGGTCGAGGTCGAAGAGACCACCAAGGGCGGCATCATCCTGACCGCCAGCGCCAAGGAGAAGCCCTCCGTTGCCGAAGTCATTTCCGTCGGCCCCGGCGGCATGGTGGACGGTCACGACGTCGTGATGACCGTCAAGCCCGGCGACAAGGTCATCACCAGCAAGTATGCCGGCACCGAGGTCAAGCTCGATGACGAGGAGTACGTCGTCGTCCGCCAGAGCGACATCCTGGCCATCGTCGAGTAAGACTCGCAAAGGGGGAGCAGGCTCCCCCTTTGGATTCCCCACCGCCAGTCTGCGGACTGGCGACGCCGCCCAAGGCGGCTGGGTCAAAGTATTTTTGCCACGCGCATGTCGCGGCAAAAATGATTTAAATTATTTTCGCGTTCCGCGAAATTTCTAATGGAGGTACACTCTTATGTCTAAGCTGATTAAGTCCGGCGAAGAGGCGCGCAAGGCGCTTGAGGCCGGTGTTAACGTTCTTGCTGATACCGTCAAGGTCACCCTCGGCCCCAAGGGCCGCAACGTCGTGCTCGACAAGAAGTTCGGCGCTCCGCTGATCACCAACGACGGCGTGACCATCGCCAAGGAGATCGAGCTCGACGATCCGTTCGAGAACATGGGCGCGCAGCTCGTGCGCGAAGTTTCCACCAAGACGAACGACGTCGCGGGCGACGGCACCACGACCGCAACGCTGCTGGCGCAGGCCATGGTGCGCGAGGGCCTGAAGAACCTCGCCGCCGGTGCAAACCCCGTCGTGATGAAAAAGGGCATGGCCAAAGCCGTTGAGACTGCTGTCTCCGCCATCAAGGCCAACTCCCAGAAGGTCAACGGCACGGACGACATTGCCCGCGTCGGTACCGTCTCCAGCGGTGACGAATTCATCGGCAAGCTGATCGCCGAGGCCATGGAGAAGGTCAGCGCCGACGGCGTCATCACCATCGAGGAGTCCAAGACCGCCGAGACCTACAGCGAGGTCGTCGAGGGCATGATGTTCGACCGCGGCTACATCACCCCGTACATGGTCACCGATACTGAGAAGATGGAAGCCGTCATCGACGACGCTTACCTGCTGATCACCGATAAGAAGATCTCCGTCATCTCCGACATTCTCCCGATCCTCGAGCAGCTCGTTCAGAGCGGCAAGAAGCTCGTCATCATCGCCGAGGACGTCGAGGGTGAGGCTCTCTCCACCCTGATCGTCAACCGCCTGCGCGGCACGCTGAACGTTGTGTGCGTCAAGGCGCCCGGCTTCGGCGATCGCCGCAAGGAGATGCTGCAGGACATCGCCATCCTGACCGGCGGCCAGGTCATCTCCGAGGAGCTTGGCTACGAGCTCAAGAACACCACGATCGACATGCTCGGCCGTGCCCGCCAGATCAAGGTCACCAAGGAGAACACCACCATCGTCGACGGTGCCGGCGACAAGCAGGCCATCGCTGACCGCGTGGCGCAGATCCGCGCCCAGATCGGCGTGACCACCAGCGAATATGACAAGGAGAAGCTGCAGGAGCGCCTTGCCAAGCTCGCCGGCGGCGTGGCCGTCATCAAGGTCGGTGCTGCCACCGAGACCGAGATGAAGGAAAAGAAGCTGCGCATCGAGGACGCGCTCAATGCGACCCGCGCGGCTGTGGAAGAGGGCATCGTCGCCGGCGGCGGCACTGCCTATGTCAATGCCGTTCCCGCTGTGGAAAAGCTCATCAGCGAGGTTGAGGGCGATGAGAAGACCGGTGTCCAGATCATCGTCAAGGCCCTGCAGGAGCCCATCCGTCAGATCGCGGCCAACGCCGGTATCGACGGCAGCGTCGTTCTTGAGAAGATCAAGACCAGCGGCAAGGTCGGCTACGGTTTCGACGCTTACAAGGAAGTCTACTGCGACATGATCTCCGCCGGTATCGTCGACCCCGCAAAGGTCACGCGCTCCGCGCTGGAGAACGCTGCGTCCGTCAGCTCCATGGTGCTGACCACCGAGGCGCTCGTCGCCGACAAGCCCGAGCCCCCCGCACCGGCCGCTCCCGGCGCCGGCATGGGCGACATGGGCGGCATGTACTAAGAGATAGCCGCTTTTTCCAAAAGGTGATAAGAAAGGCCCGCCTGCGTTTTTGCAGGCGGGCCTTTTGTTCCCTGCACCGTGCAGGGAGCGCGGGAAAGGGAGGGATATCTCTTTTTCGAAAAGAGATATCCCTCCCTTGCACCCTCCCAGAGAAAATTTCCATTGCAAGCGGGTAGCTTGAAGAGCTGCAATGCTTGCCGATTGCACTGCCCATAGCGCGGCGTTGCCGCGTTTGAAGCTGCTATACGATTTGCCTCTGCTCCTATCATCCGCTGTTGCGCAGCCGTTGGCGGCTCTGCTGCCTTACGGATGCGGCACACCCCTTGCGGGTGCCGCTCTGCCTATCTTGTAGAAGTGCAGCCTAATTTCCGTTTACCGCCAGTCTCCACAATGCGGCGAGCGTCAGCAATGCCGCATTCGGTAGGCAGTCTGCCGCCAAGCAAACGTCACACGCGCCTCACGATAGTAAGGCGCGGTTGCTGTCAGGTCGCGACTCGCAGGGATTCATGGCGAAGCCATGTACACCGCACCTACACTGCGCAGCGCGTGCAGTCATTCAAGCTACAGGCTGCCAATGTGCGGGGTCAAGGGGCGGCGCCCCTTGCGTTCTCTTGGGGGTCCAAGGGGGATATTCTCTCACGTGAGAGAATATCCCCCTTATCCGCAGCCCCACACGGTGTGGGGAAAAACCGCAGCCTCTTCGGGCTGCTCCCCCTCTGCGCCATGCGCGGAAAAAGAGAGGACTTCTCTTTCGAGAAGCCCTCTCTTTTTACTTATTTTCTGCTGTGCAGAAGCAATTATTCCGCTTCCTGCATCGCCTTTGCGGCAGCGACAGCCTTCGCCTGTGCGTCGGCGGAACACTGCTCGTAGCGCACGAAGTGCATCACGAACGAGCCGCGGGACTGGGTCATGGAGCGCAGGTCAATGGCGTAGCTCATCAGCTCTGCCTCGGGGCACTCGGCCTCGATGACCTGCTCGCCGTTGCCGGTCGGGGTCATGCCCATGACGCGGCCGCGGCGCTTGTTGAGATCGCCAAGGATATCGCCCATGTACTGGTCGGGCACCGTGACCTTGAGCTCGCACACCGGCTCGAGCAGGACCGGGGACGCCTCGGGCATGGCCGCCTTGTAGGCGAGGTTCGCCGCGGTCTTGAACGCGATCTCAGACGAGTCGACCGGGTGATAGGAGCCATCGTAAAGGACAGCCTTGAGGTTCACGACGGGATAACCCGCGAGCGGGCCGTGGACGCAGGCCTCGCGCAGACCCTTTTCGACTGCGGGGAAGAAGTTCTTGGGGACGCTGCCGCCGAAGACTTCCTCGGCGAAGACCATCTCTTCGCTCTCCTCGTTGGGCTCGAAGCGGATCCAAACGTCACCGAACTGGCCGCTGCCGCCGGTCTGCTTCTTATGACGGCCCTGCTTGGAGACCGTCTTGCGGATCTTTTCACGGTAGGGCACGCGCGGCGTGTCGAGCACGACCTCGACGCCGAAGCGGCTCTTGAGCTTGTTGACGAGCACGTCGATCTGGATGTCGCCCGCGCCGGAGACGACCATCTGGTGCGTTTCGGCGTTGTTGACGACGCGGAAGGACGGATCTTCCTCGTTCAAGCGGTTGAGGCCCTGGGCCATCTTGTCCTCCTGGCCGCGGGTCTTGGGCGCGATGGCGACGCTGTAGCAGGGCTCATCGAACGGGATGGGCTCGATCTTGACGACCTTGCGCGGCTCGCAGAGCGTATCGCCGGTCTTGACCTTGTCCATCTTGGCGATGGCGCCGATGTCGCCGCAGGTGAGCTCCTTGACCTCGGTATACTTCTTGCCCTTGGGGATGTACAGGCGGCCGAGCTTCTCGGTCTCACCGGTGCGGGCATTGACCATGGGCATATCGGGCTTGATGGAGCCGGAGAGCACCTTGACGTAGGAATACTTGCCGTACTGGTCGGAAATGGTCTTGAAGACGAACGCGGTCGGCAGTGCGCCGGGCGCGACGACAAACTCGGAGGACTCGCCGTCCTCATTCTCGGCCATCAGGGCGCGGGCGTCCTGCGGCTTGGGAAGAAGCTCGACGATGGTATCCATCAGGATGCGCGTGCCCATGCCCTGAATGGCGGAGCCGCACACGACAGGGAAGAGGGACAGGTCCTTGACGCCCTGGCGCAGGCCATGGATCATCTCGGCATAGGTGAAGTCTTCACCGGCGAAGAACTTTTCCATAAATTCCTCGCTCGTCTCGGCGACGGACTCCTTGAGCGCGTCGTAGAGCTCATCGAGCACGGGCTTTTTGTTCTCAGGCACTTCGATCTCGACGCGGCCGCCGCCGGGGCCGAACTCGAATGCGCGCTTATGCAGCACGTCGATGATGCCGATGACCTTCTTGCTCTCGTCCCAGATGGGGGCGACGACGGGGGCGATGTTCTTGCCGAAGCGCTCGCGCAGCGTGTCGAACGCGGCGTTGTAGTCGGAGTTCTCCTCGTCGGTCTTGGAGATGTAGAGCAGACGGGGGAGAGAGTTCTTCTCGCAATATTTCCACGCCTTTTCCGCGCCGACGCTCATGCCGGCCTTGGCCGAGCAGACGATGACGGCAGCGTCGGCAGCCTGAACGGCCTCCGCGACCTCACCGGCGAAGTCGAAGCCGCCGGGCACGTCGAGCACGTTGATCTTGCAGCTGTCGTATTCCACGGGAGCCACGGCCAGAGAAATGGAGATCTGGCGGCGGATCTCTTCGGGATCGTAGTCACAAACGGTATTGCCGTCGGCAATTCTGCCCAGACGGTCCGTGCCGCCGGTGAGATACAGCATGCTCTCAGCGAGGGTGGTCTTGCCGCTGCCGCTGTGGCCAAGCAGCACGATATTGCGGATGTCTTTTGCACTCATAATGGGTCAGTCTCCTTCCGAAAATCGTAAATCCCAGATCGGCTCGCGCCATAAGATGGGATAATACTCAATGCAGAAATGATATCATGTTTTTCTCTCCATTACAACCATATTTTTCCGCAAATTTTCGTTTTCTTCGTTCGAAGTGTCAATAACGGTCGCTGAGCAGGGCGTCGACCAGCGCGCTGAGCGACCACAAAAGTACGTAAATGAGCAGAGAAAGCGGCGTGAGCACGCTGTATGCGCCGACAAAAGTTAAATAAAATGCAAGGAGCGTCGACGCTGTGGCGGCTAAAAATGCAAGCACCGTGCACCGCTTGGCGGACGCGCAGAGCCGCTTGCTGCCGAGCACGACCTCGGCATACGGCATGAGGCCTTCGCGCATGAGCAGCGCATACGGCCGCCCGCCGCCGCGCTCGGAGAGCGCCAAGCGCGTCGAGAGCTTGGGATAGACCGCGCGCGCGTCGGTGCCGAACTTACGCTTTAAGAGCGCAGGGGTGATGTTGCCGTCGCGCACGGCGAGGACGGGGGTGATGCGGCTGTGGTGCAGGGCGTGGAGCGCCCAGTCGACATTTTCCGCGGGCATGTACTTCACGGCGAACACCGCGATCAGCGTGCCGTCGACCGAGAGGAACACGCCGGTCTTGAGGCCAAGGTTTCGCGGCAGGTTCACGCCGCGCTTTCTCATAAAGCCCGCCGTGCCGAAGAGCACCGTTTCGCCGTGGATGCGGCCGCCGACGCCGCCCTCTTCGTAAAAGTCGACGTCCTCGACCTGCTCGCGGAAGCCGCCGTCGCTGGCGAGAAGATTGTCAAAAAGGCGGCTCAGGCCGCTTTCGGACGCGTGGGCCATCGTCGCGGCGTAGGAGATGACCTTGCCGCTCTCCTCGCCGAAAACCTTGAGCCCGCCGAGCGTGACCGTTCCGGGCGGGAACAGGTCGCCGTCGGTCAGAATGACGCAGTTGCTCCGGCGGATGGCGTCCGCGCCGGAAAAGCCCGCCACGGCGCTGCCGCTTTTGGCAAGCCGCGCGGCAATGCGCTTGAGCGGCAGCGCGCACACCATCGGAAACGCGAGCAGGTTCGCGCTCGCGAGCATCACCGAGAGGTTCCACGCAAGCAGCGCGTTCTGCTTTGTCTCGAGCGTCGAGAGCACGCCGAACACGACCGCCGCCGCGAGGAAGACCGGCAGCAGCACGCTCTGCCAGCGCGAATAGGGAGCGTTTGCGCGCGCGGAATTCGAAAATCCGCCCGGCAGGCCCACGCGCTTGGCCGCGCCCCCTGCCGTCACAGTGACGATATACGGCGCATTGCCGATGGCCGCGATGCGGAACGTGTCATACATGCCGTGCAGACGCAGACTTTCGCCCAGCAGCGCGCAGTAGACCGACATCGCCCCCAGCACCGGCAGCGGCAGCGACAGCGCCGCGCGCGCGGGAAGAAAAGCGTAGAGCGCCGTATCGAGCAGCGTGACAAGGCATAGAAACATCGTCAAAAAACCGGAGGTGGTCTTGCCCTGCCTGAGCGAGCGGATCGTGCGCGCGAAGATGCGCCAGCCGATGGCGCAGACGATCGCCTCGACCGCCAGCAGCGGCAGCGCGCGGATCATCGGATCTTCGACATAGGCCGCGGGCAGGAGGGAAAAATGCTCCAGCACCGCCATGACGCACAGCAAAAGCGTGAAAATACCCGCCCCACGGCGCGCCTTCGTCGCGCCAGAGAGCTGCGCGCGGTAGTCGGAGAGCGTTTCGGTCAGCGGCGGCTCGGGGAGCTCGGGTTCAGGCTCTTCGAATTCTTCTTCCTCGTCCTCTTCCTCCTCCGCGTCGTCGTAGAGCTGCTCGGTGTCGCGCATCTTGCGGCGGGAGAACAAACCGCGGCGCGGCGGCTCCTCCTCGATGATCGTGTCCTCGCGCTCGGAGAGCGCCTCCTGCACGGTCTGGGCCAGGACGTCCTGCAAGCTCATGGACTTGGGCTCGTCGTCCTGCGCGGGCTCTTCTTCGGGAGTTTCTTCCGGCTCGGCTTCCACCGGCTCTTCGGCCTTTTTCGCGCCGGGGAAGGGGATGACGGGGATGCGGGCGGTCTCATCCGCCGTTTCATCCACCGTTTTTTTCGCCGCCTCCGCCTTTTTCGGCAGGGGGACGACCTTTGCCGGCGGTTTCTTTTCCGCCGGCGGCTCGGGTTCTTTTTCTTCCGGTTCGGGCGCGGCGGGCGTGCCGCTGCCGTACTCGGCCAGAATGCTCTCGAGCGTGAATTCCGCGTCCTCGTCCATGCTGCGGGCCGTGTTTTTCAGCAGCAGCTCGGAGTCGGCGAGCGTTTCTTCAAATTCAAGGTCTTTGGGGTCCATATCGTTCCTTCTTTACCGTCACTGCCCCAAGCGCTGGCGCACCGCCTCGTAGAGGAGGATGGCCGCCGCCGCGGAGGCGTTGAGCGACGAAATTCTGCCCTTCATCGGGATGCTGACGAGGAAGTCGCACTTTTCGCGCACCAGTCTCGTCATGCCGTCGCCCTCGCTGCCGATGACGATGGCCGCGGGGCCCTTGAGGTCCGCGGAGTAGAGGTCGCTCGTGCCCTCGGCCGCCGTGCCGAAGACCCAGACGCCTTCTTTTTGCAGCTGCTCCAAAAGCGCGGGGATGTTCGGCACGCGCGCGACGGGCACATAGCTCACCGCACCCGCGCTCGTCTTGGCGACAATGCTCGTGAGGCCCGCGCTGCGGCGCTTGGGAATGACGACGCCATGCGCGCCCGCGCACTCCGCCGTGCGGATGATCGCACCAAGGTTATGCGGGTCGGAGATCTCGTCGCAGACGACGATCAAGGGGTTTTCGCCTTTTTCGCGCGCGATGTTCAAAATATCCTCAACGCTGACATATTCGCGCACGCTCGTGAGCGCGATGACGCCCTGATGGGCGTGCGTGCGGGACATGAAGTCGAGCTTGCGCTTGTCCGCGTCCACGACGACCACGCCCGCGGCGCGGGCGGTGGAGGCAATGTGGCCGAGCGTCTTATCGGTCTCGCCCTTCTGGATGAAAATTTTGTCGATGGTCGTGCCCGCGCGCAGCGCTTCGATCACGGCGTTGCGGCCCTCGATGATGCCGTCGGCCTCCGCGTCCTGCACGCGCGCGGTCTTTTCCTTGCGTTCCTTATCCATAAAAGAAATTTCTCCTTGTGACAAATTTTTATAGAATACTCCATTGCAACTATAACACAGAACAAGGGCAAGATAAAGAGGGCACAAAGCAAAAGTTCATCGAAAATTCACCGTAGAAAACTTGTGCGATTTTCTTATATATGGTATAGTTGAAATCACTAATTCAAAAAGTGCGCATCTTCGCATTTTTCTGTCTCCCGACAGGAGGAACAACATGGAGCCAAACAACAGAAACAACCGCAACCGCGGCGACAAGAACCGCCGGCGCGGCGGGGGCATGTGGTCGATCGTCCTATGGGCGCTGCTGCTGACGATCGGTGTGAACTACCTCTCCGTCATGCTCGATCAGGCCCGCACCGCCGAGTCTTCGTGCGAGATCGCATACAGCGAGCTTGTCGAACTCGTGGAGGAGGGGAAGGTCAAGTCCATCGAATTCGGCGACACGGTCTTCACCATCACGCCGGTCGACGGCTTTACCTACACGGATGACGACGGCAAGAGCTATGATCAGAACTATACGCTCTTCACCACCATCATTCCCGACGCGACGGAAAAGCTGATCACCCTGTGCTATGAGCACGGCGTGACCTACACCAAGCCCTATCAGCCGCCCGTTTCGCCGATCCTCACGTTCATGGTGAGCTATATTCTGCCCACGGTGCTGATGGTCGGCGCGTTCATGCTGCTGATGAACTTCATCGCGAAAAAGTCCGGCGGCATGGGCGGCATCGGCGGCATCGGCAATGTCGGCAAGGCCAACGCCAAGGTCTACATGGAAAAATCCACCGGCGTGACGTTCGCGGACGTGGCCGGTCAGGACGAGGCGAAAGAATCGCTCGTCGAGATCATCGACTTTCTGCACAACCCCGAAAAATACACCGCCATCGGCGCAAAGATCCCCAAGGGCGCGCTGCTCGTCGGCTCTCCCGGTACCGGTAAAACGCTGCTGGCCAAGGCCGTGGCGGGCGAGGCGAAGGTACCGTTTTTCTCGATCTCCGGCTCTGACTTTGTCGAGATGTTCGTCGGCGTCGGCGCGAGCCGCGTGCGCGACCTCTTCGCCGAGGCGTCGAAGGTCGCCCCCTGCATCATCTTCATCGACGAGATCGACACCATCGGCAAATCCCGCGACGGCGGGCGCTACGGCGGCGGCAACGACGAGCGCGAGCAGACACTCAACCAGCTGCTCGCCGAAATGGACGGCTTTGACCCGAGCAAGGGCGTCATCGTGCTTGCCGCGACGAACCGCCCGGAGGTGCTCGACAAGGCGCTGCTGCGCCCCGGCCGCTTCGACCGCCGCATCACCGTCGACCGCCCGAACCTCGCCGGCCGCTTAGCAACGCTGCAGGTCCACACGCGCGGCATCAAGCTCGCCGAGGACGTGGATCTTAAGAAGGTCGCGCTCGCGACCGCGGGCTGCGTGGGCGCGGACCTTGCAAACCTCGCCAACGAGGCGGCGCTCCGCGCCGTGCGCAAGGGACGCAAGCTCGTCACGCAGGAGGACATGCTCGCGGCGTTCGAGTTCGTCATCGCGGGCAGTGAGAAGAAAGGCAGCGTCCTCACCGAGTTTGAAAAGAAGCTCGTCGCCTATCACGAGGTCGGCCACGCGATGGTCGCCTACAAGCAGAAAAACGCCGAGCCCGTGCAGAAGATCACGATCGTCCCGCACACCGAAGGAAGCCTTGGCTACACGCTCCTGATGCCTGAAGAGGACAAGACGAACCTGCGCACGCGCGATGAGCTGATGGCGAAGATCGCCGTCTCGATGGGCGGCCGCGCGGCCGAAGAGGTCGTGATGAACACGATGACCAACGGCGCCTCGCAGGATATTCAGGAGGCGACGAGCATCGCGCGCAACATGGTCGCCATGTACGGTATGAGCGACGCGGTCGGCATGGTCGCGCTCGGGTCGGTGCGCAATCAGTACCTTGACGGCGGCTACGGCCTCGACTGCGCGCAGGATACCGCCGCCATCATGGACCGCGAGGTCAAGCGCATTCTCGACGAGTGCTACAAGGACGCCGTACAGGTCATCCGCGACAACCGCGAGGATATGGACAAGGTCGTCGCCTACCTCCTTGAAAAGGAGACCATCACGGGCGGCGAAATGGTCGCCATCCTCGAAGGCCGCGATCCCTCGACCGTCGAAGAGGCCTACGCTTCCACGCGCAAGAGCGAGGACGGCTTCCGCCCCTCGCAGCCGAGCGTGATCGAAGCGCCCGCCAAGCACATTTCGATGACGAGCGAAAAGATCGAAATGCCGCCGGAGGACAAGGGCGAAGATGCTCAGACTGAGGACAAGCCCTCGACTGAACCCGAAACGCCGGATACTTCCGCGGAAAACACTGACGAAAACAAATAAACAACCAAAAAAATCCCCGCTGTAAAAACAGCGGGGATTTTTTATATCAATTTATACCACTTGGAATAAGTAGAACTTGAGGTAATCCGTCTCCGGCACGTTCCAGAGGATGGGGTGGTCACAGCTCTGCGTGCGCGCTTCGATCTGCCGCAGCTCGACGCCCGCATCCACGGCGGCAGAGCGCAGCATCCGCTCAAAGCGTTCGGCGGGCATGAAGTGGCTGCACGAGGCGGTCGCAAGGTAGCCGCCGCGCGGCAGCAGGCGCATCGCGCGCAGGTTGATCTCCTTGTACCCCTTTTCGGCGTTGTTCGCCGTGCGGCGAGACTTTGTGAACGCCGGGGGATCGAGGATGATGAAGTCATAGGGCTTTTCGTGCGCGGCCTCGAGCTGCGGGAGCAGGTCGAAGACGTCGGCGGCGAGAAAGTCCATTTTGTCCTCAAGGCCGTTGCGCGCCGCGTTCGCGCGCGCCATTTCGATGGCGCTCTCGGACACATCCACCGCCGTCACGTGCTCTGCGCCGCCTTTGGCGGCGTTGAGCGCGAACGAGCCCGTGTGCGTGAAGCAGTCGAGCACGCGCTTGCCGCGCGCGAGGTGCGCGACGGCGAGGCGATTGAACTTCTGGTCGAGGAAAAAGCCCGTCTTCTGCCCGTTTTCGACATCCACACGGTAGAAAACGCCGTTCTCGCAAATTTCAGTGATGGGGCTCTCGGGCGTTTTTTTGCCGGGGAGGGAAAACCAACCCTTGTTCTGCGTCAAGCCCTCCTTTTCGCGAAGCACGACATCGTTGCGCTCAAAAAGGCCGTCGATCGTCTCGCCGTCCTGCTCCAGCACCTCGACAATGAGGGGGAAGAGCATGCCCTTGATCTTTTCCATGCCGAGCGAGAGCGTCTGCGTGACGAGAAGATTTTCAAACCGGTCGACCGCCAGGCCGGGGAAGGCGTCCGCCTCGCCGAAGATCAGGCGGCAGCAGCCGGTCTGCCCGTCCATGACCGCCTTGCGGTAGTCCCAGGCGTAGCGTACGCGCCGCCGCCAGAAATTTTCATCAAAGCGGTCGTTCGCGTTGCGCGAGACGATGCGCACGCGGAGCTTACTGAGTCTGCTCAAAAAGCCCGTGCCGAGATATTTGCCCTTTTCCGACACCACATCGACGAGCGCGCCGTTTTCGCACTCGCTCTCGTCCGGCTCGCGGGCGACGTCGGAGTCGTACACCCAGGGGTGGCCGCTCTCGAGCCAGCGCGTGCCCTTGGCGGTAACGGTCAGGATCGGATATTCGCGTGCAGCTTTCATAGGTCAAAATTCCTTCTTCCAATCAGTTTTCCCAATCATACCACGGCAAAAGCCGCGGCACAACTCATTTGTTGAGGAAAAACAGCCCCGTAAGGCACAGCGCAAGGCCCACGAGCTTGTTGACCGTGATGGCCTCGTGGTAGACAAGATACCCAATGAACACCAAAATCGTCGCGATGGCCGCCGCAGACGACACCTGAAACGCGCTGACCGGCCAGCCCGCCTTGTAGGCGTGCATGCTGCCAGCTTCCAAACCGACGATAGCGAGACCGAGCAGGTACGGCGCCCAGTTCATCTGGCTGTATTCGTGCAGAAGGTTCGCCCCGCCGCGGTTCGTCACAAAGTACAGGATGCCCGAAAAGATCGAGCCGATCAGATAGGTAACGGTGAGCGACGCGAGCGGGTCGACGCTCTCGGGCAGCGATTTGGCACAGATGTGATACACGGTGTTCGACGCCACGACAAGAATGAGCGGCCAGAAGTAAGCCATAAATATTCCCTCCTATTCAAATGCCGGATGCAAAACGGCAGCCAGACTTCCGCCTGACTGCCGGTAGGTGCGCACCCGTAATAGACAAGGAAAGTGTATCAGCGGCGCGCGCTCTTGTCAAGGAAAATCCCGCCGCGGCGGCGATTCCGACAAATTTGTAAGCGACAGTTCATACAACCTGCCGCTTGTATTTTCCGCTCCGCCATGCTACCATAAAAATGTCATATCAATCCCAGCCGCGCTTGCGGCGCAGACTTTAATGGAGGCAAATTATGAGCTATCCCAAGACCGGCGAAGAAGTTTACGTCAGCCTGAATCTGTCTAACACGATGCTCACAGGTCTCGGCAAGGGCACGATCACCCGCGAGGACGTTTCTGTGGACTACCTGAAAAAGCTGTTTATGCAGCACGGCGTCATCGTCTCGGCCAAGCCCGAGTACCGCAACATCATGGAGCGCGTGAACAGCACCTATGACTTAGGGCTTGAAATTCCCGCAAAGCTCCAGCTCTTCCAGCTCTCCGAGCAGCACCGCCGTCTGGTGGTCGTGAATATCTCCGGCCTTCAGCGCAAGAACGGCTCGCTTCTCCCGTCCTACACGGAAGAGGAGCTTGACGAGGCCACGTTCACGTTCGTCAAGTATTACGTGCAGGGCGAGCACTACGACGAGCTTGTCGAGGAAAACAAGAAGCTGCGCTACGAGCTCGAGCAGGAGATCTCCTGGAGAAACCGCACGGATTCCGAGGGCTGAGTTCGCAACACCTTACATCAAAAAAGGAAGAGGTTCCCGATGGGAACCTCTTCTTTCGCCTGTCGAAAAAGCGGCTTCGCCACTTTTTCGAGAAGGATTCGCTGCGCTCTGCGCCTCGAATTGTCCGCTGAAAGCGGACAAGCAAGACGCTCGCTCCGCGCAAAGTGTTTTCTGCCACGCACATGTCGCGGCAGAAAACAGATCAGACCTCTTTCGCGCCTGCGGGCGCGAAACTCTGCGAGGCTTTTTTGACAAACAGAGAAGAGGTTCCCGTCGGGAACCTCTTCCTTTTTCGTGCTTATTTCTTGTCTTCTTCAAGCAGGCCCTTGAAGCTCGCGGCGAGACCGGCGAGGCTCTGAATCTCGCTCGGGACGATGATCTTCGTCGCCTGACCGTCGGCGGCCTTTTCGAACGATTCGAGCGCCTTGATCTTGACGACCTGATCGTTGGGGTTGGCCTCGTTGAGCATCTTGATGGAGTCGGCGAGCGCCTTCTGCACGTTCAGGATGGCCTGCGCTTCACCCTCGGCCTTGAGGATGGCGGCCTGGCGCTCGGCCTCGGCCTTGAGGATGGCCGCCTGCTTTTCGGCGTCCGCGCGCAGGATGGTGGACTGCTTTTCGCCCTCGGCCACGAGGATCTGGGACTGCTTCTGGCCCTCGGCCTGCAGGATGGACTCGCGGCGTTCGCGCTCGGCCTTCATCTGCTTTTCCATCGCGTTCTGGATCTCACGCGGCGGCAGGATGTTCTTGAGCTCCACGCGGTTGACCTTGATGCCCCAGGGGTCGGTCGCTTCATCGAGGATAGAGCGCATCTTGGCGTTGATGACATCGCGGCTCGTGAGCGACTGGTCGAGCTCCATCTCGCCGATGATGTTACGCAGCGTCGTCGCCGTCAGGTTCTCGATGGCGTTCATCGGGTGCTCGACACCGTAGGTGTAGAGCTTGGGGTCGGTGATCTGGAAGTAGATGACTGTGTCGATCTGCATCGTGACGTTATCCTTCGTGATGACGGGCTGGGGATCGAAGTCGGCCACCTGCTCTTTGAGGCTGACCTTCTTCACAACGCGCTCGAAAAACGGAATTTTGAAGTGCAGGCCCACGCCCCAGGTCGCGCTGTAAGCGCCGAGGCGCTCAACGACGTAGGCGCGCGACTGCTGCACGATCTGGATGTTCGTGACGAGCACCAGAAGCACCAGCAGCACTAAAATGCCGATACCGATATAGCCGATCCATTGCATAGTTCTTTTCCTCCTAAAATGTTGTGTAGTTTGGGTTTACTCTCTTCTCTCGCTGGGTTCTTTACTCTCGCGCACGTAGAGCTTGACGCCCTCCATGCGAACGATTCTTGCCATTTTCCCCTTGGGGATGATATTGCCGTCTTCGCTGCGCGCCGTCCATGTCTTGCCGTCGATGTACACAGCGCCCGTGGCGTTCTCGTTGTCCACCGTTTCGGTCACCTTGGCCTCGTGGTGCAGCACACGGTCGGCATTCGTGGGCACGATAGTCTTATCCAGCATCTTGCGCGCAAGGGGCCTTGTTGCGATGAGCGCCAGAATAGATACGATCAGGAAGACCGCGAATTGCAGCCACAGTGCCGCGCCCAGCTCCGTCGCCACCAGCGCGGCCACCGCGCCCACGACGAACCAGATCGACACCAGCCCCGCCGTCGCCGCCTCGGCAATGCCGAAGATGATGATGGCGGCGATCCAGATAATGGTCATCATTTCATCTGCTCCTCCTTTCAAACTGCGCATACAGTAGACGTATGCCGGACCGATCATCGCGATGACGGTCAGCAGCATGATCCCGATGCTTTTGTTGTAGGGCGACAGATTCGCGTACAGGTTTGACAACTCGCTGCCGAGCGTGCGCGCGGACAGCAGCGGGGCTTCGACCGGCGGCTCGCCGGGGGTGGGGACTTCTTCTTTGAACAGCTCGTCCATCGTTACGCCGTAGCGGTTGCAGATGAAGATGATCTTCTCCATCTCAGGGTAGCCGCGGCCCGACTCCCAGCGCGAGACCGACTGGCGCGAGACCTGAAGCTGTTCGGCAAATTCCTCCTGCGTCAGTCCGCTGCGTTTGCGGACCTCCTGGAGCCGCTCGCCAAATGCCATTGCGTTCCCTCCGTTTCTCTGTCTGAGGATAAGATAGCAAAACCGCGCGTCCATTTCCAGCAACTTTAGTGTTGCATTCCGTATTTTTTTGGAAAATTTCGCGCAAGTTTGATGTTACATTCATGTGACAGCGCGCTTTCCGCGCTGTTTTTCCTATTGTACCACACGCTCCACCGCTTTACCATGCTTATTTTGACGCGGCGATTGCCTTTTTTGTTCCCATCCGCTATACTAAAGTCAAATCATTTTTTCGGGAGCGTTATTATGCTGGAATTTGTCATTCCCTGCCTCTTGGGCCTTGAGAGCTTAGTGGGCGATGAGATCAAAAAGCTGGGACTTTCTGACGTGCGCGTTGAGAACGGCCGCGTCCTCTGCCACGGCGAAGCGCGCGACATTGCGCGGCTCAACATCAATCTGCGCTGCGGTGCGCGCGTCATTCTGGTTCTGCACAAGTTCCGCGCGACGGATTTTGAATCGCTCTTTCAGGGCGTGCGTGCGGTGCACTGGGAGGACTGGATCCCGCGCGAGGGCGAATTCCCCGTCGTGGGCTACTCCATCAACTCGACGCTCCACTCCGTGCCCGCCTGCCAGTCGATCGTCAAAAAGGCGGTTGTGGAGCGCCTGAGCGCGGCCTACGGCATCGCGCAGTTCCCCGAAACGGGGCGGTGCTATCAGGTGCGCTTTTCCATCATGAAGGATGAGGTCACCGTCTGGCTCGACACCTCGGGCGAGGGCCTTTACAAGCGCGGCTACCGCGCCCACGGCGTGGCCGCCCCGCTCAAGGAAACGCTCGCCGCCGCGATGGTCAAGCTCTCGCACTACAATGGCCGCGACCCGTTCTGCGACCCGTTCTGCGGCAGCGGCACCATCGCCATCGAGGCGGCGCTCATCGCGCGCAACCGTGCACCGGGCCTCAACCGCAGCTTTGCCGCCCAGCACTGGGCCACGCTCGATAAAATGCTCTGGCTCGACGCAGCCGACGAGGCCATGGACAACGAGTTCCACGGGAACTACGAAATTTGGGGCGGCGACATCGACCCCGACGCCGTCGAGCTCTCGCGCCACAACGCCGAGCTCGCCGAGGTCGACGACATCGTCAAGTTCGAGGTCGACGACGCCACGCGTTTCCACTGGGGCGGCTTGTATGGCCGCATCGTGACGAACCCGCCGTATGGCGAGCGGCTTCTTGAGCGCGAAGAGGCGGGCGAGCTGTACAAGGCCTTCGGCAAGGCGATGGACAAATTACCCGACACCTGGCGGGTGTATGTGCTGTCGTCACATCCTGACTTTGAGCGCTGCTACGGGCGCTTTGCCGATAAGAAACGGAAATTGTACAATGGCATGCTCAAATGTGATCTTTTCATGTATGGAAAAAGATTATAATGCCGCGCGCTGCGCGGCGGGGGAGCTCCCGCACCGTGCGGGAGTGCGTTAAAGGGGGATATTCTCTTTCTCAGAAAGAGAATATCCCCCTTTTAATCCCCCAAGAGAAAGGACGAGGGGCCTTCCCCTCGACCCCGCACATTGGCAGTCTCGATCTTGAAGAGCTGCACGCGCTGCGCAATGTAAGTGCGGTGTACATGGCTTCGCCATGAATCCCTACGTTTCGTGACAACTCTCAACCGCGCCTTACTATCGTGAGGCGCGAGTGACGTTTGCTTGGCGGCAGACTGCGTGCGAAATAGCGGCATTGCTGCGCTCGCCGCATTGTAGGGACTGGCGGTAGACGGGAATTAGGCTGTACTCCTACAAGATGAGCAGAGCGGCAGCGGATGATAGAAGCAGAGGCAAGTCGTATAGCAACGCTAAACGCGGCTCCGCCGCGCGCAGGCATTCCCATTCCGGAGGCATAGGAGTCATTCAAGTCCGAGACTGCCAATCTAATCCCTTTCTCTTGGGGGATTAAAAGGGGGCCATTCTCTTTTGTGAAAGAGAATGGCCCCCTTTTGTGCCGCGGCGCGCACGCCGCTCTCCCCTCCCGCATAGTGCGGGAGAATATCAATCCCTTTGATAAATCGCCAGCCCAAACGCTAATTGAACATCCAGCTCCTGAGCTCGCTCAGCCTTTTGCTGGTCTTTAGCGCCAGTTTTATAATAGTATGGTGTCATGCGGAACAAAGATAGAATATCCTCATTACAGGATAAATGAATGATATCGCGCACTTCGCGCGTTTCGACGAGCGTGAAGCCCTCAGTCTCGAGCGGCGTGGGCGGGTTGTCGCGCGGCGTGTCGTAGATGAGCGCTTTGAGCTCCCACAGATGCTCGCGCAGGGGATAGGCGCGCAGAAGATAGCCGCCCGGCTTCAGCACGCGCGCAAATTCCTCCGGCACGAAAGGGGAGAAGATATTGAGCACCTCGTCGACGCTGCCGTCTTCGACCGGCAGGTGCGCGCACGAGGCGACACAGAGCGTGAAGTCCGGCGAGCGCTTCGATGCGTACTGGAGCGCGGTCTTCGAGATGTCGACGCCTAAAAGCTCGCCGTGCTTGCCCGCTTTTTCGATGGCGCGCAGAACGGCAAGAGAATAAATCCCCTCGCCGCAGCCTGCGTCGAGGACCGTCGCCTCCTGCGGCGTGAACTCCGCCGCGGCGTCCGCAACGGCGGCGATGAAGCGGTCGTAATAGCCCTTGTCCAAAAAGTCGCGGCGGGCGCGTACCATGAGCTTGTCATCCCCGTGGTGGCCCTGCGAGGAGTTGAGCAGGAGGTTGACGTATCCGCTCTTGGCGATGTCAAAGCTGTGGTTTTTCGGGCAGAGATAGGCCCCCGCGCGTTTTTCAAGCGCCCCAGCGCAGACGGGGCAGCGCAAATTGACCATCAGAACAGCCCCACCTGCTGCGGCACCTCGCTCCGGCCGAGCGAGCGGAGCTGCTGCTGGTTTTCCTCGGCCAGCGCGTCGGCGATGGCGATCTTGCGGACGATATTTTTCATCGTCTCGTCAAAGAGCGTCCCGTCGCGGTAGTCCGCGGGGAAGATGAAGTCCACGCGCCCCTTGGCGAGCAGGTCCTCCACGCCCGCGCGGTTGCTGTCCTGATACACGGCCACCGCCTGCCCGCCGTAGGCGCGCATCATCTTCATGCACGGCACGTCGGAAAGGCCGTCGCCGATGTAGATCATGTTCGTGAACGGGATGCGCTTGGAGTCGTCGGGCATCGAAGCGTTGAGCTCCTTGTCCTTCGCGACGTCGAGAATACCCTTGTTGATGCGGTAGACAAACTGGGTCTTGTTTGTGAAGTTGACGTCGAGCTTCGGCCACGAGGCGAGGCCCTCTTCGTTGTAGAAAAACTCACAGGCGTAAATTTCCTTAAATTCGTGGCTCACGCCGCTGCCCTCGATGATCTCGCGCAGGCCGGAGGAGAGCACGTAGTGCTCGATCTCCACGCCCAGCGTTTCGCCGAAGGCGTTGATGCGCGAGAACCAGTCCTGCACGCCGGGGAACAGCTCGATCGCATGCCCGCAGGAGACGAGGTAGTCGCGGTCCAGGCGGATGCCCTTTTTGCGGCACTCCTCGATCATCGTGTACATGTAGGCGAGCAGGCCGTCCATGCGGTTCTCAAAGCCGAAGGAATTCGCGATGCTCCAGAACTCGCCGGGCGTGTAGCCGAGCGAGGGGATGAACGTATAGTCCTGCATGTCAGTCGTGCAGAGGGTCTTGTCAAAGTCGTAGAGAAAGGCGATGATGGGCTTTTTGTTCATGTCGTCTCCTTTTCACCGCGCTGCGGCCAAAGAAAAAATAAAAGGGCGGTCTGAAACCGGCTCCTCTGTGGAGCCGGCCAAAACCGCCCTTTTGCTGTTACTCTTCTCCGTGATAGTTGCGGCCGAACTTGAGGTCATCCAGACGGATGGCATGGCTGGCCGTTTCTACAAACGGGCTGTCGTCCGGCTCGAGCGGCTCTGCCTTGGGCTCCTCGGCCTTCGGCGCGCTCTGCTCCTCTGCCGGAGCGGTCTCCTGCGCCTTTTCGGGCGCGGCCTCCTCCGCCGCGGGGCGGAAGGACGCGAGGATATTTTCCTCGATGGCGTTCACGTCGGCCTCGGTCTTCTGCTCGGTCTTTTCGCCGCCCGCGATCTCCTCGGGCGTCAAGTCAGGCGCGCGCTCGATGAGCGCAAGCTGCGCCTGCGCAAGCTCGCGCGTCTTCTGCAAAAATTCCGCAGTCGCGGCCTTGGCCGCGTTCAATCGGCGCTGCTCAAGCTCGACATCGCTCTGCAGCGCGCCGATCTTGGCGCGGGCTTCGTCCTCCGCGCCGGCGAGCACGGCCTTTTTCTTCTCCTCGGCCTCTTCGACCATGGTGTTGGCCATGCGCTGGGCGGTCAGGAGGGCGGCGCGCATGGAATCCTCCGTCGCGCGGTACTCCTCCACCTTGTCGACCAGCACCTTGAGCTTGGCCTTGAGGGCGGCGTTTTCTTTATAGAGCGAGGTATAATCGTCGGTCAGTTCGTCGAGAAACTCGTCGACCATCGCCATATTATATCCGCCGAAGGCCGCTTTGCTGAAAGCGCGGCCGGAAACTTCCTGCGGTGTCAGCATGCTATCCCACTCTCCGTTTCTTTACAGGTAGAGGCCGTTATTTTCCAGCTCGTCGATCAGATCGCCCATGATATCCACATGATAGGGCGTGATGATGTACGTGTTGGCCGCGACCTTTTTGATCTTGCCCTCGCCCGCGTAGGCCACGCCGGAGAGGAAGTCGATCAGTCTTCTTGCAATGTCCTTGTTCGTGGACTCAAGGTTGATGACCACCGTGCGCTTTTCCTTCAGATGGTCGGCGATCTCGCTCGCGTTTTCAAAGCGCTCGGGCTTGACGAGCACGACCTTGAGCTGCGTGGTCGCGTTGATGTTCACGACCTTGTTGCGGCGGTCCTCCGCCTTGCGCTCGGCGCTGCGGCGGTCGGCAAAGGCGCCCGTGTCGCCGCGGTCTCTCAGATCGGGGAAATCGTCTTCATATTCCTCGTCCTCATCCTCGTAGGGGTGAGCCCACTTTTTCAGATCATCCAAAATACCCATGGTATCAAGACCTCCTCGATCAAATCGTATAATTGCGGGCGCCGAAGATCGCCGTGCCGACGCGCACCATCGTCGCGCCTGCGCGCACCGCGTCCTCGTAGTCTCCGCTCATGCCCATTGACAGTATATCAAGTGTATTATCATACAACTTGGCATTGATGTCAACAAAAAGTGCATGAACTTTTTCAAAGTAGGGCAGGCTGCCGTGCTCGCCCTCAGCGACCGGCGGGATACACATGAGGCCGCGCACGCGGACATTTGCGCACTTTTTGGCCTCTTCCGCCGCCTGCTCCAGGCTCTCGGGCGCAAAGCCGCTCTTGGCCTCCTCGCCGCCGATATTCACCTCAAGCAGGATATCCTGCACGATGCCCAGCTTCTCGGCCTGCTTGTCGATGGCAGAGAGCAGCTCGAGCGAGCCGACCGATTCGATCATCGCGACCTTGCCAACGACATTTTTCACCTTGTTGCGCTGGAGGTGGCCGATAAAGTGCAGGGGCGCGCCGTCATAGGCGTGCTCGGCGAGCTTTTTCGTCATCTCCTGCTCGCGGTTCTCGCCCAGCACGTCGATGCCCGCGGCGATGGCCTGACGGCAGGCGTCCGCGTCGTTCATCTTGCTCGCGCCAACGAGGGTAATTTCGCTTACGTCGCGGCCCGCCTCTTTGGCGGCCGCGGCAATGTTTGCGCGCACGCGCGCGATGTTTTCAGCAATGCTCATTTCTAATCTACGACCTTTCCGTTATATAGCTCCCCTGCAGAAACGATGACCTCATCGTTCGGGCGCAGGGTGTAAAGGGACTTTTGACTCTCCGTGGCGGCTTCGATCGTGCCAGGCTCCACCAGACAGTAGTCGCTGCCCTGATAGACGATGCTCACAGGCTTGAAGTACGCCACGCGCCCGACGAGGCAGTAAACGCCTGACACGCCGTTTTCATCCACGCGCAGCGCGTTTTTCGGCACGCGCAGGCCGTCGTACGCGCTGATGATGAGCTCGGCATTCTGCTCGCGCAGCAGCGTCATGTAGGATAAGTACCGCGTGCTCTTGAGCACGATCACGCATTTGCCGTTCTCCGCGGCGCTGATGCGCGTGAGCGTGACGGGCAGGTCAAAGCCGACGCCCGACACCATGCGGAGCGTCAGCCTGCTGTTCTCCTTCAGGGACGCGGCGTCCTCCTCGTTCACGTTCGCGGCGAAGTACCACGCGCTGCCCTGAATGAGCTTGCCCACCGTGGTCGAAACGCTCTGCGGCGCGGCGGACGAAAGCTGCGAGGGCGTCATCGTCTCGAGCACCTCCGGCGTCAGCACGCTCTCGTACCCGTCGGCCACGGCACTGTAAGTCCCCGACACGGGCGCTGTGATGCGCGTCGTGCCGCCGCTCGCCGCGCCCGAGAGCGCGGTGATCTGCGCGTTCAGCTCGTCGAGCTTCGCCGTTAAGTCATCGCTGCCGTTGTAGGCGTATTCGCGCTTCAAGACCGTCGTTTTGAGCTGGGGGATCAGCGTGTCGAGCGAGCTGTACGCGCCCGACTCGTAGGCCGCGCGCACGGAGATGATCTGCTCGCGGATGTCGGTATCCAGACGCAGCGCGGTGGCCGCGTCGCTCGAGGCGCTCTTGGCGTACTCAAGCTGCTCTTTCTGCGTGCGCAGTGTCTCGAGCTGCTGCGTGGCGTTCAGCGCGTCGGCCGAGCGGTAGACGGAGGCGATGGTGTCGCCCTGGCCCACGCGCTCGCCCTCGGCGTGCTTGAGCTCGATGAGCGTTTCATTGCAGTCCACGACCTGCTCGTCGCGCACCACGTAGCCCCGCAGGGCAATGGACCGCTCGCTGTGATAGCGGTAGACGAGCGTCGTCGTCTCGGGGCTGACAAAGTAGTTGTAGCCCTGCACGGCGAAATACCCGATGACCGCCAAAAGGAGCAGGATCGTGATGATCTTTGTGGAAACGGATGTAGATTTCATGGCACACTCCCGGATCAGGCGTGCTTACTCCTCACTTTCCTCCGCGCCTTTGAGGTCGATGGCCGCGATGGGCACGATCGTCGAGATCGCGTGCTTGTAGAGCATCTGCTGCTTGCCGTCGCTCTCCAAGATGACGACAAAGCTGTCAAAGCCCGTGATGACGCCGCGCATCTGGAAGCCGTTGACGAGAAATACCGTCACGCTCGTGCGATTGCGGCGCGCAGAGAGGAGAAATAGGTCCTGAAGGTTTGCGATTTTTTTCATGGCTTTTCTTTCCTTTCTTTTTTGCGGACGGCTTGTCCGCGTTAAAGTCAGGATACGCCATAGGTATGGAGAATTTCTGTCGAAAAAGCGAGGCAATCGGGGAGAATCCTCGTTTTTTTCCAATAAAACCAGTGGATGCTGGGGTCGCGCCGCAGCCACGTGAGCTGGCGCTTGGCATATTGGCGGGAGCGGAGCTTGATCTCGTCGATGGCCTCCTCGCGCGTGGCCTCGCCGTCCAAGTAGGCAAGCGCCTCCTTATACCCGATGGCCTGCATGGCCGTCACGCCGCGGGGAAGTCCGGAATCGAGCAGCGCTCTGACCTCGTCGAAAAGCCCCGCCTCGACCATTTTGTCGACGCGGAGGTCGATGGCGCACTTCATGTCGTCGCGGTCCTCATAGGCAAGGCCGATGCGCACGGAATCGTAGCGCGGGGGGATGAGTTTCGTCTCCGCGTTGTGCTGTGCCATGGTCTTGCCGGTCTCGTAATAGACCTCGAGCGCGCGGAGGATGCGCTTTTTGTCGTTCAAATGGAGATTTCCGGCGGTCTCGGGGTCGATGCGTCGGAGCTCGGCGAACATCGCCTCGCCGCCCTCCTTGTCCCAGCGGGATTCCAACTCCGCGCGGTATCTGCCGTCCTTGTCGCCGCCGGCAAAGCCGTGACCGGCGAGCAGGGCATTTAAGTACAGCCCCGTGCCGCCGACGATGACGGGCAGCTTCCCGCGCGAGAGAATATCGTCGACGCACTTCGCCGCGTCGTCCGCATAGCGGGCGACGGAGTAGTTTTCCCGCGGGTCGGCGACGCCGACCATGTGGTGCGGGACGCCCTGCATCTCCTCCGCCGTCGGCGCGGCGGTGCCGATGACCATGCCGCGGTAGATCTGCATCGAGTCGCAGGAGACGACCTCGCCGCCGAGCATTTTCGCAAGCTCGACGCCGAGCCACGTTTTGCCGCAGCCCGTCGGGCCGACGACGCATACGAGTTTCATTTTCTCCCTCCTGCGCTCACGCGCGCTTGAACATTTTTTCGAGCTCGTACTTTGTGAGCTTTGCTTTCACGGGCCGTCCGTGCGGGCAGAACTGCACCTCGCCGCTCTGCACCTTGTCGACGAGCACGCGCAGCTCGCTTAAATCGCTCTTCCATCCACCCTTGATGGCCGCCTTGCAGGCCATCGTGTGCAGCAGCGCGTCGCGCGCGGCGGCGGGATCGACGGTGTGGGCGGTGACGAGCTTGTCGGCAAGCTCTTCGAGCGCGGGGATGGCGTCGCCGCTGTCGATATCGGCGGGGATGGCGCGCAGGATCAGGCTCCCGCCGCCGAACTCCTCGCACTCAAAGCCGAATTCGCGCAAAAGGTCCAAATTCGCCGCAAGCGCGCTGTACTCCTCGGCGGCGAACTCCGCCACGAGGGGAGCAAGCAAGGCCTGACACATCAGTGGCTCCTGGTTGGCCTTCATGCGGTCGAAATTCACGCGCTCGTGCGCGGCGTGCTTGTCGATGAGCCAGATGTTTTTATCCTCGTCCTCGCAGACGATGTAGGTGTCGAGCACCTCGCCCGCGATGCGCCACGGCGCGGCGGACGGGGGAACGAACGTCGTCTGCTCGATCTCGGGCTCTTCCTGCTTCGCAGGGGCAAACACGGGGACGGCGGGCTCTTCCGGCTCGGGCTCTGCCGCAGTCTCCGCCGCCGGTCCGATGATTGGGCCGGTCACGACGGGGCGGGCGTTTTCCTCCGGCATCGGCAGCGTGACGACCTCGTCGTCATGGTTTTCCACAGAATGGACAGACTTTTCCACAGGCTGTGACTGCTGTGCTGACAGTACCGGCGCGGAAACCGGCGTTTCGCGGCGCACATAGTCGGAAAGCGCCGCCTTGCCGCCGCTCTGCGTGTCGATGGCGGGCACTCTCGTCTGCCACTGCGGGGCGGGCGAGGGCTTCACCGGCGCGCTCTGCGGCGCGGACACGGAACGCGCACCGGCAGGTGTATAGGCGGGCTTTTCCGCCGTCTTCCGGCTCTCGCGGTACTGCTGCGAGGTCATGTTGGCGAAGAAATCGCCGCGCGGATTCTGCACTTGGGACGCGGGCTTCGGCTGGGGGCGCTCGGCCTCTTCGCGCTTGTCGAGCGCGGCCATGACCGCGTGGTAAACGAGATCAAACACGCGCTTTTCGCCCACGAACTTCACGATGGTCTTGGCAGGGTGGACGTTCACATCCACCATGTCGCGCGGCAGCTCGACGAGCAGCACGCAGCCGGGGAACTTGCCCTTCATCATGCGGTTGGAGTAGGCTTCTTCGAGCGCGGCGGTGAGAAGCTGGGATTTGACGAGACGCCCGTTGACAAAAAATGTCTGCATTCCGCGCGTGCCGCGCGAGGCGATGGGCGAGGTCACAAAGCCCGTGACGCCCATGTCGCCGTCCGTACCCTTGACCTCAAGAAGCGAGAGCGTGAACTCGCGTCCGAGAGAGGCGTAAATGGCGGAGCGCAGCGCGCCGTCGCCGGGGGTCAAAAGCGTCTGCGTGCCGTCCTTGATGAGCTTGAACGACACCTCCGGATGCGAGAGCGCAAGGTGCCCGACAAGGCCCGCGATGGCCGTGGCCTCCGCACTGTCGCGCTTCATAAACTTTAAGCGCGCGGGCGTGTTGTAGAAGAGGTCGCGCACGATGATGCTCGTCCCCTCGGGGCAGCCCGCATCCTCGACCGCGCCGGGAACGCCGCCCTCTAAGTGAAGCTTCGCGCCGCTGAGCGCGCCGCGCTCGCGCGAGAAAATGTCGAGCCGAGAAACGGAAGAGATCGCCGCGAGCGCCTCGCCGCGGAAGCCCAGCGTGCCGATGGCGGCCAAATCCTCCGCCGTGCGCAGCTTGCTCGTCGCGTGGCGCAGAAAAGCCGTCGGCAGCTCGCTTGGCGCGATGCCGCAGCCGTCGTCGCTGACGCGAAGATAGGTCATTCCGCCGTTTTTCATCTCCACCGTCACGCTCTGCGCGCCGGCGTCGATGGCGTTTTCCAGCAGCTCCTTGACAACGCTCGCGGGGCGCTCGACCACCTCGCCCGCGGCGATGAGGTCGGCGACATGCGGCGATAATTGCTGAATATGGGGCATTGATTTCCTCCTTTTAGGAAGCGATGGTGAAAAGGGAAAGGGCATTGACGAGCATGTGGAGCAGGATCGACGTCCACAGCGTGCCCGAATGCTCATACGCCCAGGCAAACACAAGGCCGGGCACAAGGTATTGCAGCATCAAAATGAGATAGCCTAAGTCCCAGTTAGAGAGCGCCGCCGTCCACACGTGTAAAAACGCGAACAGCGCGCAGGAGAGGATATAGGCGAATATTCTGCTCTTTTCTTTCAGGCACCCGAACACGAGGCCGCGGAAGAGCACCTCCTCCACAAACGGCGCGAGCAGCACGACGATCAGCGCCGCCATGCGCGGGGCGGAGGCCACCTGCGCGGCGATGGTCATGTCGTTTAAGTTCGTGCGGCTGTTAAAAAGCACATTGCACACGCGGAATATGAGCTCGTTCGCGCCGTAGAAGACGAGAAGACCTAAAAGCATCGTCGAAAGCGCGCGGTCTAAGTTGTCGAGAAAGCGCGAGGACGTGTGCGCAAGGTAGGAGTGGAACAGCAGCACCGTGACGGCGAAGAGCGTGTAGTAATAGAGCACATTGCGCAGGGAATCGTTGATGGTGGTGTCGAGCACGACCTCCAGAAGGTCGAATATTCTTGTTGCCAAAAGCGGCATCACCAGAAGATAGACGAGGAAGAAGATCGTTCCGGCGACGCGCTCGGTGCGGTTCATGCCGCCGGAGGCGGTTTTCTTTTTTGCCATGGGGAGACCTCTTTTCCGGGGAAATTACGAGAGCTTCTGCTTGAGCTCGTAGAGGAGCTGCATCGCCTCGATGGGGGACATCGTGTCCGGCTGGGCGCGGCGGATGGCCGCAAGCACCTCAGCCTCGCCGATCGCGTCGAGACTGACCTGCTCGGTCTCCTCGCGCGGCTTTGCCTGATACGCGCCGCCCTGCTCAAGCTCTTTTAGGATGACGTTCGCGCGCCTCACGACCTCGTTCGGCAGGCCCGCTAACTTTGCGACCTCGATGCCGTAGCTGCGGTCGGCGCCGCCGGGGACGATCTTGCGCAGGAAGATGAGTTCGTCGCCGCGCTTTTTAATGGAAATGCTGTAATTCTTCACGCCGGGAAGAATGCCCTCAAGCTCCGTGAGCTCGTGATAGTGCGTGGCGAACAGCGTCTTGGCACCGAGCTTTTTCGGGTCGGCGCAGAATTCGAGCACCGCGCGCGCGATGCTCATGCCGTCGAACGTCGACGTGCCGCGGCCGATCTCGTCTAAAATCAGCAGCGACCTCGGCGTCGCCTGATGCAAAATCTCGCTCACCTCGGTCATCTCGACCATGAAGGTCGACTGGCCGCCGGCGAGGTCGTCGCTCGCGCCGATACGCGTGAAGATGCGGTCGACCACGCCGATGCGCGCGCTCTTGGCGGGCACGAACGAGCCGATCTGCGCCATGAGCGTGATGAGCGCGACCTGACGCATGTAGGTCGACTTACCGGCCATGTTGGGGCCGGTGATGATGGCGGCGCGGTCCTCGCGCTCGCCCATATAGGTGTCGTTCGGGACGAAGAGCGCGTCCTTGAGCACGCGCTCGACGACGGGGTGGCGGCCGTCGTGAATTTCGATGACGCCGCTGTCGTCCACGCTCGGACGGCAATAGTTGTTGTTCACCGCGACGGACGCGAGCGAGCAGAGCGTGTCGAGCTCGGCAATGAGCCCCGCCGCGCGCTGGATGCGCACACTCTCGGCGGTGACGGATTCGCGCAGGGCGGTGAAAATTTCAAATTCGAGCGCCTTGTCGCGATCTCCCGCGGTCAAAATCTCCTGCTCAAGGTTTTTAAGTTCCTCGGTGATGTAGCGCTCGCCGTTCACGAGCGTCTGCTTGCGGATGTACGTGTCGGGGACGAGGTCCTTGAACGAATTCGAGACCTCGATATAGTAGCCGAAGACCTTGTTGTAGCCGATCTTCAGCGTGCGGATGCCGGTCTTTTCCTTCTCGCGCGTCTCGATGTCGGCGAGAAGCCCCTTGCCGCCCGACAAAATCTCGTGCAGGCGGTCGACTTCGGCATTGAAGCCCTTGCGGATGAAGCCGCCCTCACGCACGGAAAACGGCGGCTCATCGACGAGCGTGTCGCGGATGCTCTGCGCCACGTCGGTGAGCGTGTCGAGCTCACCGTCGAGCTCGTGCAGCCGCCCGCTCTGGAACGCCGCGAGCTGGGCTTTGACCTCCGTGATGCGCTCGATGGAGTTGCGAAGCGACGCAAAGTCGCGCCCGCCCGCCGTGCCGTAGGCGATGCGGCCGATCAGTCGCTCCATGTCGCTGATACCGGAAAGCGCCAGAATGAGCTCCTCGCGCGCGACGGTGTTCTTCGTCAGCGCCTCGACTGCGCCGAGGCGGCGCTCGATGGCGGCGACGTCGCGCAGGGGACGCGTCAGCCATGCGCGCAGATTGCGCGCGCCCATGGCGGTCTTCGTCTTGTCGAGCACCCAGAGGAGGCTGCCGCGCTTTTCCTTGGCGCGGATGGTTTCGGTCAGCTCGAGGTTGCGGCGCGCGGAGAGGTCAAGCTCCATGAAGCGCCCCTGCTCGTAGTATTCTAAATCCTTGATGTAGGAAAGATCGGTTTTCTGCGTCTCGTGCAGGTACGAGAGCAGCGCGCCCAGCGCCAGCGCCGCCGCGGGGTTGTTGCGCGGAAGGCTTGCAAAGCGCTCCTCGCCAAACTGCGCACGGATAGCTTTTTCGCACGCTTTGAGCTCAAAGCGGTTCTCGCCGCGCTCGACCGCGCAGGACAGCTTATCGCGAAGGTATTCGACCAGCTCACCGTTGTCGTAAGCACCCACGCTCAGCACCGCCTCGGCGGGGGAGAAACGGGATAACTCGTTATACAGGTGCTCTGCGCGGTCGTCGCCCGAAAAGGCGGTCACGTGCGTGTGGCCGGTCGTCATGTCGCAGAAGGCCGCGCCGGCGTTCTGCCCATCCAAAAAGATGCCACAGAGGAAGTTGCCGCGCCGGTCGTCGAGGCATGCGCTGTCGATGACCGTGCCGGGCGTGATGACGCGGATGATATCGCGCTTGACAAGGCCCTTGGCGAGCGCAGGGTCCTCGGTCTGCTCGCAGATGGCGACCTTGTAGCCCTTGGCGATCAGGCGCGCGATGTAGGCGTCGCTCGAATGATAGGGAATGCCGCACATCGGCGTCTGATCCTCCGCCGCCTTGCCGCGGTCGCGGGTCGTCAGCGTCAAATCGAGCTCGCGCGAGGCGAGCTGAGCATCCTCGTTGAACATCTCGTAGAAGTCGCCCAAGCGGAAAAAGAGGATCGAATCCTTATTCTGTTCCTTGATCTCCAAATACTGCTTCATCATCGGCGTGATCTCGGCCATGATTCGTCCTCGCTTTCTTTCTCTCTAAAATCTAAAATTTACACGGTAAAGTCGGAGCCCGCGGGCATTTCGCCGAGGCGGTCGCCGAGCTTACGTTTCAATCTTTCATAGGCTTCCTTGCCCGTGCAGTGGCCCGTGAAGTAGTGCGCGACCTTGTCGCCGCGCAGCTTTTCGCCCACGGCGTCGACCAGCTCGTCCGGCTCGCTCTTGCCGAGTGAGGGGTTATAGAGGTGGAAGCCCGCAAACACCGCGTCGGGCGCTCTGCCGAGCACGTCCTCGGCGCTTTTCAGGATATTCACGATGCCGCAGTGCGCGCAGCCCGCGAACAGCGCGGTCTTGCCGTTTTCCGTGACCAATAGATCCTGCTCGTGGCGGAACGTGTCGCGCGGATAGTCGTCGCCGATCTTCTCGCGCAGCGTGTCGTTCGCGCCGCTCCACAGCTCGCGGTCCGGAACGGCGGAGAAAACCGTCAGTTCTTCGTCAAGCTTCTGCACGCCATCGCAGAGAACGAAGCGGTCCTCGTAATTCTTGAGCACCGCGTCCATGCCGATGTAGGCGCACTTGCTGGGCGTGACGACGTAGTACTGGCCCCAGACGGTCTTCTGCATATAGACCTTCGCGTGGTCGTTCAGCTTCAAGAACGCTTCGAGGCCGCCGCAGTGGTCGTTGTGCGCGTGGGACAAAAAGGCGATGTCGACCTGCGTCAAATCGACGCCGAGCGCCTTGGCATTGTCGATAAACTGCGCGTCGGGGCCCATGTCGAAAAGAATTTTGTGCTTGTCGGTCTCAATATACATCGACAGGCCGTGCGCGCAGGCGACGGTGTCTCTGCACGTGCTGTTTTCCATCAAAATGACGACTTTCATCAAAAAGCCCCCTTTTCTTTATTCCTCTACCGCTTCGCCGTAGAGCGCCCAGGTGTTGCTGTCGGTGATCTTCGCTTTGGCAAATGTGCCGATCAGGGCCTTGTCGCCCTTCATGCGCACGAGGCGGTTGCCCTCCGTGCGCGCGGCGAGGGGGAAGGTCTCGTCGTCGCTCTCGCCGTCGACCAGCACCTTGACCGTCCTGCCGATGTAGGCTGCGTGCTTTTTCGCGCTGATGGCGTTCTGCGCATCGACCAGCTTTTCAAACCAGACCTGCTTTTCCTCGCGCGAGACGGGGTCGTCCATCTTCGCCGCCGGCGTGCCGGGACGCGGGGAGAAAATAAAGGTGAAGAGCGCGTCGAACTGCGTCTTTTCTACAAGATCGACAGTCTGCATCGCTTCGTCCTCGGTCTCTCCCGGGAAGCCGATGATGACGTCGCTCGTGAGCACCATGCCTGGCATGACGCTTCGCGCGTAGGCGATCATTTCCTCGTACTTTGCGCGCGTATAGGGGCGGTTCATCGCTTTCAGAACGCGGTCGCACCCGGACTGGACGGGGAGGTGGAGCTGCTTTGCAACGTGCTCGCAGCGTGCCATCGTGTCGAAAAGTTTGTTGGTCGCGTCCTTCGGCTGGCTCGACATAAAGCGGAGCCAATAGTCGCCAGGAATGGCGTTGATGGCGGCGAGAAGATCGGCAAAGTCGTACTCGGTGTCCAAATCTTTTCCGTAGCTGTTCACGTTCTGGCCGAGGAGGGTGATCTCCTTGTAGCCCTCGGCGATGAGGCCGCGGCATTCTTCGATGATCTTCTCCGGCTCGCGGCTGCGCTCGCGGCCGCGGACGTAGGGCACGATGCAGTACGAGCAGAAGTTATTGCACCCGTACATGATGCTCACCCACGCGCGCACGCCGCCCTCGCGCACGATGGGAAGGTCCTCGGCGATACGGCCATGCTCGTTCTCGATGGAGAAAACGCGCTTATTCTTCGTGTATACCTCGTGCAGCAGCTCGGGGAGCCGCCATTCGGCCTGGGGGCCGAGCACAAGGTCGACGTGGTGGTAGGAGTTTTTTACCTTGTCGGCCACGACCTTCTGCTGCGCCATGCAGCCACAGAGGCAGATGATCTGGTCGGGCTTAGCGGCCTTCGTGTGGCTGAGGCGGCCCAAGTGGCCGTAAACGCGCTTTTCCGCGTGCTCGCGGATGGCGCAGGTGTTGAGCAGGATGACGTCGGCCTGCTGCTCATCGCGCGTGAGCTCGTAGCCCATCTCGCGCAGCATGCCCATGAGCACCTCGCCGTCTGCCACGTTCTGCTGGCAGCCGAACGTGTCGACCAGCGCGAGCGGCGTGCGGGTGCGGCGGTCGTTCATCTCGCGCATCTTGCGCGTAAATTCCTTCTGACGCGCGAGCTCCTGCTCGCTGACGATGACTTCTTTGCGTTCCAAGGGATGTTTCCTCCCGAATCTCGATAGTTTAGCAATATAGTATATCATGTTCGCGAGAGCGTGGCAAGGCCGCGGCGCGGCTTTCCGGCGCGAAAAATCCACAGCTTTCACAATTCCGGTGACTTTTCCGCACCCATATGGTATGCTATGGAAAACCTGAACTCCAAAGGAGGGCTTTCCATGGCGGCGTTTTATCAAAAATTTCTGCGCAAGCATCTTGACTTATCGTCTCTCAGCGTGATGCGGCGGGAGGACAACGATCCCTATTTCTGCACGCCCAAGGGCGCTTCTATCTTCGGCTGGGCGGGCGTGGACGGCATCCACTTCTGCTTTGTCCGCGGTTTTGGCGAAACGGTCTTCGCCGTGAGCCCGATGAACGGCGGCAAGGACTGCGTGCACGTCATCGCGCGCGATTTCTCCGATTTTCTGCGCCTGCTGCTCGCGACCGGCGACAGTGCGGCGCTCGAGCAGGCGTGGCAGTGGGACGAGGCGCAATTCGACGCCTTCCTTGCCGAGAATCCGCCGACGGGCGAGCAGAAAGCGGTGCTCTCGCAGATTTCCACAGTCTTTTCTCTCACGCCGATGGAGCGGCCGTGGCAATACCTGCGCGAGCTGCAAGCGGAGTTCGATCTCAGCAAGCTCAAATTCACCGAGGACTTCTACGACCCCGAAATGAATCCCGACGCGCCCGAACAGAAAGAGGACTGGAAGGTCTACTTTGACGGCAGCTTTTGGGGCCACCACGGGCACAAGCGCGCGGGCAGGGAGATGAGCATACAAAAGTGGTTTTCGTGGGCGGGGCGCGACTGGTTCGTGCCGTCGGTCTACGTTTGTTCAAAGGGCATTGTCGTTGATTTTTGTATGCGCGCGGAGGCTTCCGCGCTGCACGGCTTTATGAAAAAGTGGGGGATCGATCCCGAAAGCGATGAATCCATCAACTTCTCGCGCGACGAACGCGAACAGATGGAGCGCGAGCACCCGCTCAGCCTCGGTTTTACCCCCAGCCTCACCTTGAACGGTGCTAAGCTCCGCACGAGCCACGGCTGCGGCGTCATTTTCCTGCCGGAGCAGCCCGGCTTCTGCGCCGACGCAGAGCCCGCCATGGCGCACTACGGCCTCGACCGCGCGTATGGCTGGAACATCCGCCGCGCGGCGTTCCCATTCGTCACGAAGCGCGCGTCGAAGCTCAAATCACTCGCCGTCACGATGACGGCGGACGAGGTGCGCGTCCCCGGGACGCGCTTTCGCGCGGACAGGGCGGGCGACACGTTCGCCTTCTCCTACCGTGGCACGAAGTATCTTCTCACGGTGCAGGAGGTCGAGCCGCAGGAACTGCCGCGCGAGCGCATGAGCCTTGACCCGCGGTTCGACTATCCGACGCATTTTACGGCCATCAGTTACACGCTCATGCCCGAGCCGCCGGAAAACTCGATTTTCGTCGAGGACTGCGCCGAGAGCGACCGCCCGCGCGAGAAAAAACGTGAGACCGCTTCCTTTGCGCCCGAGGCGCAGAACGACTTCTGCTTCGGCATCATCGGCGGCGCGGACGGGCCAACGGCTATCGTTGTGGGCGAAGCGGCGCAGGGGGAGCTTCACACCGCGTGCTCGTCACTGCACTTTGCGGCGGTCGACCACGTCGACTGGCGCGTCGGCTTCCGCGAAACACCGTGGGAAGCGGGGACGTTCGACCTCCTCTAACTCACTTTTTCTGTGATTTCCGGTACTCCGTCGGCAGGACGCCGAAGGCCTTGTGGAATTCGGTGGAAAACTTGCTCTGGCTCTCGTAGCCGACGGCGCGCGCGACCTGCGCGACGTTCTCGTCGCCCTCGAGCAGCAGCTTTGCCGCGTGCTGCATGCGGTGCTCGCGGATGTGCGAGGCGAGCGAGCTGCCGTAGACGGACTTGAAGAGCGCCTTCATCGTCGAGGGGTTCATCAAAAACATGCGCGACAGCTCGTCGATCGTCACGCGGCTTGAAAGGTGTTGCGTCAGATAGTCGTGCACGGCGCGGATGGTCTCGATCTGCTCACTCGTGCCGCCGCCCTCGTACACCTCGGCGTCGAGCGGGGGCAGGTGCGGCGCGGCGGCAGCGGCCTTGCTCTCCTCCTCGGGACACGAAATTTCCATCGTGCGCTCGATCATGCGGTGCAATAGCTGCGCCTGCTCGCTGTCCGACGCGCGGTAGTAGACCTCCTTCCCCACGCGGCGCGAGACGAGAAGTCCGCTCTCACGCAGCTGCCTCAAATGGTGCGACACCGCGGGTGAGCTCATGCCGACCATCGCGGAGAGGTCGATGACGCACTCCTCGCAGTGGCACAGCAGCCAGAAAATGCGCACGCGGCTGCTGTCGGAGAGCTGCTTGAACACGTCCGCCACGGTCTGGAAGCTGCCGATCGTCTCCACCGATTCCTGCAGCTCCCGCATCGTGCCCTCGTCGCTGTGCTGGTGGGGTAAATGCACTTCGCTCATCGTTGTTCCGCCTTTCTTTTTGGGGCCTGCGGGCGCGTCCGTATCCCGTTTGGAAGTTTGTTTCGCCCGAACGGAAGAGACATGCGTGCAGCCCTTGACTTTTGCCTTTGCGGACATTATAGTACAGTCATCAAGATTAAACAAGCACTTAATCGTTAAATATTTTGTGCCGAAAAGGAGAAACATACCATGAAAAAGACCTATCAGATCGAAGTCGACTGCGCCAACTGCGCCAACCTCATGGAAGAAGCCACCAAGAAGACCGAGGGCGTTGCCGACGCCGTCGTGAACTTCATGACCCAGAAGATGACCGTCGAGTTCGCCGAGGGTCAGGACTCCAAGGCCGTGATGAAGGCCGTCCTCAAGAACTGCAAGAAGGTCGAGGACGACTGCGAGATCTATCTGTAAGAGATCTTCTCCCTCCCTTCGCCCCGGACGAACGCACCGGGGCGCTTTCTTAGGCAAAATTCAAATTCTCCCCCTTCAAGGAGGTCATCTTTATGACGAAAAAGCAGAAAAAGATGCTCTACCGCATCCTGATCGCGGCGGTGCTGTTCCTCATCGCGAAGTTTGCGCCGCTGCCGATGATCGTCTCCACGATCCTCTATTTTGCCGCGTATCTCACCATCGGCTACGACATTCTGCGCAAGGCATGGAAGGGCATCTGCAACCATCAGGTGTTCGACGAAAACTTCCTGATGGCGGTCGCCACGATCGGCGCCATCGCGCTCGCCATCTATGAAAAGAGCGGCGACTATGCCGAGGCCGTGGCGGTCATGCTCTTCTACCAGATCGGCGAGCTGTTCCAGAGCTACGCCGTCGGCAAATCCCGCCGCAACATCACGGCGCTGATGGACATCCGCCCCGACTACGCGAACATCGAGCGCGACGGCAAGCTCGAGCAGGTCGACCCCGATGACGTGGCCGTCGGCTCGGTCATCACCGTCCAGCCGGGCGAGAAAATTCCTATCGACGGCGAGATCGTCGAGGGCTCGTCCACGCTCAACACCGCGGCGCTGACGGGCGAGAGCCTCCCGCGCGACGTGATGACCGGCGACGAGGTCATTAGCGGCTGCATCAACATGACGGGCGTTCTGAAGGTCAAGACCACGAAGGCCTTCGGCGAGTCTACGGTGTCCAAGATTTTGGAGCTGATGGAAAACTCCAGCTCGCACAAATCCCGCTCCGAGGCGTTCATCTCCCGCTTTGCCCGCGTCTATACTCCCGCCGTGTGCTACAGCGCGCTGGCGCTGGCCATTTTGCCCCCGGTCATCAATCTTTTGATGGGCAACGCCGCCTCGTGGGGCGTGTGGGTCTACCGCGCGCTCACGTTCCTTGTCATTTCGTGTCCCTGCGCGCTGGTCATCAGCATCCCGCTCAGCTTCTTCGCGGGCCTCGGCGGCGCGAGCCATGAGGGCATCCTCATCAAGGGCTCGAACTACTTGGAGGCGCTGTCCAAGACCAAAATCGTCGTCTTCGACAAGACCGGCACGCTCACGCAGGGCGTGTTCGAGGTCACGGGCGTGCACCACAGCCCGATGGAGGACCGCAAGCTGCTTGAATACGCGGCGCTTGCCGAGTGTGCGTCCTCACACCCCATCAGCAAGAGCTTGCAAAAGGCCTGCGGCGGCGAGCTTGACCGCTCCCGCGTGACGGACATCGAAGAGCGCGGCGGCCGCGGCGTGGTCGCGACCGTGGACGGCCACAGTGTGGCCGCGGGCAACGGCAAGCTCATGGATGAGCTCGGCGTCAAGTGGCAGGAGTGCCACAGCGTCGGCACGATCGTCCACATGGCGGTTGACGGCGAGTACGCCGGCCACATCGTGATCTCCGATGTCGTCAAGAGCGACGCGCGCGATGCCATCGCGGCTCTCAAGCGCGCGGGCGTGCAGAAGACCGTCATGCTCACGGGCGACATTCAGAGAGTCGCCGATCACGTGGCGCAGGAGCTCGGCGTCGACGAGGTCCACGCGGAGCTGCTCCCGGGCGACAAGGTCGCGCGCCTCGAGCGCCTGCTGGGTGAAAAGGGCAAGGATGACTGCCTCGCTTTCGTCGGCGACGGCATCAACGACGCGCCCGTGCTCTCCCGCGCGGATATCGGTATCGCGATGGGCGCGATGGGCTCCGACGCCGCCATTGAGGCAGCGGACGTCGTGCTGATGGACGACGATCCGATGAAGATCGCCAAGGGCATCCAGATCTCGCGCAAGTGCCTGCGCATCGTGTACGAGAACATCGTCTTCTCACTCGGCGTAAAGCTGACGTGTCTGCTGCTCGTCGCCATCGGTATCGCCAACATGTGGATGGGCATCTTCGCCGACGTCGGCGTGATGGTCTTAGCGGTTCTCAATGCAATCAGAGCGCTGCGCACTTCAAAAAACTGACAAAGTCAGTTTTTTGAGCAGAATTTCACTACGCTCAGCGCACGCGCCAAAGGCGCGCACGTTCGCTCCGTGCAAAGTGTTTTTTGGCACGCACATTGCGACGCTTATTTTGCGGGCGGCAAAGTCTGCGACGCTTTTACAAACGAGAGGACGGCATTTGCCGTCCTCTTTTTGTTGTGCATTGCAATGCAGGCTTTCTTTTCGTATAATGACCGTATCAAAACGATTTTGGAGGATACTGCCATGAAGGTCAGCGTGATCCAGATGAATATGCGCTCGCTGGAGAGCAAAGCGAACTTTGACCGCGCGGAGGCGCTCGTGCGCCGCGCTGTCGGGGAAAACGGCCCCGACGTTGTCGTCCTGCCCGAGACGTGGAACACGGGCTTCATGCCCGCGGGCGACCTTGCTGCGGCGTGCGATGAAAACGCGAAAGCCGTGCGCGCTCGTTTTTCCCTGCTCGCGCGCGAGCTGAACATCAACATCGTCGCGGGAAGCGTGTCGAATCTCCGCAATGGCAAGATCTACAACACCGCCTGCGTCTTTGACCGCGCGGGCGCGTGCATTGCCGAATACGACAAGACCCATCCCTTCACGCCGATGGGAGAGCACGAGGTCTACACTCCCGGCGATCACCTCGTCACCTTCACGCTGGATAGCGTGCGCTGCGGCCTTCTCATCTGCTACGAGGTGCGCTTTCCCGAGCTGTGGCGCACGCTGGCGCTGCGCGGAGCGCAGGTCATGTTCCTGCCCGCCCAGTGGACGGCCGCGCGGCAGTACCACTGGGAAACGCTCACCGCCGCCCGCGCGATCGAAAACCAGCTCTTTGTCGTCTCGTGCAACGCCTGCGGCGAGCGCGACGGCACGCTGTACGGCGGCTTTTCGCGCATCATCGACCCGCTGGGCGCGGTCTTAGCCCAAGGCGGCGGGGAAGAGGAGATCATCACCGCCGACTTGGACCTTTCCTCCATCGCGCCACTCCGCAAAGCAGTCCCCGTTTTTCACGACCGGCGGCCCGCGCTCTACCGGCTGTAAGGCATCAAAAACCGACAGCAAAAGAGGCATCAACAGAAATGAAGATCACCCTGCTTGCATCGTTTCTCGTCATGGCGGCGTATTTTCTCCTGCTGTACGCCGGCGTCGGGCTCATTCAGGAGAAGAAATTCTTCTCCTCCGCGCCGCGTGAGGTCTTCGCCGCCGTTTCTGAGAGAAAAGCCGAGCGCTTCCGCGGCGCGCATATCCTCGGCTGGTACCTCGGCATCTTGGCGATGCTGCTGTTTCTCGGTGCGGCAGCCCTCGTCGCGTGGGACGGCATCAAAAACAGCTTCCCCTTCGGCGCGTTTTTCACGCGGTATCTCGTGATCCTCTATGTCATGGAGGTCTACGACATTCTCTTTTTCGACTGGGTGCTGCTGTGCCACTCGAACTTCTTTCCTCATTTTTACCCCGAGGTCAAGGGCATCGCCGCCCCGCAGCTGTTCGGGTACAACAAAAAAGCGCATCTTACGCAATTTCTGCTCTACATCCCCCTCTCCGCCGCCCTCGCGTGGGTTTGCACGCTTTTTTGAGGTACAATTTCACATCAAAATTTAACAGGACAAGGAGACACACACGATGAACCGTCAAAAGGGAAAAACGGCCCTCATTCTTCTGCTCGCCATCCTCTGCGCGATCGTCCTGCTCGGCATCCGCGGGACGCGAAAAACCATCGACAAAACCGTTCCCGCAAGGGTCTACGAGGACAACGGTACGACTTACGCGCCCTCCTCCATCACCATTTCCGGCACGCTCAAAAAGACGTGGTCCTCCACCAGCTTTGTCGGGACCTTTGCCATGGAAAGTTACGAGCCCTCGTGCAGAGACGGCGTCGAAGCCAAGATCAACTGGGGGGACAACGAGTATCCGATCCTCACCTTTTTCTACGCGGGCAACTTTTCACAGCTCGACGTGAAAAGTATCGACATCGACAAAGACATGGACCGTATGATGGTCACCCTGAACGACGGCACGATCATCGCCTCAGAAAACTACTTTGTCCCCACAGAAGCAATGAACGGCAACTAACGGTAATTTTTCCCGCCGCATTTGCCGCCTCCGGCGGCAAACAGGCAAAATCCCTCCCGTGCCGCATTCGCTGCCGGAGGCAGCGAACAGGCCCCCGCACCCTAAATCCACGCACTATCTCCCATCGCGTCCCCGCCGCATTTTCTGCCCTCACGGGCAGAAAACAGGCGCCAGCGTCGCAGACTTTCGCGTCCGCAGACGCGAAATAAATTTTAATCGTTTTTTGGCGCGACAGAAGGTGAATTGCCGCAAAGCGGCAAGAGAAGCCGCCCTGGGGCGTGTGCGTGCCAAAAAACACTTCTCACGGAGCGCGTGTCGCAGACGCCCTACGGGCGGCAAGGCACGAAGCGCAGTGCAAACCTGCTCAAAAAAGAGAGGCTGGCCAAATGGCCAGCCTCTCTTTTTTGAAGAACTTATTCCTCGCGGAAGACAAATCCGTTCTCGTCCGCCTTTTCGATGACGGCGAGCGCCTTGTAGGGGATACCGCTCGCGCGGAAGCGGTCACCGCCGCCCTGGAAGCCCTTTTCCACGGCGATGCCGATGCCTTCGAGCTTCGCGCCCGCCTCGTTGACGATATCGACAAGGCCCTGCACGGCGAAGCCGTTGGCCATGAAGTCGTCGATGATGAGCACGTGGTCGTCCGCGTTCAGCCACTCCTGAGAGACGAGCAGCGTGACTCTCTTCTTGTAGGTGTAGGAGAAGACCTCGCTCTGGTACAGGCCGCTTTCGATGTTGTCGCTCTTGGCCTTCTTGGCAAAGAGCATGGGGACGCCGTACTTCTGCGCGCAGATGGTCGCAAGCGCGATGCCGCTGGCCTCCGCCGTCAGAACGACAGTGATCTTGCTGGTGTCGAAATACTTGGCGAACTCGTCCGCAATGTCCTCGAGCAGACGGGTGTCGACGCGGTGGTTGAGGAAACCGTCGACCTTGACGATGTTGCCGGGCAGGACTCTGCCCTCGCGGCGGATGCGCTCCTGAAGAAGCTCCATGGAATTACCCCTCCTGAAAAATGAAAAAATAATTTCTGACGAAATTTTTCGATTGAAATGGTAACTTCCATTTAACAGGATTTTTGTGCAGAATGCAACACGGCAACTTTGACAAGAATTTGTGCTTTTTTTGCCTCTTTCCGTCTATTTTGGCGGCGGGAGCGCCGTTACGTCCCGTTTTGTATCGTTTTGGCAAAGCCCGCGGCAAAAAGCCGCGCGGCGTTGACGGCTTCTTCGAGCGAATTGCCCGCCGTGCCGACCTCGACGAGAAGCGAGCCCGTCGTCATGTGCTGGTTGTAGCGGGAGTTGCGCACGGTGACGGGGCGCATGAGGGTCGGATAGTCTTTGTACAGGGTTTCCTGCACGGCGCAGGCGAGCTTTAAGTTCTCGCGCCAGAGATCGTGACTCAGACCTCCGCCGTTCGACCCGATGACGAATTCGAGCTGTGCGGCGTTTTTATCTTCGCCGCACAGCAGCTTGAACTGCTGGCCGTTCGCGTCCTGCACCGCGTCGCGGTGCACATCGAGCACGAACGAGATCGAGGGGTACTTTTGCAAGTAGCTCTCGATCGACGCGAGCGAGCGGTTGTACGCGCCCGAATAGCTCGGATAGTCGTAGAGCGAGCGGTCGTGCACGACGCTGATGCCCGCGTCGGTCATCACCTGCGCCATTTCGTCGCCGATGCGGATCATATTGCAGTTCGTGTCCAGCGTGCGGAACGTGTCGGACACGTCGTATTCCTGCCCCGGCGGCATGGTGTAGCTCTCCGAGCCGTGGGTGTGGATGATGAGCACCTGCGGCCCCTCCGCACCGAGCTTTGCTGCATAATCGCCCGAGAGCATCGAGGCGTCGAGCGCGGCATCCGAGCCGTTGTTGATGTACACATTGCCGAATACCGTATAGCCCGAGGGGTCGGACGCCTTGAGCGTGCGGGCGGGCGAGCCGTTTTCCGTCACGGCGATCTCGTCCGGCGTCTCCTCCTGCGTGAGCACCGTGCCCTCGCTGTCCTGCGCGTCGCCCGTTTCGCCGCTGCTGTCGTCGGGTTTTTGCTCGAGTTCTGTCGACCACGCCTGCGCGATGTTTTCCTCGCCCTCGCGCAGAAGCGGCGTCGCATGCAGCGCGAGCGACGTTCGCAGGCTGAGAAAGTCCTCCCCGCCGTCGCCGCGCTCGTAGCGCAGCAGCATCACGCCCAGCGTTTCGTCCTTGAGCGAGCGGAGCGCATCGCGCGCGTCCTTCGCCGGCGCCGTGACACTCACGCCCCAGAGCGTCACCGCCGAGAGTGCGAGTGAGCACAGCATCCGTCCTGTCCGTTTCTTTTGCATCGTGATTCACCTCTTGGGACAATCCTATGTGCGCACTTGCGCCGATATGACATAGTACGCCCGCCGCTTTTCGCTTGCAATTTTCGCTTTTGCGTGGTATGGTGATGGCAGCGGAGAAAAACTCATATAGTTTCGCTTACATGGCGCGAAAGTTTCTACGGAGCCGCCGAAAGGCTCTGCTATGGGTGCTCAGCCGGGGGAGAGGTCCCCGGGCGGGGCGCTTTTTCTTTTGCACAAAGCTAAAACAGGAGTGACTGATATGAAGATCCTCAAGGGCAATCTCGTTTCCGCACCGGCGCTCGGCAAGCTCGAGATCGTCGAGCACGGCTGCCTCGTCCTGCATGACGACGGCAGCATCCAAAGCGTTGAAAAGGCCGCACCGCAAAGCGCCGACGCAGAGGTCATCGACTACGGTGATAGCCTCATCATGCCGTCTTTTGTCGACATGCACCTGCACGCGCCGCAGTACCCCATGCTCGGCATGGGCATGGACCTGCCGCTGATCGACTGGCTCAACACCTACACGTTCAAGACCGAGGCGCGCTTTGAAGACAGCGACTACGCCCGCCGCATTTACAAAAAGCTCGCGAGCGACCTCATCACGAGCGGCACGACGCGCGTTTGCATGTTCTCGTCCCTCCACACGGACGCGACGCTCATTTTGATGGAAGAGCTCGAAAAGGCGGGCGTCACGGGCTATGTCGGCAAGGTCAACATGGACCGCAACGGCAGCCCCGAGCTTCAGGAGACGACCGAGCAGTCCAAGCGCGAAACGCTGCGCTGGCTGGACGCGTGCGGGCGCTTTAAGACCGTCAAGCCCATCCTGACGCCGCGCTTCACCCCATCGTGCACCGACGAGCTGATGAGCTGGCTCGGCAAGCTCGCCGCGGAGCGCGGGCTGTACGTCCAATCGCACCTGTCTGAAAATAAGGGTGAGATCGCGTGGGTCAAAGAGCTCTGCCCCGACTGCGCGCAATATTGGGAGAGCTACGACCGCGCAGGGCTGTGGAAGGATCACACCGTCATGGCGCACTGCGTCCACTCCGACGAGCGCGAGCGCGAGGCCATGCGCGAGCACGGCGTCGTCACGGCGCACTGCGCGGGGTCGAATATCAACATCTGCTCGGGCGTCGCGCCCGTGCGGACGCTGCTGCGCGAGGGCAACCTCGTCACGCTCGGGTCCGACATCGCGGGCGGCGCGCTGCTGGCGATGAACAAGGTCATCACCATGTCCATCCGCGCGTCGAAGTTCCGCCACATGCAGACCGACGGGAAGGACGAATTTCTGACCGTCGAGGAGGGCTACTACCTCGGCTCCAGCGCGGGGCATGAGTATTTCGGCGGGCACGGCGGCTTTGTCCCCGGCGACTATCTCCACGCCATTGTCGTCGACGATTCCGACTTCACCGAGGCCGCGCATCCGCTCTCGGTGCGCGAGCGCTTCGAGCGCATGATCTACATGATGCACCGGCACAACATCGTCTCCGTCTGGTCGGAGGGAAAAAACGTCGTTCGCTGATGAAAGACGGGGGAGAGGGCACGCCCCTCTCCCCGATTTTGGAAAATCGCAAAAATTTTCGGACAAACTATTGACAAAAGGCCTTCTTATTTGGTATAGTAATTTCTGTCCTGTCGAGCAGGAATATTTGGCGGCATAGCTCAGCTGGCTAGAGCATGCGGTTCATACCCGCAGTGTCCCCGGTTCAAATCCAGGTGCCGCTACCAGATGCACGGGATGCGAAAGCATCCCGTGTCTCATATGGCCCGTTGGTCAAGTGGTTAAGACACGGCCCTTTCACGGCTGTAACATGGGTTCGAATCCCGTACGGGTCACCAACTTGGAGGCTTAGCTCAGCTGGTTAGAGCGCCTGCTTCACACGCAGGAGGTCACTGGTTCGAGTCCAGCAGTCTCCACCACAAAAAGTCTTGAATTCCAATGGAATTCAAGACTTTTTTGTATTTTTCAGAGAACTTTTCAGAAGTCGCACAACAAAAAGCGCACAAAAAAGCGCACAACTTGTCTCAAAGCCGCAAAACAGCTGCGTAAGGAGTGTTTTGAAATGGCAAACATCAGAGAGAACAAGAAGAACGGGAAAACAGTATCGTACCGCTTCACAGTTTGTTTAGAACGTGATGCTCGGGGCAAGCAAGTGCGGAAGTACACAACATGGATGCCCCCAGAGGGATTGACCCCCGCCAAGGCCAAGAGAGCAGCAGAACACGCAGCGGAAGAGTGGGAGCAGGAAGCGCGCGCCGAATACCAAAAAGAGCAAAATGCGATTGAACAAGGGCTTGTATATCAGCTTCCGCCCGAAAAGCGCAAAGACGATTTTGTCAGTTTCATTGAAAACACATGGTTGCCGCTGCAAATCCGCGGAGGAGATAACAAGCCCTCTACCATTGCTTACTATGAGTATGTCTCGCAGAATATCAAAGAGTATTTCGCGGGAACAATTTTGCAGAATATTAGTCCAGCCTGCATCCAAAAGTATCTAATCTATCTCCGCAACGACTTCAAAAGTAAAGCTGGAAAACCACTATCCGCTGAAACGCTTCACCACCATTACAGGGTGTTAAACATGATGTTTGCTTACGCGGAACGATTGGAATTGATTTCAAAAAATCCCATGAGCAAAGTCGACGCGCCCCGCAGAGAACGCAAGCCAGTAGAGGCAATGAATAAAGAGCAGGCCGCAAAATTCTTTCAACTGTTGGACGCCTGTCCCCTTGATTTCCGCTGTATGCTCCATCTGATGATGACAACAGGAGTCCGCCGCGGTGAGTGCATCGGACTAAAGTGGAGTGACCTTGACGAAAAAGCAGGCACCATTACCATTTGCAGAAATGTGACCTACACCCCAGAAAGCGGTACTATCGTCAGCACTCCTAAAACATCCAACAGTATGAGAACTATCCCTATCATGCCAAGCACTTTACAGCTGCTTCAAACCCTCAAAAAACAGACAAGCAGTAAACACCCCGACACCCATTTGCGCGGCGCGTTCATCTTTCCCTCTGAAAACAGTCTGTACGAGCCTCGCAATCCAGATTCAGTGACAAGACGCGTCAAGCGTTTTATGAAGAATAATGGTTTTCCAGACCTCTCGCCCCATGATCTGCGGCACTCCTGCGCAACGCTGTTGCTTTCCCAAGGTGCAGACATTAAAAGCGTACAGGAGATTTTAGGTCACGCAGATGCAAGTACAACGCTGAATTTCTACGTAAAGTCTGACTTGCAGCAGATGAAGTCCGCAACGGAAAAGTACGCCGCCGCATTTAATCTCTGAAATTCAAAGGGTAGTCAACAAAACCACATAAAGCAGGAGAACGGGGAATCCGCACAAAAGCGGATTCCCCGTTCTCTCTAATAGTCCAATATATAATTTCTTTCAGCAGGAAACAGAGAAGCGGCGGGAGCTGACGGGCTTTGTGAAATCCTTGTAGAGATCGGCATAGAGCCGCTTGAAGGTGGTGCTGTCAAAACGATTGGAAATGATGCTTGTGTAGCGGACGATGTACGCCCCCGCGCTCAGTTCCTCCGTATTCTGACGTACCATTTCTTCTTTGATGGCCTCGCGGATAGCGTCGGCCTTGGCTTTTGCCTTGGAGGCAAGATCGTCGTAGTTGTTCATCGTCTCAATCAGGGAAATCATTTCGTTCTTGCTCATGGTGTTTGTCTCCTTTTGGATTGTAATTTTACAAGCGGTGGGTGGCCTTAAACATCTATGCCTTTGGCAATCTCATTCTCTCTTATCCGTTCCCACTCTGATCTTGCGTTCTTGGTTCAGCTCTCGCTTACTTCGTCCGCCTTGGCTTGCTCTCTCGATCTGCTTATATAATACTACGAAATTCGTAATTTGTCAACACTATTTTCGTAATTATTTTTACGGAAACCGGAAAATATTTTCTGTTTTCGTATTGACATACTACGCTTTTCGTAGTATGATGTATGCGTGGAAAAGGAGGCGCGCAATGATAAAATTCAAGGTCAAGGTCATGCTTGCCATGCGGGACATGACACAGAAGGAATTAGCGGAGCGGACGGGTATCAGGCCGCCCACGGTGTCCGCAATCTGCACAGGCTCGGTCAAGCACCTTCCAGTAGAGGCATTAGATAAGATTTGCGATGTGCTGGACTGCCAGCCCGCCGATCTCATGGAGTTTGTGAAAGACGCGGAATGACGGGGGCTATATTTCGGGAGAGGCCAAACACAAAGACTCTTTTACAAAAAGGCGTGGGCGACACTCCCGCGAAATGGCTCTTTCATACCGGAAGACGGTTTTTGTGTCTGTCTGCGGGCGGAGCACTTTTCCCCGCCCATCGGCAGAAACGAAAAAAGCGGTTTTTAAGTCGCACATTTAACAGCCTTTTTCTTCTTCTATTCGCTGTTAAGTGTTTGACTTAAAAACCGCTTTGCTTATTTCCAATCCTTGAATATCTTTTTGAGAGATTCATCAACCGTCGCCTACATCGTTTTCTCGATGAAGCGAAACATCTCTGCCTCCATTACGGATTGCTCCCGCTCCTTTTTCTTCTTGCGTTTGCTGTCTGCGTCAATCCTCACTTGATCTTCACCTCGCTTGTAAAGATGATCTGGGGGACGACCTCTTCTTCCTGCTCCTGAATGCGGGAATATATCGCCTCGCGTTGCTCCAACCAATTTGCCTGTGCGGATTGCCCGTTCAGTTGATACCAATAGCGATTGGGTATCATTCCGCGTGATCTGTAAAGGTTTGTCATATCTACGTTCATAGGGGTATCTCCTTTTAGTTTCATTTTCATCATTATTGAAACAGTATGCTTTTGGATTGATTCGAATTGCCCGCTGATAGCGCAATAGCAAAGGGAGAGCCGCATTTTATGCAGCTCTCCCGATTGTTTACATTCCTACCTCGAAATCTTCGTCGCAGAAGTCAGTATTCGCATAGTGCTCATAGATTTCTTTGTCTGACACGATTTTGTCTGCATTGGCAAGTTCGCCCCATGAAATATCGGGCTGCATTTCAGACAGGTACATACCCTTTAAAATTCTAATCTGATGCTTCTTTAATTCAAACACATTCATTGTGATTTCTCCTTTAAATTTATTTATAATTCTTCACAATTTCTTCTATTGTAATGTGAGTGCGGCGGGATTGGTGGTGAACTATCGCCAGTTTTCCGCCTTTGGAATCTGATAATTGAGCGGCGGGAGATGGCGGCGGATGAACTCGCCCTCTTTTTCTCCTATCTCTTCTTCAATCGCGGCGGGCGTCGTGCTGTGAGCGGCATACAGAACGCAAAAGCGTATGCGATGACCGCGCCGCGAGGCTTCCGCCAGTATTTCATATTTGTGTGCTTTTGGACGGGAAAGCTATGCGTAGTGCTGCGCCATGCGCGCGAGCATATTGACGCTTTTCCCGATGTAGACAATCCTTCCGTCCAACAGGATAGCGTAAATGCCCGCGCGCTCGAATTGCGGTGCTAACCCTTTGCGCTTTAAGGATTGATAAATCCGCTGCTCAAAAAACGAAAGGTTCATTGTTGCTTGCCTGTGCGATATCATCCTGCGGATATCTGATACCAAGGTCATAGTACAGCAACGCCCAAAGGTTATACGCTTCTTCCATCACAACACCGTAGTCTTGGGAACGCTCTGCAACTGCCTAACTGAACATAATGCGGAAACAATTGACCATTTCCTCAATGGTCATCTTCTTACTCCTGGTCATACTCTTTTCTCCTTAAAAATAAAATTCAGATGGCGGTGGAGAAACTTGTTTCTCCACGCCCGTATTTTTTATATTTGTATTATTTATATTTATTTCTATATCCTCGGGCGCTTCCTTTTGAACGGCTTGCGTTTGCTTCTGGACGGCTGCCGTAAAGTCAAAGCCGACAGGCGTATTCTCATTGTGTAAACGCGTCTCCCGCTGCGGCGTTTCATAGAAATCATAAGTATTGCCGCTGCCGCGCTGAACAAGATAACCTTTGTCAACGAGCTTCAAAAATTGGTCGCGGTAGGTGGATGCCGCCATTCCAACCGCCCGACGGATAGCAGCGGGAGATAACGCCAATGTGTATCCGTCCCTATTGGACGCAAGATAAAGGTACAACATAAGCGCGTGTGCTCCAAGATCGCGTGCCGCCGCTTGCCAATGCTCATTTTTGATGCCGAGGAAGTCCGACGAGGCGTGTTCGCGGTGAATGGCGACAACTCTTTGATTGGGTACAGTATTCGGCACGGCGTTACTCCCCCAAACGGTCAAGGGCGCTCTTTAGACCGTCAATTTGCTTGATGGCGTCGCCTGTTTCAAATTGGACAGATAGGGCTTTCAGCACGTTATCCGTGACGCGCTGCTCCATGGTGTTCTCATGCTCAATAACCGCTCTGACAAAGTCACTTGCACGGCACTGCAACTGAAATTTTGTGTCGCTGCTGGGAGTGTCTACATAAATCGTTAGCGCACGAAGAAAAGAATTTGCGCTTACTTCAAGGCTGCTCATAAGTCAGCTCCTTTCGTTTAATTTTTATTATAAAGTTGAGATTTCTCTCACTTTCTATATATATTATATATTATTTTTTATAAAAAGTCTAAAAAGGACGGATAATGCAAGCGAAAGAATGAATAACTCTGACAAGTGCCTTGTCACGGGGAAAGCACCCACTCGGAAATAATGGCAAAGCAAACAAGGGTCACGCCGGAGGAAATCGTTGAAATGCACCACCTGTACGCCAAGCTCGGTACTTATGCCGCTGTTGGACGGAAGTTGGGCCGTAGCGCTTCAACGGTGGCAAAGTACGTGAAAATGAAAGGCGTTCCCCAGAATATTCGAATCACAGTGGAGAACCTGACAAGAAAAACAGAAGAGAGTGATATAACATGAAGAATGGAAAATGGCTTGCTCTGTTGCTGGCACTTATGTTGAGCCTGAGTATGATATCCACAACCGCGTTTGCGGATTCTGATGCATGGGATGACTACACCCCCGAAGAATTCTCTGTCGGTGATGGTACCGAAGCAAATCCCTATCAGATCGCAAACACTGCACAATTTTATTACTTTACTCAGCACTGTGAAAATAAATACTATGTTTTGACAAACGATATTGATCTTGAAGGCCGAGAATTTCCGATCATCAGTGAATTTGCCGGTGTGCTTGATGGAAATGGTCATAAGATTATCAATCTGAATATTACATCCAGCACTTCTGAATATGCTGCCATGATTGCAACCTGCAGAGGCACGGTGAAAAATCTGTCTGTTTATGGTACAGTTGCATCTACTTCGCTGTATACGGCGGCAATCGCAGGCAGACTGAGAGGCGGTACGATTGAGAACTGCCAAAACTATTGTACCGTCGATTCTTCACATAGCGGCGGTGCCTATGTTGGCGGTCTTGCCGGTTATGTGAGTGAAAAGGGCAAAATTTTAGACTGCGCGAATTATGGGAGCATCGGTAATAATGGCGGATATTATGTTGGTGGTATTGCAGGCTTTATTTTATACAACAGTCTTGAAAATGTAGATGATACTCCCTCTATTACTGGATGCTTGAATACAGCGAGCGTTTTCGGAAGCGAGGCAGGTGGTATTTGCGGACATCAGAGGGGAACAACCATCAGAGAATGTGTTAACACTGGCACAATAACCGGAAGAACCTATGTTGGCGGAATTGTAGGTCGTGCTTACGCCAAAAACTGCAAAATAATCTGGCACGAGGATGAGGATGACGAAAAAATCTATTATGAACAGAATTCGGCCTTTATTCACGACTGCTATAACACTGGCGAAATATTGACTACCAGCGGTTACGGATGCGGCGGAATTGCAGGTAGCTTTACGCGGTGTAGCAGCTATAGTGATACCCATTCTCATCCTGATCCGCAGAACACATGTATGGGATTGAAAAACTGCTATAACGTTGGAAAAGTTACACAGCAGAATCCCAAAGGCTATAGCGGCGATATTCTGGGATATTTGAGTTATGAATGGAAAGTTTATTATATGCCCGCGCCTGAAGGGTGTTTATATCTTTCGGGCATTAACCCCGATGTAAATTCAAAAATTTCTGAATTTACCAAGAACAACGGTGGTGCTGAATGTTCTGAAAGCCAGCTTAAAGATCAGAACTTTTATACAGGCTATAACTTTAACTCTGTTTGGACATGGGATAACACCCGCGCTTACCCCTATGCAATTCTCCAAAGAGTTGACCTGCCACTGAGCGTTTGCAATCATAATTATGTGTTAACCAGCAGTACCGCGACTTGCACCGAAGCTGGTACAGCAACATATACTTGCACCAAATGCGGTGATAGCTATACCGAGGACGTACCGGCCAAGGGTCATACGGAAGTAATCGACGCAGCGGTTGAACCCACCTGCACGGAAACCGGCCTGACCGAAGGTAAGCACTGCTCTGTCTGCAATGAAGTTCTGGTTAAGCAGAATGTTGTTCCTGCCAAGGGCCATACGGAAGTGATCGACGCGGCGGT
>JBBNGO010000070.1:0-13426 GCA_040095065.1 Hominicoprocola fusiformis
CTCCCCGCAGATTTTCAAGCTGGAGGTTCCTGAGCGCCGCATCCTCCACGGGACGCCTGACGCAATCCGAACCGGACGGCACCGTTTCAAACTCACTTTTACTCAGGCGCCTTGCGTCCTGCTTCTCCTGCGCCTGCTGCCGTTTCCGATCCTGCTCAAGGAAGTCCGCGACCTCCTTTGGCACTGATACTTGCTCACCGTTATAGATAATAACGACATAGTCGTTCATTTTGTGTCCTTTCCGCTTTCAACGGAAGGGTACACACCCGCGCTGCCGGTACAGCGCCAAAAACTGTCGACCTTCATGGAACTTCCTGCGTACAGGGTGGTCATAATGCCCTACGGGGTCCATGAATGCCTGAGGCCACACTTACGGTGTGAACCTCACCGGAAAGCCGCGAGATTAAGCTTTCGCCTACTAATAAAGTCCAACCCAATAATTGTCAAGGGGAAGTTTGAAACAACACAAGAATTACAGACATCCCCAAAAGGGTGCAAAAACACAACCACAGTTTCTATGGCAGAAAATAGTATGGGATACGGCATCAGCCTGACTCAGCAGCCAATGCGTCCTTGAAGATGTAACCGCGCTTGCGGAGCAGCGCTAGGCAATCTGCGTTGGAGATTATAACAGAATGTTCAGTCAGCTTATCCTCCAAAGAATCTTTTGTAGAATAAAAGAAGGCCATTGACAGGGCCTATCTTGATTCAAACACTGAAAGCAACTATAACAATTTCAGTTATAGCGGCGGTTTCCGGCTAAAGGAGCATGAATGGGTTATTTGTGCCAAAAAAAGCGGATAAAGCGAACGGGTAATCAGCAATATAGACGAAAGCACAATATTGGGGCGCAATAAACAGATGTTTACACAATTGCAATAAAGCAAGTTATGATTATAATAAAACACAAGCATTCGAAATAAGAATGAAAGCATCACAGTGGAATGTTTTACAGACGACTCGTCATATTCACCGTGATGGAAAAACGAAAGAAAGAAGGAACACAAGCTATGCGTAAGTATCTGAAACAGGGTATTGCCTTGATGCTGTCCTTAGTGCTAGTCTTAGCACTGAGTGCGTGCGGCGGCAAGACAGGGAATGAGGACAAAATCGTAATTGCTTACATCGGGCCGCTGACCGGAGGATCTGCCATTTATGGCATTGTTGAATCGGATACGGTGCAGATGCTCGTTGAAGAAACGAACGAAAACGGCGGTCTGCTCGGCAAACAGCTTGAGCTGAAAATTTATGACAATCGCGACGATGCAGTCGAGACGACCAACGCCGCGCGCAAGGCAATTCAAAACGACGGCGTTGTTGCATTCATCGGTCCGGATGCTTCCACCACGGCGATTGCGCTGGACGAGGTATGTAAGGAATACGGTATTCCGCACATTACGACCTGCGGCACGAACTACAAGGTGACGCAGCGCGAGGAAGACGGCTCCGTGCGCGAGAACGCTTTCCGCATCTGTCTGTCTGACCCTCAGCTGGGCGATATCATGGCAGGCTATGCCGTGGACAAGCTCGGCTACAAAAAGGTCGCGATCCTTTATGAGATCACGAGCGAGTACTCCCTTGGCATTACCAATAACTTTACGGATGCGTTAGAGGCTAAGGGCGGTAAGGTTACGATCTGCGAAGCGTATAAAACCGGCGACGTGGACTTCCGTGCGCAGCTTTCCAAAATCAAAGAGTTTGGAGACTATGATGCGCTGATGGTCCCGGCAAACTATAAGGAAGTCGGTCTGATTACCAAGCAGGCGCGTTCGATGGGAATCGAAGTTCCTTTCCTCGGTGTGGATGCGTGGAATATGCGCGACCTCTTTGAAATCGCCGGTGATGAGGTGCAGGGAAGTGTGTTCCCCGGTGCAATGGACGTGAATGCCCCAGAGCTTCAGAGCTTCAAAGAGGCGTTCAAGGAAAGATGGGATCTTGATCCGGATGGCGCCGGTACGGACTCTTATCTCGCCCACGATTGCTTTGACCTTCTGAAGTGGTCCATCGAAAAGGCTGGTGAAGCTACGCCGGAGAAAATCCGTGAGGCGATGGAAAATGCTACTGAGGTTCCCTGTCTGACAAGTGTGATCAGTATTGATCCCGAAACGCATAATCCTCTGAGAAACTCTACCATCTATCAGGTTCAGGGCGATGAGTTTGTCAAAATCGACGAGTATTCTCTCAACGACTGATTTCATCGCGTAAGCGACAAGAGAATAGTGTTTTGCTCCGGGTACTGCCTGAGGCAGTACCCGGAAATTTAAAAAAGGAGCCATGCGGATGTTTTTCCAACAACTTGTAAACGGCCTTTCCATCGGCAGCATCTACGCGTTGATGGCTGTCGGATACTCATTAATTTACAGTCTGCTGAATTTTACGAACTTTGCCCACAGCATTACGGTAACGATTGCGGCTTTCAGCGCCTTTTATTTCATGTCCTATATAGTTGGAAACCTGTACTTGGGAATATTTTTCGCCGTCATTGTTTCCGGTGTTGTTGCCATGCTTATTGAACTGCTGGGATACAGGCCACTGCTGAAGAAGAAAGCGAAAAGGATTTATCTTCTCATTACCGGCCTTGGCATTTCCACAATGTGCGAAAACCTGATTATCATTGCATTTACGAGTCGTTTCCGCGTTTATCCTGAGAATTTCTCCACGGAATCTGTGAATGTGTTCAGCGCAACGGTCGGACAGGTCGATCTTATTATTTTTGCGGTCAGCGTGCTGGCTTTGATCCTTGTGGAACTATTCATTCAAAAGAGCAGGGCTGGCCTCGCCATCCGTGGTGCTTCCTTTGATTTGGATGCGACCTCTTTGATGGGCGTCAACGTACAACAGCTGATTTTAGTTGTATTTCTGATCGCGGGATCTCTGGCAGGTCTGGCCGGCGCACTGCTCGGTGCAAAATATACTGCATACCCCGCACTGGGCAGCGCAATGACCAATAAAGCGTTTATCAGTTCGGTTGTCGGCGGCCTTGGCAGTATTCCCGGTGCTGTGCTGGGCGCGCTCCTGCTCGGCGTGGGTGAGACGATGATTTCAGGATATCTCTCATCTTCCCTTCGCGACGTATTTGCCTATTTGCTGCTGGTGCTGATCCTATTTATCCGGCCCTCCGGTTTGATGGGCAAAGCCACCGGCGACAAAGCCTAAAGGAGGACATTAATTATGAGTTATTGGACAGGTGTTGCAACGCTCACAGGCATTTATATGATCGCAATGCTCGGTATGTCTATCCTGACCGGCTTTACAGGACTTTTTTCTATGGGACACGCAGGCTTTATGGCGATTGGCGCGTATACGTCTGCACTGCTGACCAAGAATCTTGGCGTTCCCCTTGTGGTCGGCATTATCGCAGGAATGCTGGCGGCACTGGCTATTGGCCTGCTGATCGGTACACCCACCCTGAAGCTGCAGGGCGACTACTTCGTGATTGCGACGCTCGGTATCGGTGAGGTAACAAAGCTCATCATTGAAAATCTTCCGGATATTACGGGCGGCGCCCGCGGTATGACGGACGTGCCCGGTGGCACGACCTTTCCTATTGTGCTGGTGCTGCTGGTTGTGATCGTCTGGCTGCTGCGGAACTTTCTCAATTCCAAGCAGGGCCGCAACTGCATAGCTGTTCGTGAAGAGGAACTTGCTACAGCTTCAATCGGTGCAAATGTAGCGAATTACAAATTGCTGGCAATGGGTGTCAGCTGCGCGCTGTGCGGCCTTTCGGGCGCTTTGCTGGCGCACTATATGCACTACCTCAGCCCCTCTATGTTCACGATGGTGAAATCGGATGAATTGGTCATGACGGTCATTCTTGGCGGCTGCGGCAGCCTGACGGGAACGATCATCGCCGCAATGATCCTTGTACCGCTGCCGGAGCTTTTGCGCTTCGGTTCCGTGCAGGAATGGCGCATGGTCTTCTACGGCCTGCTTGTGGTGCTTGTCATTATCTTCAAGCCGTCCGGACTGATGGGAACCAAAGAATTTTCCATTGCCGGCAGCAGGGAAATGTTCAGAAAACTGCGTGGCGGTCGAAAGGAGCGGTGAATGATGGACCAGCAAAATACAATCCTTGACCTCCGGAATGTGGTCAAACGCTTCGGCGGTATCACCGCGTCAAATAACATTTCGATTCACGTGCCGCAGGGCAGCATCTACGGCGTTGTCGGTCCCAACGGAGCCGGAAAGACAACACTGTTCAATATGATTACCGGCGTGTACGATACCACCGAGGGCGAGATCGTCTTTGATGGGGAAAAGATCAACGGACTGCCCACGCATATTATTGCCCAGAAGGGAATTGCGCGTACGTTCCAGAATATCCGCCTCTTTGGAGACTTGAGCGTTTACGACAATCTGCTTACAGCATGCCAGAAGAATATTACATACAGCTTGTTTGACGGCTTCCTGCGCACGCCGAACTGCCGCAGGCAGGAGAAAGCGGCGCGCGCTGAGTGCGATGCACTGCTCGAGGAAATGGAACTGACGACTCAAAGCGGACAGAAGGCCAGCAATCTGCCATACGGTATGCAGCGCAAGCTTGAAATTGCACGTGCGCTTGCAACGCATCCGAAGGTGCTGCTGCTTGACGAGCCGGCAGCGGGCATGAACGAAGAAGAATCTGTCCAGCTTTCTGCGTTTATTCGAAATATTCGCGATTCCCGCGATCTTACCATTGTGATCATCGACCATCATATGGACGTTATTATGAGTATCTGCGACCGTGTCAGCGTTTTAAACTTTGGCACACTGCTTGCAGACGGAGAACCGAGCGAGATCCAAAGCAATCCGGAAGTGATTGCAGCCTATCTGGGGGTGGACGAATAATGCTGAAGTTGGAAAATCTGAGCTTTTCCTATGGCAAGATCCAGGCTATCCGAGATGTGAGCCTTGAGATTAAAAAGGGAGAGATCATGGCTGTTGTCGGATCCAACGGTGCCGGAAAGTCGTCTCTCATGAAGTGCATTGCCGGTCTGCTCAAACCGCAGAGCGGACATATTCTATGCAATGGCGCGGAGCTTGAACCGGCACCCTATAAGGTGGTGCAGCAGGGAATTTCGCTGGTCCCCGAGGGCCGATGGATATTTCCAAATCTGACTGTTGAGGAAAATCTGCTCCTCGGCGGCTATACGGTCAAGGATCGCGCACCGGGCCTCAAGCGCGCCTATGAAATGTTTCCGCGGCTGGATGAGAGAAAGGAACAGCGGGCCGGAACCATGTCCGGCGGGGAACAGCAAATGCTGGCAATCGCCAGAGGACTGATGAGCGAACCAAAGGTCCTGCTGCTCGATGAACCGTCTCTTGGCCTTGCGCCCCTGATCGTAAACGATATTATGTCGATCATCAAAAATATCAATCAGGAGGGCATTGCCGTACTGCTGGTTGAGCAGAATGCGCGCAAAGCGCTTGCTATCGCAGACCACGCCTGTGTTTTGGAGCGCGGGCGCGTCGTTAAGCGCGGAACGGGGGCAGAGCTTGCCGCTGATGAGGAAATCATCGCCTCGTATTTGGGGAAAAAGAAATAAACCACATGAAGAAATCGGCAGTTTGCCGGGGGAGGAAGAACAAAGATGACAGAGCGAGTGCAAAAGGCGCAGTTTGATTATTTCCGCTTGAGCGGACAGACCGCTATCGTAACCGGATCAGGCAACGGTATCGGCAGAGCAACGGCAATTATGCTTGCCGATCTCGGAGCAAATGTTATGGTATGCGATCTTGAGGAAGACAGCGCCCGCCGTGTGACGGAGGAAATTCTTGCACGCGGCGGAAATGCTGTGTTCAGTCCTTGCGACGTAACAAAGCTGGAGGATATTCAGGCGACGATCGCCAAAACGGTGGAAGCCTTCGGCGATGTTGATATCCTTGTCAACAACGCAGCCAGCTGCGGGGGAGGAGTGCGCTTCGACCAGATGACATACCCGGAGTGGAACCGACTCATCAACACAAATCTGACAAGCGCCTATATGTTCACAAATGAGGTGCTGCCGTATATGACAAGAAAGAAACATGGCAAGATCTGTATGGTCAGTTCCGGCGCAGCCTTTGGGTATGACTTTTCGGATCCGCACTACGCGGCGGCAAAGGCCGGACTGCTTGGACTTGCTAAGGAGCTCTCGCAGGAGCTTGCTCCGTACCGCATCAATGTCAATGCTCTCGGAACCGGCCTGACGGATACCCGTATGGCGCATTTACCTGACCGTTCATGGGAGGATGAGACAAAGGGCATTCCTTGGTACCGAGTCGGTACACCGGAGGATCAGGCTGCGGCGATCGTGTATCTGGTATCGGAAGCGGCGGAGTATGTGACAGGGCAGGTCCTCTGTCCGAACGGCGGCGCATGGATGTGATCGGAAAGGGGCGAGATGTGATGAAGGATTATCTTCGCATTGCAGGCAAGACGGCAATCGTGACCGGTTCTGCACAGAGCATTGGGTTTGGTATTGCGCGTGCGCTGGCATCCTACGGAGTGAAGGTCATGCTTTGTGATATCGATGATGAGAAGGGTCAAAAAAGTCTTCAATTAATACGTGACGAGGGTGGGACTGCGGAATACTGCCACATGGACATTTTCCAGATAGCGGATGTTAAGCGCGTGGTGGCGGAAACAGTGCGCCTGTTCGGCGGGGTGGACATTCTGGTGAACAACGTCGGCGGCGGTGAACCGTCTGTACGCTTTGAGGAAATCAGCGATGCATCCTGGGATAAGTATATTCGATTTAATCTTTACGGCGCGTTTTATATGACGCGAGAGGTCTTTCCCTATATGATGCGTCAGAAATCTGGAAAGATTGTTAATATCAGTTCCGGCTACGCCATCGGCGGTGGCGACTATTGTGCGCATTATGCGACGGCAAAGGCCGGCCTGATCGGTTTTACAACCTCTGTTGCCAGAGAAGCTGCGCCATACAATGTCAACGTCAATGTCATTCCGGTTGCAACGACGGATACCCCGGCGATGCGTTTGACCGATACGCCTGAGATGATCGAGCAGGAGATCCGCGAAACACCACTTGGACGAATCGGCACGCCGGAGGATGTTGCGAATACAGTGCTTTTTTTAGTGTCGGAGGCAGCGAGCTATGTCACCGGACAGATTGTAGCGCCAAACGGCGGCAAGCGTATGCTGGTATAAAATATGGCAGAAAGGAACAGAGAAAACGTCATGGAATGGAAAAATGGGGCAAAGAGTGCATTTGCTCTTGGTTTTGACCTGGACGGTGAAACGATTTGGATCAATAAAACACGGGCGTTGCCTAATGGCAATGCCTACATCAAGGGGCCTTCGATCGGTCAATACGGAACGAAAAAAGGCGCGCTGCGGATACTGGAGATTTTGGACGAATTCGACCTGAAGACGACCTGGTTTATTCCGGCCAATAATGTGCAGAAATACCCCGAACTGGTAGAAACGATTCTGAAGCACGGGCATGAGATAGGCCATCATGGCCTTGACCATACCGGCGAGTATGGCGCCACCTTTGAAGAGCAAAGGGCACGTATCGAGTTATGCCAGAGTATATTCATGAAATATGTGGGCAAAAAGGCTATCGGCTTTCGTGCCACGGGGGCTGTGCTGCCTGAGACCGAGCGTTGGATGTATAGCGACGGCGGATTTCTGTATTCCAGCTGCGGCATCAGCGGCGAGGCTTGTGATTACTACCGTATCGCAGGTGTGCCGACCGAGGCGGTCAATATTCCCTGCCGCGACGAGCAGATGGATGACTATGTCCAAACCGTACTCAATTCTTATCCACAGGTCCTTGTGGGCATGCCGCGTATCGCTCCCTACGAAAACGCCTATCGTAACTGGATACACGAGATTGAGGGCATTATACGCTACGGAAACTCCGGTTCGACAGCCTTCCACCCGCAGATCGCGGGAACGCCGGGGCGTGCGGTGATGTTCCGCCGCTTCTGTGAGTATCTTGCGGAGAACAAAGACGTCTGGTGTGCTCCCTGTGAGGAAATTGCCCGCTATTTTATTGCTGCAAAGGAGGGAAATGGCGTATGCTGATTGAAAGACTGGTGTGGCCGCACGGCAAGGTTTGTGCGGCAATGCTCAGCGTAAACCTTGATGCGGAGTTTTTCGGCCGCATTTACTATCCCGATGTTGATGTGGATTCCGGTGATATTCTCAGCCTTGGGCGAACCGGTATGAACTTCGGACTGCGGCATCTGCTCGATGCATTTGATCAGGCCGACGTCAAAGCGACCTTCTTTATTCCCGGCGAGGTGGCGCGGCGCTATCCCGAACAGGTGGCGGAAATTGCCGCGCGCGGTCACGAAATCGGCTGCCACGGCGACCAGCATGAGAATCTTGCCCATCTCAGCGCCGAAGAGCAGCGTAGCGTGCTTTCACATGCGAAGGAAACGCTTGCCGTGGCAACCGGCTATGAGCCGGTCGGCTTCCGTATGCCCGAGGGCGAAATCACCGAAGAAACGCTTCATATCGTCAAGGAACTTGGCTTTATCTATTCCAGCTCTTTGTGCGACGATGATGTTCCTTATGTCCGCGCAGGGGCGCAATTGATGGAGCTGCCGATCCATTGGGAGCTGTATGATTTACCTTATTTCACCTTTACGTTTGATCCGCCCATTCCTCCCGGGCAGGCGAGGGCCGCGAATATGGAACAGGTGCTGGAGAATTGGATGACAGAGTTGGAGGGCGCGCGCCGGTTCGGAACACTCCTAAACCTTCAGCTTGATCCGCAGGCAAGCGGCGAGCAGGGACGCATTTTCATGCTTGAGCGACTGCTTGCAGCGATGCAGGACGCAGGCGACGTTTGGATCGCCACCGGCCGCGAGATCGCAGACTATTGCCTGCAGCATCGGAAAAACGAATCGAACGGAAGGAGGCAAAATGATGACTGAGGCAATTCTCAACGCCTACGCCCAGCGTTTACACGACATGACTTTGTGTAAGTCGAGAGAAGATCCGTGGGATTTGGAGTGGTACACCGAAGGGCCGTTCTGGCGGCGCACGGATATGCGCTATTCCCGTGAGTATAAGATTATTCCAGATTACGAAATTGCAGATGCGAAGCACGGTATGTCGCTTGGCGATATTGCGGTGGAATCGGCACGGCTTGAATCCGATCTGCGGAGCTACCGCGCACAGGCACGTCCTGATGAGCTCCTGCGCACCGATTATCTGATTGAGCATGTACATAATCTCAATGTCCGCACACGGATGCTGTTGGGAGAAAAAATGTCCTTTGATCAGATGTCGCAGGGGCTGTACGGCCTCACGGCACCGGCATACGATTACAGCCGTTTTGATGCCATCATGGAGGATTTGGATGCTGCTCTTCCGGGCAGCGGGAGCGCACGGGAAAAGGCGCTTGCCTTCCGTGAGAAGATCGCCATCCCGCGGGAAAGCCTTCTCACGGTGCTGAAGGGAACGACGCAGGCGTTCCACGACCTGAGCGTGCAGAACATGGAGATCACCGGCAACAGCATGCCGCGGGTGCGAGTACGTGAACTGCCGAGCAAAAGCATGGTCTTCCTCTCGATCCTCTTTGGCTATGACTACAACCATCTTGAATACGAACGCAACTTTAATCTTCTCTATCCCTGGACTGTTGACCGCGTGATGGACTATATCGGACATGAAATGGAGCCAGGACACCTGACATTCTTTGAAAAGCGGCTGCAAACCATGATCGATACCTGCTGGCCCGAAATGGGCATTGTTTCGCAGTACTCATCATCCTCCGCGTTTACGGAGGGTTCCGCCCGCTATGCAATTTCCATGTGCTTTGGGCATTCCACGGAGCAGCAGCTTGATTTTGAACGCGAGCTGATTTTCAAACCGGCCGGCCTGGATACAGGCTTGGTGGAGCTGATGCCGCTTTGGCACCGCTTCTGTGAGATCTCCGGCTATGGAAAGCTGGAAGCCACCCGCAATATGCACGACGGGAAATGGAATTGTGAGCAGGCGTTTGATTTTCTCAATGGTTATGCTTTCCTTGACCGAGACGCAACACAGGAGGATGTACGTGCGCTGCTGGATGACCCGGCGCACTTTGTGGCGCATGACTATGCGCGCGACACCGTCAAAGCATATTTTGAGACGGTGGCGCCCGATGTGCGGGACCAGTGGCCCTTATATGAAAAACTGTGCCGTTCCCATGTAACGATGCAGGGAATCTTGAATAAATCCTTTGTACCGACTGTGTGAAGAACAATGCGCTGAAAAGCCGGTCGAGTACCATCGTATTCGACCGACTTTTGCCTCTCCTCTTGAAAATGTCAGAAGATATCGCTATTCTATGTGCAAGGATTCTATTTCAAAAGGAAGGGTTGTGCACATGGATATTTTCCTTCAAGAGCTCGTCGTTAATCATATGCTTCCGCTGTCAAAGAATTCTCCACCTGTGCCCGCACAGATGGTGCTTCATTCGATCGTGGTATATGAGCCGGAGAAAAACAAAGAGAGTGCCCTGCGCAACGCATTGGTTTTTTTCCCGCGCGATACGCGGAGAAGACTGACGTCGGAGCAGCTTAATGTATTGGCAAAGGCGCAGTGCGCGCTTGTCGTTTACGAGAGCGACACACTGCTCAGCGGGGGAAACGGTATGCTTCCGCTGCCGGTATTTGCTATTCCGGACACCTGCTCGATCTCCAAGGTGATTGAAGAATGCTATCAGTACGTTTTCAGCGACATTCAGAAACTGGCTGCGCTTTCGCTGGATACGATGGAGACACTTTCCAACGAGCTGCTTGCCCATAAAAACGAGGAGGCGAATTTGATCAGGGTTTCGGAGGACCTGCTCAAATGCCCGGTAGCATTTACAACATCGGATTTTCATTTACACTCTGAAAAAAAGGTGCCGCAGAACCATATTGTCACGCCGCTGTATGTCGAGGATGTATTCGACTGGAATCTGGCTCTTAAGGGGTTCCGTGTCCGGCCGGAAAATTATTGCAGCGAGTTGGCCGCAGGCTTAAACCACTCAAAAATTGGCGGATATTTGTATGACAACGACTATTGCCGTCAGCAAAACTGTCGTATTTTCATTTTCCCGATTCCCCATAAGAACGGCTATTATGGCTATCTGTTTATCGCACCGGACTGCTCGTTTGAAGTGCTGCCGCGTGAAATGGGAATGAAAGTTCAGCAGATTCTCGCAACATTGAAATTTGAGATCATTAAGTCCGATGCGATCGCGCAGACGGTCAACCGCTATTATGATTTTATCTTCGACGAGCTGATTGAATCGGATCAGACTGATTTTCGAAAGCTGATGCAGAAATACGGCCTTCTGAACAAGCCGATCGCAGACGCCTACTGCGTGCTGATTGTGGCGCACAGTCCGCAGAATTTCCAGGATAATCTTTATGAGCTGATGGTGAGTCAGCAGTTCAATAATCTCTATGATCAGGTGCTTGCCGCACTCGGCACGGTTTCGTTCTTCATGTTCGAACGGAAGAATCAGTTTATTCTCTTTCTTCCGCAGCAGATCGTGGATACAAAGCGGAATATTTTTTCTGCTCTGGAGATGATGTTCCGAAACTTTTTCAAAGAGCAATATCAAGGGATCGGTGTGAGCGACATCATGACGACCGAGCAGGTGCGTCATGGCTATTTTGACGCGGCAAAGGCCCTGAAGGTTTCACAGCTTTCTGTAGACCGTAAATCCACATTTTTCTCCGAGCTTGGCATCCTGCGCTTTTTCTTTGACCGGTCGAATGAACTGGATATGACGCCGCTCTGTCAGGTCTATTCGGATAATATTGTGCCCATTCTCCGCTATGATGAGCTGCATGGGGGAAATCTTTTCCCAACTCTCACGGCGTACTTGAAGAGCAATTCCTCACCCTCTGCGACATGCGCAGCATTGTATATTCACAAAAATACACTTTACTCGCGTCTAAATAAAATATCACAGGTTTTGGGAAAGGATATCTTGGACAGTGAGGCGGGCTTTACCTTGATGCTTGGCATCAAGATTCATATGTTGGTGGAAACCGGTGTTCTGCCACCTGACTTTGGCCGCTGAAGGTGGCTATTGAAAGGAAGTTTTTTACTTGGAAATATTAGAAAGACTCTATAACGCGGCAGTGGTGCCCGTCGTCGTGCTCGACGACGCGGCCGACGCGGTACCCACTGCAAAGGCGCTGCTCGCGGGCGGCGTGGACGTGATGGAGATCACGTTCCGTACGGCGGCGGCAGTCGACTCCATCGCGGCCGTCGCGAAGGAATGCCCCGATATGCTCGTAGGCGCGGGCACGGTCATCACACTCGAGCAGTGCAAGAAGGCCGTCGCCTGCGGTGCGAAGTTCATCGTTTCCCCCGGCTACAGCGATGAGGTCGTGAGCTGGTGCGTGGAGAACAACGTCGCCATCACCCCGGGCTGCGTCACGCCGACCGAGATCATGGCCGCGATGTCCCACGGCCTGAAGGTCGTGAAGTTCTTCCCGGCGAACGTCTACGGCGGCCTGAGCGCAATGAAGGCGCTCTCCGGCCCCTTCGGCGGCATCAAGTTCATCCCCACCGGCGGCGTGAACGACAAGAACCTTGCCGAGTATATCTCCGCGCCGTTCATCCATGCCGTCGGCGGCAGCTGGCTGTGCGCCAAGGCGGACATCTCCGCGCACAACTTCGACAAGATCACGAGCCTCTGCAAGGAGGCGCGCAAGATCGCGCTCGGCTTTGAGATCGCGCACGTCGGCGTGAACGCCGGCGACGCGGAGGAGTCCCTCTCGGTGTGCCGCGCGCTCGACGCGGCCTTCGGCTTCGGCGTGAAGGAGGGCAACAGCTCCAACTTCGCTGGCAGCGGCGTGGAGGTCATGAAGAGCCCCTATCTCGGCAAGAACGGTCACATTGCGGTCAAAACCAATTCCATCCCCCGCGCGGCGGCGGAGCTTGCCAAGAACGGCTTTACACTCGATGAGTCCACCGCCAAGTATAAGGGCGAGAAGATGGTCGCGGTCTATCTCAAGCAGGAATTCGGCGGCTTTGCCGTCCACCTGCTGCAGAAGTAAGGGAGGAACGAACGATGAAATTTCTGACTTTTGGTGAGATCATGCTGCGCCTGAAGGCGCCCGGACAGGAGTGCTTCTTCCAGTCCCCGATGCTCGAAGCGACCTTCGGCGGCGGCGAGGCGAACGTTGCCGTCTCCCTTGCCAACTACGGCGAGGACGCGGCGTTCCTGACGGTTCTGCCCGATAACGCCATCGCGGACGCCTGCAAGGCGGAGCTGCGCCGCTTCGATGTGGATACCAAGCGCATCGTCACCGGCGAGGGCCGTATGGGTATCTACTATCTCGAGGGCGGCGCGAACCAGCGCCCGAGCAAGGTTGTCTATGACCGCGCGTGGTCTGCCATCGCGCTGGCCAAGCCTGGCGATATCGACTGGGACAAGGCTTTTGAGGGTGTGGCGTGGTTCCACATCACGGGCATCACGCCCGCCATCAGCGAGAG
>JBBNGO010000071.1:0-13337 GCA_040095065.1 Hominicoprocola fusiformis
CCTCGGGGGGGCGAGCCACGAAGCGGAGCGCATCCCCTATTTTTTAAGGATGCCAACGGCATCCTTAAAAAATAATCACGTCTTGATTCCCATCGTCTCCCACTTGCCGCTGCGGTAGCGCAGGAGGAAGATGGCGCCGCGCACCGTCCAGTCCACGATCGCGTGTGCGAACCACACACCGATGACGCCGTAGCCCATGTATTTGCCCAGCACATACGCAAGCAGCACGCGCACGACCCACATCGTCAGCATACTGGCGAGCATCGTGAACTTCGCGTCGCCCGCCGCACGCAGGAAGCCCGGCACCATAAACGCCGGTACCCAGATGAAGATGGATGAGATGCCGTGGATCAGCGTGACCGTGACGGCGAGCTTTTCCGCCTCTGGTGAGACGTTGTAGACACGCATGATGAGTGGCAGCAATGCGATGATCGTCAGGTTGACGGCCGCCATGATGCCGTACGTCCACTTGGCGATCTTTTTGAGGTATGCGCGCGCCTGATCGAATTCGCCCGCGCCGACGCACTGGCTCACGACCGCGGCAAGGCCCAAGTTGATGGCCTGACCGGCAAAGCAGTTGAAGTTTGAGATGGTGTTGCCGATGGCGTTCGCCACCATCGATGCCGTACCGAACGTCGAAATCAGGCTGAAAAGCACGAGACGCCCCAGCTGGAACATGCCGTTTTCGACGCCGCTTGGCACGCCGATGTAGAAGATGTTCTTCATTAGGCGCATATCGACACGAAAGCCGCGGATATCGGACAGGTGCAGCATCAAGTCGCGGTTGAAAAGTAGCGAGAGGATCACGATCGCCGCGACCGTGCGTGACACGAGCGTCGGGATCGCGACGCCCGCGACGTCCATACCGAAGCCAAAGATCAAAACGGCGTTGCCGATCACGTTGATACTGTTCATCAGGAGTGAAACTTTGAGCGACACGTCGCTGTGGCCCATCGTGCGGAACAGCGCCGCGCCGCCGTTGTAGAGCGCGATGCCCGGAATGGATGCCATCACATATAAATAATAAGTGTTCGTCGCCGCCATGACGTCGGGCTCGATATGGCCGAACATTACGGTCAAAATCTGCGTGCGGAAGAGGTACAGCAGCGCCACGAAGAAGATCGACACCGCGCCGAGCAGCGCGATGAGCTGCTGGCCCGCGTTGCAGGCGTCCTCCTTCTGTCTTTGACCGATGTACTGGCCCGCAACGGCTGCGCCGCCGGTCGCCATCGCCGAGAAAATGTAGATCATCAGATTGCTGATCGAGTCGACGAGCGACACCGCGCTGATCGCCGCGTCGCCGACGGTCGCAACCATCAGTGAGTCGGCAAGACCCACTGTAATGGCCAGAAGCTGCTCGAGCAGCAGCGGCCACATCAGCGCGACGAGCTGGCGATTCGTAAACATCATTTCCTTGTCAGCGCGCACCGGCGCTGCCAGTTTGCCCATGGTTTCACACTCCTTGTATCGATTGAGCCTGTATCATAAACCATTTGCCTTTCTTTGTCAACGCCGCGTCAAGAAAGATACGGTTTCAGCGCTGCGCCCCACGCTTCGACAAGCTTTTCCTTCGTCCATCTGGCGTTGGCCGGCGAGGTGGAGGGAAGCTGGACGGCCTCGCGCCCGAGCTTCGCGCGGCAGTATTTTTTATAGCAGGCGTAGGACGTGCCGCCGTTGCAGAAGATGGCCTGAATGTCCGCCGCATCCAAAATGACGGACAGATCGTTCGGCACAACGTTCGTGATGCTCGCATCCGACGATCCCACGATCTCACATGAGCCGATGGTATCCCACATGGCGACGCCGCGGCGCAGAACCATCGCTTTCTTCTCTTTGACCGTCTTCGGCGTTTCCTCGCCCAGAACAGCGGCGAGCGTCGGCCAGAAGCGGTTCTGCGGGTGCGCGTAGAAAAACGCCGCCTCCCTTGACTTGACCGACGGGAACGAGCCCAGGATCAGCACGCGCGACTTTTCGTCATACAGCGGCGGAATATTATGGACCTGCGTCTTAAGCTCCATTTTCTCGTCCCCTTTCTGCCTTTTTCGCCATTTTAACACAGGAAAATCAAATCGCCAAGTCCCGTTTTCTCCGTCTGCGTGCGCTTCACGCTTCGCTGCGGAAATGGGTTGGCTTTTCGGCAAAGTTATGTTATGATAAAGTAAATATATATTAAATGTAGGTGCCTTGCCCCGCGTGGGCACGGTCATCTTTGAGAAAGGACATCTATGAAAGACGACGACAATCACATTCTTCTTTTAGAAAAGGGCAAGCGAGGCCTCGTGCAGATCATCTTCGGCCGCACGGGCATCATCATCGTTTCGCTGATCGTGCAGATCTTGTTTCTCTTTGCCGCCTTTTACAAGCTTGAGGGTTTTCTGCCCTACTTCTGGGGCGGCAACACGCTGCTGTCGGCGGCAGTCGTGCTGTTTCTGTTCGGCAACGACGACAACCCGACCATCAAGCTCACGTGGTTTTTCATCCTCGCGGTGCTGCCGGTGTTCGGCTTGATTCTGTATGTTTACATCAAGACCGACCTCGGCCACCGGCTGATGATCCGCCGCTACAACGACATCCTGTCGCAGACGGAGCACTTCGCCCCCTCGGAAAGCGCGTGTTCCAAGGAGGAATTACCGGAGGAGCTCCAAAGCCTTGCCTCCTACCTGAATTCCTGCGGCTTCCCCTGCTATCAAAACACACAGGCGCAATACTTCCCCCTCGGCGACGATGCGTTCGAGGTCATGTGCGACGAGCTACAAAAGGCCGAGCACTTCATCTTCCTCGAGTATTTCATCGTCAGGGAGGGCTACATGTGGGGCCGCATCCTTGAAATTCTCAAGGAAAAGGTCAACGCGGGCGTCGAGGTGCGCGTGCTGTACGACGGCACCTGCGCGGTCGCGCTGCTGCCCTATTCCTACCCCGAAAAGCTCGAAAAGCTCGGCATTGCCTGCAAGATGTTCGCGCCGCTGCGCCCGTTCGTCTCCACGCACTACAACTACCGTGACCACCGCAAGATCATGGTCATCGACGGCAAGATTGGCTTCACAGGCGGCATCAACCTCTCCGACGAGTACATCAACCGCACCTCGCGCCTCGGCCACTGGAAGGACACAGCCATTGCCCTGCGCGGCGACGCCGTGCGCAGCCTGACGCTGATGTTTTTGCAGATGTGGGACGTCAGCTCCGTGCACTTTACGCCCGAAGTCTACAGCAAGTATCTTGACGTGCCGCAGCCGGCGCATGAAAAGGAAGCGGGCTATGTCATCCCCTATGGCGACAGCCCGCTCGACCGCGACCTCGTCGGCGAGATGGTCTATATGGATATCATCAACCGTGCCAACCGTTACGTACACATCATGACGCCGTATCTCATCATTGACAACGAGATGATCACGGCGCTGACCTACGCCGCGCGCCGCGGCGTGGAGGTCCAGCTCATCCTGCCGCATGTGCCTGACAAGGAGATCGCCTTCTCGCTTGCGCACACGTATTACCGCAGGCTGCTTGAAAACGGTGTACAAATTTATGAGTACGAGCCGGGCTTCGTTCACGCGAAGGTCTTCGTCAGCGATGACTGCAAGGCGACCGTCGGCACGATCAATCTGGACTACCGCAGCCTGTACCACCACTTTGAATGCGGTACGTACCTCTATGCGTCCCCCGAAGTCGCAAAAATTGAGCAGGATTTCCAGCAAACGCTCGCCAAGTGCGTCCGCGCGGACGCAGAGCTTCTCAAAAACGACCCGTTTATGCGAAAGCTCATCGGCCCCGGCATGCGCATCATCGCCCCGCTGCTGTAAGAAGTAAAAAAGTCGAAACCGAAAGGTTTCGACTTTTTTATTCTCAATTACTTTTCGAGCTGCTCGAGCGCACTGCACACGGCAGTGTGCTCCTTCCGCACCGCCACATAGAGTGGCTGTACGCTTTCAGGCATCGAATCCTGACCGCGCGCAGCGCTTCCGTCATCTGAGAGCTGGCGTGGGCGAGCGAGCCGAGGCCAAGGTTCAGCGCCACGCCCTTGAGCGTGTTCACCGCGCGGAACGCCGTAGTCGTGTCGCCCGTGTTCATCGCATTCGTCAGGTTCTGCATGCTGTCGTCGCCCGGGAACATATTAAGGAAGCGCACGATGCGCTCGTCGTTCTGAAAACGCGCCTTGGCTTCGCCGTAGCCGCCGCCGATGCTCGCGCTGATGTGCAGTTCAGGATACTCCTCGATGACGATCTCGTCAAGCGCGGCGCGGATGGACTGCAATTTCTTCTCCAAGATCTGCTGCGGCAGGTCGCGGAACAGCAGGAAGAATTCATCGCCCCCGTAGCGCACGAGCTCGTCGTCGCTGCGGATCTGCGATTTGATGGCCTGCGCCGCGCGATAGAGCGCCGCGTCGCCCGCCTGATGGCCGAAGCGGTCGTTGATGTGCTTGAAGTTGTCCATGTCGATCATGGCGAACGAGAACCAGCCCTCCAGATTCTTGAGCCGCTCGTCGTAATAGCGGCGGTTGTAGACCTTGGTGATCGAGTCCATATACACCTGCCGGTTGCGCACGGGCAGCTGGTTGAGCACATTTTCGCGCTCGAACATGTCGTCGCTCTTGATGCGCTTGACCAGCTCGAGCGAATACGGCCCGCCGTCCACCTCGATGAACAACGCGAGCACATAATAGATATCGCTCTCGCGCGTTTCGATCTTCGTCTGTGGCTTGTGCGTGCGCAGCACCTCCTGCGAAATGCAGTTTTCGCAGCGGCGCTTCTTTTTCCACACCGTGTAGCAGTGCTCGCTCTTTTTAAGCGTGCAGCCCTCATCCATTTTCGTCAGCTCCACACAGATCGTCGGCGCGACCAGCCGCGCAATGTCAAAGATGCGGCGATATGCTCGGCAATGTTCATGCCGCCCATGATCTTGAGGCGCGAGATGACGGTGCTCTGCAATTCGGAGGGGACCGTAAGCACGCGGCGCAAAAGACCGTCGATACGCATACGCACGACCATTTCGCCGTCCTGCGGCTCCAAGTGGATATCGCTCGTGCGCTCGGAAAGCGCGCGTTCAATGAGGCTGTTGGCAAAGCGGATCGTCGGCGCGCTGTCGCCGGAGTCCATCGCCTCCTGTGAAACCTGCACGGGGACGATGTCCGGCGTCGAAGAGCCCGCCTCGCGCTTCATCTCCTCGATGACGCCGGCCGTGCCCTCGCTGCCGTAGAGCAGGCTGATGGCGTGCTCGGTCGTGCGGCGAGTCACGATCATCGGGATCACACGCTTGCGCGAGGCAACTTTGACCTCCTCCTGCGCGACGAAGTCGAGCGGGTCGCTCATAGCGAGGTACAGCGTATCCTTGACGAGCTTGACCGGCACGACGCAGAACTTCTTGGCGATATTCTTCGGCACATAGCTTGCAAGCTCCACGGGGATAGACACCGCCGTCAGGTCGACGAACTCGACGCCGAGCTGCATCTCCAGCGCCTCGATGAGCTGCTGCTCCGTGATAAAGCTGGCGTTGTATATCAGGAAAAATGCGCTATTGCTATAAACTTTTTTCTAAAAATTGTCAATAATGTTCAGTATTTCTCCCCATTTCGCACATATTTTACAATCCATATTTCTTTTTTCCTCAAATTTATCGTGCATTTTTTACCGTCCGCTGACGGCTCTCCCGTTTTTTTGCGGAAACGCTTCGCCCTTTCCGCTCTTTTTTCAATCATTTCTGGCAAAACAGCAGGAAATACCGGGAAAATTTCCCTTGAATGTTCCGTGGTTCTGTGCTAAGTTTACATTAAGTATCAAATGTTTCTAAAAAACATGCATAAACAGTTTTTGTTTGGCACTGGCTTTTCCGGTGCCTATTTTCTTGTCCGCCCGCCCCGCGGCGGCATTTCTACAAAAGAGCGCACCCTAAAATGCGTATGAGGTCTACACGATGGTCGAAGCCAAGATCCTGATCGCGGACGATTCGAAAATGAACCAGCAGATCCTTTCCGAAATCCTCGGCGACCGCTACGAATACCCTATGCCGACGACGGCATGCAGGCGCTCGAGCTGCTGCACTCCGAATTCGACATCGACCTGCTGCTCGACATCAACATGCCCCGCCTCGACGGCTTCGGCGTGCTCGAGGTGATGAAGCAGCGCAACTGGCCGCAGGAGATCCCCGTCATCATCACCTCGTCCGAGGATGACGAGTCGTTCATCCAGAAGGCCTACGAGCTCGGCGTAACGGATCACATCCGCCGCCCGTTCAACCTGACGGTCACGCAGCGGCGCGTGAGCAACGCACTCACGCTCTACGCGCGCCAGAAGCACCTTGTCCACCTGGCCGAAGAGCAGGTTTACGAGCACGAGAAGACGAACAGCGCCATCATCAACATTCTGAGCCACATCGTCGAGTCGCGCAACTTCGAATCCGGCACGCACATTCTGCATGTGCGCGCCATCACGGATATTCTGCTGCGCCAGCTCGTGGCGGCGACGAACCGCTGCCCGCTCTCGCAGGCGCGTATTCCTACGCGCTCGGACAGTTCAGGCCCGAAGGCGGCGGGCATTGACCGATCACGCCGCTTCCTTCGGAACGGCGCGCAAAATAGAAAGGAAGCATCATGGCTCACAACAAATTTCTCCCTCGCGTGCTCGCCGCAGCGGCGGCGATGATGCTGCTCGCAGGCTGCGGCAGCAAGGCAAACCCCGGATTTTCCCCGGCGAACCCTGTCAATATCACGATCTGGACGTACTACAACGGTGAACAGCTCGAAGCGTTCAACGCGCTCGTCGACGAGTTCAACTCGACCGTCGGCAAGGAACAGGGCATCACGGTTGAGAGCTCCAGCCACGGCAGCGTGACCGATCTAGAGAACAACGTGCTCTCCTCTGCCGAGGGCAAGGTCGGTGCCGAGGCGATGCCCAACATCTTCTCCGCCTACGCCGACACTGCCTACGCGCTCGATGAGATGGGTCAAATTGCCGATCTGAGCGATTATCTAAGCGAAGAGGACCGCGCCGTCTTTATTGAGGACTATCTGAGCGAAGGCGACTTCTCCGGCTCGGGCAGTATCAAGATCCTCCCCGTCGCCAAGTCGGCGGAGCTGCTGTTTCTCAATGAAACGGACTGGGAGCCGTTCGCCGCCGCCACAGGCGCAACCTATGACGACTTGGCCACGATCGAAGGCCTCGTCTCCGTCGCCGAACGCTACTACGAGTGGACCGACGCGCAGACGCCCGACATCCCGAACGATGGACGCGCGTTCTTCGGCCGCGACGCGATGGCGAACTACATGCTCATCGGCGCCAAGCAGCTTGGCTGCACGATCTTCGACGCACAGGACGGCAGCATGACGCTGAACTTTGACCACGACGCCGTGCGCACCCTCTGGGATAACTACTATGTACCCTTCATCAAGGGCTACTTTTCTGCAAGCGGCCGCTTCCGCAGCGATGATGTAAAGACCGGCAATATCATCGCCTACGTCGGCTCGTCTTCGAGCGCAACGTTCTTCCCCTCGCAGGTCATCGCCGACGACATGGACAGCCACGACATCACGCGCAAGGCGCTTGAAAGCCCGAAGTTTGCGAACGGTGAGGACTACGCCGTGCAGCAGGGCGCGGGCATGGTCGTGACGAAGGCGAGCGATGCCGAGATTCAGGCAAGCCTCGTGTTCCTCAAATGGTTCACCTCACCCGAGCACAACATCACGTTCTCTGTCGACTCAGGCTACCTCCCCGTCACGCACGAGGGCAACTCCATCGACGCGATCCGCATAAGCGGTCTTGCCCTCAGCGATGAGATGGACGAAGTCCTCTCCGCCGCAGTCGACACGGTCAACGAAAACCATCTCTACACGCCCCGCGCTTTCTCCGGCGGCACGAACGCCCGCGCCATTCTTGAATATTCCATGAGCGATAAGGCAAGCGCTGACCGCGCCGCGGTCAAAGAGGCAATGGCGCAGGGACAGAGCTTTGAAGAGGCCTCGGCGCAGTTCCTTTCCGACGAATGCTTTGAAGCCTGGTATCAGGATACGCTTGCATCGCTTGAGGCCTTTCAGGGCTGAGTGACTGTTCAATGACAAAAAAGGGGCCGTTTTATGTTCTTTCGCAAACCATCGGATCATGTGCCGCATGTCACCATCTTCCATACGATCCTGCGCTCCATGCTCTGGATCCTGTTCATCGAGATCGCGCTGCTTGTCGGCATTCTCTATCTCTGCCGCATCAACACGAACCTTGAGCAGAATGCTGTCGACATCTTGCAGATACAGACGGAAAACCGCCAAAACTATCTGCAAGGCCAGATGCTCGACGCGCAGGACCTCTCGTCGCTTGCGGGCAAGATCAACGCCGTGACGCAGGCCATGCTCGACGACGGCGAGATCAGCCTCGACACGCTCGACAGCGGCAGCGACGCCGCATCCCCCCTGCTGCTCTCGATCGGCGACAGCCTGATCTCCTCGATGCGCCATCGCCCCGTCACCGGCATTTTTGTCGTGCTCAACACGCACGATCTTGACACACGCAAAAAGGGCGAGCCGCTGCCCTGCCTTTATCTGCGCGACCTTGACCCGAATTCCTCCCCCTCGCAGCGCAATTCCGATCTTATGCTCGTGCGCGCACCCGCACAGGTCGTACAGTCACTCTACATTGCGACCGACACGAGCTGGATGCCCTCGATCAACTATGGGGCCAACGGCAGCAGTGGCTTTCTCTATCCCGTCTTTCAGGCAGCCTACCACGGAAACGGCGAACTGGACGCCGCGGACTACGGCCACTGGACGTCCTCGCCCTACACGCTCTCCGGCGACGATCACTCCGCCATCGCCTACACCATCCCGCTTATTTTAGATGACGGCACGGTCTACGGCGTGCTCGGCGTCGAAATTCTTGAAAGCTACCTGCAAGCCCTGCTGCCGGGCACCGAGCTGCAGAACGACAGCTCGGGCACCTATCTTCTCGGCGTCGCATCGAATTCCGCCATCGGAAAAGACGACCTTACCGTCAGCGTCATCTCCGCCTCCCCCGCCGCAAATGCGCCGCAGCAATCCTATGACCAGGCGCTGCTGCTCAAGCCGTCAAAGCGCGGTGGCTACCAGAGTGACTCCCCCCTCGGCCTTTGTCACGCCGCCGTGGCACCGCTGACGCTCTACAACCGCAACGCGCCATTTTCCAATGAGCAGATGCTGCTTATCGGCTCGGTGCCGGTATCGGCGCTCTACGCCTTTTCAGGCTATGTGCTGCGGTTTTTGATCATCGCGGTCCTCGTCGTGCTCACTGCAGGACTTTTCAGCAGCCTTGTGCTGGCGCGCAAGCTCTCGCGCCCGATTTCGCGCCTTTCCGACGAGGTCGCGCACGCGCGTGAAAGCCGTAGCTCCATCCCCATGCTCTCCGCCACCGGCATCATCGAGCTCGACCGGTTCTCCTCCGCGTTCACGCAGCTCGGACGCGAGGTACTCGATACTTCGACCAAGTTTCTGCGCATCATGGACATGGCAAGCGTGGAGCTCGGCGGCTATGAGCTGCGCTCCGCTCCCGACAGCATCTATGTCACCGACAATTTCTTCGACCTTCTCGGCATGCCCGGCGTTGACGCAGACGACTTAACAGCGCAAAGTTTCCGCGAGCTTTTGCAGCGCTTTGAGCGCTCGTGCCCCCACTCCCCCGCGCCCGACGGCGCGATGCTCTACCACATCCGTCTGCCAAGCGGCAAAGAGCGCTACCTTCGCATCGAGACGACACACGAAGACGGCACGCAGGTCGGCCTTGCCGAGGATGCGACCGCCAACACGCTTGAAAAGCTGCGCATTGAGCACGAGTGCGACTATGACACGCTCACAGACCTCTACAACCGCCGTGCCTTCCACCGCATCTGCGCCGAGTTCTTCTGCTCACCCGAAAAGCTCGGCCACGCGGCGCTTTTGATGTTCGACCTCGACAACCTCAAGCAAATAAACGACACATTCGGCCACGACTGGGGCGACGAGTACATCCGCCGCACAGGCGAATGCTTTGCCAAGAACGCTCCCGCGCGTACCGTCTGCGCGCGCATCAGCAGCGATGAGTTCAATGCACTCTTCTACGGCTACAATGATCAGGATACGCTGCGCGCCGACATCCGCGCGCTGAAAGCCGCCCTTGAGCATTCTGTCGTCCAGCTTCCCAGCGGACGTGAGCTGCGCGTGAGCGTCTCCGGCGGTATCGCGTGGTATCCCGAGAGCAGCACAAATCTCATCACACTGCGCAAATACGCGGACTTTGCCATGTATCAGGTCAAGCGCTCGCGCAAGGGCGAGCTGCTGGAATTCGACCCTGAGGTCTACCGCACCAGCCTGCAGGAAAGACGCTGCCATGAGGAGTTCCGCCGTCTCATCAACGAAGAGCTCATCTCCTATCACTTCCAGCCGATTATCGACGCAAAAGACGGCAGCGTCTTCGCCTATGAAGCGCTCATGCGCGTGGACCTGCCCACGCTGCGCTCCCCTGCTGACGTGCTGCGCCTCGCGCGCGAGGAAAACTGCCTGCACGAGGTCGAGCGCATCACGTTCTTCTGTGCGTCAAGTGCATATCAGGCGCTTGAAAACGCCGGTAAGGTCGTGCCCAGCGCGCTGCTGTTCGTCAATTCGATTGCAAGCCAGTATCTAACGCCCGATGAGCTTTCGGAATACTCCGCGCGCTACGCCTCGATCCTGCCGCGCATCGTCATTGAGATCACGGAGGAAGAGTGCCTCGACCCCAAGGCGCTGCGCATCAAGCAGACGATCCGTGGCAGCTCTGGTGCGTTCGCGCTCGACGACTACGGCAGCGGCTACAGCAACGAGCGCAGCCTTCTCGAGCTCTCGCCCAACTACATCAAGATCGACCTTTCCATCATCCGCAGCATCGACACCGACGCCAACAAGCGCCAGATCGTGTCGAACACCGTGTCCTACGCGCACCAGCGCGGCATGAAGGTCGTGGCCGAGGGCCTTGAGACCGCGGACGAGGTACGCACCGTGCTGTCGCTCGGCGTCGACCTTCTGCAGGGCTTCTTCCTCGCGATGCCGCAGGTCGAACCCGGCGGCGCGAGCGAAGAAAGTCTTGCCGTCATCGCCGAGATGCACAGCCAGAGCGATGAGAGTCAAATTTCGATATTTGGCGGCGACAAGCAGTAAATATCGCAAAAAGGCTCACGAAAGCATTGCTTTCGTGAGCCTTTTTCTTTTATCCGTTCCCTTTCGCCGTGCGGGCGCATTCGATGATCGTGCGCACCGCGCGGTCGATGTTGATGGGCTTGGAGAGGTGGGCGTTCATGCCCGCGGCGAGGCATTTTTGAATGTCCTCATGGTAGGCGTTGGCTATGAGGGCGATGATGGGAATGTGCTTCGCCGTCTCGCTGTCGAGCTTTCGGATGGCGGCAGTCGCCTCCAGGCCGTTCATCACCGGCATCTGCATGTCCATCAGGATCGCATCGAACTCTTCTGGCGCGGCCTGCTCGATCCGCTGTAAGCAGTCCTGCCCGTTCACAGCGCGCACACAGTGCACCCTGTAGCCGCGCAGTTGCTCGGCGGTGATCTCGTAGTTTAGGTCGTTGTCCTCGGCCACGAGCACGGTGAGCGGCTTTTCCGGCAGCGTGATAGCCGTCTCGGTGTGCTCTTCGGTCTCGGCGTCGTCCGCCGCGGCGGGCAGGTCGAGCGTCACGCGGAATGTCGTGCCCTTGCCGACCTTGCTCTCAGCCCCGATCGCACCGCCCATCAGGTCGACGATCTTTTTCACAATGGCAAGGCCGAGGCCGCTGCCGCGCACTTTGTTGACGCGCGTGTCGACCGCGCGGGAAAAGGCCGAATACATCTGCTCCATGAACTCCGGCGTCATGCCGATGCCCGTGTCGCTCACGACCGAGACAAGGCGGACCTTGCCGCTCTCGGCAAGCTTTTCCTCATAGACCTCGAACTTCACATCGCCGTTTTCCGGCGTATACTTGACGGCGTTTGAGAGCAGGTTCATATAGATCTGCCCGAGGCGGATCTGGTCGGAGAGCAGCACATTGTGGGAAATGTCGTGCAGCTTGCCCGAAAAGCGGATGTTTTTCGTCTCCGCCATGCCCGCGATGGCCTGGCAGTAGAAGTCAAACAGCTCCGACAGCTTCACCGGCTGCGAGACGATTTTGAACTCCCCGCTCTCGATGCGCGAGATGTCCAGCACATCGTCGATAAGCTCCCGCAAGTTGCTGCCGCTGACACGGATCTTTTCCAGGCACTCTTTCATCTTATCCGAATCGTCCGCGTGCTGTAGGGCGATATTCGTAAAGCCCATGATGACATTCATCGGTGTGCGGATATCGGCGGCTGACGCGGTCCTTGGTCCTGAGCTCGCGCATCAGATTTTCTGCGTCCAAAAATTGCAGGAAGTCCGGTGCGCTCTCCTTAAGGACGCACTTGTGATAGTAATGCTCGACCGCCTCGGCATGGGAAAACAGCTCTTGCCCATGCGGGAGCAGGTCGCCCGCGGAGTTGGAGTGCTCCTCGATCTTGACGATCTCGGCCCGGTCGTTCATCAGGTCCACACGATAAACGGACGTGCTGTCCTTGCAGAGCACCTTGAGCATCTGCTGCTCAAGCTTCACGGCCTGCAAATTCTGCTCGAGCGACTTCTGCTTTTCTTCCAGCAGCGTCAGCATGCGCAGGTTCTCCCGCGCGCTGCCGAGGTGCCCGCCGACAAAGGCAAGCAATCGGAGCTGCCGGCCGTCATCGCCCGCTGCGGATTGTCAAGGCCGAAAAAGCCGCTCAGATTGCCGCGATAGAAGACCGGCACCGCGATCTCGGAGTGGATGCTCTGCGTCTTCAGGATCTCGTACTCGCTCGGCATCTGCGTTTTCACGTCTTCAATATTGGGAATGACGATCGTCTCGCCGCGGCCGAAGACCTCCAGCCAGTACGGCATATCCGCGGGAACGATCTCCGTCAGGTTGTCGATCTGCGGCGCGACGCCGTTCGCGCACCACTCAAAGGTGTTGCAATAGGCCTCCGCCGTCCCCTCCAGCCGCTCGAAGAGGAACACGCGGTCGGACAGCATGGCCTCGCCGATCAGGCTCAGCAGGCGGCAAACCAGCTCGTCCATCTCCTCTTTGCTGCACGTGCGGTCGATGCGCGCAAGCTGGTCGATGAGCGCTAGGCTGTATTCTGCCGCACTGTTCGCCCCTGCGGTCACGGGCGGATGCTCTGCTTGCTTCATGCGCTTGTCTCCTTTGCGGCGTTTACACTTGTCATAAATATGCAAAATTGGTCATAGTTTGTCTCTTATAGCATGGGGTAATTTGAAAGCAAATACGAAGTTGCCCCCTCCCGACCATCGTTCGGCATCTCGAACGACATCGCGATGCAGGTCGTCGGCGTC
>JBBNGO010000072.1:0-12941 GCA_040095065.1 Hominicoprocola fusiformis
TTTTGTTAGTGCCTGATTTTGTCCTTCAACCACGAAGGCTTTGTTCAGGAACGAGTCGCACTGATGTCCATATCGTATCCTGCGCGGACGGCTTTTTTCTGCTCCTCGATCTTGCTCCGATCCAAATCTGTGATTTTTCTCTTGACAGTCTTAATGGCCTTGACCTGATCCACCGACTGGATGTGCAGGTTCACGATCAAGCTGGATTCCATATCCAAAAAGTCTGCCAGCATCCGGTCATTCAGCTCCGGGGCGAGAATCTGCAAAAAAGAAACTGTCCCGTATTTCTTACCCATACGGAACTGCTTGCCGGTGCGGAACTCAAATGAAGTAGGAGCGATAAAGTCCTTGGTGGAAAGGCCGGAAGGAGCCAGCCAGTCCCATGAGAAGCAAAAAGGCACCTGTTCATCCATGTGGAAGATACCATGCAGCTGGGCCAGCCGCGCCATACCGTTTAACACCTCGGCAGAAACGCCCAACCGCTTGAAGTTGTTGAGGATGTCAGTCTCAATGCGCTCCAGCCGGGGCTTTGCCGACCTGATGTTGTCGGCGTCAATGCCGAAGGTCAGATACTTGGTCTTGATAAGACCGTTGTTTCCTTTCGCCAGCTGGTTTTGCAGCATCTGCGTGTACTCAGCCCGGATGCTGTCAAAATCGTCCTCTTGAGGTGGAATAGAAATGGCGCTGGCAAAGGTCTCTTTGGATGCCGCCAGATTGAGGAAGGACAGCTGAAATGAAATGGAACTGTCGAAATAGTTGAGGAAGTCACACCAGCCATCAAAGATTGCGGATTTGTCCTCGTTCTGAGAAAGCTGATAATTGATGTCCTGAAACTGGATGGTCTTGGTATAGTGGCACTCTGACACGCGGCAAATGCCGTCCGGCCACATCCGTTCATAAGGGATGCTGTCCTGAGCCGATTTTTCCTTCCGGTCCGTGCGGTTGGCACGGGCGATGGCGGCCTCGATCTGCTTCTTCTCAGCACGGGACAGCTTTCTTCTTGCTTTCACCGGCGGCGTCTGTTTGCCATCCTTATCTGCCTGCCGGTTTTTCTTTGCTGTGAACAATGTCATACACCTCCTTGTCGAGCTTTTCCTGCCGTTCCAACACGGCATAGAAGTTGTTGGTCTTATACGGGCGCTGTTTTGGCCGGATCACGGCAACCTTAATGATGTTGCTGATGATCTTTTCCAGGGGCTGACCGTGCTTCTCATACATGGCCAGCATGAAGAAGGGCAGCATGACCAGCATCATGCACATGGCCGCCACACTGCTTCCCGCAGGCTCCCGGAGCAAAAAGAAAAGCGGTACGCCGATAAGCGCTCCGCCGCCGAAACAGACAAGCTGCCTCTTGGTTAAGTTGAACATGACCTTTGTTTTGACTTTTGTCAGATCTTTGGGTACGGGTACATAAGCCAAAGGGATTACCTCCTTCCATGTCAGTGGGCATTAAACACAGCTTTTGCGAGGCTGCCGGTCTTAAAGAGCGTGAAGCACAAAAGAACCGTATAGCCCACGCAGCTCCAGATTGCCATAATGATGTCTGATTCCGTGGCGATATTCTGCACCAACACCGCGTAGATTGCCACGCAGACGATAATGAGAAACGCCTGAAAGCCCAGGGCAAACAGGGAGCGCAGATAATTCTGACCCATGCCGCCCCATTCTTTGCCCATCATGGTAGCCATCGGAATAGGTGCTACGGAGGTCACGAGATATATTTCCAGCATACGGCCATAAATGACAATGAAAATGCAGATATACAGCGCCCACATGGTAATGCCGATAAAAAGCGATTGGAACCACAGACCAAACAAAGGTCCCAGTTCCATCTCCATCAGGCGCGGCTCCAAATCGCCCATCACAGAGGAGATGTCGATGGATGCGTCTGCGCCGATGACGCCGGATGCCTGCGCAACCACGCTTTGCGCCATATCAAATACGCCCATCACAATGGACCAGGTGTTGGTAACGATGAGAATGGCGGCGGCACTTTTGAACATCCATTTGAAGATCATCCATGTGTCTACATCGTGCAGGTTGTTTTTGTCTGTAATCATCTGAATCAATTCAATGGTCATGACCGCAGCCAGAATCACACCTGCAATCGGCACGATAATGGAATTGGACAGATTTTGGATCATGCCGAAAATACTGCCGTTCCAGCCCTGCGGGGTTTGCCCCACCTGCACGGATATATCCGCGACCTGTTGGTTTACGCTGTCGAACATCCCCGACAAGTTGCTCATGATGCCGCTCACCAGCATTTCCTTCAGCCATGTGGTGATTGCCTCAAGTAAGAAATCCATACGGTGTTACCTCCTTTCAGCCGCCCCCGCATGACTGCGGGGACGGCAAGGATTTCATGTGGGGACGATTAGACGGTAAACAAGCTGGAGAGCAGAGGAACGAGGACCATGCCGACTACGGCCACACCAGCGCCCGCCATGAGCTGCTTCATTCCCTGGCTTTTTGCTTATGTGTGATAAAGAAGTAATAGAAGTGTAAAAAATTTTGCCGTTCCTATCCGGCACTTGCGCAGGGTGTCGGATAGGTCGGGCTTTATTCTTCGGGCAAGTCAATCTTGCCTACAAAGCTGTAATAAATATCAATGCGCTGGCGGCGTACTTCGTTCTCGTCATACTCACATTCATAGACAACGATTTTCTCCACCATTTCACGCAAGAGGGTGTGTGTCAGTTCCTCGATAGAAAGGTACTTGCGGACAACGTTCATAAACTTTTCAGCGTTTACCGTGGCTTCCTGTGCCTTGTCCAGTTCGCCCTGCAATGCGGCGGCTTTCTCCTTCAGTTCCCGCTGCTCGGCTTCGTAGTCTGCGGACATTTCCATAAAACGCTCGTCATTGATTTTCCCGTTTACATTGTCCTCATACAGACGTTTGATATAGCGGGAAAGTTCTGCAATGCGGCTCTGCACCTGTTCAAGCTGCTTCGTGGCTGCCGCCTGTTTCCGCTTGCCGCCCATTTCATTCTGCTGGATAAGCAGCTTCACGAACCGGGCTTCATGCTTCTGTGCATAGGCGGTCACTTTCCGCAGATTGTCCAGCACACCCGCCGTCAAAAGGTCGGTTCGGATGAAGTGCGCCGTACAGTCGGCGGTGCGCTTCTTATAGCTGCCGCAGATGTAGCAATCCTGCTTTCTCTTGTCGGTCTGATACCGCTGCTGGTACATCACATGACCGCAGTCGGCGCAGAACAGCAAGCCGGAGAACAAGCCCACATCATCGTAGCGGTTGGGGCGTTTGCGCTGCTTGCGTAACTCCTGCACCCGTTCCCATGTCTGCAAGTCGATGATTGGCTCATGGTGGTTCTCGAAAATCGCCTGTTTCTCAATGGGGTTGTCTATGCTGTGCTTCATCTTGTAGGACGGTTTTTCCGTCTTGAAGTTCACAAGACAGCCTGTGTATTCCCGGTTTTCCAACAGATGAACAACGGTATTGGTCGCCCACTTACATTCATAGCCGGGGTGGTAGCGGCGTATGCTGCCTGTGCGCTGGTATTCCAGCGTTCCCGGCGTGGGGATTTCCTGCTCGGTCAGCATACGGGCTATCTTGGTCGGACCGTTCCCGGCAAGGCAAAGCTGGTAAATCTGCTTGACTACCGGGGCGGCTTCCTCGTCAATGATGAAATTTTCGTCCTCGTCCATGAGGTAGCCGTACACGGGCTTGCTGGTAACAGGCTTACCGCTCATGCCTTTTGCTTTCTTAACTGCCTTGATTTTTTTGCTCGTATCTCTCACCATCCATTCGTTGAAAAGATTACGCAGCGGGGTAAAATCGTTGTCGCCCATTGCGCTGTCCACTCCGTCATTGATAGCGATAAAGCGGACGCCTTTCTGCGGGAAAAGCATTTCTGTATACATTCCCACTTGAAGATAATTTCGCCCTAAACGGGACATATCCTTGACGATGACTGTGCCGACTTTCCCGGCTTCAATGTCTGCAAGCATGGCTTGAAATCCGGGTCTTTGGAAGTTCGCACCACTATAACCGTCATCTGTGTACCAGCAGAGATTGGTAAAGCCGTTCTGCTTGGCGTAGGTTTCCAAAATGCGCTTTTGGTTGGATATAGAGTTGCTTTCCCCTTGCAGTTCATCTTCATGGGATAATCTCGGATAAAGGGCGGTAATAAGGTTTTGGGTTGTCTGTCTTAACATGGTTTCCTCCGTTTCCGACAGCCAGCCCCACTATTCCGTACTTCGATTGTACCATACAGCGGGGCGGCTTGTATAGCGGCAAAATGTGAAAAATGCTTCTTTACCGCCCGTCATATTGCCGATTTTTGTGTAGCAGCTTCCGCTTCCAGCACCTTAGCCATTTTGTCGGCTGCGGTTTCCGTGGCACTCTGCTTGAAAAAGCCGGACACCACAAGAACAGAGTTCCCTATGCGGATTTCCGTCACGCAGTCGGCGGGTGCGGTGCTTTTCATGCTGTGTTTGATATGCTCTTTTTTATCGGTCATAGGCAAACTCCTTTCAATCGTTCATCAGCTTTTTCAGCCGTTCCATTTTCTCCTGTGCCTTTTCCCTGCGGAAATTCACGCCGGAGCAGCAGACAGGGGTACACATCTCTGTTACCCGGTCATAAATCCGCTTGTGGGCTGTGTCCGGGGGATTGTTCAGCTCGTCAAGGCTTAGATTGGTCGTGACGATCAGCGGCTTTTCGCTTCGGTAACGACTGTCAATCACATTGTAGACCTGCTCTAAGCCGTACTCTGTTCCACGCTCCATTCCAAAATCATCAAGAATAAGCAGCGGATAGCGGCAGAGCTTGGAAATATATTCGTTCCTGCCCTCAAAGGTGGCGGCAAGGTCATTGAGGACAGCGGCGAAGTTCGTCATTTTTACGGAGATTTCCTGCTCCATGAGGGCGTTTGCAATGCACCCGGCAAGGTAGCTTTTGCCTGTGCCAACGCTGCCCCAGAGCAGATAGCCGATGTTCCCGGCTTTCATGTCCTCCCAATGCTCCACATAGAAACGGGCGGTTTTCATCTGCGGGTTTCTGCCGTTGTCATTGGCAAAAGTCCATTCCCGCATAGCCGGGTCGGTAAAGCCCAGGCGTTTCAGTTCTTCTACCTTGTCCCGGTGCTTTCTCTGCTGTTCGGCGGCTTCACGCTCCATGCGCTGCGCCCGCTGGCAGTCACACTCTGCCGGGTGTCGGTCACGCCCGAACAGGGCAACCTTATCAGCCGGAAAATAGGCTTCTTTCGGTGTCCGGCACTTGCCGCAGTAGAGTAGACCGTCCTCACCTGTGTAGTCCTCCGGCTCGGCGGTGGCTGCTGGTATCTGTAAACTCATATCTTCAAAAGCTGGTTTCATAGACTTTCTCCCTCCTTGTAGCTGTAATCGGGTATGCCCTTTTTCGGGGCAGCTTTAGCGGTATCGTCAGCCGCCCATCTGCGGATAGTGGCGGCATGGTTCTTGTATTTCCTCCCGGTAGAAGCGATATAGCCGGATAGCCGGTCAATGTAATACTCCCATTTGTCGGGCAGTTCTGCTTTCAGTTCAGAAAGCTTTGTATCTGTCAAAATCACATTTTTATATCTGCCGTAAGCTGCGGGGGCGGCTCGTCCCGGTTTTAACTCTCTCTCTTTTTCTATCTCTATATCTATCTCTTTCTTTATCTCTATCTCTGGTGGACAAATGTCCGCTTTTGCTTCGGACACTTGTCCACTAAGCCGTTTTTGCTCTGAAATCTTCATTCTTGCCCTGCGCTTACGCTCCCCCTCGGTAGAGGACTGACCGATGAAAAGCTCGATATTGCTCATATACAAAGCCCCGTTGTCCAGCGGTTCAACAAGCCCCAGTTTCATAAAGATTTGCAAAGCCCTCTCGACTGTGCCGACCTGCTGGCGGGTAATGGTGGCTATCATTTGGGCGGTGTAGGGGATATTTTCGTCAAGCTGCAAAGTGCCGCCGTATTTCAGCGATTTTAAGTACAGCTTCAAGAGGATATTGGAATACAGCATACCGTCCTGCATACTTTCCAGCAGCACGATAGCGTCATCGTCAAAATAGCTTTCTTTCAGTTTGAGGTAATAATATTTGCGGTTATCTGACATAATCTTGGTTCTCCTTATCTGTGGGGCGGGCTTTCCATCTCTTTGAATAATACCGGGGGCAGAGTACCACGATAGCCCTAAAACTCTGCTTGCAGTCATGGGTACAGCCCCGGCAAAGGGCATTGAAAGTAATGCGGTTTCGCTCATTGAGGAAGAACGCCCATTCCAGCCGCCGCTTCTTGCTCATTCTCGGCATGAAAAAACGCTCCTTTCTTCGGTTTGGTCGGGTATGAGGGGACAGGGGCAAAATCTGTATGTTCCCGGTGCCATTTTCGGGAAAAATCTGCCCTGTAAGCCCCGTTGGAAAGGTCAGGGGTATTGCGGATAGGGTATGGCATACCCCCCTGCCTTTTGTATGGTTTCGGTATCATTTCGGGGCGGTTTTTAACGCTCCTGTTCATGCTTTTTCTGTCGGCTCGGTGTGCCGTGTAGTATCTGCTCTGCGTTTCGTTTGGCGGTGGCAAGCTGCTCATACTCGGCTTTTGCGGTGCGGTAGGTGTTGTAAGCTGCGTTTTTCTCGGAAATGAGGGCTTCAATCTCCGTATTCAGCTTGGAAGTGGCGGGCAGCTTCTTTCCCGGTGCAAGCACCTTTAGCTGGCGCAGAGCAGCTTCATAGATGATAAATTCCGCTTCGTGGGACTGGCGGTAGTTCTCCGCTTTTCTGCCGGACAGCTTTTTATGAGCGTCAATGGTGGGGCGGGTGCGGCGGTAATCGTTGACAACCTTTCGCAGACTTTTCTTGTCGGAAATGCTCTGCTCAATGCCCCGCAGACTTTCCCTTGCTTCGGAAAGAGCTTTCCGGCTGCTCTCCACGGCTGCGTCCAGCTTGTCAAGGTCAAGCAGTTCGTTCTCCATGAGGAAGTTGTGGGTAGCCGCCATCTGTTTGAGGTTGTGCAGGGAAGCCCAACGGTCATAGCCCACGCCCTTGCCCTCAGCTCGCTTGGCTTCCCGGTCAACCATGCGCTGCAAGGTGTTGTCTGCCGGGGCGGTTTTTGCGGTTTTTTCCTCTCGCAAGCGTTCCTTTTGGGTGTGGGGGTATTCGGGTATGGCTGTGGTCTGTTCGGCGGCTCTGTGGGCGTTCTGCGTGAGCAGGGCAAGGACAGCAGCCTTGTCAAAATCGTCCCCCAGCTTCCGGGCTGTGATAGGCTTTGTCCTGTCCGGCGTGAGGTAGGAAAGCCGCCCCCGGCTCTCCTTGACAGTTACGCCCTCCCGCAAAAGCAGGGAAGCAAACTCGTCAAAGCTGCCAGCTTGGGAAAGTGCCTGCCGTATCGTCCGGCGCAGCTTCGCCTTGTCCGTTTCAAACTTGGTGGGCTTGGTCGGCTGTCCGGTGGCTTCTCTGGCGGCGTTCTCTTTATCAAGGGCAAGCTGCCCTTTCTTCTGCGCCCAGTATTCACGCTCGGTCACTCGGTTCTTGCTGCCATGCAAAAGGTCAATCTGATACAGATTTTCCCGGTGGCACATCTCCATGACTTCGGACTTGAAATATTCCATAGCTGCGTCTGTGCAGCGGTGCTTGCAGCCGTCCTTCGTGTCCGCTGGTCTGTCCATGTAGGGCAGAAGCGGGACGGCTTCAATCCGCAAGCTGTTTATGACGATATGCACATGAATGTTGCCAGAGTGATTGTGCCCGTCCGGGTGGGTGCAGACAATGGCTTGGTGTCCGGGGAAATGCTCGTTGCAAAATTCCTCGCCCAGCGACTGCGCCTTATCAACGGTCAGACCGTTGTCCGTTCCGTCCCGTGGGTCAAAGCTGATGATATAGTGGTGGGATTTCACATCTTCCCGTTTTTGGTTCTTGCCATAGCGGAGATTGGAGCGCAGACAGGCAACAGCAAAATCTTCTTCGCCGCAGTTCAGCGTGGCAAGGCGGTAGCCCTCACGGGGAACAAGCCGCCCGTTTTCATCAAGGGTGGGTTTCATGGTAAACTCGTCATGCTCAAAAGTGAGGTAGGCTTCCGCTGCTCCGTAGTCGGCATTTTTAGAGCTGATATGTTTGAATGTTGCCAACAGCTTCACCCACTTTCTGCAAGACTTCAAACTTCAAGGCTGCAAGGTCGGAAATGGCGGCTCGGACTTCGCCGGACAGGGCGTTATACGGTACGCCGTATTCGTTCAGATACCGGGCAATCTGATTGAGGTTGCCGCCGATCCTGCCGTATTCGGCGGTCAGCTTCCCGACAGCGGCAAGCAATTCATCATTGACCGGGGAAACGGTAACAATGGGGCGTATGGTTGCCCGTGTAATGGCTTGCCGGATAAATTCGGACTGGCTCATACCATAAGGGGCAAGCCGGGCGGTAAAGTCGGCGTATTCTTCATCGGTCAGCCGGGTCTTGACTACCCTGCTGCGGTGGGGCATGTTATATCGTTTCATAGGTGGTTGACCTCCTTTCTGTGCGTGGTGTCCTCTCACTAATAGGAGAAAAACGGGGTGTGTAGCGGAACTGTTTTTGAAATAATCCGAAAAGAATTTGCGGGAATTTTTCAAGCGGCGTAAGCCGCATAAGCAGGGTTTGGGGAAGGCACTCCCCAACAAGATTCCCGCAAGGACAAAATGAGCGATAAGCGAAATTTGGTACTGCGGTAGAATCTTGCTCTAAAAAACTACCGCTTTCCTCGGCGGCTCTGGTTTGCGGATATACTGGCTTGCTCCACCAATATAGCGATTGCGGCGGCGTGTTCTGCCCGCTGTTCACCACTACAACGGTGAAAAGGGGGCGTTTTGGCAAACGCAGCGAAAATTTTTTTATTTTCCCTGTCTGCTCCCTACAACAATCCGGCGGTGTGGTTTGCCAAAGATTTTTGAAAATGGGCGCAAAAAAAGCAGTAAACCTTTTCAAGATTTACTGCTTATCTGCCGCTGTGATGGGCGGCGGTATTAAATTGTCAGCCGTTTTTCAAATGGAATTTATCTGCAATCGCTTTCTTTCCGCTTTCCAATTCCTTTTCTGTAATCTTCCATAATCCTAACGCAATGATCTGCTATCTTTTGCATTCCGAGTTCTTCAAAAAAGGCAATTTGTATTTTCATCAGTTCTTCACAAACAGTCAACTTCTGCTCATCCATATTGCTAATAGCAAGCCATGGGAACGCTTTATATTTCTTAGTGTCCCCAATGAGAAAATTGTACCCTATCAACTCATTTTCACGGAAAACGAAATAGAATTGTGGGCCTGAACCTGGAACTGACTTTTCCATAATTTGCTGCATTGTTCTCACGCCGCCGTATGCCGGAAAAAAACCTATTCGCTCAAGAGCATTTAATATGTCAATCCTTTTATCTGTGGGTATGTCTCTATAATTGATAATCTGTTCCATTTGCTCTACCCTCATTGAAGTTTAATTTGTCAGGCTCTAATTATACAACTTTTCTGTTTAGCGGTCAAAGCGGAACTTCAACAGGCTTTCTATCAGTTGCCTGACGATATGCTCCTGCATATCCGTGTTAATCTGTCCGTCCATTTTCGCACAAGAGCGGACATATCCCGCATAATGGGATAGGACGGCGGCAACAGCTTCCGGGTCGCCCTCGCTTGCCTTAACGATTGTCTCATAGGGAAGTAGCTGGCTCATAGGACAAACCCTCCAACTCTGCCCGTAGCCGCCGTAAAATCATCTGAATACGCCGCCCGGTTGTGTTGCCAGCCCGTCCATATCTCCGTCCAATCTCCCTATGCGTCAATCGTTGGAAGTAGTACAAGAAAATGATTTCCTGTTCCATCTGTGATAGTGCGGACAGGACTGCGGCAAGCTCTGGACTTTCCAAAAGCACCATCTGACCACAGACGAAAAGCGGATAGCTGGTCATGCCGGATTGCTCCGCAAAGTATTTATCTGTGGTACTGAATGGATAGTGTTTTTCTTCTATCAGATATTCAAGCGAGATTTCCCGCTTGCGGCGGCTCCGTATGCTCCGGGCTGCGTCTATGGCAGCGTGGCGAATAACAGTCTTGCAAAAGGCATCGTGTGTATGCCGGATATGTTCTTGATACTTTTCGTGTTCGGTCATGGAAAATCCCCCTTTCTGAATAATGGCAGAGGGCGGCAGCATCTTGTGCTGTCGCCCTCTTGATTACCGAACAGCAAAGACGGGCGGGGCTGTCAACGGCGGCGCCGTTCATCTTGACCGTTGACAGGCTCGGCTGGGTTTGCTATCTGCTCACGGCAATTCACTCTCATTGATAGGAATTGCCTCAAGTTCCGTATTCAAATTGTTCCAATAAGAGCCGATATCCGCACTTGTGAAATACTTAAAACCGCCTGCTGCTGACTTCAATTCGCCGTTTTTAACCCCATAGCAGGCGTAAATCAAATCGTAGCTTGTTCCATCTGAGAGGTTAAATCTAAAGCTGGTCACATCTGCTCCGGCAGTTTCCTCAGTCGTTTTGTCTTTTAGGGATAAGCCCTTGAACTTATCATACAGGGTCTTTATATCATTTTCAGCAACAACTACTTTCTTTTCTGCTGATGCAGGCACTCCGTCATAGTGGTACATTTCAACGTTTTCGACATCTTCAACCTCAAATGGGAAGTCGATTTTGACAGGCTCATAAGCAATGTTTATAGGTAACAGAAAGAGAGCTGTAAAAATTGCAATGATACAAAGAGCGATGGAAACGAGAACAGCAATCGTTATCTTTTTTCTGCCTCTCTGCTTTTCTTTTGCCTCATGGCGCATAATAACGCTTTCGCTTTCTTCGTGAAGAACATCTTCGCTCGTGTGAGAAAGCAATTTCTGATAAATTGCGTTACAGTCAGCACAGGCGTTCAAATGCTCTTTTACCATCTCTGCGCTTGCTTCGCTGCAAGCATCGTCAACATACAGCGGAAGAATATCTCGAACAATATCGCATTGTTTACTCATGCTTTTCATCCATCCTTTCTTGAATTTTTAGCTTTGCACGATGATAAGTAACTCTCGCCCATGATTCTGTTTTTCCAAAAATTGCAGCGATTTGTGAAAAAGATAGTTCCCCGAATACGCGAAGCTGAAAGACTTCTTTGTATGGTTCTTCCAAACGGTGAAGAACGAGGTGTATGCGGAACGCCATGTCAGAATCTGCAACTGAGTTCTCAACATTTTCATTTGATGGCAAGTCATTGATTTCACTCACATCAGCTACTCGCTGACGGCTTCGCATTTCATCATGGTAAAGATTTTTTGCTATGGAGCAGAGCCATGTCAATTCATCTGACTTACCTTTGAATTGTGATGTTGTAGAAACAGCCTTATAGAATGTGTTCTGCGTGATTTCCTCTGCTATCTCACGATTTTTGGCAAGAGAAATAGTATACGAGTATACCTGTAAATAGTAGGCTTTATAGAGTTTTTCATAGTCCATACTTGTCATCACCTCCTTCAGCTTCATAGGTTAGACGGAGAAATCGGAATTTCGTTACAAAGAAGTTTGAAATTTTTATACCTTTACGCTACTCTTGCTTTGTGCGGACTATTGGTAGACGCGCATTAACGGCAAGTAAAGAGATTGCTGTGTCAGCTTGATATGTTCAAATGCTAATTAAGTATAGCATACAGCTATGAATTTTTCTATTGCGTTCCCCTGACTTCGGAATAGTGGCAGGGCTGGCTATCCTTGTTTTGCTTTGTGCTTCTCTACCGTACATGAGCATTAGCTCCGGGATTGTCGTTGCCATAACCTTCCAGCAAGTTGATAACACCCCAAATGCCGAGACCGGCGCCGAGTGCGATTACGAGGGTCTGAAGAACGGTGATTGCCTGAGTAAAAAATGCCATAAATAATTATTAGCCGGAATCATTTGAAAAGTTGATTAGTCATGTTTCATAGGCATACAAAAGCCGGAACAATCTGCCGCCCGGTTTCCGGGGGCCTGATTCCGGCTATCCTCCTTTTTTATCATTTTTTGGTGATTGTCCGCCTTGTACGCCAATGGCCTCCAAAGAGGCAGTTGGGGCAAATAGATAAGATCACTCCTTTCACAGCGGAACATTATTCATCGCCCGTAGCGTCTACCTCGTAAACATCGTAGACCTCGCTGGGCTTGGGTTTCAGCCGGGTGGACAGAAACGCTTCAATGTCGAAAGCGTTCTTCGGGTCCGCGTCGGCAGTGTACTTAAAATTGGGATGCTTGGTGATGTCGTACTTATCCGAAAGGAAAGGCCGCACACCGCGCAGCTGGAGGATGCACTTGCCGCCATCCATGACGGCAAGCTCGTCCTGGCTCATCAGCTCTTTCCCCAATTTCTGATAATTGAGAGAATGGGAGGTCTCCCGCCCACGGCTCTCACCGGTGTTGTAGGTGTCGATAGTTTCTTTCCCAAGCACGGCAGCCAATTCCTTTAAGGTAGTCGGCTCCTTGCCGCCCAAGAAGATGGATGTGTCCATATTACCAATGATGGTATCGGCGTTGTCCTTGTAGATGGCTTTCAGCTGGGATTGTGCCTGCAACACCAGACAGGCGGAGATCTCTCGGCTTCGGATGGTGGCCACCAGCTTCTCCAGCTTGGGAATCTGGCCGATATTGGCACACTCGTCGATGAGGCAGCGCACATGGATGGGCAGCCGCCCACCGTACACATCATCAGCCTTTTCACACAAGAGGTTGAAAAGCTGGGTATAACACATGGAAATCAGAAAGTTAAAGCTGTCATCCGTATCACTCATAATGAGAAACAGCGCTGTTTTCCGGTCTCCCAGGGTATCTAACTCCAACTCATCATAGGAAGTGACCTCCCGCAGCTCCGCGATGTCAAACACCGCAAGACGCGCACCACAGGAAATCAGAATACTCTTGGCAGTCTTACCAGAGACAAATTGTCAAGGACTTTTTAATCAAATTCACAAAAATCTACAAAAAAGGTGCCAGAAGCACTGTATGGC
>JBBNGO010000073.1:0-12642 GCA_040095065.1 Hominicoprocola fusiformis
CCGGCTCGTTGAGCCGGCGCACTTTTATTTGTTTTCACATTCTGACGCTTTACTTCTTCTTGCCGCCGAGGAATTCCGGCAGGGGCTTGCCCTGCTTGAGCCACTGGTGATACTCGGCCGTCGCGGCGAACTCAACGTCGCCCGCAGAGTTGAGCGCGGTCTCGACAGAGTCCTGAATGACGCCGATGATGAAGCCGACGCCGACGACCTGCATCGCGATGTCGTTCGAGATGCCGAACAGCGAGCACGCCATCGGGATGAGCAGCAGCGAGCCGCCCGCCACGCCGGAAGCGCCGCACGCGCCGAGGGCCGACATGATCGAGAGCAAAATCGCCGCGGGCAGCGATACCTGCATACCCAGCGTATTGGCCGCGGCCAGCGTCATGATGGTGATGGTGATGGCCGCGCCGTCCATGTTGATCGTCGCGCCGAGGGGGATAGAGACGGAGTAGAAGTCCTTGTCCAAGCCGAGCTTTTCGCACATCGCCATGTTCACGGGGATATTCGCCGCGGAAGAGCGGGTGAAGAACGCCGTCAGGCCGCTTTCACGCAGGCAGCGGAACACCAGCGGATAGGGATTGCAGCGCAGATAGATGAAGATGATGATGGGGTTGATGACAAACGCCATGAAGAGCATCGTGCCGACCAAAAGCAGCAGGAGCTTGCCGTACTGGGTGAAGATCGCAAGGCCGTTGCTCACAACGTTCGTGAACACAAGGCCCATGATGCCGAACGGTGCCAAATTGATGATCCAGCGCACGATGGTGGACACCGCGTCCGCCGTGTTGCTGAGGAAGACCTTCGTCGAGTCCGCACCGAGCTTCTTCATCGCCACGCCGAAGAGACAGCCCCACATCAGAATGCCGATGTAGTTGCCGTTCATAATGGCGGAGATGGGGTTCGAGACGATGTTGGACAGTAGCGTGTGCATGACCTCGCCAAGGCCCTGCGGGATGACCTCGGCCTCAGCGGCCTCGGGCAGCAGGAGCATCTGCGGGAAGAGCATGCTGGTCACAACGCTCAGCGCCGCGGCGACGAACGTCGTAAGCATGTAGAGCCACATGACCGTGCCGAAGCGGCGGTCGAGCTTGGACGAGCCCTGCGCCAGCGCGCTCGCCACGATGACGAACACCAGCACGGGGGCAATGCCCTTGAGCGCGCCGACAAACAGGTTGCCAAGCTCCTGTAACCACGTCGCGCCGGGACAGACCAGCGCCAGGATCACGCCGACGACAAGGCCGATCGCGATGCGCAAAATCAGGCTGACGCCGTTATACGCGGCGGTAATTTTTTTAAGGGTCTTCATAAAGGGATTCATAGGGGCATCTTCTTTCTTTTCAAAGTCTAACGCTCTTACGATCCTCTTCTCTCTGCTCAGGCCGCAAAGGCGCTTTCACTAACGGCCTTTATTATATCTTTATGTGCAGGAAATTGCAAGGAGCGGACAGATGTATTTCTACGAAAAACACTCCAATGACAGAAATTCGTCATTATCGCCATGAGATCTGCTGTCTGTCGCCGTCTCGCAGCACGAAAAAGTCTTTTCTGTCCGCACGCCATAAAATTCTTGCGCAGGCGAACGGATTCTATTGACATCTTTGGGCATTTTTGCAAGAATCCGATTCGTCTGTCAAAAAACACAGCACAAATAATAACACCCATCGGATCATACCGACGGGTGTTATTTACATAACCGCATTTTACATCGGCTCAGCGTGTTCGCCGCAAAGTGCAACAATGGTCAGCGCAAACAGCTCCGCGCTTCGCACGATCTCATCTACCACAAGGTACTCATTTGCACCGTGCATGTGATAATCTACACCTAATCGGAAAGCGCCAAACGCCACGCCATTTTTCAGAAAGCGCGCATATGTCCCGCCGCCAATAGCAAGGCACTTGCCCGGTTCGCCCATGACCTGCTCATAGCAGCCTAAAAGCGTCTGGATAAACGGACTATGCAGGGAAGCACAGTGTTCTCTTCCCATGTGCCTGAATAGCTCGTATATAGGCCGCCCTTTTCCAGGTTGATGACGGGATACTCTCCGTCCGGCGAATAAGAACAGGGTGTTTCTTCCTTCCGTGTGTTGAAAGATCCGGGATGGGAATTGCTGACAGCAACGCCTTTATATACGGGTGCAGCGGATTCTGGAACAGCTCTTTACTGGGCACTCTTTCCACACACTGCCCCAAATACATCACTGCAATCTCATCTGAAATGTGCTTAACGACCGACAGGTCATGCAGCATGTCAGTCATATCGCCCGCACAGAGCTTGGGTTTGACAAGTTTGATTACCACAGTCTTCGTCACACCCACGCCACCATGCTTGCCGAAAAAGGTGCTTCGCCCAAATATGTGCAATACCGCCTCGGTCACAAGAACATTCAGGTCACAATGCAGATCTATCAGCATCTCACAAATAAGATGTCCACCGAAAATGCACAGCTATTGGAGCTGTTTTAGGTATTGCTGAAAAAATAATTAAGATTTCCCCCTTCATCTGCATTGTTTCTCTGCCGTTCGGCAGATACTGCTATTGACATTCCTTTTTCATTTGTAGTACAATCGTAACACAAGGAGTTGATTTTTATGGCAATGGATGCAACGTTTCAAATCCGTATGAACAGCGAACTAAAATCCGAGGTAGAGAGTCTCTATCGCAGTCTCGGTACCTCCTTTGCAGAGGCCGTCCGCATCTTTGCGCAGCAAAGTCTTCGTGAAGGCGGTATGCCCTTTACCCCGTCCTTAAAAACCTGGGATGAACTGAGTCAGGATGAGATCAACGCCAAACTCCGCAAGAGTGCAGCGGATATTGCCTCTGGCCGTACCCTTTCTCAGGATACGCTTGACGCAAAAATCGCAGGACTATAAGCAAACATGGACAAATACAATATCGTATACACAAATGCTGCCGCCAATGATATCGCTGAAAAGTTTCAATACATCACCAGCGTCCTTCACAACCGTACCATTGCCGAACGCTGGTACGCTCGCCTGAAGGATGCGATCTGGCACGATCTTTCTTTTATGCCGGAGAAGTATCCGCTTTACAACGAAGAGCCATGGCACAGCAAAGGCGTCCGCCTGTTCATCACACGGCAGGATGTTGTGGTTTACTCCACAGATAAAACTGCACAAACCGTCTACATCTGGAATGTCTTCACAGCAGGCCGCGATTTGAGTTCTCATATAGAAGACGCACTCGAAAAGTGACATCGCCCACTGCATCATTTTAGTGCCGACTTTGAGCAGAGGTTGGCAAAATGTTGACAAAAACGAAAAAGCACCCGCTTCCATGAGGAAACGGGTGCTTTGTGTTTTGTAGAATTGTTGCTTTTTTGCCAGCTTTCGGTAAGTTTTTCTTACTTCAGGCTCTCCGCAACAGCGACGGCCACGGCGACGGTGGCACCGACCATCGGATTGTTGCCCATGCCGAGGAAGCCCATCATTTCCACGTGCGCGGGCACGGAGGAGGAGCCGGCAAACTGGGCGTCGGAATGCATGCGGCCCATGGTATCGGTCATGCCGTAGGAGGCGGGACCGGCAGCCATGTTGTCCGGGTGCAGGGTACGGCCCGTGCCGCCGCCGGAGGCGACGGAGAAATACTTCTTGCCCTGCTCGATGCACTCTTTCTTGTAGGTGCCGGCGACGGGGTGCTGGAAGCGGGTCGGGTTGGTGGAGTTACCGGTGATGGAGACGTCCACGCCCTCGGAATGCATGATGGCCACGCCCTCGCGGACGTCGTCAGCGCCGTAGCAGCGGACGTCGGCGCGCTCGGTCTCGCTGTAGCGGATCTCGCGCACGATGTTCAGCTTGCCGGTGAAGTAGTCGAACTGGGTCTGAACATAGGTGAAGCCGTTGATGCGGGAGATGATCTGAGCGGCGTCCTTGCCGAGACCGTTCAGGATGACGCGCAGGGGCTCCTTGCGGGCCTTGTTGGCGTTGCGGACGATGCCGATCGCGCCCTCAGCGGCGGCGAAGGACTCGTGACCGGCGAGGAAGGCAAAGCACTTCGACTCGTCGGACAGCAGCATCGCACCGAGATTGCCGTGGCCCAGACCGACCTTGCGGTCCTCGGCGACGGAGCCGTCGATGCAGAAGGACTGCAGGCCGACGCCGATCATCTTGGCGGCTTCGGCCGCGGACTTCACGCCGGACTTGATGGCGATGGCCGCGCCGACGGTGTACGCCCAGCAGGCGTTTTCAAAGCAGATGGGCTGGATGCCCTTGACGATCTCATACGGGTCAAAGCCCTTGGCCTTGCAGATCTCGCGGCACTCTTCGACGGAAGAGATACCGTACTGAGCGAGGACGCCGTTGATCTTGTCGATTCTTCTCTCGTAGTTTTCAAATAAAGCCATTGTTTCGTCCTCCCTTCCTTATTCCTGACGCGGGTCGATGTACTTGGCAGCGTTGTCCCACTGACCATAGTGACCCTTGGCCTTTTCGAGCGCTTCGTTCGCATCGATACCCTTTTTGATGAAGTCCATCATCTTGCCGAGGTTGATGAACTCGTAGCCGACGATCTCGTTTTCCTTGTTGAGCGCGACGCGGGAGCAGTAGCCCTCGGCCATCTCGAGGTAACGGGGGCCCTTTTCGGCGGTGGCGAACATCGTGCCGACCTGGGAGCGAAGGCCCTTGCCGAGATCCTCGAGGGACGCGCCGACAGCAAGGCCGTCCTCAGAGAAGGCGGACTGGGTGCGGCCGTAGACGATCTGCAGAAACAGCTCGCGCATGGCGGTATTGATGGCGTCGCAAACAAGGTCGGTGTTCAGCGCTTCGAGAATGGTCTTGCCGATCAGGATCTCGGAAGCCATGGCAGCAGAATGGGTCATGCCCGAGCAGCCGATGGTCTCGATCAGAGCCTCCTGAATGACGCCCTCCTTGACGTTGAGCGTCAGCTTGCAGGCGCCCTGCTGGGGCGCGCACCAGCCGATGCCGTGGGTGAAGCCGGAAATATCGGCGATCTGCTTGGCCTGGACCCACTTGCCCTCTTCGGGGATCGGGGCCGGACCGTGATATGCGCCCTTCGCAACGGGGCACATATGCTGCACTTCGGTCGTGTAAATCATAACGATCTTCCTTTCTTATCCTCTGTCTCCACAAAAAGCGGAACGTATCCATACGTATTTTTTATCATAGCAAACCCGAACGTCTTTTGCAAGGTGAAAAAACGGAAATACGGGCAAAATCCGCATTCCTTTCCCTCATTTTCCGCTATGCCGCGTTTTTTCGTTACAGCAGGTGGCGGATCGGGCGCTGGACAACGCTCAGAATCGTATACAGCGCGCGCTTTGCCCAAGGCAGCGTCATTTCTTCAAACCGCGCGCCGTGTTCCGTGCCGCCGTCGTGCAGGGCGAGGCGGCTCTGGCCCATGTATTTTCCGCTCTCTTCTCGCAGCGCGGCATTGACCTCCTCGCTCTCGATGACGAGCATCAGCTCCGTATCGAGATATGCGCTGCGCATGTCGGCATTGAATGAACCGACGACGCTCAAATCGTTTCCGATCAAAATTGTCTTCGTGTGCAGCGACTGGCCGCAGACGACCTCGTACACGTCGACGCCGCGCGATAAAATATTTTGCTTTTCGCGTAAGTAGTCCGAGCAGCCGCTCGGGTTCGCGCCGTTTTCAACGGCATTCGTCAGCACGCGCAGCTGCCGCGTCTCGGCAAGTGCTTCCAAATCGTTATACATTTTGTCGTTGCAGATGATGTACGGCGTTTGCAGCAGGATGTCATCGCCCTGCGCCATCAGGCGGACAAGCGCGTCCCACAGCTCAGGCGCTTTCGCCTCCGCGCGCGGCGAGCCGCTGAGAAGGCTCACATGCGTGACCGCCGCGGTCTCCACCTCCCAGTCGACGGCGGCAAGCTCTTTTCCATGCACCGCGCATAGCGCCGCGTAGCGCTCCTGCAGCGCGTCGGTCTGCGAGGACGTCTTGCCTGTGATGGTTTTATTCTCCGGCTGCGACCAGACGCTTTCAAAATACGTCAAAAGCTGGGAGACCGAGCTGCCCTCTCCCCCGTCCGACACGACGAGCACGTCGCGGTCGATGTTCTGGTTCTCCTGATATGAGCCGAGGAACAAATCGTTCGAATTTCTTCCGCCGAGGATGTATTTGCTCCCGTCGGCGATCAGATACTTGTCGTGCAGACGGTAGTTGAGCTTCCACGGGCGCAGCAGGTCGATGGGATCATAAAAGCGCACCTCCACATTCTCCTCCGCCGCGAGGGCACGGAGAACGCCGCTGTTTTGCAGATGCAGAAAACCGTTCAGCCCGTCGACGATGATGCGCACCCGCACGCCGCGCTGCGCCGCGCCATAGAGCGCGGCCATCAAATCCTGTCCGCTGCCGTCCGCGCGCAGGTCAAAGGTCGAGAAGATGACCTCCCTTTCCGCACTCTCGATGAGCTGCAAGCGCCAGAGCAGCGCACTGTCCGTATCCTCGATGCTCCTCACGCGCTCCTGCGATGCGTCCGTACTCAATCGGGCTTCATACTGGCTCCACAGCTCCCCTGCCGCCTCTTTTTGCGGCAGCGGGACGAGAATGGCTGTCAGCACCCCATATAAAAGGTACACGCCCAGTGCGATGCCCAGCCATTTCAAGATATGTTTTTGCTTCATTTTTCACCTGCTTATCATAAAACTCATGCCGTCAGTTTACCATAAGGGATGCAAGCTGTCCAGCGGCGCGGCGGCGGTAAGTTTTCCCGACCGAAACGCCGCAACTTTCGCCCAAACGGAAATTTCTCGAAAAGAGGTCTTGACAATCCGCCAATTTCCGACCTATACTGTCGGTAAATGAAAAATACCCCACGCGGGTATTGTATTTGCCCCGAAGGAGGAATCAAATTGAAAAAGGAAACCTATGACGTGACCGGCATGAGCTGCGCCGCCTGCTCCAGCCGCGTGGAAAAGGCCGTCGCCAAGCAGCCAGGCGCGCAGCAGGTCGCGGTCAACCTGCTGAAAAACAGCATGGTCGTCGAATACGACGAATCCCAGCTTTCGTCCGCGCAGATCATCGCCGCGGTCGAAAAGGCGGGCTACGGTGCGTCTCTGCATGCAAAGCCCGGCAGCGCCCCCGCCGCGCAGACTGCCGAGACCGGCGGCGCCAGCGCCGCACAGAAGGCGTATAGCGACATGAAAAAGCGTCTCGCCCTCTCGCTCCTCTTCACCATCCCGCTGTTCTATCTCTCGATGGGCCACATGATGGGCTGGCCGCTGCCCGCGTGCTTCCTCGGCACGGAAAATGCGATGACGTTCGCATTCACGCAGTTTTTGCTGCTGCTGCCCATCGTCTATATCAACCGCCAGTACTATATCGTCGGCTTCAAGACGCTGTGGCAGCGCTCGCCGAACATGGATTCGCTGATCGCACTGGGCTCCAGCGCCGCCATCGTGTACGGCATCTACGCCATCTATAAGATCGGCATCGGCTTTGGAAGAATGGACATGGACACGGTGCACACCTATATGATGGAGCTGTACTTCGAGTCCGCAGGCACGATCCTGACGCTCATCACCATGGGCAAGACGATGGAGGCCCGCGCCAAGGGCAAGACCTCTGATGCCATCACAAAGCTCATGGACCTTGCGCCCAAGACCGCGACGGTCGAGCGCAACGGCGTCGAAAGCGTCATCCCCGTCGAGGAGGTCCAACTCGGCGACGTACTGATCGTCAAGGCGGGCGAGAGCGTCCCCGTCGACGGCGTCGTGCTCGAGGGAACGTCCTCGGTCGACGAATCCGCGCTGACGGGCGAGAGCATCCCCGTCGAAAAGCAGGCGGGAGACAGCGTCATCGGCGCGACCATCAACAAATCCGGCTATTTCAAGATGCGCGCGACCAAAGTCGGCGACGATACCGCCCTTTCCCAGATCGTACGCCTTGTGGACGAGGCCACGAGCTCCAAAGCGCCCATCGCCAAGCTCGCCGATAAGGTCAGCGGCGTGTTCGTCCCCGTCGTCATCACGATCGCCGTCATCGCGACGGCAGCGTGGCTGCTGACGGGCCACAGCGTGGAATTTGCGCTGTCCATCGGTATTTCCGTTCTCGTCATCAGCTGCCCCTGCGCGCTGGGTCTCGCCACGCCGACGGCCATCATGGTCGGCACGGGCCGCGGCGCGGTGAACGGCATCCTCATCAAGTCTGCCGAAGCGCTTGAGACGACGCACAGCGTCAACACCGTCGTGCTCGACAAGACCGGCACCATCACGCAGGGCAAGCCCGTCGTCACCGACGTCGTCGACGGCGGCATCGGCAGGGACAAACTTCTCTCCGTCGCCGCGTCGCTCGAAAAGCTCTCCGAGCATCCGCTTTCCGAGGCCATCGTGGCCGAGGCGGAGAAGGAATCGCTCACGTTCCTGTCCGTCGACAAATTTGAGCAGATCCCCGGTCAGGGCATCCGCGGCGAGGTCGAGGGCCAGCTCTGCCTTGCCGGCAACCGCCGCATGATGGAAGCAAACCGCATCGAAAACAGTGAGCTGCTCGCACAAGGCGAAGCGCTGGCTGAGGACGGCAAGACGCCGCTCTACTTTGCGCTGGACGGCAAGCTCATCGGCCTCATCGCCGTAGCCGATGTCGTCAAGCCCACGAGCGCGCAGGCCATCGCCGAGCTCTCGAGCATGGGCATTGAAGTCGTCATGCTCACGGGCGACAACGCCAAGACCGCCGAGGCCATCCGCCGTCAGGTCGGCGTGGACCGCGTCGTGGCCGAGGTGCTGCCGCAGGATAAGGAACGCGAGATCCGCCGCTTACAGGAGGGTGGCAAGAAGGTCGCCATGGTCGGCGACGGCATCAACGATGCGCCCGCCCTTGCGCGCGCAGACGTCGGCATTGCCATCGGCGCCGGTACGGACGTCGCCATCGAGTCGGCGGATATTGTGCTGATGCGCAGTGACCTTCTCGACGTCTCGACCGCCGTGCAGTTGAGCCGCGCGGTCATCCGCAACATCAAGGAAAACCTCTTCTGGGCGTTCTTCTACAACGCCATCGGCATTCCCATCGCGGCGGGCGTGTTCTACCCCGCCTTCCAGCTCAAGATGAACCCGATGCTCGGCGCGCTCGCGATGAGCTTCAGCTCGGTGTTTGTGGTGAGCAATGCGCTGCGCCTGCGCTGGTTCAAGGCCAAGCACACGGAGGCAGCACCGAAAACAGTTTCTTCTCCGTCGGATCGCGGAGTGGAGATAGTAAGCAAGGAAATTATGGCAAGTAATGAAAAAGGAGAAACAAACATGGAAAAAGTCATCAGCATTGAGGGCATGGCCTGCATGCATTGCGTGAATCACGTTCAGCAGGCGCTTTCCGCCGTCCCCGGCGTGAAGGAGGCAAAGGTCGATCTCGAGAGCAAGTCCGCCACTGTCAGCGTGGACGGCAGCGTAACCGACGCGGCGCTCAAGGCCGCCGTGGATGAGGCGGGCTATCAGGCCGTCTCCATCCGCTAAGGCCATGAGAGCCGATCGTGATTCCGTCCGCCGCAAGCTGAAAATTGCTCGCGGCCAGCTCGACGGCATTTTGCAGATGATCGACGACGACCGCTACTGCGTGGACATCTCCAACCAGCTTCTCGCCACGCAGTCGCTCCTCAAAAGCGCCAACCAGCAGATCATGCGCGCGCACATCGAAGGCTGCGTGCGCGAGGCTTTGCAGACCGACCATATCGACCCCAAGCTCGAAGAGGCCTTCCAGCTCCTCGAGCGCATGGCGCAGTCGTGACCGCACAAAAAAGGACGACAGCTAAAAATAGCTGTCGTCCTTTTTTGTTATTCGATCAGATCCTCGCGGTCGAGTTTCTTTTCCGAAAGCTGCTGTGCGGTGTGCTCATGTACGAGCTGGAGTACTACCGCCGTGAGGGGAATGAAAAACACAATACCGACAAGGCCGAAGAGCTTGCCGCCAAGCAATGCCGCAAGGAGCGTCCACAGCGGCGCAAGCCCCACGCTGCTGCCAACCACATGCGGGTAGATGAACTGATTTTCCGTGAACTGCACCGCCTGATAGACGATCAGGCACAGCAGCGCCTTCTCCGGCTGGGCAAGCAGCGTCAGCAGTACGCCGATTGCGCAGGAGGCCAGCGCGCCGATGTAGGGAACAAAGGCGAAGGCCGCCGTCAGCGCGGCGGTCAGCCCCGCGTAGGGAATGCCGCACAGGGAGAACGCGAGAAAGATCATCGTGCCGAGGATCACGACCTCCACGCACTGCCCGGACAGGAAACGGGCGTAGGTGGTGTGCGTCAGGCGCGCGATGCGGCAGACCTGATCGGCCTTTCGCTCGCTCAGGTTGGCGTAGAGGAGTCTGCGGCTCTGTTTAGCAAGGCTGCGCCGGTCGAGCAGCACATAAAACATGATGACGATGGCAAAGGTGACGTTGGCCACCGCCGAGACTGTGGTACCGGCAAGATCCACCACCGAGTCGATCAGCGCGCCGGCGCCGGTGAGCGCCTTTTCCAGCACTGTTTTCCAATCGAGCGCGGCGATGCGATCGGTGAGCTCGCTTGTATCCACGCCGTGATCCGAGAGAAGGCGCGCCCAGTCCGGCCAGTTCTCCCTGACCAGTGTGCCGATGCTCTTGAGCGACGCGGCAAGCTGCGGCAGCGCCAGAACGCACAGCAGTACCACGACGATAACCACGCACAAAAGCGTCAGCAGCAGGCTGAGAAGGTCAATGTGTTTTTCCTTTGCCTTTGGCATCAGGCGCGTCAAACGTCCTGCGATGCCCTGCATCGGCACACTGAGGACAAACGCCATCAATAACCCTATGATCACCGGCGTGAAGAGGGTAGCGAGCCTCGTGAGAAACGCCGCGACTTCGTTGAGATTCATCAGCGCGGCATAGAGCGCCACGCCGAACGCGACCAGAAGAAATTGCTGTTTTCCTTTTTTATCCATTGTTCTTTTCTGCACCTTCCGCGCGTTCGCTCTGCCACCGGAGCGGAAGTGTCGAACGCTGTGCATATCCTTTCAGGTTAATTATAGAATGGCTTGCGCTGCATTGCAAGTTCTTTTGCCTGTCGCTTGGTAGTTTCTCCCGCCCGCTGCTTTTTTCGCTCAGACTTTTGCGGAAAATCAGCATTTCTCCCCTTGGCGCGGCGGTGATCGTCTGCTATACTGAAAGGAAGAAAAGCACATCGGGCGGGCGTTGACGCTTCCGATGGAAAGGAAGGCTCAGAATGAATCGAACGGGGAACGGCGCCGCACTCTGCGAAGATCCGCATGACTTTCTTGTCATGCAGAATCTCTATGACGCGGCGGTTCGGCAGCTCACGCTGAAATTCAACATCCTCAACAGCGAGTTCAACGTCCTCTACGCGCGAAACCCCATCCACCACATCGACGGACGCGTCAAATCGCAATCGAGCATCGTCGCCAAGCTCATCAAGCGTGGCCTGCCGCTCTCAATCGAGTCCGCGCGAAAAAACATCAACGACATCGCGGGCGTGCGCGTCGTTTGCAGCTACATCGACGATGTCTACCGCGTGGGCGAGATGCTGGCGCGGCAGACGGATGTGGAGATCGTCAAAAAGCAGGACTACATCCAGACGCCGAACTACAACGGCTACCGCTCGCTGCACATGGACATCAAGGTGCCCGTCTACCTCTCCGACCGGACGGAATACGTCGTGGCGGAGATCCAGCTGCGCACGATCGCCATGGACTTCTGGGCGAGCCTTGAGCACGATATCCGCTACAAGGTCGACAAAACGAAGCTGCCCGAGGGCATCAACGAGGAGATGTTCGAATGCGCGGGCAAGATCGCTGAGATCGACCGCCAGATGCAGGACATGTACCAGCGCATCAAGGCCTCGGATGCCTACAACGAAGATTGAGTCCCCTACATAAAGGAAAAAGGATGCATCGAAAGACGCATCCTTTTTGTTTTTTCACTGCTTTTTGTGATACCCGCAGTCGCAGTAGGGGCCACCGGAGGCGAGCGTGTACTCGCGCACGAAATCCGACGCGCCGCCCGCGTCGCTCATCGTGTAGTCGAGGTGGCACAGCGCGGGCGTCAGATCGTAGAGCCCCAACACCTGCATCAGCGTGCAGATGCCGCAGGTCGTGAAGCGCGCCTCGTAGCCGCTGCCGTCCTCGTACTCGAAAAAGTCCATGTTCCACGAATAGGGGTTGCGGTCGCCCGCGCGCAGCTTCGCCGTCGCCTTCATGCCCTCGATGTCCTTGGGCGTGAACTTTTTCTTTCCGCTCGCGCGGCAGAAAGCCTTCATCGTAGGCGTCATCATCGCCGCGGCGTAGTAGTCCGTCAGCGTTTTGATGTCCGGCCGCTGCGGCATGCACAGGATAAACGCGGCGAGCATCGCGCAGTTGACGATGTTCATTTCGAAGCGGTCGCGCTTGTCAAATTCCGGCAGCTTCGCGATGATCTCGCGATATTTCTTTTTGGCGCGCGCCGCAACGTCCTTCGCCTGCCCCGCGGTCAGGTCGAATTCGACCGTCAGGTGCTTTTCAAACGATCCGGCAAACAGCGCCCACATGCCCGCGGGCTTTCCAAGATACTTCATTTGCTCTCCTCTTTTCGAGTTTGATGTCTCAAACTCGTCTGCATTTTTGACTGCCGTCTTGCTTTTGGTCATAGTATACCGAGGGCGGCCGCGCTTGTCAAGGCGGCGCAAAAAAGCGGCGGTTCATCAGAACCGC
>JBBNGO010000074.1:0-12283 GCA_040095065.1 Hominicoprocola fusiformis
CGCCCTCGTTATATTTCAATCCACGCGCCCCTTGCGGGGCGCGACTGGGAGACCTGTGCATATACTGCCAGATATATTATATTTCAATCCACGCGCCCCTTGCGGGGCGCGACAGCAAAAGTGTACAAATCACTATGCACATTTTTGCGATAACAGACAAATTTCAGATGCTTTTGCACAGAATGCCGCCTGTCAGGGCATTCTGCTCTTTTTTGATGCAGGAAAACCATGCGGATTTTGGGTGCGAACCGCCCAAGTGATCTCTGCGCGCTTGTGCTTCGCACTATAAGATCATCGGTTCCTCGGGCAGATACGTCTGCTTGCAGCCGAAGTGTTCGATTTTATTCTCGTACTTCTTGCCCAAGTAGTAAAATCGAAGGCTGTCCTTTTCTGGGTCAATGATCTTACAGAGTTCATTTTGCAGCTTCCGGCACTGCGCCGTGTCCAGCAGGCATTCGAACACCGAATTCTGCACGCGCTGACCGTAATTGACACATTCCTTTGCGATTCTGCGCAGCCGCCCGCGTCCGGCGGCGTCGCTCGTGTTCACATCGTAGGTGATCAGAACCAGCATTGGAGCCTCACTTCCATAAAAACGGCGGATAGTCGTCCAAGTCGCCGCGCAGGTACCGCGCGAGCAGCAGGCTTTGTACATACGGTACCAGACCCCACGGTATCTTTTCCTCGAGAAACGGATGCGTGATGGTCTCCTTTTTTCGCTCCTGCCACTTCTGCAGGAACGTCCTGCGCCCTGTGTCCGCCAGCAGCACCGCGCCGCTCTCGCGGAAGTCAAAATCGATCGCTTTGAGCACACGGTTGTTGATGAGCGTGAGCACAAAGCGGTCGGCAAAGCACGGGCGCAGCTCCTCCATCAAATCGAGCGCCAGCGACTCCCGCCCTGGCCGGTCGCGGTGGAGATATCCGACGTAGGCGTCCAGCCCTACGCTTTCAAGCGCCGAGGCGCAGTCGTGCGCGAGCAGACTGTAAGCAAACGACAGCAGCGCGTTGAACGCATCGAGCGGCGGACGGCGGCTGCGCTCGCGGAAGAAAAACGTCTCTTTCCCCTGCAAGATCATGTCGTCCAGCACGCTGAAATATGCCGCCGCACCGACACCCTCGAGGCCGCGCAGACTGTCGAGCGACGTCTCCGCTGCGATCTGCGGCAGAAGCCCCTGTAACTGGTCGGACACGGCTGAAAAGCGCGATTCGTCAATGCGCATGGCGTGGTCGCGGCGCGTGCGCTCCACGCTCCATTTTGCGTTGTAGACCTTGCCGAAGATCATCATTCCGGCGACGCGACAGCTCTGCGACGGGTCGTCCGCCACGCGGTACTGCATCCGCCGCAGCAAGACGTTCCCCTGCGCCTGACCTGCTACACGGGCGAGAAATTTCCCGCGCGGCGAGCAGAACGCAAGTCCAATTTCCCGCTGCGCGCATGCGCCCATCAGGGCAGGCGACGCGCCCGCGTAGGAAAATGAGACGATGCTTTGCAGCGTGTGCAGCGGATAGCGGGCGACCGCTTCCCCGCCGCGGTTCGCCACAACGTTTTCCCCGTCCAGCGAGAGGTAAATGTCCTCCGATGTGACAAAAAGCGTGTTCAAAAGCTGTTTCATTGCTCTCCCTCCATTGCGCCGCGCAGATACGCGGAAACGGACTTGCTTCTCATCAGCTTTGGCAGACACAATCCTTTCAGCGAGCAGGCGTTGCAGCCTTTTGTCGGCTTTACCTTCGGCGTGCTGCCGCGCGCGTAGAGCGCGTGCATCTCTTCAAGGAGGGCACGCACCTTCTGCCGCAGCGCGGGGGTGAAGTCGACTTCCGTGCGCCGCCGCGGCTCGCCGTAATAGAGCGCGCCGCGCGGGATCTCGCAGCAGAGCATTTCTTCAAGGCACATCGCCTGTCCACAGAGCTGGAGCGTGTCTTCCGTGCCCTCTTTCGGCTTTCCGCGCTTATACTCCACGGGATAGGGCTGCCACAGGCCCTCGCGGCCTTTGAGCGGAATGCCCGTCTCGCCGCGGCGGAATTCCAGCACGTCGCACGCGCCTGATACGCCGAGCGTGCGGGAAAAGACGCGCATATCGCGCGTGATGAAGAGGTCGCCCCTGCTTTCGGTGAATGAGCCGTCGTGCGCGTTTTCGTGCATGATCGCGCCGTCCGTTGTGCGGTAGTTTTCCGCCCATTGCTTTTCTACATGGATGAGTGCCCACTGGCGGCGGCAGAATTTGAAATGCTGCAAGCCGGAAAGCTGGAGGAAGTCCTCGTCCTGATAGATCACCCCATCCGCGTGCAAGTCACGCCGGAGGGAAGGTGCGTTTCATCCACGCTGACAGTGTAGTCGCCGTAGCTTCTCGGCGCGGTCACGCCGTCCTTGTGTTCGACCTTGACAAGGTCAAAGAGCTTGTGCGCCGGAGCGCAGCCGAGCTCGCAGTTGTGCTTGAAGACGATGAGCTCGCGCACGGTCATCTTGCCGCGCGCGGCGGAATGGTCGTTTTCAAACATGTTCAAAATAGCCGTCCACAGGAGTTCGAGGTCCTCTTCCGAAAAGCCGGTCGTCTTGCGCGCGAGATTCGCCGACACATAGCCCTCCGCGCGGTAGAGGCCGTAAGGCACGATGTACTTGCGGCCCATCTCGGTGTTCTTCTTTTCCGCGTCCGCCTCGGTCGTGATGGCGACGCGCGTGATGGTCACCTCCTGCGGCAGAATGGGGTCGATGCTTCGGGCAAAGCCGAGCTGCACCGGCCCACGCACCTGACCGCAGTTAAGCGCACCCTTGGTAAAGGTCGTCATCACCGCGCCGAACGTGCGGATATCGTAGAAATTGGAACACATGAAGTCTCGAATTTTTTCATCCAGATGCTCGTCCTTTTTCTTGGCTTCCTTCAGCTTATCGGGGTCTGCGCCGACGTAGGCACAGGCCTCTTTATCGCTCGAGTTCAGCGGTACGCCGTCTTTGATGTAGATGCGGTAGCCTTTTTCGCCCTCTTTTGCCATTTCAACATAATTGCGGATCTTGCGCTTGAGGCAAACGTCCGTCACAAGGCCATAGCCGGTCTCGGGGTCGACGCGCGGCATATTGCCCGCATCGGGATCACCGTTCGGATTGCCGTTTTCCACGTCGAACAGCACCACAAATTCATAACGGTTCTTGATGGGATCAGACATTTTCTTTCTCCTCCTTTTTCGTATAGCGCTTCTGCGTCTGATGATAGTAGCCAAGGTCGAACGAGCCCTGCTGAGCGAGCGTCATGCGCGCGGGATAGTTTTCATTGAGCACGCCTTTGAGCTTCATGATCTGCTTGTCATAGTAGACGCGCTGTCTTGCGTCGAGCTTGCGCAGATGCTTTTGACAAAGATTGTTCAGCACCGGAAAAATGCTTGCGGGCATCGCCGCGGCAGAGTTGAAATATTTATCCTTGATCGTTGCGTTGATGCCTGGGTTCGCGGCCTGCTGCACCGCCTCGTAGACGGAGAACAGCCGTCCAAGCGTATAGGCGGGGTTGGTGCTCGCTTCATTGAGACTCACGGTCAAAACCTCCTTTGGACAGTCCTCATGCGGATTTTTGAGATAATATGACTTGATGATGGCGGCCTTGCCCCAAGTGATGTCCCGCTCTGCACGAATGCGAAGCAAGACAGCTTCCATCAAAGATACAGGGTATGGAGTTCCTGAAAATACAGCCCGCAACGTTGCCCCAGACACAACTGGACTGGGGACCTGTTTTTTGAAATCTCGTACGGTTGCGTTCAGCAGAGCCCACAAAGGGAGTATCGAATATTTTGCACCGGCGATCTCCAGCCTTGCATAGTGCGCGTTTACATTCTCCATCAGCTTTCCGAAGCTGTCGCGCAGAAAGAAGCGGACGGAAAGGCGCGCCGCGTTGGGCGCGAGACCGAGAATGTAAAACGGTCGATTCGGGTCGACGCCGAGGTCGTCGCACGGCAGCCCATTCGCCAGCCGCTTGAGCGCTGCGCGCAGGTCGTTGTCCGACAGACCGGGCACTTCGCCGCCGAACAGTGCCGCCATGCCGAAGGACTGATAAATGTCCTCTGCGCCCTCTGCCCAGCAGACGACTGTCGTATCACCGATGTGCTGGACGTGGTCGCTGTCCGCAAGCAGATGATTCAGTGCGGCGGTGTAGGCAAAGGCGGCGTATTTGCCGACTGGGGCATTGTAGTTCTGCTCCCGTCCGTAGGAGCAGAACGCCGGCGCGTTGAACGACACCAGCGCCGCGCCGCTGGACTGCGCGTCCCGCACACCCTTGACCGACGGGTGCACAGCGGCGATCTCATCATCTTTTCCGGTCACGAGACACTGCATCTTGACGCCGCTCTCGCCGCCATCCCGATATCGCTGCCATGCCTCACAGATGGCAGTATCCTTTTCGACCTTGCGGCCATCCACGCGAAAGACGAGGTTACCGCCCGCAGTCACATCATCGAGCTGCCTGATAAGCGCCGGATGCTCTGCCGCGTGCTCCGGTTTCCAAGTGTCGAAGAAAGCCAGTATTGCGCGGGCATTGGGCGAATCGATACCGTCTAACACCGTGTGGTGCAGCTTTGCCGCTGCGGCAAAGCACTCGCGGCTGCGTTCCGGCTTGCCCTTTTGGTCGATACCAAGAAGATAGGAGGAATTGTCCCAAAGGAAATTTGATGCGATATTAGAAGCGCGTTTTACCGGTGCGGGTAATGGCTTAGACTGCGGCTGCAAAACGGTTTTCTTCCCCTTCGGTACTTCCTCCATCGTCGGCACGACCTGTGTCAGCTCACCGTTTTCATCGAGATACAGCGCAAAGCTGATCTTCGCGGGCGACCAGCCGGGCGCGGCGATCTCGCCGCGCGAGAGGAGGTCTTCATAGTACCGTGTCAGCGCTTGCAGGATCATCCTCTCACCTCCCCGCTGTTTGGCGGCGGAACAGTCATCACGCCGTCGACAAGGCTCGCGCGGAAAAACTTCGGCGTGATGTTCGCAGGATCGCTGTAGTCGAGATCCCACAGCATCCAGCCGAGGTCGCGCGTGCCTTTGAGCTCGTCAGGGCACGGTGGCAATTCCGTGCAGCGCCGGAACTGTGCGGGAAATTCCCGCGTGCCGAAATACGGCATGCTGTAACACTGCCCCTTTTCCAGCCGTCGCTTGATAATGTCCTGAAACTTGCCGGGATTGTCGCCGGGCGCAGCGGCGTCCGTCATGTCGAAGTGTGCGTCGATGACATAGTGTACATCCCGCAGCACCATAGCCGCGCGCTGCTGAATGCTCTCCGACGCGGCGAGGTACAGTTCCCCCTGCCCTTTTTCCATCACAGTCTTCGCCCTGCGGGCGCTGATGACATCCTTGACCTCGTTGCGGCGGATGTTGGTGAAGCGGATGGGTGCGCACACATGGATGCGGTCAATCACCCAACGGAGCCCTGGGTGCCAGTAGATGCGTTCCAACAGCCCGCGCGCCGCTGAGGGCGTCATCACGTCATAGCTGACGCGCTCTGTTTTCATTTCAGGGCGAGTAAAGCAGGCGTAGTCTCCCAAGACTTCTACTTGAATTGCCATGGAACCGCTCCTTTCGTCATTTTCTTATTTCAAAATTAGAATGATGTTGCCGTGAAAAAACAAGCGGACCGATCCTTATACCATTTCAGATGAACTCCGCTTTTCCCATCTCCGGTTCCAGCGTCAGGCCGGTCGTTTCGCTGTACAGACTCATATCGTTTAAGATCGCACTGTCTTCATCCAGCGCAGGGACCTCTCGCGCCGTCAGCAGCGCGCCCGCGGTATAGAGCTTTTGAAAATGCGGTTCGTAGACCGAGACTGCGTAGCGCCCCAGCTTGCGGTAGAGCTCTTTGGAGCACTCGCCCGCTTTCAGCCGTTCGATGAGCGCTGCACCGCCGGCAAACGGGACATAGACCGTGCGCGTGTTCTGATCGATCAGATGAAAATTCTCCGCCACGGTGCGAAACGGCAGTTCGCAGCCGTTGATGCCCTTTTCAAACGCCTTGATAACACCCGACTTGTCGAGTGTTTCTCCGCTTAAGCTGCGCAGCGCGTCGAAATAGTTCTGCATCGTCTCCCGCGTGCCGATATCGCAGCTGTTCATCAATGCTTCGCGCGTAGCGCCGATTGCTGTGCGGAACAACATTGGCGGCAGTTCTGCCCGCTCGAAGACGGTGACAATGCTTTCCTCCGGTGCTCGTTTCCCCTCGCGGTTGCAGCGCCCCGCCGCCTGCAAGACGGAATCCAGCCCAGCCAGCTCGCGGTACACCGCGGGAAAGTCCACGTCCACGCCCGCCTCGATCAGCGAGGTCGACACGACGCGGCACGGTTCCCCCGCCTTTAGGCGCCGCCGGATCTCATCGAGAAGCGTCTGCCGCTGTGCGGGCACCATCAGCGTCGAGAGGTGAAAGCTCGCCTCCTGCGGCAAGCGCGCAAAGATGCTCTGCGCCGCCTTGCGGCTGTTCACGATGCAAAGCACCTGCCGGTGCTCGCTGAGCCTTTCCGCAAGCGCGTCGTCCTCCAAGATGCCCTCCTGCCGAAACGTCACGCGGCGGAAGCTGTCGTATTCCTCCGCCGTCTGCGGGCACAGCTCTGTGACAGGGCAGCTTGGCGCATAGGTGTGCAGCAGGTCATCGAGCGACGGCTGCGTGGCTGTGCACAGCACAAGCGTTGAACGGAATTGCTCGGCAAGCGATGCCATTGCCGCCACGCAGGGCCGCAGATGGCAAAGCGGCAGCATTTGCGCCTCGTCCAAAATGATGACGCTGTCGGCAAGATTATGGAGCTTGCGGCATTTTGACGAACGGTTTGCGTAAATGGACTCAAAAAACTGCACCGCCGTTGTGACGATGACCGGCATGTCCCAGTTTTCCGCCGCCAGCGCGCGGCGCACTTCCTCCGGCGACGCGCCGTCGGAAAGCTCGAACTGCACACCTGAGTGATGCTCGAGCACATTGCCGTCGCCGAGGATCTCGCGGAATACTTCGGCGTTCTGCTCGATGATCGACGTGTACGGCACGACGTAGATCACCCGCTTCATCCCGTGCGCCACTGCGTGCCGCAGCGCAAAGGCGAGCGACGCGACCGTCTTTCCACCGCCGGTCGGCACGGTGATAGTGTAAATGCCTTTTGGTTTACTGCCTGTATCCAGACAGCTGTTTAGAATTTTGCAGCGCAGCTTGTTGAGCGCTGTTTTCGGTTCCTGCCACGGCGCGATGTATTCTTTCAGCCGCCTTAGCAGCGTCGGAAGATCGTCATATCCGCCGCGCCCGCGTTCGCCGTCCATGAACCGCTCCGTATCGAGAAAATCCGCGTCCACCAGGCAGGAATAGAGCATCCTTGTCCAAAACGACGCTTTCAATGGATCCCGTTCCGGCGTCTCAGGCGGAAGAGTTGGCAGTGTCACGCCGCTCTCGCCGCAGCGCTCAAGATAGTGTCCCTCCACGCCCTTTTTGAACCGGCCGGAGAGCGTGGCCTCGCCCGCGCGGTCGGTCCTCAGATTTCCGACATCCAAAAGTCCGCCGTGGTGACCGGCGGCGCACGCGGCGGCGCTGGGCCGCTTCATCTTTATACAGGTGAGCATCCCCGCCATGATGTGGTCGACAACGGGACCACCTTCAAGCAGGCGCTTCTGGAATGCGTCAGTGCATTTGCGAGATCGTGCGCGAGCCCCATCAGATCTCCGTCCGCCTCTGCGCCGAAGTCGGCGGCAAACTCTCGGCACAGCGCGGCTGTACCTGTCAGGTGCTCCGCGACGGTCTGATAGATGGTCTGGCCGTTTTCATCCTGCCGGATGTGTGCGTAGTATGGCATGCGCTTCCCTCTCATTTCTCCCCAAATAGCAAAAATCAGCCCTGTGAGATCACAGAGCTGACTTCCCGGGGCCGGGATCCAGCCCTGCGTATAAAACTTGTGCGTTAATCATATCGTATAAGATAACGTCGAAGAAGTCAACAGAATTTATGCGCCTTGCACTATTCATAGATGTTTTCTTTTGGCCTTTTTTCCAGCTTATCCGATACCATTGTCTCTCCATCTTGACGCTGCGGCGAAAGTGTGGTATCATCGCTTTGCCTTTCGGGAAGACTACTCTGACCGGCGGCGAACCAGATTCATTCTACCGTTCTGACAGCGAGGATGCGTTCCGAGCCACAAGAAGAGGGAAAACAAAGACACAGCCCTGCTGCGTCGTCATTTGCTGTTTCCATCCCTTCTGCTGAACGGCGGAAGGGATGATTTTATTTTGACAAAGGAGAATGCGTTTATGGAAACGAGAGTCGCCGTGCTGGCTATCATCGTCCGCGAGGGAAGCTCCGTCCAACCGCTCAACGAGCTGCTGCACGAGTACGGGCAGTATATCATCGGGCGTATGGGCGTGCCGTACCGCGAAAAGGGCGTGAATATCATCAGCGTGGCGCTCGACGCGCCGGGCAACGTCATCTCCGCCCTGTCGGGCAAGATCGGCCGTCTGGACGGCATCACCGCCAAGACGGTCTACGCACCCGAGGGAAGCATCGGAAAGGAAGAAAACCAATGAAAAAGAACCTCAAACATCTCTTGGCCCTGTGCCTGACGCTTGCGCTCGTCTTCTCGCTCGCCGCCTGCGGGCAGAAGGCGGATGAGACGCCGAACGACGCGCAGGACGACCAGCAGACCGAGCAGGAGGAGTTCACCCCTGCGAGCTACTCCATCGCCGCGCTCAAGGGCCCTACGGCCATGGGCCTTGTGAAGCTGATGAAGGACAGCGAAAGCGGCGAAACGACTGGCAATGAATATACCTTTACCCTTGCCGGTTCTGCGGATGAAGTGACGCCCGCGCTCCTCAAGGGCGAGCTCGACATGGCCTGCGTGCCCGCGAACCTCGCCGCCGTGCTCTACAATAAGACGGAGGGCGAGATCGAGGTGCTGGCGGTCAACACGCTCGGCGTTCTCTACATCGTGGAAAACGGCGAGAGCGTGCAGTCCATCGCTGACCTCAAGGGCCAGACCATCGTGGCCGCGGGCAAGGGCTCTACGCCGGAATACGCCCTGCGCTATCTTCTCACAGAAAACGGCATCGATCCCGATAACGATGTGACGATCGACTGGAAGAGCGAGCACAGCGAGTGTGTCGCGGCGCTGGCTTCCGGTCAGGCGAGCGTTGCGCTCCTGCCCCAGCCCTTCGTCACCGTGGCGCAGAGCAAGATCGAGGGACTGCGCATGGCGCTCGATCTGAATGCTGAATGGGACGCACTCGATAACGGCTCGGCGCTCATCACGGGCGTCATTGTTGCCCGCCGCGCGGTCGTGGAGGAAAATCCCGCGGCCGTGAACGAATTCCTGAAGGAATACGCCGCAAGCGTTGACTACGTCAATGCCAACACCGCGGACGCCGCCGCGCTCATCGGCGAATACGGCATCGTGGACGCCGCCGTCGCGGAAAAGGCACTGCCCTACTGCAACATCGTCTGCCTGACGGGGGCAGACCTTCTTGAGGCGCTGCCCGGTTATTTAGAGGTGCTCTACAATGCGTCTCCCGCCGCTGTCGGCGGCGAGATGCCGGATAACAGCTTCTATTTCGCATAAATTCTTTGCGGCGGCGGGCGCTGTCCCGCCGCCGTATTTCTAAGGAGGGAGAGAACACAATGCGCAAGGAAAGACAGCCGATCCGCGTCTGGGCAGTCGCTTTCTGGCTGATCGTCTGGCAGCTTGCCGCGGTGGCACTGCACGCGGCATACCCGCACGGCGCGCTGCTGCTCCCCTCTCCCGTATCCTCGCTCGCGCGGCTCTGGACGCTTGCGGGCACGGCGGTATTCTGGCGCGCCATCGGCACGTCGAGCATGCACATCTTGGGCGGCTTTTTGCTTTCCTGCGCGCTGGCAGTTGTACTGGCGGCGCTTTCCGCGCGGTTTTCGCGCGTCGAAGAGCTGCTTGCACCGCTCGTGGCGGCAGTCAAGACCGTGCCGGTGGCGTCGTTTATCATTCTGGCGCTTATCTGGCTCTCCAGCCGAACGCTGCCGCTGTTCATCGCGGCGCTGATGGTCTTCCCGCCCGTGTACTTAAATGTGCTTGAGGGCATCCGGCGCACGGACGCCTCTCTTCTGGAGATGGCGCGCGTGTTCCGCGTGCCGTTTTCGCGCACACTGCGGGGCGTGTATCTGCCGCAGGTGCTTCCCTACTTCCGCTCTGCCGTCAGTGCGGCGCTGGGCCTTTGCTGGAAGGCCGGCACCGCGGCGGAGGTCATCGCCCTCTCCAGCGGCTCGATCGGTGAGAAACTCTACAACGCGAAGATATACTTCCAGACTGCCGACCTCTTCGCCTGGACGGCGGCGATCGTGCTGATCTCGGCGGCGTTTGAAAAGCTGTTTCTTCTCCTCGTGGACAAGATCGCAGAAAGGATGGGCGCATGATGGAGCTTCGAGTCGAACACCTTTGCAAGCACTACGGCGAGAATGCCGTGCTTGACGACATTTCCTTTACCGCGCGCGTCGGCGTGACGCGCCTGCTCGGTCCCTCCGGCATCGGCAAGACGACGCTGCTGCGCGTGCTGCTCGGGCTGGAAACGCCGGACAGCGGCACGGTCAACGGCGATAAATTTCGCTGGACGGCGGTCTTTCAGGAAAACCGCCTGCTCGAAGGGCTGGACGCAGAGGAAAATCTTCGCTTCGTCCTCGGCGCGAATTACAACGCCGCGGCGGCGCAGGCGCTCCTGGAAGAACTGGGACTTGGCGACGTGGGGAAAAAGAAAGTACGCGATTATTCCGGCGGCATGCAGCGCCGGCTGGCACTCGCTCGAGCGCTGCTCGCGCCGTCCGACGCGCTCGCGCTCGACGAGCCGTTCACCGGCCTCGACGCGGAAAACCGCGAGGCCGCGATGCGCGCCATCCTGCGCGCGGCAGAGACGAAAATCGTGATCCTCTCCACACATGAGGAATTACCCATCCCCGTCCCCTGCCAGATCATTGAACTGTAGAATTGCAAAAAAGAAAGCGCAAGCAAAATGCTTGCGCTTTCTTTGATGAAATTATGCACCGATGGCCTCGTCATAGACGGTGCTCGCGCCGCTGTGGGCGGCGACGAACTTATCGCGGAACGTATTGACCAGGCTCTCGTTGCCGTAGACGGACACGACGTACTGCCCCGACGTGAGGATCACGAGCCTTTCGGGGAAGCCGCACATCCACTGCTTGCCCTGCACGGCGCTGCGGATGTCGGCGGCGATGGTCGAAACGTTGCCCGCGTCACTGACGTGGAACGCGCCGCAGGTAAAGGTGTTGAGGTTCATCATGTGCACGAGCGATGCCGCGCCGTCGATGAGCGATACGTCGGCGGACGGGAACGTCAGCTGATAGGTCAGGTTGTCAGCGTTCGACACATCGAAGCTGCCGGGCGCGCCGTCGACGCTGTGCTCTGCGTCTCCGCCCGCGGCGGGAAATTTGTCATCCTCGCTGTACGTGCTCCAGACAGACGTGAGCAGTGAGAGCGCGCCGGTGTCCTGCGCCGCAGGTGTTTCCGACGGTGTTTCCGCGGGCTTGGAGGGCTCGGCAGGTTTAGCAGGTTCGGACGGCTTGCTTGCGGGCGTCTCGTCCTTCTTGCTGTCGGACTTGGTCGGTTCCGCGGGCTTTTGTGCCTCGTCAGGCTTTTCGCCCTTGTTTGCGTCGGGTTCGATCTCTGTAGCGTCGGACGCATTGTCTTTGTCCGCGTCATCCGCGGAGGGCTCGTCCTGCTTGTCGTCGACGGCCTGTGTGGGATCGTCCTCTTCCGGCGTCTTGTCGTCCGCCTTGCTGCCGCAGGCGGCGAGCGAAAGCGTCATAGCGAGCGTCAGAAGAAGGCAAAGCAGCTTTTTCATCAAAGTTCTCCTTGCGATTTGGAATTTGTATACTGTATTGTAACAGAGATTTTTTAGAAAAGGAAGCCTTTTATTTTCTTCTTGCAAGAAGTGCAAAGGGTTTCCCTGCGCCGCGCGCAGGGGAGCGAGTCAAAGGGGATGTTCTCTTTCGCGAAAGAGAACACCCCCTTTGGAACCCCCAGAGATCTGCCCATCTTGTAGAAGTACACCTAATCATCGTCTATCGAGGTACTCATCAATGCGGCGAGCGCAGCAATGCCGTATTCGGCAGGAAGTCTGCCGCCGAGCAAACGTCACTCGCGCCTCACGATAGTAAGGCGCGGTTGAGAGTAGTTACGACTTGCAGAAGATTCATGGCGAAGCCATGTACACCGCACCTGATTGCGCAGCGCGTGCAGCCCGGTAGACCTTTAGCGCCGCCCGCAGGCGGCGCAATCCCCAAACCCGCCGCAGCGAAAACAAAATAGCCCCGCCCCG
>JBBNGO010000075.1:0-12262 GCA_040095065.1 Hominicoprocola fusiformis
GGATATTCTCTTTCTCGAAAGAGAATATCCCCCTTACACCCCCAAGAGAAAGGACGAGGGGCCTTCCCCCTCGACCCCGCACATTGGCAGTTTAGGGCTTGAAGAGCTACACGCGCTGCGCATTGCACAGCCGTTGGCAGCTCTGCTGCCTTACGGATGTGGCATACCCCTTGCGGGTAATCGGGTGCGGTGTACATGGCTTCGCCATGAACCCCTGCGAGTCGTCACCACTCGCAACCGCGCCTTACTACCGTGAGGCGCGAGTGACGATTGCTTGGCGGCAGACTGCTTGCCGAATGCGGCATTGCTGCGCTCGCCGCATTGAGGAGTGCCGCGGTAGACGGAAATTAGGCTCTACTTCTACAAGATGGGCAGAGCGGCAGCGGATAATAGAAGCAAGTCAAATCGTATAGCAACTCTCAACGCGGCAGCGCCGCGCGCAGGCATTTTCATTCCAGAGGCATAGAGGTCATTCGAGCCTGAGACTGCCAATCTAAGCCTTTCTCTTGGGGTTCCAAAGGGGATATTCTCTTTCGCGAAAGAGAATATCCCCTTTGACTCTGCCGCCCGCACGCCGCATTTTCCCTCCGCGCAACGTGCGGAAAGCAACCGCTCCCCTGAGGGAGCGCAAAAAAGAAGCAGCCCTTTCGGGCTGCCACTTTTTTACTTTTCACAAATGACCGGCTTCTGGCGGTCAGACTCCACAAAGGCCTTGGCCTTTTCGACCGCTTCCGCGCGGGGAAGCTTGACCTGCTCGCCGGTGCGCATATCCTTGCAGGACACGACGCCCGCGTTGATCTCGTCTTCGCCGAGGAAGTAGACGTAGGGCACCTTGAGCTTGTCGGCGTAGTTCATCTTGGCCTTGAACTTCTTCTTTTCCGTATAGATCTGCGTGCTGACGCCCGCGGCGCGAAGATCGGTCGCGAGCGCGATGGCCTCGCTCAGATCCTCGGTCATCGGCAGGATGAGCACGTCCGCCGGCGCGGTGCAGATGTCGCTATTCAGAAGGCCCTGCTCGCCGAGGACATAGAACAGGCGCGTCACGCCGATCGAAATGCCGACGCCGGGGAGCTTGCGGTCAGTATAGTACTCCGCAAGGTTATCGTAGCGGCCGCCGGAGCAGACCGAGCCGATCTCGGGGTGGTCGAGCAGCGTCGTCTCGTACACCGTGCCGGTGTAGTAGTCGAGGCCGCGCGCGATGGTCAGGTCGACCGCGAAGTTCTCCTGCGGCACGCCGAACGCGCCGAGGTACTTGGCGACGGTCGTCAGCTCGTTGAGGCCCTGGTCGAACATCTCGTTGCGGCCGCGGTACTTTTCAAGAGAAGCGAGCACCTCTTCGTTCGTGCCCTTGATGCCGATGAAGGCGAGGATCTCATCCGCCTTTTCGCCCTCGATGGCGTAGTCGTCGACCAAGATCGCGCGCACGAGGTCAGGGCCGATCTTTTCGATCTTGTCGACGGTGCGCATGATATCGCCGGACTTGTCGGAAAGGCCCAGCATCGCGTAGAAGCCGTTTAAGATGCGGCGGTTGTTGATGCGGATCTGGAAACGGGACAGGCCGAGGCGGGAGAAGACGGTATAGATGATGGCGGGGATCTCGGCGTCGTTCGTGATGTCGAGCTCGCCGTCGCCGATGACGTCGATATCTGCCTGATAGAACTCGCGGAAGCGGCCGCGCTGCGCACGCTCGCCGCGATAGACCTTTCCGATCTGGAAACGGCGGAACGGGAAAGCGAGGTCGGCATAATGCAGGGCAACGTATTTCGCCAGAGGCACCGTCAGGTCGAAGCGAAGGGACAGGTCGCTGTCGCCCTTGGAGAAACGGTAGATCTGCTTTTCAGTCTCGCCGCCGCCCTTGGCGAGCAGCACATCGCTCGCTTCGATGATGGGCGTGTCGAGCGGGGTGAAGCCATAGACGCCGTAGGACGAGCGCAGCACCTCCATAAGGCGCTCCATCTGGGTCTGCGGCGCGGGGAGCAGCTCCATAAAGCCGGATAAGGTGTGAGCTTTGATCGTTGCCATGATAGTGTGTGTCCTTTCCTAATAGAATGTATGGACAGCGTACTGTACTGCGGTGGCACAGCAGCGTATCGGAGTGGTTGACAGATATTTTACGGTACGGCGCAGGGATTGTCAAGCGTCCGCGGCCGTTTTTTCCACTTTCGAGACAGTATAGCATTTTCCGCGCGGAATTGCCATAGCTTTCGCCGCCTGCGGTGCAAAAATTTTTCTTTCCGCCGCGGACAGTGTTCACGAAAAATGAAGATATCCGCCAAAAAGCACGAATTGCGCTTGACGGAACTGCCGCTTTTTGTTACCATAGAGACAATATCAACGGGCAAGCTCCGAAAACCGAGGTTCGCCCGCAAGCAGCTTACGGGCAGCCGTCATTCGGCGTCCGCCGCGGCCACACCGCGCGGGCAGGAGTCGATCCGATCGGATCGTTGAGGAGGAACGTTGGATGTACCAGAGCAAAATGAAAAGCGAAGAGACCGATCACCTGTTCAAGGCGATCTTATCTTTGAAAACGGAGGAAGAATGCTACCGCTTCTTCGACGATCTCTGCACCTTCAGCGAGATCGAGGCGATGTCCCAGCGCTTCGAGGTGGCGTCGCTTCTTGCCGATGGCAAGACTTTCACGCAGATCTCGCAGAAGATCGGTGTTTCGTCCACGACCATCACGCGCGTCAATAAGTGCCTTTGCTACGGGGCGGACGGCTATAAGCTGCTGCTTGAGCGGGCCAAAGAAGAAAAGTAAGCCATTCATCATTTTGATCAGAGCAGGCGCTAAGCGCCTGCTCCTTTTTGTCTGTTTTGCTTTATTGCAATGCCGTAAAAGCATATCAGCATAGCATCACGTCATCCTGATATAGAAGAATTGACTAAAATATTTTTTGGAATCTGCACGAATTTTATTGCTTTTGCTGAACAGGTATGTTACAATTAGTTCACAAATAGATTAGGGCATGGGAAACAGCGTGCAAGAAACCGTTGCCCGACGGTGCTGCGTTCCCTGCCTGTGTCTGTTTTTCTGCGGGACCCCTCCGCAGGAAACGCACGTCCCCTTGTGCGGTGTGAAGCGTGCTCGTCTTGGGGAGAAGCGGTCATCCCGCTTCCTGGCGGGCAAGTATTTTTATGAAGAGAGAGGTACTCATCAATGGCAAACGAAAAGAAAGTCGCACGGGAGCCCAGTTTTATTCTGGCGCTGATCCCCATTGTGGCAATGATCGGGTTCATGCTTTATTGCTTCCTCGGTCATTCCGAATCCGGTTATCATGACGCGCACATGCCCCTGGTCCTGTCCATCGTCGTCGCCTGCATCGTCGGCTTCGCCTGCGGCCACAGCTTCCAGGATATGCTCGCCGGTATGATCGATCGTCTGGCAGCTTCCATGGAAGCCGTTCTGATCCTCTGCACCGTCGGTTTCCTGGTTTCCAGCTTCATGGCTTCCGGCGCGATCCCTTCCCTGATCGTCTACGGCCTTGACCTGCTGACCCCGAAGCTGTTCCTGCCCATCGGCTGCATCCTCTGCGCGATCGTCGGTATGGCGTGCGGCTCCTCCTGGACCACCACCGCCACCATCGGTCTTGCGTTCCTCGGCATCGGCGCCGGTCTCGGCATCCCCGCCCCCATCACCGCCGGTATGATCATCTCCGGCGCGTATGTCGGCGATAAGTTCTCCCCCCTGTCCGACACCACCAACCTTGCCGCGGCTGTTGCCGAGACCGGCCTGTTCGACCACGTTACCGCGATGGTCTCCACCACCGGCCCGACCCTCGTCATCTCCCTGATCATCTACACCATTCTTGGCCTGAACGTTGACACCAGCGCCTATGATCCCGCTGTTGCTCAGAGCATTCAGGACGCGTTCCGCGGTTCCTTCAATATCTCCCCGGTTCTGCTCATTCCCATCATCGTCGTTATCGTGATGTGCGTCCTGCGTGTGCCCGGCCTGGTCGGCATTGCCGCCTCCGTCGCCACCGCAACGATCTTCATGATCATCTTCCAGTCCACCGACATCTACGGCTCCCGCGCCCTGGGCGACATCTTCAACATGCTGCACTACGGTATCGGCGTTGAGACCGGCAACGAAGTCGCTGACTCCATCCTCGGCAAGGCCGGCGGTATGGACGGCACCATGTGGACCATCAACCTCATCCTTGTCGCTCTCGCTTACGGCGGCGCGCTCGAGCGCTGCGGCTGCATCGAGCGTCTGTTCGGCGGCCTGAAGCACAAGATCCACTCCGTCGGCAGCCTGATCCTCGCGACCCTGCTGACCTCCATCTTCTGCGACGCCACCATGTGCGACCAGTTCCTCGGCATCGGCGTTCCCGCCCCCATCTATGCTGACAAGTACGACGAGCTCGGTCTCGGCCGCAATATGCTCTCCCGTTCTCTGGAAGATGCCGGTACCCTCTGGGCCGTTATGTTCCCCTGGACCGGCTGCGGCGCTTACCAGACCGGCGTTCTCGGCATGAGCCCGCTGGTATTCTTCCCGTACGCGTTCGTCAACCTGCTCAACCCCGTTTACGCCTATGTGACCGCCCTGCTCGGCCGCAACATCTTCTGGGCTGACGGTTCCTACACCAACCTCTTCGGCAAGACCAAGGCCGGCAAGCCCGCCGGTGCTCCCGAAGAAGCCCACGCCAAGGCCATCGCGAACCTCGAGGCTCGCCGTGCTGCCGGCAAGGCCCCCAAGATCAACGCGTAATCTCTCCCCCCGCTTACTTAGAAAGGAATCACCGCTGTGAAACATTCGCTTCCCTGGGAATCCGTCCCTCCCCCGATCTATCCCGCACAGGCGTCGCTCAAGCCGCGCAAAAAGTGGGTGCAGGTCGGCGGATGGATTCTGGTCGTTCTGTTGCTGCTGTTCGGCATTTCGACCCGCAGCCGCAACCCGCTGCTCGCCTTCGTCTCGCTCGCGTTTTCCGTGCTGTATCTGCTGACGCTGATGACCAAAAAGGACGCCGCTCTCACGAGCCGCGGTCTCGAGATCTACTACGACATGCAGTTCACCACCAACTATGAGTTCTACCCCTGGGAGGACATCAATGCGATCGTGTGCGAGGACCGCGGCCATGCCGACATGGTGCGCCTGCACATCGGCCACGGCAACACGGAAAAGGCTCTCTTCTTCCCGCGCGAAGACCTCGACGAGATCTACGCGTTCATCAAAAAGAAGAATCCGGCGATCCGCATCATGGATTATGCCGCGCCCGAACCGAAGTCCAGCAAGAAGCACAAGAAGTGAACAACTGTGACCTTTCCACAAAGAATGAAGGGCGCCCCGCTTTTGCGGGGCGCTTTTTTTATCTATTCTGTCTAATTCTATCACTGTACCCTGATAGTGTGTTATCTAAATATGGTGATAACGCACAACAAAGAAAACTTTTTTCGGCAAAAAACTATTGATTTTGCACAAAAACGTGCTATACTGTTTCCAGAACGATCCTGTGGGACTTTTCCACAGGCGGAGCGCCATCCACGCACGGGCATGCGCGGAAAGTAAGGGGAACGCTTCGACACGTTTCTTGCACTTGGGCGGTTCGGGCGACCGGACACGCCGACCGGGTCACACCGGAACTTTGAGAAAAGAGAGGACACTACCATGATCATGAATCCTACCGCGATCAAGCATGTCGTCGTCGATGGCCACAGCCTGACGCTCGAATCCTTCGTCGCCATCGCTCGCTACAATGCGACCGTCGAGCTGGCTCCCTCCGCTCTGGAAGCCATGAAGAAGTCCCGCGCCCTGGCCGAGAAGATCGCCGCTGAGGGCCGCGTCGCTTACGGCATCACCACGGGCTTCGGCGAATTCCAGAAGGTCGCCGTCCCCAAGGAGATGAGCAACCAGCTCTCCACCAACCTGATCCTCAGCCATTGCACCGCCGCCGGCGAGCCGTATGCTGACGAGATCGTCCGCGGCATGATGCTGCTGCGTGCCAACGCTCTGTGCGGCGGCGTGAGCGGCGTTCGTCCCATCCTCGTCGAGATGCTGCTCGAGATGCTCAACAAGGGCGTGACCCCCGTCGTCCCGCAGAAGGGCTCTCTCGGCTCCTCCGGCGACCTGGCTCCTCTCGCTCACATGACGCTCCCCATGCTCGGCAAGGGCGAGGCCATGTACGAGGGCGTGAAGATGCCCGGCGCTGAGGCCATGGCCAAGGCTGGCATCAAGACGCTCGACACCCTGGTCTCCAAGGAAGGCCTCGGCATGACGAACGGCACCTGCGCGATGACCTCCGTCGGCGCTCTCGCGCTGTACGACACCATCTGCGCCGCCCAGCTCGGCGACGTGATCGCGTCCATGTCCTTCGAGGGCCTGACCGGCCTGCGCAACGCCTTTGACCCCCGCATCCATCAGGTGCGCGGCCAGAAGGGCCAGATGCTCGTCGCCGCGAACATGCGCAAGCTGCTCGATGGCTCCGAGATCCTCGACAACTGCCAGAAGGACCGCGTTCAGGACGCTTACGCCCTGCGCTGCATCCCGCAGCTGCACGGTGCCTGCCGTGACGCTCTCGATTACGTCCGCGAGAAGGTCGAGATCGAGCTCAACGCCGTCACCGATAACCCGCTGATGTTCCTCGACGACGAGGCCGTCATCTCCGGCGGTAACTTCCATGGCGAGCCCATGGCCCTGCCGTTCGACTTCCTCGGCATCGCCGCGAGCGAGCTGGCCGACGCTTCCGAGCGCCGCACCGAGCGTATGGTCAACCCCGCGCTCTCCAACGGCCTGACCGCGTTCCTGACCACCGAGGCCGGCGTCAACTCCGGCTTCATGATCGTTCAGTACGCTGCCGCCTCCATGGTCAGCGAGAACAAGATCTACGCTCACCCCGCTTCCGTCGACTCCATCCCCTCCTCCGCCAACCAGGAAGACATCGTCTCCATGGGCACCACCGCTGCCCGTAAGGCCAAGATGATCCTGCAGAACACGCAGGACGTCCTCGCTGACGAGCTGATGACCGCCTGCCAGGCCATCGACATCCGCCGCCGCCTGAACACCCACGGCCAGGGCATGACCCCGCTGCATGAGGCTCTCTATCAGCACGTGCGCGAGAAGGTCGCCTTCTACGAGATCGACCGTGAGATCTGGCCCGACATCCGTGCGGTGGAAGCGATGATCCGCTCCGGCGAGCTGCTGGATATCGTCAAGGAGTATATCCCCGACTTTGAGTAAGTCAAAATTGCGTCGTAGACGCAATTTTGAGACCTTTCATTTGGGCCATCGGCCCAAATGAAATAGGGGCTTCAAATATTTTCGCTCACCGCGAAAATATTTGTAAGGTGTCCCTGCGGACGCACATGTCGTCCTCCGGGACAATCCAAATTGTTTGCGGCGTGCGCGGCCGCAAATGTGATGCGTCTCAAAAATGGTTATTGCTACCGATTTGGGGACAATAATGCTGAAAGATTTGTGTTTTGACACGAATTGACAGGATGTAAAAGAAGGTGTAAAGTTATTTTAGCTTTACACCTTCTTTTTTTAGGAGGAACTTGCTATGGAACTGAACATTTTACGGGCGGACCCGGCGGGGAACATTACGGTGTTCGTGCTCGATCCGGTCGAAAAGGCACAGCGCGCGGCCATCGCGGAGAAGATCATGGCGATCCCCGCGCTCAAGGCCGAGCAGGTCGGCTACGCCTGCGCCGCCGAGGACGACGTCGACGGCCACATGGAGATGATGGGCGGCGAATTCTGCGGCAACGCGACGCGCGCCTACGGCATGTATATTGCCCAGCAAAAGGGCGGCCTTTCCTCGGTCAGGCTGCGCGTGAGCGGCTGCGACCATGTCGTCACTGCGCAGGTCGATCTGAAAAGCGGCACGGCGCGCGCTGAAATGCCCTGTCCGCGCAGCGTGAAGCGTGTCACGGTGAATGGTCACGAGGGCACGCTCGTCGACTTAACAGGCATCGCCCACTTCGTCGTTGAGGGCGTGGAGCCGAGCGAAGGGTTCTTCCGCGCGGCGGAGTCGATCTTTTCCGGAATTGCAGGGCTTGACGCCTGCGGCGTCATTTTCCTCGATGCGGAAAAGCGCAGCATGATCCCGCTCGTCAAGGTCATCGAGACCGACTCCCTCGTCTGGGAGGGCAGCTGCGGCAGCGGCAGCGTCGCCTGCGCCGTCGCGCAGAGCGAACGCATGGAAAACGGCGGTTTTTCATGCGAATACCGGCAGCCCGCGGGCGCGGTCCGCGCAAGCGTCGAGCGCCAAGGCGGAAACGTCATCGCCGCGAGCATCGGCGGCGAGGTCACACTGGATGAACCCATGCGCATCACGCTGTGACGCGGCAGAGTGAAATGAAAGCCGGGCGCTGGCAACTTTCGCTTTTCTCGTTTTGACCTTTGCCGCAAGCGTTGAAAATTCGTCCAAAAATCTCCCGTTTTTTCTTTTTAAGGTACGCGAACCAACGCTTAATTTTTTAAGGTTTTTGGAAAAAAGAGGCTTGCAAAGCAGTTTACCTTTCTCTATCGTTCGGCTATAATTGATTTTGTCAATAAGAGACAATTCTCCGCTTTTAAATACATAATTATTTAGGAGGTATTCCCCATGACCGACATTGAGATCGCCCAGGCACATGAAATGAAAAAAATCGTCGACGTCGCCGCCAAGGCCGGCATTGACGAAAAGCACCTCGAGCTCTACGGCAACTACAAGGCCAAGCTCGACTTAAGCGAGATCCGCAAGCTGCCCCGCAAGGCAAAGCTGATCCTCGTCACCGCTATCAGCCCCACCCCCGCGGGCGAGGGCAAGACCACCACGTCCGTCGGCCTTGCCGACGCGCTCAACAAGCTCGGCAAGAACACCATGGTCTGCCTGCGCGAGCCCTCTCTTGGCCCCGTGTTCGGCGTCAAGGGCGGCGCTGCCGGCGGCGGCTACGCTCAGGTCGTCCCCATGGAGGATATCAACCTGCACTTCACCGGCGACTTCCACGCCATCGGCGCTGCCAACAACCTGCTGGCCGCTCTTCTCGACAACCACATCCAGCAGAGCAACGTGCTCGGCATTGACCCCCGCAAGATCGTGTGGAAGCGCGCTGTCGATATGAACGACCGCCAGCTCCGCCACATCATCGACGGCCTTGGCGGCAAGGCCAGCGGCGTGCCCCGCGAGGACGGCTTTGAGATCACCGTCGCGAGCGAAGTCATGGCAGTTCTCTGCCTTGCGACCGGCCTTGCCGACCTCAAGGAGCGCCTCGGCAAGATGGTTGTCGCCTACACCTACGACGACAAGCCCGTCACCGCGCACGACCTGAAGGCTGAGGGCGCGATGGCCGCGCTCTTAAAGGATGCCATCAAGCCCAACATGGTCCAGACGCTCGAAGGCACTCCCGCGTTCATCCACGGCGGCCCGTTCGCAAACATCGCCCACGGCTGCAACTCCATCCAGGCCACTGAGACCGCGATGCGCCTGAGCGACTATACCGTCACGGAAGCCGGCTTCGCCGCCGACCTCGGCGCCGAGAAGTTCCTCGACATCAAGTGCCGCGCCGCGGGCTTCCACCCCGACGCTGTCGTCATCGTTGCGACCGTCCGCGCGCTCAAGTATCACGGCGGCGTGCCCAAGGCCGAGCTCAACAGCGAGAACCTTGAGGCGCTTGAAAAGGGCCTGCCCAACCTCCTCCAGCACGTCGACAACGTGAAGAACGTCTACGGTCTCCCCTGCGTCGTCGCCATCAACGCGTTCCCGACCGACACCAAGGCCGAGCTCGATCTCGTCGAGAGCAAGTGCCGCGAGCTGGGCGTCAACGTCCGCCTGAGCGAAGTGTGGGCCAAGGGCGGCGAAGGCGGCCTTGCGCTGGCTGAGGAAGTCGTGCGCCTGTGCGACGAGCCCAACCACTTCCAGTTTGTCTACGACGTCAACGACAGCATCGAGGACAAGCTCAATGCCATTGCCACCAAGGTCTATCATGCTGACGGCGTGGTCATCGCCGCTTCCGCCAAGAAGCAGCTTAAGCAGCTCACCGAGCTCGGCTTTGACAAGCTGCCCATCTGCATGGCCAAGACGCAGTTCTCCTTCTCCGATGACGCCAGCAAGCTCGGCGCGCCCCGCGGCTTCAAGATCACCGTCCGCGACCTCAAGGTCAACGCCGGTGCGGGCTTCCTGGTCGCCAAGACCGGCGACATCATGACGATGCCGGGCCTGCCCAAGGTCCCGTCCGCCGAGAAGATCGACGTCGACGAAAACGGCAAGATCACGGGCCTGTTTTAAGAGAAACCCTGCAATATATCGCAGATTTTACCCTTTTGATTTACTGGGAAGAGGCGGGATGACCCGCCTCTTCCTGAAACCTTTTATCCTGATTTTACCGATCCGGGGAGGAACGCTATGAAGATCGCAGATATGAAAGTTACCGAGCTCATCAACGAAGTCGGTTCCGGCACTCCCGCCCCCGGCGGCGGCGCAGTGGCAGGCCTTGCCGGCGGCGTCGGCGTGGCGCTGACGATGATGGTCAACGGCCTGACGCTTGACAAGAAGGGCTTTGAAAACGACCGCGAACGCCTTTTGGACGCCATTGCCAAGGGCAATGAGCTCAAGGAGCGCTTCATCGATGTGATGAACCGCGACAGCGAGGTTTTCGACGGTCTGATCGAGTCTCTTGCCCTCCCCAAGGATGATGACGCGCACAAGGCCATCCGCCGCGGCGCGGTGCAGGCAAGCTTCCGCAGCTGCACACAGGTGCCGCTGACAATGATGGAAATTTGCTCCGAGGCCATCGACCTGTGCGCCGAGCTTGTCGGCACGACGAATCCGAACGTTGTCAGCGACCTCGGCATCGCCGCGCTCACGCTCAAGACGGCCATGCAGAGCGCTTGGCTCAACGTGCTCATCAACCTCTCGTCCTTAAAGGACAAGGCGTTCCGCGACGAGTGCTGCCAGAAGGGCGAGGCGCTGCTCGCGCACGCTGTACCCATCGCCCAGGAGAGCTACGAAAAGGTGCTCAAGGTCATCACCGAAAAGTAAGCGCTCTGCCTTTTCGCCTTTCGTCATTCCACGCCGTCCGCCGCGTCAAGCACGCGCCGCGGACGGCGCGCTTTTTTCTTTCCTGAATTTTTGCAATTTACAGTAGCATTTTGCGGATTTTGTGGTACAATACCATCGGTTCATATTTTATCGATCTAAATACTGCACGAAAGAGGCTTTTTTCATGGATTTTGTTGCAAACGGCTCCAAAAACGTTGAAATTGAGACGTCCACGGGCGTCTATCTGCGCCACGCCATCCAGACGCACTTTGTCGAGATCGGCGAGGATTACATCGAACTCGTCAACCGCTACGTCAAGCCCCTCTACGAGGAGGGCGACCTGCTGAGCATCAGCGAAAAGATCATCGCCCTGTGCCAGAAGCGCGTGGTCTACCGCAAGGATATGAAAATTTCGTGGCTGGCGAAATTCCTCAGCCGCTTTGCCATCCAGCACAACAGCGCCGGCATCGGCGTGGGCGAGGTGTGCAAGATGCAGTTCGCCATCGACGAGTGCGGCGCGTGGAAGGTCCTCTGGGCCGCGATCTGCGCAGGCTTCGGCAAGCTTGTCGGCAAGCACGGCATCTTCTACGATATGGTCGGCATGGAGGTCACGGGCCTCGACGGCTTCTATCCCGATGTGTTCCCCGTCTACGGCGACTACGGCATCCGTATTCCGGAAAATCCCTCGGGCGTGTGCAACGAGATCTATGAGAAGACCGGCGTGCGCGCGATGATCGTCGACGCGAACGACTTCACGCGCGACATCCTCGGCAAGGGTGACAACGTGACCCTCACCGACGAACAGCTGTGTGAGATCATCCGCGATAACCCTGCGGGTCAGGATGACCAGTGCACGCCGTTTATTCTGATCAGGAAAAAACAGTAATTTCCCCCTGCGGGGGAAGCGTGTTGTTTCCCTGCTGGCAGGGGAACGGATAAGGGAGGGATATCTCTTTTTCGAAAAGAGATATCCCTCCCTTGCACCCTCCCAGAGAAAATTCACATTGCAAGCGAGCAGTTCGAAGAGGTGCGGCGCTTGCCGAATCGACTGCCTGCGCGCGGCGTTGCCGCGGTTGGTATTCCTATACGATTTGATTTGCTCCTACTATCCGCTGCCGCTCTGCCAGTCTTGTAGAAGTGCAGCCTAATCACCGTCTAACGGAGCACTCATCAATGCGGCGAGCGCAGCAATGCCGCATTCCGCAGGCAGTCTGCCGCCGAGGTAACGTCACTCGCGCCTCACGATAGTAAGGCGCGGTTGAGAGTTGTCACGAAACGTAGGGATTCATGGCGAAGCCATG
>JBBNGO010000076.1:0-12093 GCA_040095065.1 Hominicoprocola fusiformis
TCGCTCCGCGCGTGTCGCAGCCGCCCTGCGGGCGGCAAGGCACGAAGCGGAGTGTATCTTACTCAAAAAAGCGGCCCTTGGGCCGCTTTTTTGAAAGTCTTATAGCCAGCTGCAATCGCTTTCCTTCTTCGGCGTGCGGCTCATTAGAACGCCGATGAGCGGCGCGGCGCTCTTGCCCTCGTAGAGGACCTCGTACACTGCCGTCGAGATTGGCATCTCTACGCCGTAGCGCTGCGCGAGTTCGTGCGCGCTGCGCGCGGCATAATAGCCCTCGACGACCGCGCCGACCTCATCCATGGCCTCCTGCGCGCTCTTGCCCTGACCGATCAGGATGCCCGCGCGATGGTTGCGTGAGTGCATCGACGTACACGTGACGATGAGATCGCCCATGCCGGCAAGACCGGCGAGCGTCTCCTTGCGCCCGCCCATGCACTCAGCCAGGCGCGAGATCTCACTCAGCGCGCGGGTGATGAGCAGCGCACGGGTGTTGTCGCCCATACCGCAGCCGTCGCTGATGCCGCAGCACAGCGCCGCGACGTTCTTGAGCGCGCCCGCAAGCTCCACGCCGACGACGTCGTCGTGCGTGTAGACGCGGAAGACCTCGTTCATGAACGCGCGCTGCACGGCCTCGGCGCTCGCCTGATCGGCGGACGCCGCCACACAGCCCGTCGGCAGACGGCGCGCGACCTCCTCGGCGTGCGAGGGGCCGGAGAGCACTGCGATACGATAGCCCTCGCCGCATTCCTGTGCGATGATCTCGCTCATGCGCAGGTGCGTTCCGCGCTCAATGCCCTTCGTGAGCGAGACGAGCAGCGTGCCTTTTTTCAGGTGCGGCGCAGCCTCATGCGCAACGGAGCGCAGTGCAAACGACGGCGACGCGAAGACGGCCATCTCCGCATTTTGGAGCACCGCTAAGTCGCTCGTGACGGCGATGCGCTCGGGAATGCGCACGCCTTTGAGTAAAGGATTTTCCCTTGTCTTATCCAGCAATTCCGCCTTTTTCGGGTCGTGCGACCAGAGCGCGACGGTATGGCCGTTGTCCGATAACAGCATCGCGGCGGCGGTACCCCAGCCGCCCGAGCCAAGCACTACAATGTTCATTCGTCCTCCCCCGGCTTGGGCTCGTTCACATGGAAATGGAACTTGCTCTCCGTACCGCTTAAGAGTCTTTTGATGTTGCTGCGGTGCGCCCACAGCACAAGAAGCGAAATGCACGTGCCGAGCACTGTGCAGGCCGTGTTATGGAACACGAAATACGTGGTAAACGGCAGGCTGACCGCCGCGGCGACCGAGCCGAGCGACACATAGCGCGTCGTGAGCCACAGCACGACAAACGCGCCCCAGCCGACGAGCGCGATGCGCCAGTCGAGCAGCAGCAGCAGCGTGCCGCTGCACAAAATGCCCTTGCCGCCCTTGAAGCCGTAAAACACCGGAAACATGTGGCCGATGACGCAGAAGAGCGCGCCGAAATACTTGCCTGCGGCGCCCCAGCCGAGAAGATAGCCCAGGAAATAATTGCCCAGCAGCACCGCGCCGACAGCCTTGAGCATGTCGAACGCGATGACCATGGGCGCGCACTTCGCGCCGTAATTGCGGTAAAAATTCGTCAGCCCCGCGTTGCCGCTGCCATGGCGGCGCACGTCGTCATGGTAGAAAATGTGCGACGTTGCGATCGCGCCGTTGATGCAGCCCAAAAGATACGACAGCACCGCAACGGCGACCGGTGCGCCATACAGCACTACTGCTGCGAACGTAGTGACCTCATCAGGATAAATTCCCATCAGTCTTCCTTATCCCCCTTCTCGCGAATGGACATGATGACCGGCGTACCCTCGAGCCCAAAGACGTTGCGGATGCAGTTTTCAAGGTAGCGCTGGTAGGAGAAATGGAAGAGCTTGCGCTCGTTGCAGAACACGACAAAGTGCGGCGGGCAGACGCCGACCTGCGTCATGTAGTAGATCTTCAGTCTGCGGCCGCGGTCCGTCGGCGGCTGCACGCGCGTCTGCGCGTCGGCCAGAATGTTATTGAGCATGCCGGTCGAAATGCGCATGCAGGACTGATTGTGCACGTAGTTGATCATCTCAAAAAGGCGCGGCACACGCTGGCCCGTCGCCGCCGAGATGAAGAGGATCGGCGCATAGGTCATGTAGGAGAGGTCGCGGCGGATGTCGTCGCGCATCTTGTCCATGGTCTTGCCGTCCTTTTCGACCAGGTCCCACTTGTTCACGACGATGATGCAGGCCTTGCCTGCCTCGTGCGCGAGGCCCGCGACCTTCGTATCCTGCTCGGTCACGCCCTCCTGCGCGTCGATCATGATGAGGCACACGTCCGCACGGTCGATGGCCATCGTGGCGCGCAGCACGCTGTAGCGCTCGATCACATCGTCGACCTTCGACTTTTTGCGCATGCCGGCGGTGTCGATGAAGACATACTTGCCCTGCTCGTTTTCAAAGTACGAGTCGATGGCGTCGCGCGTCGTACCCGCAACATTGCTGACGATCATGCGCTCGGTGCCGAGAATGCGGTTCGTCAGCGATGACTTGCCGACGTTGGGTTTTCCGATGATGGCGACCTTGATGACGTCCTCATCCTCTTCCTCGTCATCCTCGGGCGGGAAATACTGTAAGCACGCGTCGAGCAGGTCGCCCGTGCCGTGGCCGTGCACGGCGGAAACGGCGATGGGATCGCCGAGGCCTAAATTGTAGAACTCATAAAAATCAGGGTCGACCCGTCCGGTCGAGTCCATCTTGTTGACCGCCAGCACGATGGGCTTGTGGGATCGCAGCAGCATATTCGCGACCTCCTGATCGGAAGCCGTCAGGCCGGTCTTCACATCCGTCAGGAAAATGATGACGTCCGCGTGCTGAATGGCGATCTCCGCCTGCTCGCGCATGAACGACAAGATCTGATCGTCCGTGCGCGGTTCGATACCGCCGGTGTCCACCAGACGGAATTTGCGGCCGCACCACTCGCTCTCGCCGTAGATGCGGTCGCGCGTGACGCCCGGCGTATCCTCGACGATGGAGAGCCGCTGGCCGATGAGCTTATTAAACAGCATGGACTTGCCGACGTTCGGCCGTCCAACGATCGCAACCAAAGGTTTCATCTCTCTGCCTCCTTTATTCCAAAGCGGCGCGCGATCGCACCGCTCTTTATCGCAAAGCAAAATATTACAAATACAGTATAACCGAATTTTCGAGGTTACGCAAGGCTAACCTTCTCTTGCGGCATAAGAAAAAGCTGAGTGGCTTTCCACTCAGCTTTTCTTAACGATTTTCGTTCCGAATCAATTATTCGGCTGCGACCTTGGACTCGATGACCTTGACCTGACGGCCGTTGTAGGTACCGCATTCCGGGCACATTCTGTGAGGCTGGTGCAGAGCGCCGCACTTCGGGCACGCAACGAGCGCGGGAGCGGTGAGCTTCCAGTGAGAAGAACGTCTCTTATCACGTCTCTGACGGGATACTTTCCCCTTGGGGACTGCCATGTTGACACCTCCTTAAAGTTAAGCTGAATGAACAGCGAATTTATTGTTCCAAAAGCTTTGCGAGGGCTGCTAACCTGGGGTCGACTTCCTTTTTGCAGCGGCACTTCTCATAGTTGAGATTGACACCGCAGCCGGAACACAAGCCCCTGCAATCCTCGCGGCAAAGGGTCTTGCTTGGCATATTGAGGATGAACGTCTCCCGCGCCAGCTCGCTGAGATCAACGGTTCCATTGTCCAGCAGCAGGATATCGTCGTTGTCGTCTTCCTCCAGCTCCTCAGCGAGCAGACACTCGAACGGGACCTTGTACGGAAGATCAAACGGCGCTCCGCAGCGATCGCACACGGCGGAAAGCGTTGTAGTCAGGTCAAACTGTAACCGCAGCATCCCCGCAATGTTCTCTGCCTGCCCTACCACTGAGACCGGCCGAACCGCAGGACACACGCCGCCGAAGTCCACATCAGAAAAGTCCTCTGTAAAGTCAAAGGGAATTCTGCCTCCGGGGGTGTTAATGATACGTTTTACATCTAAAACCATGCTACACCTCGCAATGACACGAGTGATATTATAGAGGACGTTTTCTCGATTGTCAAATACTTTTTTCACGGTTGCGGCAAAAATTTTGACAGGATTTCTTTACTTTTTTTGCCCGCTATCGTACAATAGCAGAAAATCGCGCGCTGCGCAAGCGGAGGTGACGCCCATGCGGGAGTTTCACATCGGAAAAAATGACGAAAATCAGCGGCTTGACCGCTTTCTCGGCAAGGCCATCCCCCTGCTCCCCGCGTCGCTCGCGCAGAAGTACATCCGCCTAAAGCGCATCAAGGTCAACGGCGCGCGCGCCCAGCGCGACCAGAAGCTCGTCGCGGGCGATATTTTACAGTGCTACATCAACGATGAGTTTTTCGAGTCGCCGAGCGAGGAAAACGTCTACCTCACGATCACGACGCCGCGGCTCAAGATCGTCTACGAGGACGAGAACATCATGCTGCTCGACAAGCCCGCGGGAATGCTTGCCCACGCCGACGAGCACGAGAAAGTCAATACGCTCGTCAATCACATGCTCGCCTACCTCTATCAAAAGCGCGAGTGGCAGCCACGCGAGGAGAACGCCTTCACCCCCGCCCTCTGCAACCGCATCGACCGCAACACTGGCGGCATCGTCATCGCGGCGAAAAACGCTGAAGCGCTGCGCATCCTGAACGACAAGATTCGCGACCGCGAGATCGCCAAATACTATTTATGTATCGCCCTCGGCCGCGTCGAGCCGCCGAAGGGCCGCATCGAGTGCTTTCTGCGCAAGGACGAGAAGAGCAACACCGTCCGCGTTTACCACCGCCCCGTGCCGGACGGCCGCAGCGCGATCACCTTATACCAAACGCTCCAGACGCGCGGCGAGCTGTCGCTTCTGGAGGTCGAGCTGCTCACGGGCCGCACGCATCAGATCCGCGCGAGCATGGCCGACCTCGGCCATCCCCTGCTCGGCGACGGCAAATACGGCGTCGGCAGCGTGAACCGCAAATACGGCGAAACGCATCAGGCGCTCTACTCCTACCGCCTGTGTTTCGACTTCCCCACCGATGCGGGCATTCTCGAATACCTGCGCGGGCAGGAATTTCAGGTGGACGAGGTCCCGTTTCAAAAGAAGTACTTTGGTTAAATCCCACAAGCGGAGAGCCATAACATGGCTCTCCGCTTTCTCATTTTGCAAAAGTTCAAAATATTGAACTTTTTGTTAAATATACTCTTGCAATTTTGTGCGCTGTGTGTATAATGATTTCGGTTTAGCAAAAACTGACCAAAAGTTTAGTATATCAAACGAGGAGGCATGTGCATGGACATCGGCAATAAGATCAAGCAGCTGCGAACGCGACAGGGACTAACTCTGGAGGAGCTTGCCAGCCGAAGCGAGCTCACGAAGGGGTTCTTGTCCCAGTTAGAGCGCGACCTCACCTCCCCCTCGATCGACTCGCTCAGCGATATCCTCGAGGCCCTCGGCACCAACCTCTCGGAATTCTTCCAGGAGGATAAAAACGACCAGTTTGTCTTCCACTCCGAAGACTTTTTCGTCGACGAGCGCGAGAACTGCACCGTCAACTGGATCGTTCCCAACACGCAGAAAAACCAGATGGAGCCCATTTTATTGGAACTTCCCGCCGGCGGCGAATCGTTCGAGGTCGAGCCGCACAACGGCGAGGAGTTCGGCTACGTGCTTGAAGGCAGCGTCATTTTAGAGTGCGACGGCGAACGCAGCGTCGTGCGCCGCGGCGAAACGTTCTATCTCCACGGCAGAACATTCCACTACCTCAAAAATGAACGCAAGACCGCCGTGCGCATCCTCTGGGTCTGCACGCCCCCGCTTTTCTAATTACTACATCATGATTTAAGTGAGGATATCGGAACATGGCTGAAGAAAAGAAGAAGCTTATCCAATTCAAGAACATCGTCAAGAGCTTTGAGGACGGACAGGTCGTTCTCAAGGGCGTCTCTCTTGACATTTACGAAAATGAGTTCGTCACGCTGCTCGGCCCCTCGGGCTGCGGCAAGACGACACTGCTGCGCATCCTCGGCGGCTTTTTGCAGCCGAGCGAGGGCAAGGTCCTCTTCGACGGCGAGGACATCGTCAGCGTCCCGCCCTACAAGCGCGAGATCAACACCGTCTTCCAGAAGTATGCCCTCTTCCCCCACATGGACGTGTACGACAACATCGCCTTTGGCTTGACGCTCAAAAAGGAGCCGAAGGACGTCATCGAGCAGAAGGTCATGCGTATGCTGCGCCTTGTTAGCCTTGAGGACTATGCCCACCGCAACGTGACCGAGCTCTCCGGCGGCCAGCAGCAGCGCATCGCCATCGCCCGCGCGCTCGTTAACGAGCCAAGCGTGCTGCTGCTCGACGAGCCGCTCGGCGCGCTCGACTTAAAGCTCCGCAAGGAGATGCAGCAGGAGCTCAAATACATCCAGCAGGAGGTCGGCATCACGTTCATCTTCGTCACGCACGATCAGGAAGAGGCACTGACGATGTCCGACAAGATCGTCGTCATGAATGCGGGTGAAATTCAGCAGATCGGTACGCCGACCGAAATCTACCGCACCCCCGTCAACGAATTCGTCGCCAAGTTCATCGGCGAGACGAACATCATCGACGGCGTCATGCTTGAGGACGACCTCGTCATGTTCGAGGACAAGAAGTACGCCTGCCGTGCCCGCGGCTACAATAAGAACGAAAAGGTCGACGTCGTCATCCGCCCCGAGCACCTCGACATTGTCCCGCGTGCCGAGGGTATGCTCAAGGGCACGGTCAAGTCTCAGCTTTTCAAGGGCATGCACTATGAAACCGTGGTCGAAACGCGCGTCGGTACGTCCATCACCGTGAAGATGCAGGTCTCGCAGGACCGCCCTGTCTACAACGAGGAAAAGGGCGAGAAGATCAGTGCGAACGCCTTCCTTCTGGACGTGGAGGACGTCGAAGAGCTCGACGACGCCAAGGTCGTCGCCCTCGCCTCTGCCGAGGCGTGGGACGCCGAGACCGAGGAGCCCATCTCCATCAAGACCGTCGAATACGACATCAAGCCCGAGACCGGCAACTACACCGTGACCTTTGCCACCGCGAACGATACGTCTATCACCGTCAAGGTGCTCGTCGTAGCGCAGAACCGCGTCGAGAGCAAGGTCTATCAGGAAGAAATTTACGCGATGAACTTCTTCAAAAAGGTCGAGGACATTCAGGAGAGCATCGCGCTCGACACCGACCTTGAGACCTGGGCCAGCGCGTCGGCGTGGTCCCTCGAAGACGGCGAGCAGGTCGAGATCACGGACGTCAAGTACGACTTCGACCCCGAGACCATCACCCCGGGCGTTTACGATGTGACCTTCTCCACCGAGGGCTATGAGTACAAGGTCTCCACCACCCACGCCTTTGAAGAGGGCGAGCAGGTCGGCCTTGTCTTCCGTCCCGAGGACATCCACGTGATGAAGAAGGAGGGCCAGTGGTGAAGCGCTTTCGTTCCATGACTTACCCGTATATCGCGTGGATCATCGCGATCATCGTGGTGCCGATGCTTCTGATCGTGCTCTATGCCTTCACGACCTCCGGCAACTCGGTGCTGACATTCCAGTTCACCTTTGAGAACTTTACCCGCTTCGTCACGGACAAGGTCTTTATGGATGTGTTGCTGCGCTCGCTCTATATCGCGCTCATCACAACGCTCATCTGCGTTGCGCTCGGCTACCCCATCGCCTACGTCATCGCGCAGCGCGGCGGCCGCAGTAACACGATCTTAATTCTGCTCATCACCATGCCGACCTGGGTCAACATGCTGGTGCGCACCTATGCTTGGATGGGCATTTTGCAGGACGAGGGCATCTTCAACACGATCCTTTCGTGGTTCGGCATCGGCCCCGTGTCGATGATCCACACGAGCTTTGCCGTCATCCTCGGCATGGTCTATAACTTCATCCCCTTTATGATCCTGCAGATCCACACGTCCCTTGCCAAGATGGACAAGAGCCTTTTGGAAGCCGCCAACGACCTCGGTGCAACGCCGGTGCAGGCATTCCTGCGCGTGACGCTGCCGCTCTCGCTTCCCGGCGTGATCTCCGGCATCACGCTCGTGTTCCTGCCCGCGGTGTCGAGCTTCTTCATTCCGAAGCTCCTCGGCGGCGGACAGTACGTCCTCGTCGGCAACATCATTGAAACGCAGTTCCTCACCACCGGCGACTGGAACTTCGGCTCGGCCATCTCGCTCATCATGGCGGTCATCATCATGATCTCGATGTGGCTGACGCGCAAGGCGGACGTTCAGGTCGCCTCGCAGGGAAAGGAGTGAGAAGCGCATGAAAAAGAAAACCTCTGTCGGCTCGAAGATCATCCTGACGCTCACGATGCTCTTCTTCTACCTCCCCATCCTCTATATCATCGTCTTTTCGTTCAACGATTCCCGCTCACTGACGAAGTTCAGCGGCTTCTCGCTGCGCTGGTATGAAAAGATGTTCGCAGACTCGACGATGATGGAGGCTGTGCTCTACACGATCATCATCGCCGTCATCGCGACGGTCGTCGCGACAGTCGTCGGCACGATCACGGCCATCGGCCTCTCCAAATCCCGCAAGGTTGTGCAGAAGATGGTCGAGCGCATCAACGACCTGCCCGTGATGAACCCCGATATCGTCACGGCCATCTCACTTCTGATGTTTTTCAGCGTCCTCACGGTCAAAAAAGGCTTCGGCACGCTGCTCATCGCGCATATCATGTTCTGCATCCCCTACGTGATGCTCTCCGTTACGCCGAAGCTCCGCTCGCTCGACCCTAACCTCATCGACGCGGCGATGGACCTTGGCGCAACGCCGTTCCAGGCGCTCGCGAAAGTCATTGTGCCGCAGATCAAGCCGGGTATCGTCTCCGGCGCGCTCATTGCGTTCACGATGAGCTTTGACGACTTCGTCATCTCGTACTTCACGACGGGCAACGGCGTCAACAACATTTCGATTTTGGTCTACACGATGTCCAAGCGCGTCAACCCGTCCATCAACGCCCTTTCTACCATTGTGATTCTTCTCATTACGCTGGTGCTCGGCGTCGTGAACATCGTGCCGATCGTGCGCGAAAAGCGCGAAAAGGACGGCAAGTCCTCCCGCGCCGTGAGCCGCAAGGCCATGGCAGCTGTTGCCGCCGTGCTGGTGCTGGCCGTTGTCGGCGGCACCGTGGGCGCGAGCCTTTCCCAGCAGCACAAGAGCGCCGCGGCTGTCGAGAAGTACGGCAGCAACGTTTTGAAGCTCTATCTCCCCGGCGAGTACCTCGGCGAGAACGTCATCTCCGACTTTGAAAAGCAGTACGGCGTGCGCGTCATCGTCGAGAACTTCGACTCCAACGAGATGATGTACACCAAGCTCATGGCCGGCGACCGCTACGATGTCATCATTCCGTCCGACTATATGATCGAACGCCTGATGAACGAGGACTTCCTCCAGCCGCTTGACAAGAGCATGATCCCCAACATGGAGAACATGTCCGATGCCGTGCTCGGTATGAGCTATGATCCTGACAACACGTACTCCATCCCCTACTTCTGGGGCAGCGTCGGTCTCGTCTACAACCACGAGAATGTCGACCCTGCCGTCATCGAGAGCGAGGGCTGGGAGATCCTGCGCAACACCGACTACGCCAGTCACATCTACATCTACGATTCCGAGCGCGACTCGTTTATGATGGCGTTCAAGGCGCTGGGCTACTCGATGAACACCGAGGACCCCAACGAGATCAACGACGCCTATGAGTGGCTCCTGCAGATGAACAACACCATGTCCCCCGTCTACGTGACCGATGAGGTCATCGACGGTATGATGAACGGCTACAAGGACATCGCCGTTGTCTACTCCGGCGACGCGGCCGTGGTGCTTGATGAAAACGAAGACATGAGCTTCTATATGCCCTCCCAGGGCACGAACATCTGGTGCGATGCCATGGTCATTCCCCAAAATGCCGAGAATCCCAAGCTCGCCCACGAGTTCATCAACTACATGCTCACCTATGAAGCCGCGTTTGACAACACCGAAACGGTAGGTTATACTTCTCCCAACGCGGAAGTGTTTGAAGAGATGACCTCGTCTGAGGATCTCTACGCGGACAATGCCGCCTACCTTCCCCGCAGCGGCTACGACAAGGACGAGATGTTCCACGACAACCAGACCCTCATGCGCGAGCTGAGCAAGCTCTGGATCAAGGTCAAAGCTGCCAAGTAATATTGTAAAGGAGTTTTTTAAGATGAAAATCGGAGATACTTTTACCGTCAAGAAAGTTGTTACGGAAGACATGACCGCTGCCGCGCTCGGCAGCGGCGGTCTGCCGGTGTTTGGCACGCCGTATCTCGTCGCGATGGTCGAAAACGCCGCCTTCACCTATCTCCAGCAGGAGCTGCCCGAGGGTAAGAGCACCGTCGGCACCAAGGTCGAGGTTTCCCATGTCTCCCCCTCGCCCGTCGGCATGGAGATCACCGTTACCGTCGAGGTCACGGGTATTTCTGCAAACGGCAAGATGGTCGACTTCAAGGCCACCGCGACCGACACCGCCGGCCTCATCGGCGAGGGCACGCATCAGCGCGCCGTCATCACCGTGGATCGCTTCATGGACAAGTGCCAGGCCAAGCTCGGCTGATTTTGTAAGGAGGAACCCTGATGCATTATTCGGGAGCCGTTTACCGTCCCCCCAGCGAGGCGCGCAGCCTCATCGTGCAGTGCACGCTCGGGTGCAGCCACAACAAATGTGCGTTCTGCACGATGTACAAGGACAAAAAGTTCTCCATCAACCCCATTGAGCAGGTGCTCTCCGACCTTGACGAGGCACGCGCCTACGGGCGCTATATCGAGAAGATCTTTTTAGCCGACGGCGACGCGCTGATCCTGCCGATGGACTACCTACTGACCGTTCTCGACTATATCCGCGACCACTTCCCCACCTGCAAGCGCGTGGCGGCTTACGCAACGACCAAGGCCATCATGCGCAAGACGGACGACGAGCTGCGTACGCTGCGCGAGCACGGCCTCGGCATCGTGTATATCGGCCTTGAGAGCGGCAACGAAGAGCTTCTCAAAAAGTTCTGCAAGGGCGTTACTGCCGAGGAGATCGTCTTAAACGCCATCCGCTGCAAGCAGGCGGGCATCGCCACCTCCGTCACGGCCATCAACGGCATGGCGGGCGCGAACGGCGACTGGCAGGCCCACGCCATCGACACGGCGAAGGCCGTTTCCCGCATGAAGCCCGACTATATCGCGTTTTTGACGCTTCGCGTCTACTCGGGAACGCCGCTGCACGACTGGATCGCGAGCGGCGAGTTCAAGATGATGGAGCCGCCCGAGCTGATGCGTGAAACGCGCCTCTTTTTGGAGCACATCGACTCCGACGGCAGCGTTTTCCGCTCGAACCACGCGTCCAACTACCTCCCCCTCGGCGGCACGCTCAACCGCGACCGCGAGGCGCTGATCCACACGATCGACGAAGCGCTCGACGGCAAGGTTAGACTTCGCCGCGCCGTCGAACTGGGACTGTAAAACCTAAAAATAGAACCTGCCGTAAGGCAGGTTTTATTTTTGCGTTTTGCCCTAAAGGGTAAAGGGGTTCCCCGCACCGTGCGGGGTACGAAAAAAGGGGGATATTCTCTCACGTGAGAGAATATCCCCCTTGGACCCCCAAGAGAAAGGGATTGATTGGCAGTCTCGGGCTTGAATGACTTCTATGCCTCCGGAATGGAGATGCCTGAGCGCGGCAAAGCCGCGTTGGAACTGCTATACGATTTGTCTCTGCTCCTACTATCCGCTGCCGCTCTGCCCATCTTGTAGAAGTTCGCAGTAATTTCCGTCTACCGCCAGTCTTATCAATGCGGCGAGTGCAGCAATGCCGCATTCGGTAAAGCAGTCTGCCGTCCAACTACCGTCACTCGTGCCTCACGATAGTAAGGCGCGGTTGATATCAGTAACGATTCGCAGAAGATTCATGGCGAAGCCATGTACACCGCACCCGATTGCGCAGCGCGAGCAGCTCTTCGAGCTGCTCTCTTGCAATGGCGGGGTCAAGGGGCCCTCCCCTCGCGTTCTCTTGGGGGTCTAAGGGGGCCC
>JBBNGO010000077.1:0-10843 GCA_040095065.1 Hominicoprocola fusiformis
CAGCTTTTTTGAAAATTTTTTCTGTTCTCTGGTTTACAAACGCGCTCTGAGTGTCCTTATAAGTAGAGGCAAATCTGTTCCACTATCGGAGTATGGCTGAGTTGGCCGCAGCCTTACCGCCTCACCTGAACACAAAAGGAGCGTGCATGACTATGAATCCATTTGAACAAAGCAAGCAGCAACTGCTGCACTCCCTTACCTCTCAAGTCGAACAGGAAGTCATCGACTACATCCGGCAGGAGATGCAGCACGACGCACCGGACAGCGTTCCAACCGAAGAAGAACTGCTCACCTTCTTCCAATCGCCGGACAAACCGACCAAATTGAATGCCTACCAACAAATGCTGGCGACCGACAAGCTGTTGGAGTACGCAGAGATTAATCTGCGTACCCTCTGCGACCTGATCCGCTACCAGCAGCTCAAGGAGTTTGGTATCGTCCATTCCGCAAAGGAGTTCATCCATCTCTTCCACCCCAACGAACAGGAGGACACCCCATGAATCAGTTTCCCAGCAAAAACTATTTCACCATGCCGAATGAAATTTTCTCGCTCGGATTGGATGCAAGCGAGATCGCGGTGTATGCCTATCTCCGATGTCTCGAAAGCCGCAGCACCTATCAGTGCTGGCCGAGCTACACCACGATCGGCAATGCCGTTGGCCGCGCAAAGAATACTGTCATGCGGTACGTCAATGCACTCGCGGAGAAAGGTCTCATCTCCACAGAGCCAACCTCTGTCCTGACGCGTTCCGGCATCAAGAAGAACGGCAACCTGCGCTACACCATCCGACCGATCCGTGAAGCCATAGAAATCTTTCACGCGCGCCAACTATCTGCGGTCGAGCACGCAGCAGAGCGGCAGCGAGTTCAGCGCAAGCTGTCCGCAATGGATCTGCTGCCCGGCGCATAGGGAAAGGAAGAACAGAATGAAGCATTCCACCTACACAAGCTACGATGAACTGCCGCTGATGCTCTCCGTCGCAGAGGTCGCTGCAGTGCTCGGGATTTCCCGTGCCGGTACCTATGAGTTGGTGCATGGCAACGAATTCCCCGCGCTCAAAATCGGCAGTCGGATCGTCGTTCCGAAAGACAAGTTCCTCGCATGGATCGACGCAAACAGCGATCCCAAAAACGCACCGCTGTAACCAAAGAAGAATCCCTTACACCGCAGCCACAACTCACACCACAAACAAAATCACAACAGTCACGTTAACAAATTTTCCTCTCTGCCCTTCGTCGCAGCGATTACACCCCTCCGAGGCTCGCCGGTGCAATACAAGAACCGGCAGGGACAACGCGGGCGAGGCCGCGGCGCCTCGGAACGGAGACGCGCAGCGTGCGCGTCTCCGTTCCGAAGGCTCTCTGCTTCTCTCCGACGTTCCCTCGGTCCATGCAAAGATGGCAAAGAATGCTCTTCTGACCGCTGCGCGCGCAGAGGTTCCGGTCCACGCAGCGCACGTTGAGGGTACGGATACCACCCCCATCTGAAACACGCCCTGTTTGCGCGCGTGAGCCGCTGTGTGCGCTCCTACCGATAGGGGCAGGGTGGAGATACCCTTGAACGATAGTGGCAACGACTTTTAGCGGTGTCTGTGAGTAGTTTTCCTCTACTGTACAGTGGATGGTTTTCAGCGTATTTCGGGCAGATCGGGTGGTTATCGGAGGATTTTATCTATAGCAGGATAAAGGGCTGGCGTCGGAACCGACGCTCCGCCCGATCACTTCTGCCCGCAGTGCGGGCAGTTTACAGAGGCTTCAACGCAGGCGGTTGTGGCGTCTTTGTTCCCGCAAGCGCAGGCGTTTCAACGAAAACAAGCGTGCCTTACGGCAGATTGGAGGGAATTATGAGCAAAAATGAAAACAGGCTGAATTTCCGCATGACGGATGAAACAGCCGCAAAAATAGAGCGGTGGTATCAGGTAGATAACTGCCGCAGTAAAATGAGTTCATCAAAAAAGCGGTGAACTGCTACGCGGATATGCTCGCCGCAGGCGAAAGCACCGCGCTGCCCCGTGCGGTGCAGTCTGCCATCGACGCACGTCTGAAGCTCTTCGAGGATCGTATCGCATCACTGCTCTACAAGCAGGCGGTGGAGATGGACATGGCAATGTCCATCTCCTGCAAAGCCTCAATGTGAGCGAGGAAGTGCTGCGGCAGGAGCGGGCAAAGAGCATCGCCGCCGTCAAGCGCACCAACGGTCAACTGCGGTTGGAACAGAAGCTCCGTGAGCTGGAGAACGAAGCATGGCAAGACTGATCGTCAAAAGTCCGTACATCAAGTGCGGCACTGGGCAAAGCGCTGGCGGGTACCTCAAGTACATCGCCACGCGGGAGCGGGTGGAGATCATCCCGGATGACCGTCTGCCCACCCAAAAGCAGACGCAGCTCATCGCAAAGCTGGTGAAGGATTTTCCTGACGCAAAAGAGCTGATGGAGTACGAGGACTACCTCTCACACCCGACAAAAGCAATGGCGTCCGCACTCATCACACTGGCGCTGGAATCGAATTGGGATCGGGTACAGGGCATGGAAGGCTACGCCAAGTACATCGCCCTGCGGCCGAGAGCGGAGCGTCTCGGTGAACACGGTCTCTTCGGTGACGATGACAACGTGGATCTGAACAGAGTCATGGATGAACTGGATCACTACACCGGCAACGTGTGGACGCACATCATCTCCCTCCACCGGGAGGACGCGGAGCGGCTGGGGTATAACCATGCGGACGCATGGCGCACATTACTGCGTACCCACCGCAATGACATCGCCGCGGCGATGAAAATACCGCCGGAGGACTTCCGCTGGTATGCCGCCTTCCACGATGAGGGCAATCATCCTCACGTCCACATGATGGCGTGGTCGGTGAAACCCAATCAGGCGTACCTTTCCAAAGATGGTATCCGCCAAATCAAGTCCACGCTCACCAACCAAATTTTCCGTCAAGAGCTGCTGCACGTCTACGAACAGAAAAACAAATCGCGAGACGAGTTGGTGTCAGAAGCACGGAAAGCCATGCTGGAATTGGCGAAGGCGATGCGGGAGATGATCTGCATCCACCCGGAGGCGGAGCAGATGATCTGGGATCTGTCGCGACAGCTCGGTCAAGTCGGCGGCAGGAAAACCTACGGCTATCTGCCAAAGCCAATGAAAAAGCTGGTGGATGCGATCGTCGACCAAATGGCGCGGCTGCCCACCGTGGATGCGTGCTACCAGACATGGTGGGAACTGCAATGTCAGGTGGAGGACTACTACTCCGAAGATAAAAAGAGAATACGTCCGCCGCTGTCTCAGCAAAAGGAGTTCCGCCAGATCAAGAACGCGGTCATCCGTGAGGCGGAGCATATTCGCATGAACAGGTTTTCCTTCGAGGACGAGGAAATGCAGGATGACGGCGAACAGATCAGTACCTACGGCATGAGCTATGAATGTCAGGATCTGCAAAGCGTGGCCAACGATGAGAGCTTTCCCTTGGTGGAACGGGATGAAGCGGCGGAGCAGTTGGAGCAGCTTGCGGAGGACGGTGACGCCTACGCCCAGTACATCATCGGCACGGCGTACCGCGACGGCGGACTGCTGATACCGGACACAGCCAAAGCACAAAAGCTGTTGGAACGCGCCGCCGAGCAGGACTTGGACGCGGCGCAGTACGCCCTCGGCAAGCTGTATCTCTCCGATGATGCCGACGTCCACGATTCTGCCAAGGGCATCTATTGGCTAAAGCGCTCTGCTGACAACGGCAACGATTTCGCCGCTTACCGGCTGGGCAAGGAATATCTCAGCGGCAAAAATACGATAAAAGATGCCGAAACAGCAGTGTCATATTTGCGGCAGGCCGCGGATAACGGCAGTGCCTACGCCCAGTACCTGTTGGGCAAGCTGACCCTCATGGGCGAGGGCGGTCCCAAGGACCCAGACGCCGCCTACGAATGGTTCGAGGCGGCGCGGGATAACGGCCATGCCTACGCGGAATTTTTCATGAAACGCATGGAGCGCGGCGAACAGGAGCCGCCCTCTGTCCTGCTGTCAGCCACCCGGCTGCTCTACCACATGGGCAATATCTTCCGGGACAACGCCCCGGCTCCCGCTGCCAACGGTGTCCAAATCGACCGCAAGCGGCTGGCGCAGCTGCGGCAAAAACGTGTCGCCCTCGGTCACAAGCCGGACGATCATGAATTCGAACCGCAGGGATATACGATGCAGTTCCATTGATTCGCTAAAGCACAAAGCGCGCATATTTTGCGCGCTATTGTAATCAATATAGATGCCCTCCAGCGGCGCAGGAATTGCGCCGCGATAGACGAATGAAACGGATAAAATAAGCCGACTGCCGTATTAGCAGTCGGCAAAACAGACATAGCATTCAATACATCGCCATACCAAGCCCTTCTCGCAGCTTCTCTAACTCCACAGAGGAAACTCTGCGCTCCAACTCGTCGATGACTCGGCTCTGCCCAAGCTGACTGGTCGCTTCTCTCTGACGCAAAAAGCAAATAGTCTCCTGCGTCTTCTGTAATTCCTCCGCAGACCACGGGCAATTCCATAGTTGTGTCAAAACATCAGATGGAGCAATAGTGTCAAATGTGCTGTCATATAAACGGTGAAGTTCCCGATTCCAAATGGTAAGACGTGAAATTGTGGGCTCGGCACAGAGAATATTCAAATTCTCCGGCAATGCTTTTGCAATAGCATCGTGCGACTCAACGGCGGTCGCTCTTGGAATCGTTCCTCCCTCGTTCATTTGATAGAAACGCAGCAGCGTACTGGCCAGAGACACCTCCGGACGAACTGCCAAAACCGCTAACTCTACTGTATAGCCTTCGGAAGTCAAAAACCTCGCGGTATTTTTCGGCACCTTGACCGTTCTTCCGGTTCCCTCAATGATGAGATTGAGGTGGCGTTTCGAAAATGCTTTGATTATGCGCTCTGTAACGACCGAAGAAAATGCAGATGTCATTTGCACCGCGTCTAACCCGTAATGCTCATATATGGCACGATAGTTTGGGTGTCTACGGCAGTACTCATCGGCATTGATGAAAAATGCATTATAATCAAGCATACCGCTCATCGCTGAAGCCAATTCCGTTTTTCCCGCGCCTGGCTGCCCTGCCAATAAAACAGCGGTCGGACTGTTCACAGACTCATAACGATCCTCGCTGTCAGCAAGCTCGTCCGTCAAAACGGCCTCAATATCCTTGTTCGTTGAATGCGGTTATATCATTTGGCGAAGTATACATTTACAAGCTCCCCGCTTTGAAAAGAAACTGGTTTGCCAGATTAAACTGACCTTCAATCCGATCCAATTCCTCTTTCGATTTTGCGGATAAGATGTCCTGCTTGGCATTTCAAACCAGAGAATAGAGTATGGCAACAGGGTGTGCCCGCTCAGTGATTCCATTCTGCCGTTTATAGCGCGATAAATCACCAAGTACACCCGCGCCCTTTTCCAATAAAACCTCCTGCAATAGTGAAAACTCGTATCGACTCATTATTCCACCTCCACGAAGATGCCTTTACTTTTGCATCTTAGCATAAAACCATCAAGTGTACAACCACTACTTCGAAGGAATTATGCAACTTCCTTAGACAGGTTATGTTCTGTTCAGTTACCTTATGCTATAATAGCTGTAAGAGATTACATTTGTTGTATAAAAGATGGGAGGGTTGTCCGATGAAGCAGAAATCCCGCATTAATGGAATGGAGTATACATTTCTGGAATCACTGCCCGTGCTCGGGGAAAAATCGAAGCTCATCCTTTGTGCAGATAGCTACGGCAATCGTGTTCTCTGCCCGGAGGAGCTATGGCGTAGTGGTGAGGGTTGTGAAAATGAGGTACTTTCTATTAATACCCATAGTTCTTCACAGCAAAAAATTGAATTATTTCTTTCTCTGTTCAAAGGGCGAGAAAATGTTTATGCAAGGCGCTATTCCAGCGTCAAAACAGGGAAAAGCGGCTATACGCCGGTGTGCAAAAACGAATGGCAGCACGGTCTATGTGATAAAAAGAAATATCGGTGTCCAGATTGTCCCAATCGGGAGTTTCTGCCCTTGACCGCTGAAACGGTCAAGGCCCATTTACTGGGGCGCGACCCGCTGTGCCGTGATGTGGTCGCTATTTATCCCATGTTGGAGGATAACACAACATATCTGTTGGCGGCGGATTTCGACGAGGCAAGCTGGCAGGCAGATGTCAGCGCATTCCGCAAGTGCTGTAATGAATATGGCCTCACTCCCGCAGTGGAACGATCCCGGTCTGGAAACGGTGCACATGTCTGGTTTTTCTTCTCTGAACCGGTCCCGGCGGCGGACGCACGGCGGATGGGAAGCAGTCTGCTGACCAAAACGATGGCTCGCCGCCATGAACTGTCGTTCTCCTCTTATGACCGGCTGTTTCCCACGCAGGATACCGTGCCCAAGGGTGGGTTCGGCAATCTGATCGCCCTCCCCTTTCAGGGACAGGCTCAGCGAAACGGAAACACGCTTTTTGTAAATGAGCAATTTGTGCCTCATCCAGACCAGTGGGCATTTTTATTTTCTCTTCCTAAAATTACGCCAGAACAACTATCGGAATACCTAACCGCTGTCAGTGGAGACGGAGATATTGGCGTGTTGGCGGATGACAGTGAAAGGACTCCGCCGTGGCAGCGAAAAAATGTGCGAAAGCATCTAACAAGGAATGACTTCCCAGATAGCGTAAATCTAACCATTGCAAACCTACTCTACATTGAAAAGGCGGGGTTTTCTCAAGCCGCATTGGATGTTTTGAAACGGCTGGCTGCCTTCTCCAACCCAGAGTTTCGCTCCAAGCAGGCCATGCGCCTGCCCGTATACGGAACGCCGCGTATTCTGGACTGCGGCTATGAAGATGACACCTACATAGGTTTGCCAAGAGGGTGCAGGGAGGCTGTGGCAAAGCTGCTGGAACAATATGAGGTCGCTGTGATTAAAGAAGACAGACGTTGTGCCGGAAAAATCCTTGATGTATCGTTCAACGGAACACTTCGTCCAGAGCAAGAGCCTGCAGCCCAGGCACTGCTTGCAGAGGACACAGGCGTCTTGTCTGCGACCACAGCTTTCGGTAAGACGGTCATTGGAGCATATCTGATTGGGCAGCGCAAGGTCAACACTCTGATTTTAGTGCAGTCCAGCGCTCTGCTTGAGCAATGGAAATCATCCCTTGAGCAGTTCTTAAACATCCATGAGGTTTTACCGGAGCTGCCCAAAAAACGCGGCAGGAAAAAGCAGCGTAGTCTCATCGGACAAATCGGTGCGAGAAAGGATACTCATAGTGGAATCATTGATATCGCCATTATGCAGTCTCTTTTCGAGGGAGAAGAAAAGGATGTCAAGCCCTTCGTCGCAGACTATGGAATGGTCATTGTAGATGAATGCCATCATGTAGCGGCATTCACCTTTGAGAAAGTTCTGAAAGCGGTTGAAGCGAAATATGTTTATGGGCTTTCCGCCACCCCCGTGCGAAAGGATGGACACCATCCTATCATTTTTATGCAGTGCGGACCGATCCGCTACTTGGTGGATGCAAAAAGGCAGGCAGAAAAACATACATTTTCCCACTTCGTCATTCCGAGATTTACCCGTACGAGAGCACCAGAGAGCAACAGTATCCAAGATCTGTATGCATCCATCATCAAAAATGCGAACCGAAATGCTCTGCTGGTGGAGGATACCATAAAGCTTGTGCGAGCGGGACGCTCTCCGATTCTTCTGACGGAGCGGAGAGATCACGCAGCGCAGCTGGCTATGCTTTTAGGGCCACAGGTGCAGAATGTTTTCCTAATGGTAGGTAGCGATAGGCCAAAGGAAAAGCGGAAAAAGCTGAACGACTTACAAGCCACACCTGCCAATGAAGAAGTGGTCGTGGTAGCAACCGGGAAATACATCGGAGAGGGCTTTGACTCGCCCCGGCTGGACACGCTTCTTCTGGCGATGCCAATTTCATGGAAGGGAACATTGGCGCAGTACGCAGGACGGCTCCACCGGAACTACGAAGGAAAGCGTGAAGTGCGCATCTATGACTATGTAGACATCCGCATTCCTATGTTGGAGCGAATGTATCACAAACGGCTGAAAGGCTACGCAGATCTCGGGTACCAGGTGAAATTCGGTGCAGCAGATGAGCGCGTCAGTATGATCTATAATGGGCGCACCGCCATGGCTGCATTTGAACAAGATCTGTCTGATACAGCAAGAAGTATTATGATCGTCAGTCCGTTTCTGCAGCAGGGGCGTGTCAAAAGGCTATTGCCACTTTTGCGGGATGCGGTTGCTCGCGGCATGAAGGTCGTGGTCTATACCGTTAATAGACCCGAAGCAGAAGAAAGCGACAGAGCAGAAACCACTGCGGCGGTCGAACTACTGAAGAAAGCTCGTGTGGATGTCGTTTTGCATGGCGAACTGACCCAACGCTATGCCGTCATAGATGAGAGCATCGTGTGGTATGGAAATGTCGATCTTTTAGCGTTCGGGCGAAAGGATGCAGATGTCCTTCGTTTCGAAAATGCTGATATTGCAGGAGACCTATTAGCCTTGAACGATGAGTCAATGTGTGAACAGCTTATCATTCAAGATGCCCAATAAAACTCCGCAAATACTGAAAGCGGCAAAGGCAGCACAAATCGTACATATTTGCGCTGCTAAAAACAATAGAACCTCTCCAAAAACGCACCGCTGTAAATAAAGATGATTCTCGAAAAAGTAATAGCTTTCCTGCCAGAATTGTGGTATGTATGTTGGCTACCAAAGGAGGGGTCACCATGTACGACTACATGAAAGCCTTGCAGGAACGATTCGACGAAAAGCAGCCAGAGCAGCTCGTCTACGCCGTCCAATCCGCCCGTGAGGGTCTGCGCGATGGCATAGATGCCGAAAGCCGCAGGAAGCTGCTTCGGCTGCTGGACGCACAGAACGCGTTGCTGGTCGAAGCCAAGTTGATGAGCTTCACGGCGGGCTTCAAGCTGGCGGCCGGTATCGCCGGAGAGCTGGGAACGCCCTACTCCTTCGATGCCGACGAGGAAGAAAAAGCAAAGGAGATGATCACGAATGGCTAAAAAACGCGCCAACGGCGAGGGCAACATCCGCAAACGCGCAGACGGGCGTTGGGAGGGGCGCTACACCGCAGGCTACCACCCCGAAACCGGAAAGCGGATCATCAAAAATGTCCTTGGAAAAACACAGTCGGAATGCAAAGCGAAGCTTAGTGCCGCAATGGAGGCTACCAGAGGAATCGATGTCAGCCGTGCGGATGAGTACACGGTTGCAACATGGCTACGGAGCTGGTATGAGATCTACGCAAAACCGAATATCCGCATCTCAACAGCAAACCGCTATCAACTGATGGTCGAACAGTACACGATCCCCCGCATCGGCAGCATCAAACTCACCAAACTGACCTCGCGCGATTTACAAAACCTCTACAAAGATCTGATGGAAAACGGTCGCATCGACCGCAAGAGCGGTCATGGCAATCCAGGGCTCAGCAGCACCACGGTTCGGAGTCTGCATCTCATGCTGCACAGTGCCTTGGAACGGGCGGTCAAGGAACGCCTGATCCTACGCAATCCGACCGAGGACTGCATCGCGCCGAAAGTACAAAAAATCGAAATGCAGATCCTTTCGCCTGAGCACATCAAGGACTATCTCGAGGCCGCTGACAGGAGAGAACTGCTCCCGATGTTCTATCTGGAATTGGTCACGGGCTTGCGGAAGGGCGAGATCACGGCGCTTCTCTGGAGCGACCTCGACGCAAAGAACAAAACCATCTCCGTCAGCAAGCAATATGTCAAAAATCCCAATGGCGAACTGACGCTGTCCCGTCCCAAAACGGAGACTTCGGTCAGAAAAGTATCTATCCCGCAGGATGCCGTAGACCTGCTGATAGCGGAACACGGCAAGCATCCCGAGAATCCCTACATGTTCCCCTCGCCGGTAACTGGTGAGATGTACTACCCAGACTCTGTCGTAAATCTGCACAAGAAGATCCTGAAGGACGCCGGGCTGCCGCACATCAGATTTCACGACCTCAGACACACTTTCGCAACGCTGGCACTGCAAAATGGGGTGGACGTCAAAACCGTCAGCAGTATGCTCGGCCACTATGACGCTGGATTCACACTCCGCACCTACACCCACGCTACGAGGCAGAAGCAGGACGAAGCCGCACAAACGATGGGCAGTTTTATGGCACAGGTCATGTAAGCAGAAAAAACGCAAAAATACCGGAGAGAAGGCAAAAGCTTCCTCTCCGGTACTCTTTGAACCTATCCGCACATTTTCGCGTGTGGGTCACGGTGTGGGTCAGGCGGTTTGCCCACATTTTGACTCACACCATTTTTGGCGTTTTTGCAACAAAAAAGCATCGAAAACCGAAGTTTTCGATGCTTTTTGGAGCTGCTGGGCAGATTCGAACTGCCGACCTCATCCTTACCAAGGATGCGCTCTACCTACTGAGCTACAGCAGCAAATGGCGACCAGGAAGGGGTTCGAACCCTCGACCTCCGGCGTGACAGGCCGGCGTTCTAACCAGCTGAACTACCTGGCCATTTACTGAGGCGTTCTAATCAAAGAACAGTTTTATTATAACATTTACAAGCAGACTTGTAAAGTATTTTTTTATGGCAGGGGCAGAAAGACTCGAACTCTCGACACGCGGTTTTGGAGACCGCTGCTCTACCAACTGAGCTATACCCCTATATGGTGGGCCTTCGGGGACTCGAACCCAGGACCAACCGGTTATGAGCCGGCCGCTCTAACCAACTGAGCTAAAGGCCCAAATGATTGTCTATCCCTGATTTTTGAAAAAGAAAGAGTGCCGCCACCAGAGTGGCGGCCC
>JBBNGO010000078.1:0-10188 GCA_040095065.1 Hominicoprocola fusiformis
GCGGTCAATGGACCGCGCGATCGAGGGAGGCCGCGACAAAGCCGCGGAACAGGGGATGCGGCTTGTTGGGGCGGCTCTTGAATTCGGGGTGGAACTGCGCGCCGACGAACCAGGGGTGGCTCTTCGATTCGACGATCTCGACGAGCGTGCCGTCGGGGGAGAGACCGGCGAGGCGCATGCCGGCGTCCGTGAAGTCGTCGCGGAAGTCATTGTTGAACTCGTAGCGGTGGCGGTGGCGCTCCCAGATCTCGGGCGCGTCGTAGAGCGCGCGGGAGAGCGAGCCCTCTTCGAGCACGCAGGGGTACTTGCCGAGGCGCATCGTGCCGCCCTTGGCCGTCACGCCGACCTGCTCGGGCATGAGCGCGATGACGGGATGCGCCGTCGTAGAGGAGAACTCCGCGCTCGTCGCGTCGTCCCAGCCGAGCACATGGCGCGCAAATTCGATGACTGCGATCTGCATGCCGAGGCAGATGCCGAGGTAAGGGATGCCGCGCTCACGCGCATACTGCGCGGCTAAGATCATGCCCTCGATGCCGCGGTCGCCAAAGCCGCCGGGGACTAAGATGCCGCTGCACCCGCAGAGCTTCTGCGCGATGTTGTCGCTCGTCAGCGTTTCGGAGTCGACCCATTGAATTTCGACGCTCGCGTCGCAGGCTGTGCCCGCGTGGAAGAGCGACTCAACGACGCTCAAATAGGCGTCGTGCAGGCCGACGTATTTGCCGACGAGCGCGATGCGCACATGACGGTGCACGCCGTGGATCTTGTCGACTAGCGCGCGCCACTCGGTCATGTCAGGTTTACCGCAGTCAAGGTGCAGCTTGCGGCACACCACGCGGCAAAGGCCCTCGTGCTCAAGCAGCAGCGGCACCTCGTAGAGCGTGGACGCCGTTGCGTTCTGGATGACGCAGTCGGGCTCCACGTTGCAGAAGAGCGCAATCTTGCGGCGAATGTCGTCTGTGATGGGATCATCCGTGCGCACGACGAGAACGTCCGGCTGGATGCCCTCGCTCAGGAGCTCCTTGACCGAGTGCTGCGTGGGCTTGCTCTTGAGCTCGCCGCTGCCGGGAATGGTCACGATGAGCGGCACGTGGATGAAGAGCACATTTTCGCGCCCGCGCTCGGCCGCGACCTGACGGATGGCCTCTAAAAAGGGCTGACTCTCGATGTCGCCGACCGTGCCGCCGATCTCGGAGATGGCAACGTCGGTATCACCGTCGTCCATGTCGTAGATGCGGCGCTTGATCTCGTCGGTCACGTGCGGGATGATCTGCACCGTGCCGCCAAGATAGCCGCCCTGACGCTCACGGTTGAGAACGCTCCAGAAAATTTTGCCCGAGGACACGGAGGATTTCTCGTCCAGCGCCTCGTCGACAAAGCGCTCGTAGTGGCCGAGGTCCAGGTCGGTCTCCGCGCCGTCGTCCGTGACAAAGACCTCGCCGTGCTGATACGGGCTCATCGTGCCGGGGTCGACGTTGAGATACGGGTCGAACTTCTGGTTTTTGACCTTCAGCCCGCACTGCTTTAAGAGCCGCCCGAGCGACGCCGCGCAGATGCCCTTGCCCAGCCCCGACACCACGCCGCCGGTGACAAAAATGTACTTCATAGATTTTCTTCCTCCCCTGTCAAAGAAAAATGAAACTGCTGCGATAAAGCAAAACTCCACTTCAAAAAGGACGCTCGAGAGAGCGTCCTTTTGACTTTTACACGGAGAAGAGTAATTCGCAGAACGTCGGATACGGCCAATACTTGGACGCGGTCAGCACTTCCAGCTTGTCGACGGTCTTGCGCACGTCGTTCGTGCGCTTTTCGACCTCGTCGTGGTAGTAGTGCAGGAGCTTTTCGGGCTCGGCGTCGTCGGAGACGGTCTCAAGCGCTGTCTTGAGGCCGATGGTCTCTTCGAGCAGCTGCTCGTTGAGCGAGCCGATGGCGTTGGCAAGCGAGGATTCGACGTGGCAGGTCAGCTCCGGCGCGGCGGCGCGCTTGGCGGCGATGGTGTTGCACAGCGCGGCTTCGTATTCGGAAGCGGCGTTGAGAATGCCGTGCTGGACCATGTCAACAAGCGTCGCGGCCTCGATGCGGATGACCTTGCAGTACTTCTCGATATGAACTTCGTGGCGGGAGAAAATTTCTTCCTTGGTGTAAACGCCCTGGCGCGTCAGCAGCTCAATGTTCTTGGGCAGGATGTAGGTCGGCAGCGCCTCGGCAGTGTTGTGCAGGTTGGCAAGGCCGCGCTTTTCAGCCTCCTTGATCCAGGCCTCTTCATAGCCGTTGCCGTTGAAGATGATGCGGCGGTGGGCGGAGAACGTGTCGCGGATCAGCTTGTGGAGCGCGGCGGTGAAGTCCGGCGCGTCCTTGAGCTGCGCGTAGAATTCGTCGAGCTCTTCGGCCATGATGGTGTTGAGGATCGTGACCGGGCCCGCGATGGACTGCGAGGAGCCGGGCATGCGGAACTCAAACTTATTGCCGGTGAAGGCGACGGGCGAGGTTCGGTTGCGGTCGGTCGTATCCTGCGGGATGGCGGGGAGCACGTCCACGCCGATGCGCAGGGACTTGTGCTCGGGCGCGGTGTAGTCGTTTTCACCGACGATGGCATCGATGATGCCCTCAAGCTCGGTGCCGAGGAAGACGGAGATGACAGCCGGGGGCGCTTCCTGCGCGCCGAGACGGTGATCGTTGCCCGCGAAGGCGACGGAGCAGCGCAGAAGCTCCTGATACTCATCCACGCCCTTGATGAACGCGGCGAGCACCAGCAGGAACACGGCGTTCTGGCTCGGCGTCTTGCCGGGAGAGAAGAGGTTTTTGCCAGTGTCGGTCGAGAGCGACCAGTTAACGTGCTTGCCCGAGCCGTTGACGCCCGCGAAGGGCTTTTCGTGCAGCAGGCACACAAGGTTGTGGCGCTCGGCGACCTTTTTCATCGTCTCCATGACGAGCTGGTTCTGGTCGCTCGCGGTGTTGGCGTCGGTGTAGATGGGGGCCATCTCGTGCTGGCCGGGGGCGACCTCGTTGTGCTTGGTCTTGGAGAGCACGCCGAGCTTCCACAGCTCTTCATCGAGCTCTTTCATGTAGGCGGCCACGCGGGGACGGAACGCGCCGAAGTAGTGGTCGTCCAACTCCTGACCTTTCGGAGGCTTTGCGCCGAACAGGGCGCGGCCGCACAGGCGCAGGTCCATGCGCTTTAAGTACAGCTCGCGGTCGATGAGGAAATACTCCTGCTCCGCGCCGATCTGCGGCGTGACCTTTTCCGCGTCGTCGCCAAATAACTTGAGCACGCGCACCGCCGCGCGGTCGACCGCGGCCATGGAGCGCAGCAGCGGCGTCTTCTTGTCGAGCGCGTCGCCGCTGTAGGAGCAGAACACCGTCGGGATGCAAAGGCTGCCATCTTTGATGAAGGCAAACGCCGTGGGGTCCCAAGCGCTGTAGCCGCGGGCTTCAAACGTGGCGCGCAGGCCGCCGTTGGGGAAGGAGGACGCGTCGGGCTCGCCACGCACCAGCTCCTTGCCGGAAAAGTCCATCATCACGCGGCCGCCGCCGGCGTTGTTGATAAAGCTGTCGTGCTTTTCCGCCGTCACGCCGCTCAAGGGCTGGAACCAGTGCGTGAAATGCGTTGCGCCATGCTCCAGCGCCCAGGTCTTCATCGCGTCGGCGATCTCATTTGCCGCGGAAAGGGGAAGAGGCTGCCCGCTCTTTAAGCAGCCGCGCCAAACGTCCATGGCGCTCTGCGGCACATACTGCTCCATTGTGCGTTCATTGAACACCAGAGAGCCAAAAAGCTCGGGAATGCGAGTCGCTTCACTCATGATCCAGACCTCCTGTTTCGAAATAAAAAATTTGATAAGTAATGATACTTCATCGGGGCAAGCAGCGTCAATACTTTGTTTTTCCAACTTTCCCCTCACTTTAGTGAGACGGGATGTGCGGTGTGAACGAAATTATGAAAGTGCGGCAACTTTTTCTTGCATGAAGAAAACGGCTGTGCTATATTTAGCCTGAACCCTCCCTTGCCGGAAACGGCAGGGGAGGGCATTATGCTTATGTGCTGCGTTGTGAAAAAATTTTGCGGACAAAAAAGAAAACGGGACGTGAACGCCGGTCACGGCGTTTGCGTCCCGTTTTGCATCACTTGATCGTGGCGCTGTCGTTCAGCACGCTCGTGCTGTAAAGGAACAGCACGTCCTGCGCGGTAAAGTCGATGAATTTTCCGAGCATTGAGGGGGAGAGGTAGCGGATGTCGACAAGCGTGATCTCGCCGTACCCCTCCGCGAGCAGCGGAAGTAAACTCGCGGCGAACGAATCGCGGAAGACAAGGAGCTTTCGCTCCGCCTGTCCGTTCGGGTTCTCAATGCGCAGCAGCGACTTGGGTCCCGAGAGGAAAATTTCATACGGGTCGCTGCCGTCGGCCTTTTCGAGCGTGTAGACAGGGAGATAGGCGCCGCTTTCATAGTCGTACACGCGGCAGCTACCAATGATATCGTTTGTGAGGTAGGCGAGCCTGTCGGGCTCCATTGGCAGTGCCGACTGCCCGCGGTACACACCGTAAAACGGCGTATCGAGCGTGACCTCGGTAAAGTCCACGGTGAGTGAGACGCCCATCGCATCTGCCAGCGCCTTGGCCGTGGGGGCAAGCATTTCCTGCCGCCAGTGGAGATCGGTGCGGTAATAGGATGAGAGCGACAGCGTGCCCGTCAGGTCGATATAGTCCGCAAAATCGACCTTTTGGCGCATGAGCGCGAAAAACTTTTCGTAATCCATCGCGGGATAGCCGTTTTCGGCGGCCAAAAAGTAATTCTTGTCGGGGATGACGGAGAGGTAGATATTCACGCCCGTGTCCTTGAGATAGGTTTCGTACACGTAGCGGAAGCGGTCGGCTGCGTGGTCAAGCGAATCCTCGTGGATCGTGTCGTCGAGCTTCGCGGCGTAGCCGTCCGCGACGTAGATGCCGTTGTTGTCTTTCTCGCCAAATAAATCGCGGACGGACAGGGCCTTGAGCGTGCGGAGCTCGTCGCGCAGCGGGAACTGGTCGAGCGTGTAGCTCTCAAAGTTCGACTGGAAGCGTCCGGAGAGTACTTCTTCCACGTTCAGCGTTGGGAACTGCTTGAGCGGGCGGCGCTCGCTTTCCGACACGGCGTCGTCGCTCTTGCAAATGCTCCACAGCGCGAACATAAGCACGAACGCTGCCGCGATGCCGAGGGTGAGAGCGTCTTTGATTTTTCGATTCATGCGATGCCCTCCTTAAAAGCGGAAGTAGAGAAACGGGTTGAACGACCCGTCCACTAAAAATGCCGTGCCGAGCAGCAGAGGAATGAGCACGCAGAGCGGCTCGAGCACGTCGAGCGCCGTCGCTGCGCCTTTGGATTTGCGCAGCTTTGCGACGATCATCTTCGGCAGCGGTGTTGCGCAGAGGATACCGAGCACGAGCAGCGGGCCATAGCTTTTAAGGTAGTAGACCGCCTGCGTGCTTGACAGCGGCAGTCCGCCTGCACCAAACATCGCGCCGATGCGCGAGACTGCCTGCGCGGCGCTGTCTGCGTCGAAAAGCACGAAGCCGAGCGTGACAAAAAAGAGCGTGTACACATGGCCGAACACGCGGTGCTTTTCGAGCACCGGCAGCAGCGCCAGCTTTTCAAGAAGCAGCAGGACCGCGAACCACAGTCCCCACAGCACAAACGTCCACGCCGCCCCGTGCCACAGGCCCGTTGCAAGCCAGACAATCAGAATGTTCAACAGCTGACGCGCCTTGCCCTTTCGGCTGCCGCCGAGAGGGATATAGAGGTAGTCGCGGAACCATGAACCGAGCGACATGTGCCACCTGCGCCAGAACTCCGTGATGCTCGCTGAAATATAGGGGTAGTTGAAGTTTTCAGGGAATTGGAAGCCCAGCATCCGCCCGAGGCCGATGGCCATGTCGCTGTAACCCGAAAAGTCGAAGTACACCTGGAGCAGAAACGCGAGCGCGTAGAGCCAGACGAAGAGGACGCTTGCGTCCTGCGTTTGCTTATAGGCGCTCGCGAGCGCGCCGAACTGGTTGGCGAGCAGAATTTTCTTGGCAAAGCCGACCGTGAAGCGGCGCACGCCCTCCGCCGCGGCGGAGACACTGTGCGTGCGGCTTTTGAGCTCCGCGGCGACGTCGGAATAGCGCACGATCGGCCCCGCGATGAGCTGGGGGAAGAGCGAAACATAGGCGGCAAGGTCGATGAAATTTCTCTGCGCCGCCGTTTCGCCGCGGTAGACGTCGATGACGTAGCTCAATACCTGAAAGGTGTAGAAGCTGATGCCGATGGGCAGGCTCAGCTTCAAAAGCGGCAGGGAGAGCCCTGTGACGGCGTTGACGCTGGAGAGAAAAAAGTCCGCGTACTTAAAATAGCCGAGAAGCCCAAGGCTCACAAGGATCGAGAGCGTCAGAAAGACCTTCGACGCCTTTTGCCCGCGGTGCTTTTCAATCAGCAGGCCGAAACCATAGCCCTGCACGATGGAGACGAGCATGAGCAGCATATATTTCGGCTCGCCCCAGGCATAGAAAAAGAGGCTTGCGAGCAGCAGCACCGCATTTTTCAGCTGCCGCGGCGCTGCGAAGTAGATCAGCAGCGCCGCAGGCAGAAAGTAAAAGAGAAAGGGAACGCTGGAAAAGAGCATAAACTTCTCCGCCTTTCAGAAGATCAAATCAGGCGATGGCCTCGTCGCAGACGACGGCAGCATCGGCAAAGGTCTCGGTGACCTTGCCGCTGAACTGGTCGACAAGGTCCTCCGCGCCGTAGCAGGAGATGACATAGTCGCCGAGCGTCAGGATGACGAGCTTGTCGGGAAAGCCGCACATCCACTGGCGGTTCATGATGTTGTCCTTGAGGTCGGAGACGACACTGTCAACGTCGGAAGAGCTCGCAACATGGAACGCGCCCGCGGTGAAGGTGTTGGCGTTCATCATGTGAGTGAGGGACGCGGCGTCGGAGAGCTTGCCTGCGTCCGCGGCGGGGAAGGAGAGAGAGTAGTCAAGTGCGTCTCCGTCTTCGACGGAGAAGTTACCGGGCGCGTCCTCGGTCATATTCGCCTCATCAAAGTCGCCGCCGGCAGCAGGGAACTTGTCGTCGTCGCTGTAGTTGGCCCATACGGCGTTCAGCAGCTCGAGAGCGCTCGCGGGCTGGCTGTTATTGCCGCTATTGTCATCCGTCTTGCTGCCGCAGGCGGCGAGGGAGAGAGTCATCGCTGCAGCCAGCAGCAGGGTGAGAAACTTTTTCATGGGAATTTACCTCCAAAATATTGTGTGTTGTCAATAGTAATGTGGAATGGGATGCTTACGCCCGCGCGACGGCCCAATAGCCGTTGGCCTCGTCGTAGCGCAGCGTGACGGCGGGCGCGCCGTCGAGAGAGAGCGTGTAAACCGTACCCGTGTCCGGCTCTTCGATGGTCCAGCAAAGCTGCACCTTGCCGGAGACGGTGTAGGAGGTGAACTCCTCCTGCAGCGAGTAAAGAGGCTGGGTCAGCACGCCATCCGACACCGTAACGGTCACGGCCTCGCCCGATTTGCTCTCGATGGTGAGCATCGGACTGAGCGGGCCGCTCAGACTGCCGCGCGCGTCGAGCGCCATCGGGGTGGCCTGGCTGATGGGGATAGCCCTGGAAGAGAGCGCTGCGCCTTCGACCTTGATCTCAGCCGGTAAGGCGTCGCGCGTCATCGCCAGGGCGGCGGCCAGCACGAGCACAAGGCACGCCGCAGCGGCAAGAAAACGCGGGAGGGCGTACCGTTTGCGCGGCTTGTAGGCGTAGGCGTCCGCGATGAGCTCATCGTCGAGCTCGCCTATGGCGCGGGTCAGAACTTCATGCTTCACAGTATCCCTCCTTGATGAGATGTTCCTTGAGCTTTCTGCGCGTGCGCAGAAGTGCGGTTTTGATGCGGCTCTCGCCGCAGTGAAAGCGCGCGGCCAGCGCTTCGACCGGTTCGCAGTAGAAGTAGCGCAGGATGAACATGCTGCGCACCTCTTCGCTCTGCGTGCGCAGAAACGCGCTGATGCTGCGGCCGAGCTCTGCTGCCATGGCCTCGTCGTCGGGCGAGGACAGGGCGGGTGCGCAGTCGTCCAGCTCGTCGAGAGAGAGCGCGAAGACGTCGCCCTGCCGCTTCTGCGCCGACCTCGCTTTGTAGCGGTTCAACGCCAGATTGCGCGCGATCTTGCCGAGAAAGGCAGACAGGATCGCAGGCCTTTGCGGCGGCATGGCCTGCCAGGCGTGTAAGTACGTGTCGTTGACGTTTTCTTCACTGTCGGCGCGGTCGGATAAAATGTTTTGCGAAATTTTCATGCAATAGCTTTCGTATTTGGCGGCGGTGGCTTCGATGGCGTGCTCGTCCCGCTGCCAGTAGAGGTCGACGATCTCATGGTCGTCCATAGGCTCGCTCCTTTCTGTTGTCTGCCATCATGGGGAAAAGACAACTTTTTTGCCGTTTGCGTTACACAAAAGAGAAAATATTTTTGAAAGTATACCACATTCGCCCGTTTCGTAAAAGGGCGGCATGCTATTTTTGACAAAACGGGAACTTTTTTCCATCCGCGCCGTCTAATATAACAAATCCCGAAACGGAGGTACATCCGACATGAAACGATTCTTAACGCTGCTGCTCGCCGCGGCGATGGTCCTGTCCTTTGCCGCCTGCGGAGACAACGGAACGACGATCCGAAATGAAAATGAGAAGGACAATGTGAAAAAAGACCCCATTGCCGCGCAGTATTTGCAGGACCTCGCCGTGAAGACGGCGGACTATCCCGTGCTGCCTGCCATGCCGAACGAAGCGGAGCTCGACGAGGCATTCAGCACCATCGACTATGACAAGATGGGCGCGGACGCCTACGAAAAGGCGCAGGAGAAGATCTGGGAGGACTGGGACGCGCGCAGCAATGCCTATTACGATGCGCTCAAGGCGCTGCGCAGCAAGGGCACGAGCTACCCCGCGGCATTCCTGCACTTTACAAAGGAGACGGGCACGCTGCTTTCAGCGGAGGAGAACACCGTTCTCTCGCCCGCGAACCTGTATCTCGCCTTTGCGATGCTCAGCGAGACGACGGACGGCGACAGCCGCGCACAGCTCTTGTCGCTCTTAGGTCTTGAAAATACCGATGCGTCGCGCGCCGCGGGCAACTATGTCTGGCGCAACCTCTACGGCGAGACCTCGACGGGAAAGACATTGCTCGGCAGCTCCGTGTGGCTGAACGAGAACGTCCCCTATAATGAAGAGACGCTGCAGGTGCTCGCCGAGCAGTACCTCGCCTCGACCTTCTCCGCCCCGATGGGAGATGAGAAGACGGACAAGGCCATCGGCGAATGGATCAATGAGAACACGGGCAATCTCTTGCAGGATGCGGCGGGCGAGATCCAGACGAAGCCCGAGACCGTGATGCTCCTTTTGACGACGCTCTATTTTAAGGACCAGTGGCGCGATGAATTCTGGGAGAATGCGACGAAAAAGGACGCTTTCACCGCGGCAAGCGGCGAGAAGCAGACCATCGACTTCATGCACCGCACGGACGACCGCGCCGCGTACTATCGCGGCGAGAACTACACCGTGGCAGAGCTCGACTTCCGCGGCGGGCAGTCGATGCGCTTTTTGCTGCCGGATGAGGGGACGACGCTCGAGAGCCTGCTCGCCAATGGTGAGGTCGTGGGCGGACTGATGGCCTACGACATGGACGCCGCGCTGCTGAGTGCGGAGATCCACTGGAGTGTGCCGAAGTTCGACGTGGATTCCAACCTGGAGCTGACCGACGCGCTCAAGGCGCTGGGCGTCACGGATGTGTTCGACTTCAACAAGGCGGACTTTTCGCCCCTTGTCGACTTTAACCGCTTTGACAAGGCGGTCGCCGTGACGCAGGTGCAGCACGCCGCGCGCGTCAAGGTGGACGAAAAGGGCTGCGAGGCCGCCGCGTTTACCGCCGTCAGGGCGGACGCCCAATCCGCCGCGCCCGAAGACCTACCCGTGGTGGAGATGAATCTGAACCGGCCGTTTGCCTTTATGATCACCGGCGTGGACGGTCTGCCGCTCTTCCTCGGCACGGTGAATACATTGAAGTGATTTCCCACGCCGCGGGGAAATGTCCCATTGTCATGGGACTGCGCGGGGCAAAGGGGGCCTTGATCCTTCCAGTTATAAGCGCTCCGAGAAGAGTTGGGATATGTCCATTATCCTCAACGAAGCTAGTAAGCGCGCTG
>JBBNGO010000079.1:0-10100 GCA_040095065.1 Hominicoprocola fusiformis
AGTGCCGCAGGCGGGCAAATTCCACACTTGCGGCCTGAGAGGTGTAAATCCTGACGCGCATGTCGTCAGGATTTACGATTTTAATTTATTTCGCCGCGGGGCGGCGAAACTCTGCGAGGCGGTTGGGGGGCGTTGCCCCCCTTGCCCCCCCTTGGGGGAGGATGACGGGGGCGGGTGGGGGCCAAGGGGCTCCTGCAACCCGCCCGACGGAGTCGGGCGGGTTGCGTTTACTCTTTTCTATTCTGTAAACTTTTGTTCAAACGCCTTTACGGGGGTTCAAAAAGCGTGTAGAATGGCAGCATCAAGATTTTAGGAGTGTTTTTTGTGAACAAATTCCGCGATGCCCTTTACCGCTTCATGTATGGCCGCAACGGCGTGGATGCGCTGAACTGGGCGCTCGTGATCCTTGAGCTGGCCGTGAGCATTCTAAGCTCGATCATCCGCGTGCAGGGCGTGTCGCAAGCGCTGTACTTTGTGTCGATGATGCTGATGTTCATCGTGCTCATCCGCATCTTTTCGCGCAATCTCGCGCGCCGTCAGGCCGAGAATGCGAAGTTTCTGACCTGGTGGACGCCGAAGGCGAACGCCATCCGCGGCGCGAAGGCACGCCGCGCCGACAAGGCGCACAAGTACGTCCGCTGCTCCTGCGGCGCGTACTGCCGCGTGCCGAAAAACATCGGCAAGGTCGAGCTCACGTGCCCGAAGTGCGGCAAGAAAAAGGTCGTGAAAACGTGAAAGAAAAAATCCGTCCCGCGGGACGGATTTTTTTGTAAGAAAATCAATTCTCCGCCGTCTTATAGGCAGAAGGGGGTGAGGGCGCTGACGAAGTTTGAAGAGGTGTACGCCGTGTACTTCGACGACGTGTACCGGTATCTGCTTTCGCTGTCCGGGAGCGAGAGCGTCGCCGAGGAGCTGACGAGCGAGACGTTTTTCCGCGCGATGGACGCCCTCGACCGCTTTCGGGGCGAGTGCAGCGTGCGCGTCTGGCTGTGCCAGATCGCGAAGAATCTCTATTATTCGCACCTGCGGCGCGAGAAGCGGCTTGCCCCGCTCGAAGACTGCCAGATCGCCGAGGAGAGCCACGAGGAGGAGTTAGAAGATCACAGCGAGGCCGCGCGCATCCAGGAATTGCTGCACGCGCTCAGAGAGCCGTACAAGGAGGTCTTCATGTGGCGCGTGTACGGTGAGAAGAGCTTCCGCGACATCGGCGCGCTCTTCGGCAAGACGGAAAACTGGGCATGCGTGACGTATCACCGCGCCAAGCGCATGATCCGCGAGGGATTGGAGGATGACTGAAATGGACAAAACTTGCAGCATCGTGCAGGATCTTCTGCCGCTCTATGAGGAAGACATGCTGCGCGAGGAGACGAAGGAATTTGTGGACGGGCATTTAGCGCAGTGCGCGGCCTGCCGCGCCGAGCTCGACGCGCTGAAGGCGGACGTGAAGCCCGCGCCCGTCAACGCGCAGCCGCTTCGTGACTTGAAACGGCAGCTCCGGCGCAAAAAGCTGACCGCCGTGCTGCTGGCCGTCACGCTCGCGCTGACGCTGGCGACGGCGGGATTCGCGTATCTCACCGCGCCGCAGTATTTGCCATACAGCGAGACAGAGTGGGCGATCTCGCGCTCGCTCAGCGCGCTCGCGGACGACGGCTCGGCAGCGGATGGGCTTTCTGATCTCAGCGGCGCGGAGAGCATCTCCGTCAGCCTGCTCGTGCCGGTCTCCGGCGCAGAGGTCACGAACACGCAGGACCCCAACAGCGGCAAAACCATCTACTTCATCACCGCATGGCGCACGCCGCTCGACACATGGCGCGGCGCATTCGACAAAACCGGGGGCGCCCCGAACACACACAGCGCAAATGATCGCACACGGCGCGAGGCGGACGCACTGCAAGGCGTGCTCGCCAAGGCGGAGTCCGCGCGCACGCTCTTCACGCTCGACGCCGCGAACTGCGCGGCGGTCTGCTATTCTCAGAACAACGGTCAGGACGATGTGCTGCTCTGCGGCAGCATGAACGGCGGCATCATTTCTCTGCCGCAGCTGGCGTTGGGCTATTACGTTTTGCTATCGTTAGCGCTCCTTATTACGCTGGGTATTGCATTTTTCGCCTGCCGCAGGAAGAAAACGGGCAAAGCGCTCGGCTATCTCGCGCTGATTCCCGCGAGCTATCTTGCCGGTCATCTACTCGTCAAGGGTTTCACGACGACGAGCTACCAGATGCAGCGCGACTTCTCACTCATTATCCTCGCCGCCGCGCTGATCTACGCCGCGGTCATGCTGGCGATCAACCTCTGGCGGCAGAAGCGGGAGAATGTGTAAAAGAGGAAGAGACGCATTCGCGTCTCTTCCTCTTTTGCAATCAAATTCGAATGCTCAAGGCCCTTTGAGCAAAGCCGTGATAGTCCGCAAATGCGCTTTGCAGGCCGTCGATTCCCTGCGTTTCCCATCGGTCTGCCAGATACAGCATACCGCACATACAGGCAAACTTTTCATAGTACGATCCGCAGACCGCCTCTTCAAGAAACTGCTTTTGCCTGTCTGGGTCCGTCTCCGTAAGCGCGAGGCGCAGTTTGGCACGGCTTGCTGCTGCGACCTCGGTAAGCTGCGGTGTATGCCAGTCCACACAGTCGATTTCTGTCGCCTGATAGGAGAGAAGATGGGCGAATCCCTCATGAAATGTGTAAGCATCCAATCTTCTCAAATAGTCTGTACTTTCCAATGCGGCATCTGCCGCCGGATAGCGGTGTCCAATCAAGAGATGCGTAATCTCATGCGTCAGCAGATTCCGAATGATGCTGTCGAGCTGGTCGAGCTCCGCATAATTGCACCAACGGATGAGGTCAAAGATGAGATGTGCCTGCCCGTCGGGCGAGTGTGCCGCAACGGCGTCGTAAGGCTCGGGATAACCGACGATCAAATCAAGTGTCGGCTGTACCGCCTCCCAATCGGGGAAAAGCGCGTCCCAAATCGGGCGGTTGACGGGGACAAAGTGCGCAGCCACTTCACAGATACGGCGTTCGAGCTTGCGCACAGTCTCTCGGAGAGCAAGATCCTCAGGCGGCGGAGTAAATGCATTCCTGCCAAGATCTGACGAAACCGAGGTGTGTTCAAAGAGCCATGAAGCACGAAAAGCGTCGACGTAGCTGCTCTCGATATATGCCTGTGCGATCGAACTGTCAATCAGCATTTTCAGTCCCTCTCTTTACGAAAAACCTCTTTTGCCGTAACAGACAAAAGAGGTTTTTCCTTGGCGCAGCGGGAGGGATTCGAACCCTCGTGAGGTTTCCCTCAAACTGATTTCGAGTCAGCCCCGTTATGACCACTTCGATACCGCTGCATATTCAGTTCGCTGTTATCAGCCAAACTATTATGCCATAACTTTTTGCGTCTTGCAAGGTCTTTTTTCGCATTCGGGGCATATTCTGTGCGTATGAAGACTGTCTATTTGTCGGTACGCCTGAAAAATTACGAAAATGCGCTCGCGCTGGTCGGTGCGCCGCTCGCCGAAACGCCGGAGAACGCGGACGTTTTGCTGCTGCCCGGCGGGGGCGACATGCACCCGCGCTTTTACGGTCAAGCGCTGAACGGCTCGGAAGATCTCGACGAAGCACGCGACGCGCGTGAGCTCACGCTGATTGACAACTTCCTGTGCGCGGGAAAGCCTGTCATCGGCATCTGCCGCGGGCTGCAAGTCCTCAACGTCTATTTTGGCGGCACGCTGCGTCAGCACATCGAGGGCCACAATCAAATTGACGGCGTTGACCGGCTGCATGCCATCAACACCGCGCCGGGCCTTCTGCGCGAGCTGTACGGCACGCGCTGCACGGTCAACAGTGCACACCATCAGGCCGTCTGGCGGCTGGGGACGGGGCTTCAGGTCTTCGCCTGCGCGGAGGACGGCACGGTCGAGGCCGTCGGCCACAGGACGCTCCCCGTCTTTGCCGTGCAGTGGCATCCTGAGCGGCTGTGCGGCGCGTTCGCGCGGCCGGAAAGTGCTGACGGTGCAAGGCTTTTGTGCGCTCTACTCAGATAACATAAAAAAGTGCAGAAAAATTCTGAAAAAACGTTGACAAAACGGGACACTGATGCTATTATAACAGAGCTGACGATTTTTGCGGAGGGCGCATGCAGGTGTAGCACAATGGCTAGGGCACCAGCCTTCCAAGCTGGGGATGCGGGTTCGATTCCCGTCACCTGCTCCATTCAATTCGCGCCAGTAGCTCAGTTGGATAGAGCAACTGCCTTCTAAGCAGTAGGCCGGGGGTTCGAATCCCTCCTGGCGTACCATTTACAAGGCGCCCCTCAGCAAAGCAGCAAATATCGCACGGATACAGAATATGTGGTGGGTGTAGCTCAGTTGGTTAGAGCACCGGATTGTGGTTCCGGGTGTCGAGGGTTCGAGTCCCTTTACCCACCCCACAAAAAGAGAGGGATGGGATTTGGTCCCAGCCCTCTCTTCCCAATAGGGGTGTAGCCAAGCGGTAAGGCAAGGGACTTTGACTCCCTCATTCGCTGGTTCGAGTCCAGCCATCCCTGCCAGATTTTTACCGCTTCGGTGGTTTGGAATAGAATATGCTTCGTTAGCTCAGTTGGCAGAGCACCTGCCTTTTAAGCAGGGTGTCCGGGGTTCGAATCCCCGACGAGGCACCAAAAAAGAGATGGCTTTAAGCTGTCTCTTTTTTTTGGATTCCGTTAGAAATTAAAATACTCGGGGCAAATAAACACCTCAGGGCAGCTTCTCTTGCCGCTCTGCGGCAATTCACCTTCTGTCGCGGCAGAAAACGAATTTGAATTTATTTCGTGCCGTGCGCGGCACGAAACTCTACGAGGCTTTTCATTCTACGCCGCCCGCAAAGAACCTTTGCTTGTCTGCTCGTGGCTTTTTTGCTATGATGTGAGCAGCAAGGGAGGTCAATCTATGTCTGATTTCAGTTCCAACCTGCGGCGGCTGCGGAAAAGGGCAGGTCTTTCGCAGGACGCGCTCGCGGAAAAGCTCTCCGTCGCCCGCCAGACCGTTTCAAGCTGGGAGCGCGGAGTTTCCCATAGTTAAAGATACCACACCAAATATGATGAACCCACGCTTATACACTACCAGCTATAATAAGCCGTAAGGACAGCAATTTGACACTGCTGTCCTTTCTTTATATAAAATTGCAGTACACAGAAAAAAGCTGTAAAATAATAAATATATTTGTCCTTGTAACAATTCTCGGACATTTGCCTGTTATACTATCTGCAAAAAGAAAAGGAAGTGACAATATGAAGCAGATTTTAATTGTCGAAGACGATAATCTTTTGAATAAAACGCTTACTTATAATTTGGAATTGGACGGTTACACAATAACTTCTGTTCTGAATGCAAGGACAGCCGCTGAATCATTAAAAACAAACATTTTTGATTTGGTATTGCTGGATATAAATTTACCAGACGGAAATGGTTATGACCTATGCCGTCTTATCAAGCCAGAGCATCCTGATACAGTAGTTATATTTCTAACTGCCAACGATCAGGAAAGCGATCAGATACGAGGATATGAAGCTGGTGCAGTGGATTATATCACGAAACCTTTTTCGATTAGTGCTTTGCAGCGAAAGATCAAAGCCATGTTCGCTATGTTGGAACATCACAAACCAGCTAAGGATATTTACGAGGATGGTAGCCTGTTTCTGGATTTTTCGGAACAATTTGCAAGTTTGAACGGGAAACCATTAGCGCTTTCTGCGATGGAATATAAAATGCTGAACCTATTTCTTAAAAATCCGAAGCAGGTACTTACCCGCCAACAACTTTTGGAAAGGCTGTGGGACATTGATGAAAAATATGTAGATGAACATACCCTTACTACTTCTATCAGCCGCATTCGCAGTAAGATTGAAGCGGATGGCGACACATATATCAAAACGGTTTACGGTATGGGGTATCAATGGACAGGAGGCGAAAAGAAATGAAACTGAATAACCTTTCTGCTAAGAAAATTTGTAGACTGATTAGTGCTGGCATGGTTTTCTCTATGCTGGTAATTACCGGTATTCTCGGCGGTATAATGCAGGATATACGAATTTTCATAGCAGGTGGAACATTGACACTCTGTGCATTTTTCTGGATTTGGCTATTGGTGCTGTCTTTTGGAAAACGCCTTTCTCATTTTACTTCTAATTTGTGCCGGACGCTGGACAACATGATTGATGGAAACGAGGAATTACAAAAGTCAAATGATAGTGAAACTCTTTTTGCCCGTATCAACCACCGCTTAATCCGGTTGTATGAGATTATGCAGGAAAATCGGCACAAGGTAGACATGGAACGACAGGAGCTTCAAATGCTGATTTCTGATATTTCGCATCAAGTCAAAACGCCTGTCAGCAATTTGCAAATGGTAACGGACACACTTTTAACAAAGCCTGTTTCAGAAGAAGAACGGATGGACTTTTTGCAAGGCATACGCAGTCAGACTGATAAACTGGATTTTCTGTTCCAAGCACTGGTTAAAACATCCCGGTTAGAAACCGGAGCAATACGATTAGAAAAGAAAGACAGCAGCTTATTCCATACGCTTGCACAAGCTATGAGCAGTATTGTATATGCCGCAGAGAAAAAAGAAATTGCTGTATCCGTGGATTGCCCGGAAAATTTGATAATCTCCCATGACAGCAAGTGGACAAGCGAAGCCCTTTTCAATCTGCTGGACAATGCAGTAAAATACACTCCGTCAGGTGGAAAGATTTCTGTATCAGTGGTTCAGTGGGAAATGTACGTAGAGGTCAAAGTGACCGACACCGGCAGGGGCATTTCAGAAAGCAATCAGGCTGCCATCTTTCGGCGCTTCTATCGTGAGGAAGAAGTACACGATCAACAGGGTGTGGGAATAGGTTTGTATTTGGCTCGTGAGATTGTAACAAGGCAAGGGGGCTATATCAAGGTCGTTTCAGAGCTGGGGCAAGGCTCAGAATTTTCTATTATGCTTCCTGTAAGGTAAGATACAGCCACTTTTTTTGAAATGTCCGAGCGTTGTAACATTTCATCTCGATTTTCGATAAAAATTTTTCCTACCTCGGACATTTGTGTAACATTTGTGGTTTACAATGACTTCATCAACAGGTAGAAAGCCTTGAAAGGAGCATTTGAATATGAGCATTTTACAAACAATCGACTTAAAGAAGTATTACGGCACAGAACCAAACATCACTCGTGCCCTTGATGGTGTATATTTTACTGTGGAACAGGGAGAATTTGTTGCCGTAGTTGGAACTTCCGGCAGCGGCAAGTCTACGTTACTCCACATGATGGGAGGACTTGATACCCCCACTTCCGGCAGCGTGATTGTACGGGGGGAAGAACTTGCGAAAAAGAATGATGATGAATTGACAATTTTCCGCCGTCGTAACATAGGGTTTATTTTCCAAAACTACAATCTGGTTCCGATTTTGAATGTATATGAAAACATCGCCCTGCCTGTGGAATTGGATGGTGATACCGTAGATAAGAAATTTATGGACGAAGTTGTGTATATGCTGGCTTTAGAAGATAAGCTGGAAAATATGCCAAACAATCTTTCAGGCGGTCAACAGCAGCGTGTAGCGATTGCACGAGCTTTAATTACAAAGCCGGCGATTGTCCTTGCTGACGAACCGACTGGAAATCTCGACAGCAAGACCAGTGCAGATGTGTTAGGGCTTTTGAAACGTACCAGCGGAGAATTTAATCAGACCATTGTAATGATTACTCACAATAACGAGATTGCCCAGCTCGCAGACCGCATTGTGCGGATTGAGGATGGCAAAATTGTAGGTTAAAGGAGGTGGGAATTATGAATTATCCTTTTGAAAATGATACAGAGAGAATAGAGAAAAGGATTGCTGAAAAGAGTGTATTCTCTGAAAAGAATAGGACATTTCTAATCAGAGTTATCATCTTGATTGCGGCATTTCTGTTGAGCTTTTCTGGTATTCTTTTGTGCAATGCAACGCTTAGTACGCAGCAGATCGCCCATGTAAATAATACAACTGAAGCAGTAGGAACTGTTTTAGGAATTGTTATTGTACTTCTTTGTACGGCAGGGCTGGCTGTCAAAAATATTCTTTATGTATCTGTACTGCAACGAGTACATGAATTTGCACAATTACGGGCAATCGGCGCAACATACCAGCAAATTAAATCAGTGGTCAAGAAAGAACGTGACAAAATAGCAAAACCTTGCATTGTGTTGGGAACAGTCATCGGTTTTCTGGTAAACATAGTTTTACCACTTCATTTTTACTGGATACCAAGCATTGTATGTGCGGTAATCTCCGGCATATTTATTTGGATTATCACAGCTTTGGCTTTTCAAGCACCAGCGAAAATGGCTGCATCTACATCACCAATAGAAGCACAACATACACAGGCAACAAACTATTTTAGAAGTGTTGGGGCAAAGCGTAAACTTACGCCTATAAGAATCGGGTGGATGTATTGTAGAGCCAATAGAAAGAAAGCTGCCTATACATTTTTATCTCTCATTATGAGTGGGATTTTAATGTTCGGTGTTTTTTCAATATTGAATGCGATAAATCCCGAAAGACTTGCGTCACAACCTTACCAGGGAAATAGTGATGTATTTGTACTACTAAATTCAACGGCTGATGAAGAATCCACCTATGATTTAATGAAATCTACACCATTTACAGAAGAAAAAAAGCAAAAATTGTATAACATTTCAGGTGTAAAAGATGTTTATGAATTGTATATGCTGGACGGCATTCTGACAAATTCAGAGGGGGAAAAATTTGAACTGTCCATTGAAAATGCTGTAAATCCAGAAACATTTAAAAATGAAATTGTTGAGGGTATGCAACCAAGTCATGAATTACAGAATGGAGCAATTCCTGTTGCTATCAATAGACAGTCTCCTTATTATCAGAAACTGAATATGCAGCTTCAAGTTGGAGATTATCTGCCGTATATCATAGATACAGGATATGGTCAAAAAGAAGTGGAGTTAGTTGTAAGCGGATTTGTAGAAAACAGCGATACTGGGCTTGTTATTTATACAAGTGGTGAAAATATGAAATCACTGTCAGAAATGAATTGTACGCTTGCATGGTATATTTGTTTGGATGATAACGGAAAAGACGTAGCAACAGAGATAATCAAAGAAATTTTTATAGATGACGACAGAGTTGATGTGTCTGTTTTGGCTGATGATGTTATGGCATTGGAAGATTACTTCCATAATGCGAAAGTCATCATTACAGTTTTGGTGGTGCTTATTAGTCTGTTTTCATTTATAAATATGCTGAATACCAGCATTACAAATGCCATTGCCAGAAGACACGACTATGCACTACTGGAAGCTACAGGTATGACAAAATTGCAGTTGCGAAAAGTACAGCAGTCGGAAAGTTTCATCTATCTGGTTGGAAGTTTTATAGGAAGCTGCATTTTAGGCATACCAATCGGATTGCTGCTTTGTACCCAAATATCAAAAATTCCCGGACTTTCATACTTTGAATATCACTTCCCAGTTCTTTTTGTGCTTTTATACTTTGCTGCGGTTGTGATGGTCTATCATGTAGTATCAGTATATCAAAAGAAATCTTTGCAACAGCACTCAATTATAGAGCGCATTAGAACGATAGGCTAAGTTTTAATAATCCGTCAGCTCCACAATTACATTACTCTGCTGATACAGCCAGTCCGTAAATTCTTTCGGGCTGGCTGTTCCTGTTTTTACAGCCTTTTTTCTCTGCAAGGCTTCTTTCTTAAAGTCGGAAAAGGCAGCCTGTATTTTTTCCAGACGGTCAGCCGGAAAGCCTGCGGTATTTTTTACCCGGTTTATTTTGTTGCGCCAGTTCTGGCATTCATTTTTATAAAGCAGGTCATAGTTATTTTCTCTTGCCCTTTCGTCAAATTCCCGCTTGTTTTGAAGCGCCTGTGCTTTTCGGCACTTGTCGCTGCACAGTTCATACCGCTGGCTCTTTGCCAGAAAATATTTCCCACAGACCTTGCACTGCCGGAAGCAAAGCCCCCAGTCATTCAGCCGGTTCAGATAATAGGTAATCAACGGGTAGAGGGACGCATAGGCAGACACACATTCTTCTGTGCGCCGGTTGTCCGGGA
>JBBNGO010000007.1:0-72897 GCA_040095065.1 Hominicoprocola fusiformis
CGGTGAAAGTCGCATGTCCGGTGTGAAGCGGGGGAAAAGCTGGAGATAACTTCAAAGGCTTACCTATCGCTATTTCCCAGCGACCTGGCTACCTACGGAGCCGAGGCCAAGAAGCTTTTGCAGGATTTGCAGAGCCGCAACGAGCGAATGTTCCTTGTGACCTTTCTGGTGTTGAATACGGCGGACAATCCCCGTCAGCTGGGCAACAACATCTTTCAGGCCAGCTCCATCGCGCAGAAATATAACTGCCAGCTGACCCGGCTGGACTTCCAGCAGGAGGAGGGGCTGATGTCCTCTCTGCCCCTGGGCCTGAACCAAATCGAGATCCAGCGGGGGTTGACTACCAGCTCCACGGCTATTTTTGTGCCGTTTACTACTCAGGAACTTTTCCAGAATGGCAAAGAGGCGCTGTACTACGGCATCAATGCCCTGTCCAACAATCTCATTATGGTGGACCGCAAGCTGCTGAAGAACCCCAACGGACTGATCCTTGGTACACCCGGTTCCGGTAAGTCCTTCAGCGCCAAGCGCGAGATCGCTAACTGTTTTCTGCTCACCAATGATGACATCATCATCTGCGACCCGGAGGCAGAGTATGCTCCGCTGGTGGAGCGTCTGCATGGGCAAGTTATCAAGATTTCACCCACATCCGGTGACTACATCAACCCGATGGACTTGAATCTGGATTATTCAGATGACGAAAGCCCGCTGTCTTTGAAGTCTGACTTCATTTTGTCGCTGTGCGAGCTGATTGTGGGCGGCAAGGAGGGCTTACAGCCGGTGCAGAAAACCATCATTGACCGTTGTGTGCGGATGGTCTATCAGAATTATCTCAATGACCCGCGCCCGGAGAATATGCCGGTGCTGGAGGACCTTTATGATCTGCTGCGGACACAGGAAGAAAAAGAGGCGCAGTACATCGCTACGGCGCTGGAAATCTATGTGACCGGCTCTCTGAATGTGTTCAACCACCGTACCAATGTGAATATCCAGAACCGCATTGTCTGCTATGACATCAAGGAGTTGGGCAAGCAGCTCAAAAAAATCGGGATGCTGGTGGTGCAGGATCAGGTATGGAACCGTGTTACCATCAACCGGGCGGCGCATAAGTCCACCCGATATTACATTGATGAGATGCACCTTCTCTTGAAAGAGGAGCAGACGGCGGCCTATACAGTCGAAATCTGGAAGCGTTTTAGAAAGTGGGGCGGCATCCCCACAGGTGAACAGGTCTGTTTCTTGTTTATGCGCTTAGAGAATCAGACCACGCCGTACTGACTGAAATCGGCAAGTAGGTCAGTATTATCAATGCGGAAGAAATCGGGAAGGGAGCAGCGCCCTAATCCGAGTGGAAGGCTGTCCGTAAAATGGCAGTCACACGCAACGCATAGAGCTTGAACCTGCGTGATGCAGAATATAACAGCTCCACGAGTCCGCATTGCCTGCCGATACGGAAAAACCGTGGCAAAAAGGTATGCTATGCTGGGCGTGAACAGGCACGCCGATGAAAATGAGCGAAAGCTCCAGAGAGGTGGATAAAAAGCCACCTGTTAAGAACAATCAGATCACCCAAAATGTCAAGGACCTGCTTTCTTCCCGTGAAGTGGAAAATATTTTCGAGAACAGCGATTTTGTGTATATGCTCAATCAGGCAGGCGGAGACCGGCAGATTCTTGCCAAGCAGCTGGGCATTTCTCCCCATCAGCTGTCCTATGTGACCCACTCCAGCGAGGGCGAGGGCCTTCTGTTCTACGGCTCCACGATTCTGCCTTTTGTAGACCACTTCCCGAAGGACACCGAACTCTACCGTATAATGACCACCAAACCCCAGGAATTGAAAAAGGAGGATGAGTAACCATGAACCAGAACATTTGTGAACTGGATACAATGATGTTTTTCGATGCGGCGTTGGAGAGCCAGCGCGCTCAGCTGCTCACCGTGATGGCGGATGCCATCAGCGAGTGCCGCACGGCTGCGGATCAGTCTGCGGGACTGAACGAGGATGGCGAGGCGGGGCTGCTCCGTCTGACAGAAATCTGGTGCGCCATGCAGGGTACACCGGGCGTTATCATTTTTGAGGGCAGTCAGGTTCAGCTGCTGGCCAATGTGGTGGCGCAGATTTACGCCCACCTGATTCAGCACCCCTTTCACGACCCGGTGGGGCTGGCCCTCTATGTGGAGCTGCACTACATGACAGCCGCCCTCATGCTGGGGGAATGGTTTGATTAAGGAACCACGCCTGCGCTTTACGGACGAGGAACGGGCTAATCCGGCGTTGGAAAAGCCCATCCGCAAGGCGGACAAGGCCGCCGCCAAAGCGGACAGGGCGCAGGCCAAAATCCCTAAAAAGAAAGTCCGGCAGGTGGAGATTGACCAGGAGACTGGAAAGACCACAACGAAGCTGGTACTGGAGGACAAGAAAAAGCCGCCTTCCAAGCTATCCCATACCTTGCGGGATGCCCCTGCCAATATGGTTGCTGGCAAAATTCATAAGGAAGTCCGGGAGAGTGAGCAGGACAACGTGGGCGTGGAAAGCGCCCACAAGTCTGAGGAAGCGGTGGAAACCGGCGCACGGTTGGTGCGGGAGGGGTATCACAGCCACAAGCTAAAGCCCTACCGCAAAGCAGCCCAGGCCGAGCGTCAGCTGGAAAAGGCCAATGTCAGCGCCCTGTATCAGAAGTCTTTGCAGGAAAATCCCCAGTTTGCCAGCAATCCCCTTTCCCGCTGGCAGCAGAAGCAGACCATCAAAAAGCAGTATGCAGCCGCTAAACACGCCGGTCAGACTGCTGGGAATACTGCCAAAACTGCACAGACCACCGGAAAGGCCGCCCGGACAGTAAAGGAAAAAGCACAGCAGGCAGGTGCATTTGTCATGCGCCATAAAAAGGGGTTTCTGATTGCGGGTGCAATTTTCCTGATCCTCTGTCTGCTGCTCAATACCATGTCCTCCTGCTCCATGATGGCGCAGAGCATCGGTTCCGTGATCTCCGGCACTACCTATCCCTCCGATGACCCGGAAATGCTGGCGGTGGAAGCTGATTATGCGGCCAAGGAAGCTCAGTTGCAGACTGAGATCGACAATATTGAAAGCAGTCACCCCGGTTATGACGAATACCGCTACGACCTGGATATGATCGGCCATGACCCCCATGAGCTGGCGGCCTACCTGTCTGCTGTCTTGCAGGGGTACACCCGTCAGAGCGCCCAGGGAGAGCTGGAGCGTGTATTCTCTGAGCAATATCAGTTGACGCTCACCGAGGAAGTGGAGATACGCTATCGGACAGAAACGAGGACCGGTACGAATACTGTCACTGACCCGGTAACAGGTGAAACCTCCACCGAGACCTATGAATACGAGGTGGAGGTGCCGTATGAGTATTACATCCTGAATGTGACGCTCACGAGCAAGCCTATATCCTCTGTTGCCGCAGAGCTATTGACCCCGGAGCAGATGGAAATGTATCAGGTGTACCGGCAGACGATGGGCAACAAGCCCCTGCTGTTTGGCGGCGGTTCCCCGGATATGGGAAATTCCGAAGATTTGACCGGTGTGGAGTTCGTAAACGGTACACGCCCCGGCAATCCGGCGCTGGTGGAGCTGGCGCAGAGTCAGGTTGGCAATGTGGGCGGCTACCCTTATTGGAGCTGGTATGGCTTTGACAGCCGTGTGGAATGGTGCGCCTGCTTTGTGTCCTGGTGCTATGGGCAGGCAGGCTTATCTGAGCCGCGCTTTGCAGGCTGTCAGTCTCAGGGAGTTCCCTGGTTCCAGTCTCATGGGCAATGGGGCGGGCGCGGATATGAGAACATCGCCCCCGGTGACGCTATCTTTTTCGATTGGGACCTTGATGGTTCTGCTGACCATGTGGGTATCGTCATTGGTACAGATGGCAGCCGGGTTTACACGGTAGAAGGAAATTCCGGTGATGCCTGTAAAATCAAGAGCTATGACCTGAATTACGAATCTATCAAAGGCTATGGCCTGATGAACTGGTAACTGAGTTTTTTGAGAAGGAGTGAATGATAATGGCTATGAACAAAATTGACCGCATTGACCGCGAGATCGAAAAGGTCCGCGAGAAGATTGCGGAGTATCAGGAGAAGCTGAAAACTTTGGAAGCACAGAAAACTGAAGCAGAGAATCTGGAAATCGTCCAGATGGTGCGCGCTATGCGGATGACCCCTGCCCAGCTGAACGCTATGTTGTCCAGCGGCATGGTTCCCGGCAGAGCCGCTGTTTCTGCTGATTACGAAGAACAGGAGGATACCGCCCATGAAGCATAAGTATATTTTCAGAACAATGACCGCACTTTGCGCCGCCCTGTTGATTGTGGGCGGCCTTTCTGTTCCCGCCTATGCACAGACACCGGAGGGACAGGATGCCACTAACGATGACAACGTGATTGTGGAGCAGCCGAAAGAGGATACGCCGCCCCTTACGCCGGAGGGCAACGCCGCCCTGGTGGACGATTACGGCGGCAATAAGCAGCTCATCACCGTCACCACTAAGGCAGGCAATTATTTCTATATCCTCATTGACCGGGCAAATGAGGACAAGGAAACTGCGGTCCACTTTTTGAATCAGGTTGACGAGGCCGACTTGATGGCGCTGATGGAAACCGGCCAGACCACCGAGGAGAAGCCCGCCACCTGTAACTGCACGAAAAAATGTGAAGCCGGTGCAGTCAATACCGCCTGCCCGGTCTGTGCAACCAATCTGAGTGGCTGCATAGGGAAAGCTCCTGAACCGGAGGTGACGGAAGAACCGGAGAAGAAACCTGCGGGCCTGAACCCGGCGCTTTTGATCCTGGTGCTTGCCCTGCTGGGTGGCGGCGGAGCCTTTGCCTACTTTAAGCTGGTGAAAAACAAGCCTAAGACCAAAGGCAATGACAATCTGGACGATTACGACTACGGTGAGGATGAAGCGGACCCGGAGGATGAGGAACCCTGGGAGACCGAGGATTCCGATGAACCGGATGCTGACAGGGGCAGCGATGGAGAAAACGAGGACGAACAGATTTGACCCGTTTCACCGACAGCCCTTTTGAATCTATGATGACACGCAGGCCGGAGGGCGGGAGGAACACTTCCCGTCCTCCCTCTTTATCCCCCGGCCACCCCTGTTATGGCTGTGGGACTTACCGTTATGGCCAGCCGTGTGTAGGCTTCTGCCACCGGCAGCTGACCGGATGGCTCAAAGAAAGGAAAAACGAAAAATGAATGTGTTGAGTATCCTTATTAAAACCATTGCTGTTTTTGATCTGATCATCATTGCTATCTATTTTGGCGGAGACATCTTTTCTACCGTGTTAGGTAAATTTTGGAAAAAGCCTGTGCAGAAGGATGATTTTGAGTTTTACGATGAGGACACCGCAGTTGTCCCGTTGTCCATAGATTCCATTCGTCTGCTCTATTCCGGTGATGTGGCAGATTTTGTGAAAGAACAGCTCCTTCCCGGAGCAGCAAAGACGATGGATGCCCTGGTAGAGAATGAACGGACAGCAGTTTTCCTTCTGCTTAGCGCCCTGATCGGCTTTCTGAAAGAGGAGGGCCGGATGGATGAACAGAATTTCCCTATGGTGATGGAACTGCTGAACCATGCCAAAGGGACGAAAGAGAACGACGAAAAGGACCCTGTGGATATGCTTCTGGATGAAGAAGCTCGTCATATCCGAAGGGATTATTACAATGACTATCAACGATACCAGCTGATGCAGGTGGATAAAAACCGTGTGATACTGGCCTGCCGTATCATCATCAATGACCTGCTGGGGAAATTGTACCGCTATGACTATCGGTTCGGTTATGATCTGCTGTTAACGGAGGAAAACAGTATTGAAAGAAAGCTGAATAACTATGGGCAGGCCGAATGGGAGGACGAAGAATATGAACCATAAACTTGTGATTGCCGAAAAACCGTCGGTTGCCCATAGTCTGGCCGCTGTGATCGGTGCCACCGCCCGTAAGGACGGCTATCTGGAGGGAAATGGATGGCGTGTCAGTTGGTGTGTGGGCCATTTGGCTGGGCCGGCCGATGCGGACAGCTATGACCCCAAGTACGCCAAGTGGCGGTATGACGATCTGCCCATCCTGCCGGCAGACTGGCAGATGACGGTGGGCAAGGACAAAAAGAAGCAGTTTGATGTGCTGAAAAAGCTAATGAATGCCCCGGATGTGACCGAGGTAGTGAACGCTTGCGACGCTGGGCGGGAGGGTGAACTGATTTTCCGCAGTGTCTATGAACTGGCAGGCTGCCAAAAGCCTATGAAGCGGCTCTGGATTTCCTCCATGGAGGATTCCGCTATCCGGGAGGGCTTTGCTAACCTGCGCCCCGGTGCAGAGTATGACGGTCTGCGGGATGCGGCCCTCTGCCGCGCCAAGGCGGATTGGCTGGTGGGCATTAACGCCACACGCCTTTTTTCCGTGCTGTACCACCGAACCCTCAACATTGGGCGCGTTATGTCTCCGACACTGGCTCTTATCGTCCAGCGGGAGGCAGAGATCGACGGTTTCAAGCCGGTGCCGTTTTATACGGTGACGTTGGAACTACCCGGTTTCACAGTTGCCGGGGAACGTATGAAGGACAAGGACGCCGCTGAACAGCTGCAAAGTGCCTGTCAGAGTGCTGTTGCCACGGTCAAACAGGTGGAGCGTAAAGACAAATCGGAAAAGCCGCCTGCCCTCTATGACCTGACTACGCTCCAGCGGGATGCCAACCGGCTGTTGGGATATACCGCTCAGCAGACTTTGGACTATCTACAAAACCTGTATGAAAAGAAGCTCTGCACCTATCCCCGCACGGACAGCCGCTATCTGACTTCGGACATGGCCGAGGGTCTGCCGGTGCTGGTGAATCTGGTTGCTAATGCCATGACCTTCCGAAAAGGAATCGCTATTTCCTGCGACGCCGGTGCGGTTATCAACGACAAGAGAGTGACCGACCATCATGCGGTGATCCCCACCCGTAATATCCAAAACGCTGACTTGTCCGGTCTGCCGGTGGGCGAAAGGGCGGTGCTGGAGCTGGTGGCTCTGCGTCTGCTGTGCGCCGTGGCCCAGCCCCATACCTATGCTGAAACTTCTGTCACCGTGGAGTGCGCCGGTGTTGAGTTTTCCGCCAAAGGCAGGGCGGTGAAGCATCTCGGCTGGCGGGCGCTGGATGCTGCCTACTGTGCCAATCTGAAAAACATCCCGGAGGCGGATAAAGAAACCGAGAGTAAAGCGCTGCCAAAGCTGACCGAAGGCCAGAGTTTGCCCCTGTCCGGTACAGTCGTCAAGGAGGGCAAAACCAGCCCACCCAAGCATTTCACCGAGGATACGCTGCTTTCTGCTATGGAGACTGCCGGGAAAGATGATATGCCGGAGGATGCCGAGCGGAAAGGACTGGGAACCCCGGCCACCCGTGCCGGTATTCTGGAAAAGCTGGTGTCTGCTGGTTTTCTGGAACGAAAAAAGAGCAAAAAAACCGTACAACTCATGCCTTCACATGATGCAGTATCTCTGATTACTGTACTGCCGGAGCAGCTACAATCGCCCCTTTTGACCGCCGAGTGGGAGTACCGGCTGGGCGAGATCGAGCGCGGTGAGCTTTCCCCGGAGGACTTCATGGCCGGGATCTCTGCTATGCTCCGGGAACTGGTGGGGACCTATCAGGTGATAAAAGGCACCGAGTATCTGTTCTCCCCGCCCCGTGAAGTAGTGGGCCGCTGTCCGCGCTGCGGCGGTGAGGTTGCAGAAATGCAAAAAGGATTCTTCTGTCAGAACGAAGCTTGCAGATTTGCAATCTGGAAAAATAACAAGTGGTGGGCTGCCAAGAAAAAGCAGCCTACCAAGGTGGTGGTGACAGCCCTTCTCAAAGATGGACGCGCACGGCTCACTGGCTGTTATTCCGAAAAGACCGGCAAAACCTACGATGCTACCGTGGTGCTGGAGGACGATGAGCAGTATGTGAGCTTCAAGCTGGAGTTTGACAGGCAGAAAGGTGGTAAACGATGAAGCGCTCCCTCTATGAACAGGAAACCATTATCCTCTACAACCAGGCCGAGGCCACCGCAGAGGTTTACACCCATGATGCCAGATTGCTGGAGAAGCTGCGGCGGCTGTCGGAAAAATACCCGGACCAAATCGTGAAAAAGGACCGGCAGACCTTTGTAGTCCCCAAACGCTGCGTATCGGTTCGGGAGCCTTACAGCGCCGAGCGCCGCAAAGCTGCCAGTGAACGGGCAAAGGCTGCCGGATATGCACCGCCCAAACCCAAGGCGAAGAAAGGAGAGTGACAACCATGCCTGATAATAAACCAACCAACCGGGAGCGATTGCGGGAAATCACCGAGGGCATCGAACAGGGTATCAAGGAGCTGTTCGAGAGCGAGAAGTATATACGTTACCTGTCGGTGATGTCCCGTTTCCACCGCTATTCGGTCAACAACACCATGCTCATCTATATGCAGAAGCCGGATGCTACGCTGGTCGCTGGCTTCAACAAGTGGAAAAACCAGTTTGAGCGCCATGTGAAAAAGGGCGAGCATGGTATTACCATCATCGCGCCTACACCCTATAAAAAGAAAATCGAGGAGCAGAAGCTGGACCCGGACACAAAGGCTCCTATTCTGGATAAGGACGGGCGAATTGTCACCGAAGAAAAGGAAATTGAGATTCCGATGTTCCGTCCTGTGAAGGTTTTTGACCTGAGCCAGACGGACGGAAAGCCTTTACCGGAGCTGGCCTCCAATCTGTCGGGGAATGTGCAGAACTTTGAGGTTTTCATGGAAGCCCTGCGGCGCTCTGCCCCGGTTCCCATTGAGTTTGAGCCGATGGATGCCAATATGGACGGCTACTTTTCCTCTGAGCAGCAGCGGATCGCCATTCGTACCGGCATGAGCGAGGTGCAGACGGTTTCCGCAGCTGTCCATGAGACAGCCCATAGCAAGCTCCATAACTACAATCTGCCTGTGGTGAAGGATACCAGCAAGTATCAAGAGGTAGAATTATTTGACCAGCCAGCCCTGTTCTCAAATGGAAGAATTGCGCGCGAAGATCTTCCTGATGGGCTGTTTTGTTATGACCTGCGTGGCTCAGATGATGATCCGGGCTATCCGATTGCCGTAGAGGAAAGGGTTGTTGTGAACCACGCTGCATCCGTTATCACCGCAAAGCCTTTAGAACTGCCAGAAGATGGGCGTATCATGTTTACGGAGGAGTCTGGTCTGAATTTTGTCGGCGGCGAAAAGACCATTCAGCAGTTTTTGCAGGAAAGTAAAAAGGACCGGCACACCGAGGAAGTAGAGGCTGAAAGTATCTCTTATGCGGTTTGCAAATATTATGGCATTGAGACTTCCGAAAACAGCTTTGGCTATATTGCCAGCTGGAGTCAGGGCAAGGAGCTGAAGGAGCTGCGGTCCAGTTTGGAGACTATCAGCAAGACTTCCGGGGAGCTGATCTCCGATATTGACCGCCACTATAAGGAAATCTGTAAGGAACGCGGTATTGACCTGACAGCCGAGCAGGAGCGTGTTTCGGAATCGGAAAAAACAGAAGGAAAAGAACCGGCCCTGTCTACATCTAATGTCCAGCAGGAAACACTGACCTATTATGTGGCCGAGTGCATGGAGTTTCCTTCCCTTGGCGAATACCATGAGAATCTTTCTCTCATGAAAGCCGTTGAGCTGTATCAAGCTATTCCGGCAGAGCGAATGAACGGTATCAAAGGGATTGGGTTCGATTTACAGGATGGCAGTGATTACAATGGACAGTTCCCTATCTTAACCGGAAAGACGATTGATGTGGAAACAATCAATGGCATTGACCATTTCCGCAATAGTCCGCTGGTACAGAAAGCGGTATCCGATTTGATAGCGGCTATGCCAGATATGGAAGTTACGCAGGCAGCACCGCCTTTGGCAGAACTGGGAATAGATCAAAAAGTCATGGGAAATGTGGCAGAACTGTTGCAGGTTCAGCCTTCACAGGAATCGGTTGCATTTGATATAAACGGAGAGGAGTTCCTTGCAATTCAGCGTTGCGAAAGCGGACATGATTATACGATTTACAGTCCTGATTTCGCGCTATTGGATGGCGGGCAGATAGATAACCATTCTTTAGCGCAAGTGACCTACGAACTTCTCATGGAGGAAATTAAGGGAACAGATTTGGTGAAACCATATGATTACGACACGCTGATGGAACAAGTAGAAGCTGATCAACAGCAGCGATTTGAGAAAAATGAGTTAGGCGAAGTACAGAGTCCATCTGTTTCTATGTTACCGGAATCACCAGAGCAGGCATTGGACGAATATCCGATGCCGGACCCAGTGCTGACTCAGGATGATTTGGAGAAATGCGGCTATCTGGACAGCGACCTTCTGCCCCTTTCCAAAGAACGCGCCTACGAGCTGATAGAGCGAGATTTGACCGTTTACATTGTGCAGGAGGGTGAAAACCCGGAGATGGCCTTTGACAGCACCGATCTGGATGCCCATGACGGTATCTTTGCTGTGTCTCGTGAGGAATGGGAGCAAAGCCCGCAGTTCCATGAGAAGGTGCTGGAACGTCAGGATCACCAGATGGAACGGGAGCAGGCTTTTCTCTCCCATGAGGGGGACTGTTTCGCTATCTATCAGGTGAGCCGGGATGACCCTCAGAATGTGCGATTCATGAATCTGGATTGGCTGCAATCTCACAGCCTATCCGTAGGCCGGAGCAACTACGATCTTATTTACACCGCCCCGCTGAACGGTTCCGGCAGTACAATGGAGCAGTTGGAAAGGCTGTATGAGCAGTTCAATCTGCAAAAGCCGGTGGATTTTCACAGTCCATCTATGAGTGTCAGCGACATCGTTGCCATCAAGCAGGATGGTAAGGTATCCTGTCATTACTGCGATAGTTTTGGTTTTACCGATGTTCCCGGATTTCTGTCGGATAATCCGATGAAAAATGCGGAAATGACCGTGGAGGACGATTATGGCATGATTGACGGTGTTATCAACAACGGTTCCAGGGAGCCGACGGTAGCGCAGTTGGAGCAGCAGGCCCGCAGCGGCCAGCCCATTTCCCTCATGGACTTGGCGGCAGCCACTCATCGGGAGGAACGGGATAAGAAGAAGTCCGTTATGGAGCAACTGAAAAGTCAACCCAGGACGGAACACAAAAAGAAAGCGCCCCAAAAGAGCGCGGAAAGGGAGATTTGATATGGGAAACTTCACCTTTGAGGAAATGAATCTGATGTGTATTTACAATACCGGCAGCCGCACCGGGCTGATTGACAGCCTGAGCGAGATGCGCGGCGAACTTTCGCCGGAAGAAACCGAGCTTTTGGCATTGACCGACAGCACCCTCTCTAAGCTCCGTGCCATGACCGATGATGAATTTGCTGTGCTGGAGCTGTATCCGGACTTTGACGAGTAAGCAGTACACATAAATACCTGATGGGGCGGCCTTTCTGAGCCGCCCTATTTCTATCATTCAAAATGAAGGGAGGACAGAAAACCATGCCAACAAAAGCAGAAATGTATGCGCAGATGGTAGATAAGGTGGCAACACAGCTCACCGGCAGCTGGCAGGAATGGGCGGCTTTTCTTACCACCGCATCCCGTCTTTATAAATACCCGTTCCATGAACAGCTGATGATCTACGCCCAGCGCCCGGATGCCACCGCCTGTGCCGAGTACGACCTGTGGAATGATAAGATGGGCCGGTATGTCCGGCGCGGGTCTAAGGGTATTGCACTGGTGGATGATTCCGGGGACAGACCCCGTTTACGCTATGTGTTCGATATTTCCGATACCGGAACCCGTGAACATTCCCGCACCCCTTGGCTGTGGCAGCTGGAAGAACAGCACATGATTCCGGTGGAGGCCATGCTGGAGCGTACCTATGGGATCGGTGGGGATGATTTTGCTCAGCAGCTCACCGATGTGGCCCGTAAGCTGGCGGATGAATATTGGGCGGAGCATCAGCAGGACTTTTTCTATATCATTGACGGTTCCTTTCTGGAGGAGTACGATGAGTTTAACATCGGAGTACAGTTTAAGGCAGCCGCCACCGTCAGCATCACCTACGCCCTGATGTCCCGCTGTGGACTGGAGCCGGAACGCTACTTTGACCATGAGGATTTCATGGCAATCTTCGATTTCAATACCCCGGCTACTATCGGGGCGCTGGGAACAGCGGTCAGTCAGATCAATCAACAAGTGCTGCGGCAGATCGGCGTCACCGTCCGAAATGCAGAGCGCGAGGCCATGCAAGAAAGGAGCCAATGGGATGAACAACACCTTAACCTACACCAAGAACGGGGATTATCTGATTCCCGACCTGAAGCTGAGCGAACAGCAGTCGAAGCCCCTGGGCAAGTACGGCAGGATGCGGAAGTCGTATCTGAAGGAACACCGTCCGATTCTTTACAACCAGCTGCTGATGAGCGAGAAGCTGTACCTGCACCTCATCGAGATCGACGAGACAGTCCAGACCCGTCTGGAGCAGATGATGCCCCAGCTGACGAAGGAAGCGGGAGCAACCGAGGAACTGAAAGCCGCCGATCCGATGAAGTGGGTGGGCCTGATGAACACCTGCAAAGCGCAGGCCGAGGAGATTCTTCTGGCGGAGCTTATCAACAGCTGACCTTAGACCTGTTCCTCTCCGAAGCAGAACAAATCCAAAAGATAGATGAAGCAGAGAATGTTACAAACACATTCCCTGCTTTTTCTTTTGCCCAAAAGGAAATTGACCATGTGCTGCGGCTGGGCGGCAACACCGACCATCAGCGGGAGAGGATCGTTGCTGAATTTGAAAAGCAGAAGCCCGTTTCAGAAATTGCCGCTTCTCTGCAAGCGCTCTATCATGGCGGCAATGGTATAACAACCAACACCGGCAGTATCACGGCCTGGTACACCGAGGAGGGCATCCGCCTTTCCCGTGGAAAATCTGCCCGTTACGATAAATCAGCCCAAGTCATCTCTTGGGAGAGTGCCGCTGAGCGCATCGGGGAACTTCTGGAATCCGGCCAGTTTGCCACCAATGTGGAGTTGACCGAAGCGGCAGGCTATGAACGATCCCTTCTGGCGTCAAAGCTTTGGAATCTTTACCACGATTTCAGCGATGAGGCCAGGGAAGCAGGGTATCTGAGTAGCCTTGCACAGATTAAAGGAAACGGGTTCCCGGAGGAAACCAAATGGCTGACCGAACAACTGAAAAGCCCTGATTTCAGGCAGACCCTGACCGATGAATATGCCGCCTTTTGGACCGCATACAGTCAGGACCGTGATCTGCTTCGGTTCCATTACCATAGACCGAGAGAAATTTGGGAAAACCTAAAGGACTTGTCTTTGCCCCGCAAGGAATTTGCAACGGATATGGCAGAGGTTCCTTCGGTCAAACACTTTATCACCGAGGACGAGATCGACGCCGCCATGACCGGCGGCAGCGGTTTTGAGGGCGGTAAGGGTCGTATCTTCACATTCTTTCAAGAACAGCATACTGACAAGGAAAAGGTGGAGTTTCTCCGAAAGGAGTACGGTATCGGTGGACATTCCCATGCCCTGTCCGGTGCAACCGGTAGTGGAGAGGATCATGACGGAAAGGGACTGCACTACAGGAAAAGCGATTGCTCGGATGTTCATTTCACCTGGGAGAAGGTCTCTAAGCGCATCACCGATCTTATCAAAAAAGACCGCTATCTGACCGTACAGGAGCAGGCCGAGTACGAGAAAATTCAAGCAGAAAAGGCGCTGGCTGAAGCGGATGCCGTAAAAGAAGAAAATAAGACCGCCCCTGCCAGCTGGGAATACAATGCGGTCAAGGAACGCCATCCCGATGATCTGGTGCTTTATCAGGTGGGAGATTTCTTTGAGCTATACGGTGAGGATGCCAAAGAAGCTGCCGCAGAGTTGGAGCTGCATCTGACCACCCGCCCGGTTCCGGGCGCAGGCCGCATTGAAATGTGCGGGATTCCGGCACACCAGCTGGAGCAGTATGTGGAACGGCTGCGGGATAAGCATGATGTGACAATCTCTGCTGTCCCAGAAGGCGGCACGGAACATCAGGAGTATTCTCTGCGCTCCATCGACCATGAGGCGGAGCAGACCATCAATGCCCACGAAGCCGAATTTGGTGCGGACGGAACCAGAGTTTTCGGAAATGGTGAAGCAGAACCCGCAAAGCCTACCATCCGGGAGCAGTATGAGCAGTATAAGCCCATTGTGATTGCTGCCATTACTGAGGATGTGGCCTATCGGAATGCCTGCGGTCATTCTGACCGGGAAAATGCTGTGCTTGAGGGCAACGCGGCGGTGCGCCGTGCCATTCTTGGTTCCGGTGATATGGAACTGATCCGGCTGTTTGTCGATGTACCGGAGTTTCGTCAGCGTCTGCACCGGGAGGTCATAGAGGAAACCTACCCCAAATTACATGAGCTTCTGCGACCACTCTCTCAGGATGATATTGACAATGCCATTCGTGCATGGAACGGTGATATTCAGAGCAAACACGCGGTTGTCCGTTACATGAAGGATCATGCGCGGGAAAAGGATACCGCTGCATGGTTGAGCCATGCGTATGGCGGCAGCGACAACAAGAGCTTGTTTGTTGTCCGAACCGGAAGCCCGGAGGAAATGGAGCTGCCGTGGCCGAAGGTACAGCGTCGCATTGCTCAGCTGATTCAGGAGAACCGCTTCTATACCCAGGCCGAGCAGGGTGCCCTGGATGATATAGACCCGATTGCCATTCGGGAGTCCTTGGCAGAGCGCGGTATCGTAGACGGTCAGGTGGTTGATGCTCAAAAGCTGGATGATGACCCATTTATCCAGCGGGTGATGGCCGATGCAGAGCAGCTTGCTGCTGAGGAAGAAACGCCGGAGCCGCGATTTTCTGTTACGATCACCAGCGACGCATTTCCCGACCCGGAGGATGCCTTTGCCATTTGGGATCAAACGATTCACAACTATTATGCAAGCGGCGATGGAACTGTGCCGACATTCCCAGATAAAGCAACCGCGCAGAATTATCTCAATCATCTGATACTCCAAACGCTTAATCCGGATTTGCGGGAGGTACTGACCGGAACCGGTGGTCTGCTGGATGCCACAGAAAAAGCAATTATCGCCCAACACTTCCATGACGGCGAGGATAACGCTCAAATCGCCCATTATCTGGCAGGAGCTTATATTGGCACAGCGGAAACGATGGAGCTGCAGACCGGAGACACCGCAGATTATTTTGTTTCCACCGGTGGTTTTGAAATCAATATCCACGACAAGTTTAACACCACTTTGGGGATGAACTGGCAGGATGCCGCCGCTGTTTTGCGCGCTCTGTATGAACTGGAACAGGACGGCTTTTCTCATGGAACCTATACCGCTGAGCCGGTAACAGTCTATCCGGGCGATAAGAACAATCTGCCTTATGATGTGGTCGTGGAACGGCTGCACGTTGAGAAACCGGAACCGCCTGCACCGGAGCCGGAGAAAACCCCAGATGAAGTTTTGGACGAACATCCCATTTCCATTCAGGTCAACGGCGAATGGCGAACCTTTCCCAATGCCGCTGCTGCCGAGGATGCCGCTTATGAAGAATACAAGGCCAACATTCGCCGGAACGCGCAGAACTTCCGCATTACCGACGATCATCTGGGCGAGGGCGGTCCGAAAGCCAAGTTTCAGGCCAACATCAATGCCATTCAACTTTTGAAGGAGCTGGAGGCTACCGGCCAGCAGGCCAGCCCGGAACAGCAGCAGGTGCTTTCCCGCTATGTGGGCTGGGGCGGTCTGCCGGATGCCTTTGACCCCTCTAAAGAAAGCTGGAGCAAGGAATATGCCCAGCTGAAGGAATTGCTGACCCCAGAGGAGTACGCCGCCGCCAGAGGTTCCACCCTCAACGCCCATTACACCAGCCCTACGGTGATCCAGGCTATCTATGAGGCCGTAGGCCGCATGGGATTTGAGACCGGCAACATTTTGGAACCGTCCTGCGGTGTGGGTAATTTCTTTGGGATGCTGCCGGAGCGTATGGCAGGAAGCAAGCTGTATGGTGTGGAGCTGGATCCCATCACCGGACGGATCGCAGAACAGCTTTACCCCAAGGCCAATATCACAGTTGAAGGCTTTGAGACCACGGACCGCCGGGATTTTTACGATCTGGCGGTGGGCAATGTTCCTTTCGGTCAGTATCAGGTCAACGACAAAGCCTATAACAAGCTGGGCTTCAACATCCACAACTATTTCTTTGCAAAATCCTTAGATCAAGTGCGCCCCGGCGGTGTGGTTGCCTTTGTCACCAGCCGGTATACGATGGACGCCAAAGATTCCACTGTGCGCCGGTATCTGGCCCAGCGCGCTGAGCTGCTGGGAGCCATTCGACTGCCCAACAATGCGTTCAAGGCCAATGCCGGAACCGAAGTGGTTTCTGATATTGTCTTTCTGCAAAGGAGAGACCGCCCGCTGGATATTACGACGGAATGGACGCAGACCGGTCAGACGGAAGATGGGTTTGCCATCAATCGCTATTTCCTCGACCACCCTGAAATGGTGCTGGGCAGACAGGAGCCGGAAAGCACCGCTCATGGCATGGACTACACCGTAAATCCCATTGAGGGCTTGGAACTGTCCGACCAGCTGCACGATGCTGTAAAGTATATTCGTGGCACCTATCAGGAGGCTGCGCTGCCGGAGCTGGGAGAGGGCGAATCCATCGACACCTCTATCCCCGCTGACCCCGATGTAAAAAACTACTCCTATACCGTGGTGGACGGCGAAGTGTACTTCCGGGAAAACAGCCGCATGGTGCGGCCTGATCTCAATGCCACCGCCGAAGCCCGTGTAAAAGGCATGGTCGGTCTGCGGGATTGTGTTCAGGATCTCATTGACCTTCAGATGGATGCTGCCATTCCAGACAGCGCCATCCGAGAGAAACAGTCGGAGCTTAACCAGCTTTATGATAATTTCTCTGCCAGGTATGGCCTTATCAATGACCGTGCTAACCGTCTGGCCTTTGCCGATGATTCCAGCTACTATCTGCTGTGCGCGCTGGAAATCATTGACGAGGAAGGAAAGCTGGAGCGCAAGGCGGATATGTTCACCAAGCGCACCATCAAACCCCATGAGGCTGTGACCTCCGTGGACACGGCAAGTGAAGCCCTGGCTGTCTCTATTGCGGAAAAAGCCCATGTGGATATGGCGTACATGGAACAGCTGACCGGCAAGACCGGGGACGAGCTGGCCGCTGAGCTTCGCGGCGTTATTTTCCGTCTGCCCGGTCCTGTACCTGAGGGGGAACGCCCTCATTATGTGACTGCCGATGAATACCTTTCCGGCAATGTGCGCCGAAAGCTGCGGCAGGCACAGCGGGCGGCAGAAAAAGACCCCGCCTTTGCGGTCAATGTGGAGGCGTTGGAAAAGGCTCAGCCCAAGGATCTGGATGCTTCGGAAATCGAGGTTCGCCTGGGCGCTACCTGGATCGACAAAGAGTACATCCAGCAGTTTATGTATGAGACCTTTAACACCCCGTTTTATCTCCAGCGCAGTATTGAGGTCAATTACACACCCTATACCGCCGAGTGGCAAGTCACCGGCAAAAGCTCCGTTTCTTACAACGATGTGGCTGCCTATACCACCTATGGTACAGACCGGGCCAACGCCTATCGGCTGCTGGAAGATGCGCTGAACCTCCGTGATGTTCGTATCTATGACACGGTGGAGGATGCAGACGGCAGGGAGCGCCGGGTGCTGAATGCCAAGGAGACCACTCTGGCAGCGCAGAAACAGCAGGCGATCAGGGATGCCTTTCGGGATTGGATTTGGAAGGACCCGGAACGGCGGCAGACGCTGGTGCGCCAGTACAATGAAGAAATGAACTCCACCCGGCCCCGTGAATACGATGGCAGCCATATTAGATTTGGAGGCATGAACCCAGCCATCACCCTGCGGGAGCATCAGCTTGGCGCTATCGCCCATATCCTCTACGGCGGTAATACGCTGCTGGCACACGAAGTGGGCGCGGGAAAGACGTTCGAGATGGTGGCCGCCGCTATGGAATCCAAGCGGCTGGGGCTTTGCCAGAAGTCCCTTTTTGTCGTCCCGAACCACCTGACCGAGCAATGGGCGTCGGAGTTTTTGCGGCTTTACCCATCCGCCAATATCCTTGTGACCACGAAAAAAGACTTTGAGACCCATAACCGCAAGAAGTTCTGCGCCCGGATCGCCACCGGAGATTATGACGCTATCATCATTGGACACAGCCAGTTTGAGCGTATTCCCATCAGCCGGGAACGCCAGGAACGGCTCCTCTACGAGCAAATCGACGAGATTACAGATGGAATCGCAGAGGTGGAAGCCAGCGGTGGGGAGCGTTTTACCGTCAAGCAGTTGGAACGCACCCGGAAATCCTTGGAGGCCAGATTGGAAAAGCTCCAGGCGGAGGGGCGCAAGGACGATGTTGTGACCTTTGAGCAGCTGGGAGTGGACCGGCTGTTTATCGACGAGGCACACAATTACAAAAACCTGTTTTTATACACCAAGATGCGGAATGTGGCGGGGCTTTCTACCACCGATGCGCAGAAATCATCGGATATGTTCGCCAAGTGCCGCTACATGGATGAGATTACCGGCAGCCGGGGCGTTGTCTTTGCCACTGGAACCCCTGTCAGCAACAGTATGACCGAGCTTTACACCATGCAGCGGTATCTTCAGTATGACCGTCTGCAAGAGTTGAGCATGACCCATTTTGACTGCTGGGCCAGCCGTTTCGGGGAAACCGTCACGGCGCTGGAGCTGGCACCGGAAGGCACCGGCTACCGGGCGCGAACAAGGTTTTCCAAGTTCTTTAACCTGCCGGAGCTGATGAACCTATTCAAAGAGGTAGCGGACATCAAGACTGCCGATCAGCTGAACCTTCCTACACCGGAGGTGGAGTACCACAATATCGTAGCCCAGCCTACCGAACACCAGCAGGAGATGGTAAAAGCCCTTTCGGAGCGAGCATCCGCAGTACACAGCGGATCGGTTGACCCATCCGTGGACAATATGCTCAAGATCACTTCGGATGGCCGCAAGCTGGGGCTGGACCAGCGGATCATCAACCAGCTGTTCCCGGACGAACCCGGAACCAAGGTCAACCAATGTGTAGATAATATCCTGCAAATCTGGCGGGATGGCGAGGCGGATAAGCTGACCCAGCTGGTTTTCTGCGACATCTCCACGCCCCAGGCAGCCCCGTCCAAAAAGGCGGCCAAAGCGCTGGATAACCCCACCCTTCATGCGCTGGAGGAAGCTGTGCCGCTATCGGAGCCGGAACGGGCCTTTACGGTCTATGAGGACATCCGACAAAAATTGATTACCCAGGGGGTGCCCGCCGACCAGATTGCTTTCATCCATGAGGCCAATACCGAAGTAAGGAAAAAAGAGCTGTTTGCCAAAGTCCGTACCGGACAGGTGCGCGTCCTGCTGGGCAGCACCGCAAAGATGGGCGCTGGCACCAATGTGCAGGACCGCCTTGTGGCGCTCCATGATTTGGATTGCCCGTGGCGGCCGGGAGACCTTGCCCAGCGCAAAGGCCGTATCGAGCGCCAGGGCAACCAGAACCCCCTTGTCCATGTGTACCGCTATGTGACGGAGGGAACCTTTGATGCCTACCTGTGGCAGACTGTGGAGAATAAGCAGAAATTCATCAGCCAGATCATGACTTCTAAATCGCCGGTACGCTCCTGTGATGATGTAGATGAAACCGCACTGTCTTTTGCGGAAATCAAGGCCCTGTGTGCCGGAGACCCCCGTATTAAGGAGCGTATGGACCTGGATGTGGAGGTATCCAGACTGAAGCTGATGAAGGCCGACCACCAGAGCAAGCAGTACCGGCTGGAGGATCAGCTGCTGAAATACTTCCCGGAGGAGATTGAAAAGCACAAGGGCTTCATCAAAGGCTTTGAGGCTGATCTGGAAACCCTGTCAGCTCATCCGCAACCGGCAGAAGGCTTTATCGGCATGGAAGTCCGGGGCGATGTTCTGACCGACAAAGAGAACGCCGGTGCCGCCCTGCTGGATGCCTGCAAAGAGGTCAAAACCTCCGACCCGGTGCAGATTGGCAGTTACCGGGGCTTTGATATGTCCGTGGCGTTTGATGCGTGGCGGCAGGAATATACGCTCCTGCTGAAAGGCCAGATGACCCACCGGACCGCCCTGGGTACAGACCCGCGCGGCAATCTCACCCGTATTGACAATGCACTCTCTCAGATGCCCCAGCGTCTGGAGTCTACGAAAGCAAAATTGGATGATCTCTACCAGCAGCAGGCCGCCGCCAGAGAAGAAATGGGCAAGCCGTTCCCTTATGAGGACGATCTGCGGGTGAAATCCGCCCGTCTGGTGGAGCTGGACACGCTGCTGAATCTGGACGGCAGGAGCCGGTCCCAGCCGGAATCCGTAGTTGCCAAAAGTACGCGGCCTTCGGTGCTGGAAGGACTGAAACGCCCGATGCCGCCCCGTAACCCTGAAAAGAAATCAAAACAACATGAGGAGGTGCGATAACATGAATGCCAACGATTTGAATGCGGCTCTTTATGAGAAAATGGCTGCCGAACAGGATCAGTACCGGGACTGGCTGAAAAGCCAGCCCCCGGAGGAAATTTTACATCACGCCTATGAGTACAGTGTCCGGGAGGACATTGTAATGGCTATGGAAGAATTGGAGCTGACGGATGCCCAGGCGCAGGCCCTTTTGGATTCTTCCTCTCCCCTGGCCGATGTGTACCGCTATTTTGAAAAGCTGGAGACTGCACACATGGATGTGGTGCGGGATAGTATTGAGAACCGAGCCGATGATGTATGCAGAGCCAAAGAGGAACTGCGGACAACGACGACTTATTCTCACACTGCCGCCTATGCGTCTGAGCATGGAGAACTGGAACAATACCGGGCTTCCAACCGGGCCAATCTCCAATGCAAGGAGGCTATTGAAGCGGCGGTGCGGGAACATTTTGATGGGATGTACCTTAACCAAGATGCCGCCAAAGGTGTGATTCAGACCTATGGTTTGGACCGGGTTATGCTGGTCTTGGCCAACACCGTCCAGCTTCAGGATTGGGATGGACGCTATTCCCACCGTAATAAGGAATGGGCTAAGACAATTCCTAACTACAACTCCGATACGGTTCGCCGTGGTTATGCGTTGAACAGTCACCCGGCTGTGCTGGACGGCTTTATTGACCTGGTGAGGGAGGAACAGCAGCGCAGCCATACCAAGGGCGAAAAGGCGCAGCAACCCCGAACTTCGGTACGGGATAAGCTCAAACAGGAACCGCCCGCCCATAAGCCTGTCACCCAAAAGAAACGGGAGCAGGAGCGATGACTGCCCCGAACCGCAAGCGGGAGGTGCAGGTAAACTTCCGGGTATCACAGGAGGAGCTGGAGCTGATCGAGCAGAAAATGTCCCAGCTGGGGACAGCCAACCGGGAAGCCTATCTGCGAAAGATGGCGCTGGACGGTTATGTGGTGAAGCTGGAATTGCCGGAGCTGAAGGAGCTTGTTTCCCTTTTGCGCCGGAGCAGCAACAACTTAAATCAGCTCACGCGCCGGGTGCATGAAACCGGGCGTGTTTACGATGCCGACCTGGAGGATATATCCCAGCGGCAGGAGCAGCTATGGGAGGGGGTTAGGGAAATCCTTACCCAGCTCTCCAAACTTTCGTAACAGGGGCATAAACCCTATCTGCGGAGGGAGGAACGGCGTTCTTTTCGCCGCGCCTTCCTCCGCTTTTTCTTTTTGCCCGTATTCTTGCCTTTTACCGGCGCTTGCCGGATAATAAGGGCAGGTAGTAAAGTAATCCGATAAAGGAGTTGAGAGCAAGATGTTGACCTTTGAAAAGGTTTTGGAGATTTTCAAGGACTATCTGGCGTTGGATACGGAGCTGGAGGTCTGCAAGAGCCGGTATGGATATATCCGGGTAGAGTTTAACGAAATTGGGGACATCCTCGATTATTGCAGCGGCGTGGTCTGTCGGACGCCGGAAGAACTGTTTGATGTATTGCTTGATGATTTTCAGGGATATGAGGAAATCAGGCTGACAAAAGGGCGGAGAGACACAACCGAGGATGAATTGGAAGCAATCCGTGTTCTCTGTCAAAGGTATTTGGATCGTCGAGAGGAGGAGATGAAATGACAGTATTTAAGCTACTGCTGAAGATTGTGGTCGCGCCGGTGATAGTGCTGCTTACCCTGTTTGTCTGGACTTGCGTGGCTCTGGTATATGTGTCTGGTTTGGTGCTGGGGCTGGCCAGCATGGTGATTGCCCTGCTGGGCGTGGCCGTTCTGGTGACATACTCTCCGCAAAACGGTCTGATCCTGCTTCTGATTGCGTTCCTTATCAGCCCCTACGGACTTCCCAAGCTGGCTTTCTGGATGCTGAGCAAGGTGCAGGGATTGAAGTACACAATACAAAATTTTGTTTATGGATAAAATGCAGAGTGCAGGAAGTAGTTTTCTTTCCGCACTTTGTCTTGTATAGGCGATTTCTTTAGACAAAATGTTATCTTGGGGTCAACTTGGTGATTATCTTGGAGCGATAAGTGTTTTAGCTGAAAAAGAGTTGCAAAGAAATTTAATCGAATATTTTGCATAAAAAATGCAAAATTAAGTAGTAAATATTGACTTGAGCATTTTTAGCTGTTATAATGGTTACTGAAAAGGCGAATACTGAACATAGGAGGTATTCATTTATGTTGATTCAGTTTACAGTTGAAAATCACAGGTCGATAAAGAATAGTGCCGTAATCAGTTTTGCGGCCTCCAAGGATAAGTCATTTGAAGAATATCTGCTTCATCCTGACGCAAAAAAGACCTTGCTGCCTGCGCTTGCGATTTACGGTGCCAATGCTGCCGGAAAGAGTAATGTGCTGCACGCGATGATGACAATGAAAGAAATGGTGGTAGGCAATGCGGCGAAGGCATCTAAGGGACAAAAGCTGCCGTGGGAGCCATTTGGTGGCATCAAGCAACCGACTACCTTTGAGATCGTGTTTATTTATCAAGGGATTCGTTACACTTACGGTTTCTCTTTTGATGCAAAAAAGATTTATAAAGAGTATCTTTTCCATTGGCCCAATGGCCGGGAGGCTCTGATTTTTTCCAGAGAAGATGGCGTATTTGAGTTCCGTGAAAATATCAATGAGCAAATGACGCTAAGTAACCGGACACCGGACAATAAGCTTTATCTGGTATCCTCTAATGACTGGAATCTGCCTCAGACGGAAAATGCTTATCGGTGGTTTCTTGAAAAGTTAACTTTTTTGATGGAAGAAGAACCGGCCACCTCAGAAACTGTTGCTCAGATTGCCAGTGGCGATGATAAAAAGGCGCGTATCTTAAAGGAGTTGCTTCTTGCTGATCTTGGAATCACCGATGTTGCAATCAAGAATAGTTCAGGTAAAGCACCGGTTATTACAACGACACATCGGATCATTAACGAGGATGGGACAACAGAATATTTCCAGCTTTTAATGGAGCAGGAGTCTGCCGGTACACAACACTTTTTCACCCGAATTGGGGGATGGTTGCAGGCACTTGAAAATGGCGCACTTTTGGTCGTTGATGAAATTGAAGATAGCCTTCATCCCCTCCTGACCAGGCGGTTGATTGAAATGGTGCAGGATAAGGCCATTAACACAAAGGGAGCGCAGTTGATCTTTACAACACATGATGCAATGCTGCTCGACCTGAACTTTTTCCGCAGGGATCAGATTTGGTTTGCAGAAAAGAATGATAAGACTTGTGCAACAGAGCTTTACTCATTGACTTCTTTCTCACCAAGAAAAGGAGAAAATGTGCGTAAGGGGTATCTCCAGGGACGCTTTGGTGCGATTCCTTTTATTGGAGGTGACGCCAGATGAGTAAGATGAGAAAAGAGTATGATCCAAACAAAGTCACACGGCGTAAGCGTAAACCGATCATCTATATCATCTGTGAAGGAAAGGAAACAGAAACGCTTTATTTCAAACATTTTCGTTCACGGAATTGTCTGGTGGATATTATACCGATCTCATCAAAGCACAAAGCTGCCGAGCATTTGGTGAAACACGCAAAATCTTTGATTTCTCAAGCGGACTACTATCCCAAAGACGGAGATCAGCTTTGGTGTGTATTCGACTGCGACGATAATAAAGATTCGGAGCTTCAGGCGGCAGTTTTGTATGCAGAGAAGCACGGGTATAAAATCGCATATTCCAATCCGGCCTTTGAATATTGGTATTTGCTTCATTTTGAAAAACGGAATGGATATTTGAAGGATTCTGCTGCGGTAATCGACATCTTAAAGAGCAAAGGGTATCTGGAGAATTACGGAAAAAGCGTGGATGTTTTTGAAGAATTGCAGGGACATCAGGCAGAGGCCGTTCAATACGCAAAAGAACGGGTGGAGCGATTAAGCAGGGATCAAGTTGCTGTGCTTTGCCGCGACAGCAATCCGGTAACAACGGTCTATGAACTGGTTGAGTTTTTGAATAGTAAGAGAATATAACGTCACCTTTATGGAAGCGTGCATTATGGCAGAAAGCTGTCACTTCAGCGATTGAAATTCGTTGAGTGGCAGCTTTCTTGTTGCATCATAAAGGTATCTACTTGAAAGGGAGGACTTTTCATGGCAACCACACGCATCATGCCGCTGCACATCGGCAAAGGCCGCACGGAAGGTCAGGCAATCAGCGACATCATCGACTATGTAGCAAACCCACAAAAGACAGACCACGGCAAATTGATTACCGGCTATGAATGTGACAGCCGGGTGGCCGATGCCGAGTTTTTGCTGGCAAAGCGCCAGTACATTTCTGCCACCGGGCGGGTGCGGGGAACGGACGATGTGATTGCCTATCATGTCCGGCAGTCCTTCCGTCCCGGCGAGATCACCGCAGAGGAAGCCAACCGGCTGGGAGTGGAGTTTGCCAACCGGTTTACCAAGGGCAAACACGCATTTATCGTCTGTACCCATATTGATAAATCGCACATCCATAATCACATTATCTGGTCGGCGGTCAATCTGGACTGTGACCGGAAATTTCGGAACTTTTGGGGCAGCACTAAGGCTGTTCGCCGGTTGAGTGATACCATCTGCATTGAAAACGGATTGTCCATTGTGGAAAATCCAAAGCCTCATGGAAAAAGCTATAACAAGTGGCTGGGCGATCAGGCAAAGCCTTCTCATCGGGAGCAGCTGCGGGCTTGTATTGACAATGCCCTGGCACAGCATCCCGCCAACCTGGATGAGCTACTGAAGCTGCTTCAGGAATCCGGGTGCGAGGTATCCCGGCGCGGCAAGTCCTATCGCTTGAAGCTCCTGGAATGGGATAAAGTTGCGCGTCTGGAGAGCCTGGGTGAAGGTTACGGTTTGGGGGACCTGCTGGCGGTTCTCTCCGGTCAGAAAGAGCATACGCCTCGGAAAAAAGCGACGCTGCAAGCAGATCCGCCGAAGGTCAATCTGCTGGTGGACATCCAGGCAAAATTGCAGGCCGGAAAGGGTGCCGGATATGCGCGCTGGGCTAAGGTCTTTAACCTCAAGCAGATGGCGCAGACGATGAATTATCTTTCTGAACATAATCTGCTGGAATATGCAGTGCTGGAGGAAAAAACAGCTGCGGTTACGGCTCATCACAATGAGCTGTCGGCGCAGATCAAGGCGGCGGAGAAACGCATGGCGGAGATCGCTGTTCTGCGGACTCATATCATCAACTATGCAAAAACTCGCGAGGTCTATGTGGCTTATCGCAAGGCCGGTTATTCTAAAAAATTTCTGGCTGAGCATGAGGCGGACATTCTGCTTCATAAGGCAGCCAAGAACGCCTTTGACGATATGGGTGTCAAGAAGCTGCCCACCGTCAAAAGTTTACAGACCGAGTATGCCAAGGTTTTGGAGGAAAAGAAAAAAGCCTATGCCGAATATCGGCGCTCCCGTGAAGAAATGCGGGAGCTGTTGACGGCAAAGGCCAATGTGGATCGTCTGCTGAATATGGAGGCGGAACACGATACAGAAAAGGAAAAAGACCATGCCCAGCGGTAAGCCAGGGCATGGTTCAAAGCGTCCAACGGACGCGCAGCCGCAGAATGAAATTCTGCGTTCATGGGGGCTTGGGGGAAACCCCCAACAAGCAGCGCCGGAAGCCGAATGGCTATCCAGGGGCATTGCTTGCCGCTTTCTTTGCAGAAATGAAAAGAGCCAGAGAGGAAACCGTCAAATTTCACTCACTGGCTCAATTCGCTTCAATTTTCTTAGATAGTTCTGTTAATTCCTGCATGGTCTCCTGTGTATGGTGCAGCAGGGTTTCACGCATTTCTGACGGGCAACTGGAATAAAGCATTTTCATCTGGTTGGCTCCCTCATCTTCTGGAGAAACATCCGGATTTATTAGAGAGTCCAGAGAGATGTTCAAAACCTTGGCCAATGCTCTTAAAATCAAATAGGAAGGGTTCATCTGCCCTTTTTCAATGTTGGCAATTTGTTTTACAGAAACATGGCTCAGATCTGAAAGCTCCTGCTGTGTCAGGTCTTTTTTCTTTCGGGCCTCCCGCATTATTTGACCCAAAGCGGTTAAATCGTCAATCGGCATAATCATTCACCTCAATAACATTGTATCGTGCCGATTTGTTTTGAGGAATAACCTTATTATGCCCGCTAAAAGGTATGATAATGCCGATTTTGTAATATAAAAAACGAATAGGGCGCAAAGACCCTTGATATTTTTATATCATGAGTCCTTACACCCTACTATGAGTTTTTATCTTGAGATAATTTTTTTAGGATATATTCTGTTTATGTGAATTACCCATCTGCTCTTTTTCTTGTGTTTTCAGATGCGTTTCCCGCTTATCGGTTGCTTCTTTCAAAAGAGCGTAAGTGGCTGCTGCGGCAGGTACGCCAAGCAACATACCGATTGGTCCAGCCAGATTCCCACCTATTGTGATTGCCGCTAAAACCCACATGGCAGGAAGGTTGATTTTTGCGCCCACAACTTTCGGATAGATTGCATTTCCTTCGATCTGTTGCAAAGTAAGCAGGAAAATAATGAATACCAGTGCCTTAAAAGGATTGACTGTCAGAATCAAAAATGCACCCACAAGTGTAGCAATCCAGGCACCGACATAGGGAATCAGTGCTGTTACCCCAACAAGCGCACCGATCATCGGCGCATATGGTATTCTCAGAATTAACATACCGATTGCACACAGGCTGCCTAAAATTATTGCCTCAGTCGTTTGCCCTGCTACAAAAAGCTTGAAGTTTTTTTCACAGACAGCTGCCACATGAATGCCCCGCTCGGCAAAACATGCTGGAATCCATACACGGACAATTCGGGTGATCTGACTTTTTAATTTCTCCTTATTGGCCAAAATATAAATTGAGAACACAAGACCAATCGCAAAATCGACTGCCGTCGCAACCACGCTTCCAAATGCGGAAGCAGCAGTGTCCATAATGGTGGTTCCCAATTGATTCAACCATTCATTCAAATTGTCTTTCAGTTCAAGAAAATCAATATCAATTTGGGACAGCTGTTCTCCGAATGGGATTTTAGAATAGTCAGCCGTGCTTTCAAATGCCACCAGTTGATCCAGACCATTCGTCAAGGATGATATGACAATAGATACTGCATCGATCAATTCGGGAATAACAAGAAAAGCAACACCGACAAAGACCCCTATCACCAAAATAAATGAAAGCAGGATCGCAAGCGGGCGGCGCATTTTCGTTTTCCTAGATGTCGGATGTTTGGGGAACAGATGTCTTTCAATAACCCCCAACGGAACATTCAGAAACAACGCCAAAATCAATCCAATTAAAAGTGGGTTCAGCAGGTCTTTCAACCACATCACGGCATCAGCTACATGACTAATATGTCGGATGCCAAGATAAATCAAAATGCAGGCTGTAAACGTTCCGATAATCCACTTTGATAATTTTTTGTGTGTTTCAATATCTTCAAACATTCAAGACCCTCCTTACATTAGTGGTGCAAATAGCCGCAGTATATCCTGGAGCAGATGCACTACGATATTTGTTTTGCAATCCTTTTCTGTCACCTGTTGGCATATCTCCAGCGTTTGCAGAAAATCCTCCTTGACTTCCATAACAGCTTTGGCCTCATAGAGCAGAGCACCACATTCATAGTGCAGATATAAGCTGCGAAAATCCAAATTTGTTGTCCCGACTGTTGCAGTACGGTCATCGGACACAAAGGTTTTGGAGTGGATGAAACCATTGGTATATTCGTAGATTTTAACGCCTGATTTTATCAGCTCTCGGTAATACGAGCGTGTGGTCATGTGTACCCACCATTTATCCCAGCGGTGGGGTGTGATGATGCGTATATCTACACCACTTTTTGCCGCAAGACGCAAAGCGGAAAGCATACTATCATCGACAATCAGATATGGGGTGTTGATATACACGTACTTCTTTGCATTGTTTAAGATATGCAGGTAAACGTGTTCGCCCACATTTTCTTCATCCATTGGACTGTCAGCGTATGGCTGAACAAACCCCTTTGCAGTAACAGGGCACTCTTGTTCTTTCCATGGGTAGAAGATTTCGTAGTCCTCGTCTGTATGGGTACAAATTTCCCACGTCTGTAAAAAAATTAGTGTGAAACTCCATGCGGCTTTGCCTTTCAGCATGATCGCTGCATCTTTCCAGTGTCCGTGTTTCTCAATGGCGTTGATGTATTCATCTGCCAGATTGATACCTCCGGTAAAAGCCACCTTTCCATCAATGACCGCTATTTTTCGGTGATCTCTGTTATTTTGCTTTACGGTCAGAACAGGTCGGAAGGGATTGAATACGGCGCACTGGATACCGTGTTTTTTTAGCTGCTTTGCGTAGTCTTTCGGAAGAGTGAGAAAGCAACCCATATCGTCATAAATCAGTCGCACAGTTACGCCTTGCGTGGTTTTTCGCTTCAAAACTTCCAAGATGCTGTTCCACATAACGCCTTCCTGCACGATGAAATATTCCAGAAATATGTACTTCTCGGCTTTTTCAAGTTCCGCCAAAAGTGTTTCCAGCTTTCGTTCACCCGGTGTAAGGTAATGTGTTTCTGTATCTGCATATATTGGAAACCCCGTGTATTCCTGCAAGTAATGAATTTGAGGGTAATATTCAGGCAGTTGTTTTGTTGCGCTTTCATAGCAAATGCCGGGGAGTGCATAGAGTGGTTTTGCCTTTTGTTGTGTATGGAGGACACTTTTTGCAAAGCGCCATTTCGAGGATTGTGCATTAGACAAAAGATACATCAGTCCACCAAACAACGGGAAGGTTAGGATCAGGATCGCCCATGCAGTTTTGTAGGCGCCTTTGTCTTTCTGGGAAACGATATAAAGCACCGCAATGATACTGACGATTGTCAGTAGGCGACTGAAATTTCGGGAAAGCTGACTTCCCCCAAGTACAAGGCATATAAGAAAATATACCTGTAAAAGTAGCAGGAGTATCGTCAACATCCTTCTACGGAATAAGACACGGAGCCAACGCTGGCGCATAATGATTCCCCCCCTTCAAACTCAAATCTACGGATTCTTTTTCCGCTGTTCGCAAAATTCCCAAAACTCTTTTGCAATGCGCTCGTAGGTGCTTTTTCCTACGAGATAGCTCATACAGTGGTCAGCGCCCGGAACAATCAGCAGACGCTTTTCTGATGTACAGGCTTTATAGTTTTCGTATGTCATTTCAACTGGAACAAAGTGGTCATCTGTTCCGTGGACAAAAAGAACAGGAATTTGGCAGTGCTTCAACGCTTCTGTAGTTGAGGCAGCATCAGCATCCATTTGGATGCGCTTTTTGCACATCCTATCGGCACCTGTTTTATGCAGAGCATAAGGAATATGCAGATTGCTTTCGGAGACATGTTTCCAAATTGCATGGAGCGAAGTAAATGCACTGTCCGCTGCGATTCCAAATACATTATCCGGCAGTTCCAGTTCGGACGCCATTAGCACAGAGGTTGCACCCATGGATACCCCGGCAAGATAGATGGGAATGCTTTTTCCTGTTTTCTCGTTTATCCAATTTGTCCATGCCAGGCAATCGTAGCGTTCCAGCAAACCTAAACTCATATGGTCGCCGCCGCTATTATTTTGTCCCCGCTGCTCTGCGTAGAGTACAGAACAATGATTATTGCGCCAGAAATCTGCGATTAGACCAAAATCATGTGACCAGGAGGAACGCCACCCGTGCATGGCAACTATAGTTCTTTTCGGTTCTTCGCAGGGACACCAATGCCCAATCAATGAAATTCCGTCGTGAGCAGTGATTTCCACCACGTCACAGCCGCTTTTTTCGAGCTGACCAGCTGCCTTTTTTACAATTTCAGTGGTTTCTATCATTTCAGGTGAACCGGACACACGCATTTTTCCGTTGCTTCTGTCCTGCGGCGCAACCCGATCCATGGCGAGCTGCATCATCTTTTTGGTTAGAAGATGATGCCAAAGCACACAAATCGCACTACCGGCAGCACCTATTATCAATCCTTTTTTCAATGAATCCTTCATAGCACGTCCTTTCATAACGTGGGTATAACTTACTCTTTGTCATTGGCAGTTTTCTTACTTAATTTTCTGCGATATGCGTAATATAACAGAATCGACATTGAGGCTTTTTCATAACCAAACTTGCCGAAGCACTGGAACGCCGCATTGAGAATGGTCAATCTCTTTTCTTCGGTCAGGGCCAAAAATTTGTTCAATTCATTTCCTTCTTCTTACACAATAACCGTTTCGGTTATTCAGAGTATAGCACCAATAACCGAATCGGTCAAGTGTTAATGCAGCAAGTGTATTGATGCGCTTTTTGCAAGCGTCATCTGCGCTCATGTCTGGATAAAAGAACTGATCCACCGATATATCGAACATTGTCACCATCTGATAAAAAGTGTTCAAGCTCGGATGCTGACCGTCGTTTTCGTTATATATGATGGTGCGGGGATCACGGTCAATGATAAGGGCCAGTTGATCCTGTGTCATCCCGCTGGTTTCTCTTTTGCGCTTTATCTCGCACCCTATATCGTGGAAATCAAATTTGCGCTCATCGCGTTCAAATTTCATAGACATCACCCAATGTAATTTTATATTTCAGGTAGTAGTATTTGAACGAATTACATTTTCGTGCAACTGCTGACTTGAACACACCGGTACTTTCGAGACTAATCTTCGTTGGTCTAACAGTATAAAAAGAAAACTTTTGAATCATACTCCAAAATACTTGACCGTTTCGGTTATTGGTGCTATACTCTAAATAACCGAAACGGTTATTGTGTAAAAAGGAGGAAATGAATTGGACAAATTTTTGGCCCTGACCGAAGAAAAGAGATTGACCATTCTCAATGCGGCGCTCCAGTGCTTCGGCAAGTTTGGTTATGAAAAAGCCTCAATCAATGATATTGCGGTAGCCGCACACATTTCCAAAGCGTCTGTGTTTCAGTATTTCGGCAGTAAAAAGCAGCTCTACATTTACCTGCTGGAATACTGCAAGAAAATCATAGAGGGACTATTTGATAAGGAAGCCCTCGATTCCGAAACAGATTTGTTCGACAGGATTCTGGCATCCAGCCGCATGAAAATGGAGGGGCTCCAAAATCAGCCTTTTATCTTGCAGTTTATTACCAGTGCCTGGGAGGAAAATTCTCCCGAGGTGACGGATACGCTGGCGATCCTGACGGAGGAGACCGGCAGATTCCGAAACGATCTTGTTCTGCGGGAAGAGGATGCTTTGAAATTCAAAGACCCAGAGGATGCCCAGCCGGTCTTTCAGATGCTGCTTCTGATGGCCGAGGGCTATGCGGCCGGGTACCGGGGGGCGGCGGCTTTCGATTTTCAGGCTGTCATGGAGGATTTTGAGAAGAACATCGCAATTCTGCGGAAAAATTTTTATAAGGAGGAGTATTTGAAATGAGTGAACAAGCGATTGTCTTGAATGAATTGACCAAGCACTATGGGAAGCATCGAGGAATCAATAACCTCAGTTTCTCTGTCAACCAGGGAGAGTTTTTCGGCTTTATCGGCCCCAACGGTGCGGGTAAGTCCACCACGATCCGCACCCTAATGGGGCTGATCCGTCCCACCGGAGGCAGCGCATCTATCTTCGATTTGGACTGTCACTCCAAGGCCAGCGTCATCGCCAGGGATGTGGGCTATCTGCCCAGCGAGAACAGCTATTACGAAAACATGAAAGTCCGTGAACTTTTGCAGTACACCGCCGATCTGTACGGCATGGACTGCAAGACAAAGATGAAGGAGCTTGCCGACAGGCTCAATCTGGATTTGTCCCGCAAGATTGCAGACCTTTCTCTGGGCAACAAGAAAAAGGTGGGTATCGTGTCTGCCATTATGACTTCGCCCAAACTGATTATTATGGACGAGCCCACCAGCGGATTAGACCCACTGATCCAGCAGGCTTTCTATGATATTCTGAAGGAGGAAAACAGCCGGGGCGCTACCGTGTTTTTTTCCTCCCATGTGCTGAGTGAGGTGCAGAAACTGTGTGACCGGGTGGCCATTCTGAAAGAGGGACAGCTTATTGGCATACAGTCCATCAAAGAACTGCGTGAGAGCGGCTATAAGAAAGTCTCTCTGAGCGCAAAGGAGGCTATCCCTCGCGATTTCTTTGATTTGTCCGGCATTGCGAACTATGCGGAGACTGCGGATAAGACCTCTGTTTCCTTTATGTATAACGGAAATATCACGGCGATTATTGACAAGCTTCACCTGCTGCATTTGGACGATGTGCTTTTGGAAGAGCCCTCTTTGGAGGAAATCTTCATGCACTACTATGCGTAAGGAGGTGTCGGGCATGGTCATTTTGAAATATGAACTGAAAAGGCACCGCAAATATATTTTGGGTTGGGCCATCGCCTTGGCTCTGTGTGTTTTTGTGATGACGCCTACCTATTACAGCTTTATGGATGTTTCCACCGGAGACCTCTATGAAACGCTGGGTACGAGTGATTTTTACAAAGGCGTTGGTGTGTCCATGGAATATCTGACCTCACCGTTGGGCATTTATGCGTTTCTTACCAGCTTTTTTATGATTGCGTCCGGTATTTTCGGGATGCACTTCGGTATCGCCATTCACACCAAGGAGTGCTCGGAGCGAACCTCTGAATATCTGTTTACAAAACCCCATACCCGAAAAACGATTTACTGGGCAAAGGCGTTCACGGTTTTTTTCGGCGTAGTGGTCGTGAGCATGGTATATCTTCTCGCCTCTTTTTTGGCGCTGGCCCTGTTCCGCTCCGGCATTGACTGGGGAGAGTTCTTTCTGATTGCTCTTTCCCTCATGCTGGTCACGCTGTTCCTTGCAGCTATGGGGCTTTTGGTTGGAATTCTATTTTCACGCAATCGAAGCCCACTTTTGACTGCCGGGTTAATTGTCTTTGTCGAGTACTGCGTCACCAGCTTCTCCAACATTGTCAGCAACCGTGCCATTAGTTTTCTGTCCCCGTACTCGTTCTTTAGTGCGGCTGAGATTTCCAAATCTGGCTTTTATGAGTTGGATTACTTGGGATGGTGTGTACTGCTGTTTGCCCTGTTTTTGGTGCTGTCTTATCGTGTCTTTTTGAAAAAAGACATCCAGTTCCGCTCATGAGGGGGTGCAAAGATGAAAACATTGGTGAAAAACGAATTCCGCCAAACCAGAAAGACCCTGCTGATCTGGCTGGGGATCATGTTACTGCTGTGCGGATTCTGCTATTTTGAACTTTTATCCTTGAAGGACAGTCTGGATGAGATGGCCCGGACAGTCGGCCAATTTCCTCGCTTGATCATGATCATGTTCGGTGTGAAAGGGGATCTCACGACTGCCCTTGGTTGGTACGCGTGTATCTATTTTTGGGAGGGGCTGTTGGCCTTTGCCTATGCAATCTCTCTGGGCCTGTCCTGTGTGGCGAGGGAAAAGAAATTTGGAACATCCGAATACCTGTTCACAAAGCCTGTGGAGCGGAAAACCATTGTTCTGGCGAAGGTGATCGTTTCAGCAGTGAACCTGCTGGTGTTCGCCCTGTTCAGCGGCGTGTGCAATTATTTCACGATCGTTCTTCCTTTGGGCGGTCTGGATCAGCCGGGAGCGGTGCTTTCCACAACGATGGGAATGTTCTTTACCCAGCTTCTCTTTTTTGCCTTGGGTCTGCTGTTTGCCAGCCTTTTCAAATCTTATAAGGCCGCGGTACGCGCCGGTACGGTTTTCGTATTGGCCGCCTATGTGTTGGCCTTTACTGCCGAGTACACAGGGAATCGTTTCTTGGATTATCTGACCCCTCTGCGGTACTATGATGTGTATGAAGTAGCACTAAATGGCGTCTATCTTTCCTACATCGTCTTAACAGTACTCATTGTGGGCGCGTGTGTAATGGTTTCTACAAGGCGGTGGAAACTGCGTGAGTTGTAAATGTAATTGTCCATAGATATTCTATTATCTGATGAAAAACAAAGAATGAAAAAAAACGAATGGCTATTATGCCCCAACTGCAACAACAAAACGAGAATTAAAATCTGTGATAATACAGTACTTGAAAATTTTCCGCTATACTGTCCGAAGTGCAAACGGGAAATAATAATCAGCGTAAAACAATTCAATACCACAGTTATCACAGAGCCAGACGCATAGACGCAGAGCCGATAACCCGTTAGCCTTGTGCTGCGGATTATCGGCTCTTTTTGCTTTTAAGATAGAAAAGGAGACAAAACCATGAGTAATTCTATTAAAGACAGCGCACAGGCTTTCGCCGTCAATCAAGTGCTGAAATATGTTGACAGCAATCCGCAGGAAGCATTCCCCAAGTTGTTAGATTGGGCGGATAAGTTCGATAAGGATAACCTCTATCTCACACAGCGCCAGCAAATCCGTAAGGTGATGGAGCAGCCTGACAGCAACTGGATGCGCCTGATCAACAGCCTTTGGACGGACATTGATTCTGAAGTCCGCAAAGTGTTCTTCCGCAATTTTATTGTCAATGCATCTCTCTTAGGCAGCCGCAAGCAGGTGGCTAATCGTGAAAAGTACGGCTGCAATATCCCCTGGGCAATCCTGATGGACCCCACTTCCGCCTGCAACCTTCATTGCACCGGCTGTTGGGCGGCAGAATACGGTAATAAGCTGAATCTGAGCTATGAGGAACTGGATGACATCATCAATCAGGCCAATGAACTGGGAACCTATATGTTCCTCTACACCGGCGGTGAACCTATGGTACGCAAGAACGATCTGCTCCGCCTGTGTGAAGCGCATCCTGACTGCGTATTCTCTGCCTTTACCAACGGTACCCTTATCGATGAGAAGTTTGCCGATGAGATGCTGCGGGTGAAGAACTTCTACCCGGCCATCAGCATTGAAGGCTTCGAGGAAGCTACTGATTTCCGCCGTGGCAAGGGTACTTATCAGGCTACTATGCGGGCGATGAAGATTCTGAAAGAAAAGAAGCTGCCTTTCGGCGTATCTGGGTGCTATACCAGCAAGAACATCGACTCCATCAGCTCGGATGAGTTCTTCGATCATCTGGTGGAGTGCGGTGCGAAGTTCGCATGGTTCTTCCACTATATGCCTGTGGGCAACGATTCCGCTGTGGAGCTGCTCCCGTCTCCTGACCAGCGTGAAAAGATGTATAACCGCATCTGCGAATACCGTAGCACAAAGCCTATTTTCACAATTGACTTTCAGAATGATGCGAAATTTGTAAACGGCTGTATTGCTGGTGGCCGCAACTATCTGCATATCAATGCCAATGGTGACATTGAGCCTTGCGCTTTTATCCATTACTCTGACTCCAACATCCGTGAAAAGACCCTGCTGGAAGCATATCAGTCTCCGCTGTTTATGGCCTATCACGACGGTCAGCCCTTTAATGATAATATGTTCCAGCCGTGTCCTATGCTGGAAAATCCTGAATGTCTGCGTAGCATGGTAAAGAAATCCGGTGCCCATTCTACCGAGTATCAGTCCCCGGAAAGTGTTGACCATCTGTGTGATAAGACTACACTTTATGCAGAAACCTGGAAGCCGAAGGCCGATGAGCTGTGGGCTGCTTGTCAGGGCTGTAGTGGGTGTAAGAAGTGATGGACGGCTATCAAATTTTCACAGATGCCACCTCAGATCTCGCACCGGAGTTAACCGCAGGTCTGCCATCTGTTGAAATGATTCCTATGAATGTTGAGATCGGCGGAACAGAATACTCATATGGTTCCCCGGAAGGAATCACAGCCAAGGAGTTCTACCGCTTGCAAAGAGCTGGGAATTTTGCAACGACCTCACAAATCAACCCAACGATTTATTTTAAGCATTTTGAACCCTGTCTGCGACAGGGAACCGATATTCTGTATCTCTGTTTTTCCTCTGGTCTGTCAGGTACATATCAGTCTGCGTTTTTAGCGGTTGAAGAACTACAGCAGGAATATCCGGAAAGAAGAATCATCTGCATTGATACGCTTGCTGCCGCAGTGGGTGAAGGGTTTTTAGTCAGAGAAGCTGCGAAAAAGCAGAGGGAAGGACTGTCTATTGATGAATTGGCTTCTTGGGTCATGGAACACCGATTAGAGGTATGTCATTGGTTTACGGTTGATACCTTTACCCATTTGAAACATGGCGGGCGGGTTTCAGGTGCCGCAGCCGCAATGGGAACGGCTTTGCAGATCAAACCGTTGCTTCATGTGGACAGCGAAGGAAAGCTGCAAGCAGTGGAAAAACCTCGTGGAAGAAAAAAGGCTGTTACCACTCAGATTGCCCGAATGGAACAGGGCTGGAAACCTGAACTTGGTAAATCGATTCTGATAGGTCATGCCGATGACCCTGAAGCAGCAGATATGCTGAAAGAAAGGTTGTTGGAACAATTCCCGGATTCTGAGATTTGTATTGCTTATATTGGCCCTATCATCGGAGCACACACCGGTCCCGGCGCACTGGCATTGATTTACTGGGGAAATAATCGATGACGGAGGATTTGTAGATACGCAAAAAAGCATTCTCCATCATAGAAAAATATAGTTTTGTTTAGAGCTGCCGGGTAACTTATGCTCGGCAGCTTTGAACTGTCTGCTAGAAGTAGTAGGAGGTGAACATATGGTTCCGCATGTATTGGGCGTAGGATACGCCTATAATGAATATGAGGTTACTGCTGGCCGATGGAAAGAATTTGAAATTGAATTTGACTATGCTGATAATATTAAACAAGCGGCCGCAATGCTGTCTTTTAAAGAATATATATGCGTAGCTATTTGCTCTGATGTGATTCCACAAGACGATTTGGATATCTTGAGACAAAAACGTGCGGTACCAATTATTGTTGTGCCACCTTCATATTCGGAGGAACAGCGGTATGCATGTGTCCATTTTGGTGCTGCTCAATATTTACATACCTATAATCATCCTATGGTAGAAATGTTTTCAGAGAAAAATAGTATGAGAAATTGTTTGAAAATACCAAAAGATAAAAGAAGACCGCTAACAATCATCACTGTGAAAGACTTGTCTTTCTGCTTAGAGTACAGGTCTGTAGAGATAGCTGGGGTATGCATTGATTTGACCGAAAAAGAGTTTGATATTCTTGCGCTGCTAATTATGAATCAACGGCAAGTCTATACTTATGAAATGATAATGGATTCTGTTTGGCATGATGATTTTTCGTTTTATTCACGCAATGCGATTTCAAGCCATATAAGTAATTTACGGAAAAAGTTAAAAAGTTCGGAAACTGCATCAGAACATATTAAAAGCATTCGAGGAATAGGCTACAAATTCGAAGTATAGGTATTTCTTGTGCAAATCTTGTATAAATCTAAAGTAAATCTTGCTTTCTGTTCTATACCATAGCTCTCAATAATGGCGAGCAGCTGTTAATTGAGTAATGGTTCAATGAAAACGCGGCTTGCTGAATAGCTGCCGCTTTATACTGCGTAGACAGAAAGGTTATTTACAGCGGCATATAGGAGGATGCCGCTTTGTTTGTTTTAACCTTTTACAGTTCTCATAATCTTCACTTGCTAAAAAAAGTGTAGCTTCCCCTCCGGGGCAGTTCGGCAACCTGTCGGTATTATCGTTCTGCGCAAACCGGAATAATAATGATCTTTTTTGTTGCGCCAGTTTCCTGGAATGGGAGACTGGCGCTTTTGCTTGTCGTTTTTTGCCGAATGTCCCCAAACGGCCTCGATGCCGTTCCCCGCCTCCATTCGATTCACCCGCTAATCACCCGTGAATCGAAATGGAGGTACATAATGAAGAAAGTCAATCTTCGGGATCTGTATCCCGATGTTTATAAAACCGATGCCTTTTTGGAAGTAACCGATGAAGTACAAGCGGTGTTTCAGTCTGACGAGCGAGCTGAAGCAGCCTATGAGCGAAAAATGTATCGCTATAAGGCGCAGTACTCCCTGGACTGTGAGAATGGAATTGAAAATGCGGTCCTGCGAAAGCTGGAGACGCCGGAGATGCTTCTGGAGGAAAAGCAGCTGCGCGAGCAGATTTACTCCGCCGTGATGGCTTTGCCGGAGAAACAGGCAAAAAGAATTTATGCTCGGTACTATCTGGGGATGAGCGTAAATGAGATTGCCGGAGCCGAAGGTGTAGATCCGAGCCGTGTCCGTGACAGCATCCGGCGTGGGCTGAAACAGTTGGCAAAAATTTTTTGATAAAGTTTCATTTGAAGCGCCTGTTTTTTGCCCCTTTTGTCAGTGTTAATAGAAGGACAAGTTTTCCCCTTCGATGGTACTTTGACAATTGAATAGACGGCATTTCTGGTACATAACCCATGTACGAGCGAATCAGGCGCGCCGCCAAGATGGACAGCCAAGGAGGTGATAAACAAGGCTGTTCCCAGCGATCAACGCCAGCCTGAGACCCGGAGGTGGCACTTCGAGCGCGAGGACTCCATGGGGGCTTAAAGATACTTGTTCACACCCGCCCACGGACTTGAGGCGGAACCCTGCGGCGCACGAGTAAAACGACGCTGCGGAGTTATGACATCCGCGCCAGCGGAGACCGGGAATGTCCCCATCGTCAGGGATGCGTGGCAAATGTGGCGAAAGCGAACTTCAAATTCAAGAGAGCTGCGTCCGGTTACCGTAAGCAACAACAGGTCATCATCCAGATGCAGTTTTCTTTTCAAAGTTAGATACCATGCACTGGCAGTTTCGGCTGCCAGTGCATTCATGTGATTTTGAAAGCACGATGACAACCTTGACGGAATGGAGGGAATATGATTTATGGAAAAACTGATTACACGAAAAGAAGCTGCCAGAATCCTGGGAATCAGCATTGCGACCTTGGATGCGGCCCGTAACAACGGCTTGATTTCTTATGTTCAGTATGTGCAGAACGGTTGTGTATATTTTACTGATATGGGCCTTCAGGAGTATATCGCAAAATGCACCCACCGGGCAAAACCGATGGAAAAGAATGCGACTTACCGCAAGACCCGGAACGCCGGAGCATGAGCCAATCCGTATCCTTGCTGGAACTGAAGATCTCTGATAAAACAAAGATACAGCGCTGGAGATTATTTTAGGAGGTGACGGAATTGGCAAAAAGGAAAATGATAATTCCTGAATATGGAACGGTTATAAAAAAAGGTGTCCTGTATTACAGAACAAGAATCAAAGATGCAGATGGAAAACTCGTTGCCCTTTATGCAAGAACGCCCGAAGAACTTTATAATAAGGAAACGATTGCGTTGGAGCAGATTGAGAACGCCACATTTCATCGAAAAACACCCACGGTTGCAGAGTATTGTGAGAAATGGCTGTTGATGCAGTCTGTTCATGTTCGTACCACGACTTTGACGGACTATACCTCAAAGGTACGGCGTCATATCATTGCGGAATTAGGTGATAAGCGGATGGGAGAGGTCAGCCTGGATGATATTCAGCTTGCACTTGTCTCTGTTTCAAAAAAATCTGCATCGGTATATAAGTCGGTCGTGATCCTGTATAAATCTATTTTCCGTGCAGCAAAGGAAAGCCGGATTATAGATAATAACCCGACGATCTATCTAACGACAAAGGGTGGCGGCGTTCCGCAGAAAGATAAAGCGGCGCTGACAGACGAGCAGGTCGAGCGCTTATTGGATGCGGTGGAAGGACTGCCAACCTATGTGTTTGTGATGCTTGGATTGTACGCAGGCTTGCGGCGGGAAGAAATCCTCGCCCTGAAATGGGATTCGGTCTATCTTGATGGAAACTTTCCTTATTTAACAGTGCGGAGAGCATGGCATACAGAAAACAACAGGCCGGTGATTCTGGAAGAATTAAAAACGAAGGCTGCCGAGCGAAATATTCCACTGCCGACCTGTTTGGCTGAGTGCCTGAAAGAGACAAAGGAAAATTCGACTTCGGAGTATGTGGTGCCGAACCGGGACGGCGATCCGCTGTCCTATACGCAGTTTAAGCGGCTGTGGCAGTATGTTGTCACCAGAACAGTCAAGGAACGGTCCTACTACCGATATGAGGATGGAAAGCGGGTAAAGCATACGGTCACACCTGTTCTTGGAGAAAAGGCGGCGCATAACGGTAATGTTGTTTACAGCCTGGACTTTGAAGTAACACCGCATCAGTTGCGACACACCTACATCACGAATCTGATTCATTCGTCGGTAGACCCCAAAACGGTGCAATACCTGGCAGGCCATGAAAGCAGCAAAATTACCATGGACATTTACGCAAAGGTCAAATACAACAGGCCGGATGAGCTGGTCAGAACGATGGGTAACGCATTTTCGCAATGGGATTCAGTGTGAGCATAAAATAACAAACGCGAAAACGAAGCAGGAGCGAGGCAAGGATGTCTCGCTCTTTGCTTTACATAGGCCGTATCTTTGATTAAGTCTGTACTTTCTGATAAAAAGAGAGTGTAGATACGGAAACTGCACGTTATCAGGAAAGGAAGGTCAAAGATGGCGAAAATGAAAACAGAGGTTCCGCAGTACGGAACCATTATGCAAAAAGGAATCCAGTATTACAGAACCCGGATCATGGACGCAGATGGCAAGCAGGTGAGTTTGTATGCTGCTACTTGCGAAGAATTATATGAGAAGCAATTAGAAGCGCGGCGACAGGTGGAGGAGATCATCTTTCGTCGGCAGCATCCGACAGTGGCCGAGTATTGTCAGAAGTGGCTGCTGATGCAGTCGGCAAAGGTATCTGCTTCTACATTGAGAGGATATACTGCTGACATGAAGAACTATATCATTAAGCCTTTGGGTGAGATGTATATGGAAGAAGTGACCGCAGATGATATTCGGCTGGCGCTTGTACCGCTGTCAAAAAAATCGGAGGGGTTATACAGCACAGTAAATATGCTTCTCAAGTGTATTTTCTACTCGGCAGAGCGCAGCCAGATACTTGAGCATAACCCCTGTGTAGGAATATCGGGAAAGGGCGGAAAGCCAGCGAAAAAGAGGGAGGCATTGACAGATCAGCAGGTAGAAGTGCTTCTGGATACGGTCAGGGAGCTTCCTCCCTACTTGTTCATTATGCTTGGGTTATATTCCGGTCTGCGCCGGGAAGAAATCCTTGCGCTGCAATGGGACTGTGTATTCCTGGACGAGTCTACTCCCTATATCTCGGTAAGGCGAGCATGGCGCACGGAACATAACAGACCCGTGATTTCCACTGTTCTAAAGACCAAGGCGGCTAAAAGGGATATTCCGATTCCCAAGTGCTTGGTGGACTGCCTGCGTGAAGCCAAAACAGCATCAAAGTCGGACTATGTGATTTCGGATAGCGAAGGACAGCCGTTAGCTGCATCGCAATTTCAAAGGGTATGGCAGTATGTAGTTGTTCGGTCTACCAAGCCGCGCAACTACTATAAGTATGTGAATGGGCAGAGCATCAAGTACACGGTTACACCAACGCTGGGCATGACACAGAGGAATCAACCCAAAATCAAATATACGCTGGATTTTGATGTGACCCCACACCAGCTCCGGCACACATACATCACGAACCTGCTTTATGCCGGAGTTGATCCCAAGACGGTTCAGTATCTTGCAGGACATGAAAACAGCAAAACAACTATGGACATCTATGCTAAGGTCAAGTATAATAAGCCAGAGGAGTTGTTCAGTGTAGTAAACGGTGCTTTTCATCAGAACGCTGCTGATTGAAAAACAGCCATTTTCCGTGGTTACCACATAGGATAACTGAACAGCGAAAAGTCCGGAAAAGCCCGAAATACCAAGGAAAAACGGCTCAAAAACGAGCGCAGTACGGCCTCAAGGCCGCCCGTCGCGCGCCGCAGTTCTCCAAGCGCTAATCTCACTTACCCAAGAGATAATTTCCACTGCTTCTCAGTACGTCTTTGGACGCTGTTTTGCAGAAAATTGGATGGTTTTGGAGTTGTGAGAGTTCCTCAGAAGTGTTCCGTTTTACTCCGTAAGGAGCAAGCAAGGAGCACACAAGGAACAAGAATCGCAAGCGAAAACAAAAGCCTTATGAAGCAGGAGATCGTTCCGCAAGGAGCGTATCTCCTGCTTTTTTGTGCTGCACGGCTTTTCCTTCTTCCGTTTAAATTTTGTTGATTGCCTCCACTAGCGTTTCAATATCCAGGTGGGTGTAGACACGTTCGGTGAGCGTCATGGCACCGGAGTGTCCCACAATCTTCTTGATCATGGTTTGGTCTACATGGGCCTCTGTCAGCATGGAGATGCAGGTATGCCGGGTACAGTGTGGCGTCTGGTCATATCCAAGCTGCTCCATCAGGGGCGTGAAGTAACTGTCGTAGTAGTTCCTGTAATCAAAGTGCTTTTGATCCGGCGTGTGGAGCAGATATTCACACTGAGAACCTTCGTACCACGCTTTGTAGAATGGCAGTACCTTGTCAGCAATGGGAACTTTCCGCAGGCCGTTTTCGGTTTTGCTGGCGATCACATCAAAGTACTGTTCTTCCAGATGTATGTTTTCCTTCTTCAAGTCGAGGAACTCCGAGATGCGGCAGCCGTTGTAGATCAGCATCAGCACAATCTGATAGTACGGGTCCTCTGCAAGCTCCCATAGGCGGGCGATCTGCTCCTTTGTGAACTTGTTCCGGTCACGCTTGTTGGGGTTCTTATCCTTGTACCGGCTCAAATCCACAAACTCGGAATAATCCTTGTTGCAGATGTCATTTTTCATGGCGTAGGCATACAGCTGGTTGAACAGCCCCTTGAGTTTTTTCAGGGTGGGGTAATTCTTCCCGCAGGTGTCCACCACAAATTGAAGGTCCATCAGCCGAATATCTCGAAACACCTTGTTGTAAAGTGTTCCGCACACCCGATAGGACGCCTCATAGCCTTTTACGTTTGACTTGGAGATGGTGGGGAACTTCTCCTTTGACCAGCGTTCATAGACCTCCTGGAAGGTGGCTTTGGATGCCTTGATGTCAAAGGGATTGTTGTTGTACTCCGCCAGCATTTGCAGCCCCTCTGCTCTGGTTGCCGCATAGCCGATGGTGATTTGTTCCTGAACAGACTTTCCTGTTTCAGGGTTGACGTGCCACCCTACCGTTTTCCTCACTGCATAGGGCCTTCTTCGCTTTCCGGACATTTTCTTGACACTTCCATATCCGTTGGGTAATCTCAAAAAATCTCAAACTTCCTTTCTCCCAGCGTTTGAATTAAATTTGATAAAGGGTATGCAACACCCTCTGTTACTCCGGGTCGCCGTTTTCCTCGGCGGCCTTTTTCATTTTCTCCAGCATCTGCCGATCCAGTTCGTTGCGCCGCTGAATGCGCTCCAAATCGGAGAGGACTTCCACTTCCTTATCCTGCAGCTTGGCATCTGCGTAGTAGGCCAGTTCTTTTTCAATCCAGTGGTCAAAGGATTCCTGATCGGTCCAATAGGTTTCCAGCTTTTCACGTTCGTCCCGGAACTCTTCCAAAATCAGACACAGAGAATCATTCATCTCGGCGGAGTGGTCATTTCCTTTGAATTTCAGGGAGCAGGACCATTCTTCGCTGTGGGGCGGGCGCTGGACGTCGATCTCGAACCGGATACCGGCCTTCTTGTTTAATTGGTAAAGAACCGCAATCACATCAGACAGGCTGTCCAACTGGATTTCAGGTTTCTGGTAGCCAATCAGGTCTGCCGGAGATATGTTTAAGATTTTGGCGATGGCATTGATCATCGCTATGGATGGCTCAATTTCACCGCTTTCGTATTTTTGAACTGTGCGCATCGTCTTGTCCAGACGCTGTGCCAGCTCTGTTTGGCTCAAGTGAGCGGCCTTGCGGGCTGCCTTGATTCTCTCGCCAATTTCAGCTGGGTTGCTGTGCATTGTCATCACCTCGTTTGTATTGTAACACGAAGTCGTGCGAATTACAAGGTCGTAATACGAATAATTTTTTCGTATTTAGTGTTGACAAGCCGTTCTGGAGGGTTTATAATCAAAATACGAACTAACGATTCGTATGTCGGCAACAAGGAGGTCATTCACATGGAGAAGAAAGTTTATGTCGAACTCCCGCCCTTCACCGGACGCAATGTCCCCATCACCGAGATTGCAGCCGCCATGCACAAGGATGCCCAGTATGTGCGCATTGGTTTGCAGCAGGGAATCCTGAAATTCGGCTATGCGATCAAGCTGGAAAACTCCAACGAGTACAACTACTACTGCCCCGACAGAAAGGTGTGGGAGGAAATTGGATACTTCCAGCCGGAAACCGCATAAAAAAAGAGCCCTCATCCTGGCAGATGAGAACTCTTGGCGGACAGTACAAACGGCAGCTGCCGTGTGACTATCACTCAGCAAGGATATTATAACACGACAGCTGCCAAATTCAACAATTATTTAAGGAGGAACAGAATTTGACAGCTTTACCAGACAGCATCATACAAAATGGTCTGTTCTGCTGTTGGAAGTACGAGGAACGGAAAGGGAGGAAAACGAAGGTGCCATACCAGCCGGAAACCGGCCTGGGAGCGAAAAGCAATGATCCTTACAGCTTCGTACCTTATAAAACAGCAGTGCAGGCCAGTGGATATGATGGCATCGGAATTGGCATTTTCAACGGTATCTGTGCGATTGACCTGGACAACTGCGTTTCGGACAGCGGCTATTACACACAGACCGCCGCAGAAATTGTAGCCTTAATGCACAGCTATACCGAGTACAGCCCCAGCGGAAACGGTCTGCATATTCTCTTTTCGGCAAAAGGGTTTCAGTATGATACCAAGCGATTCTATATTATGAACCACCAGGCCGGAATCGAGGTTTATGTGGCGGGAGCAACCAACAAATATGTCACCGTGACCGGAAACCGCTGTGAGGATTATGAGTATGGTGACCGGACCCAGGAGCTGCAAGTGTTACTGGACAAGTTCATGCACAGGACAGAGGTAGGCGCAGAAAATGCAATAAATGCAAAAAACTCTGATTTAAGCATGGAGCAGCTTCTGCAACTGGCAAAAAGCAGTAAGAATGGGGCAGCGTTCACAGCCCTTTGGAACGGTTCGTTGGAGGGATATTCGTCCCCATCAGAGGCAGATCTGGCACTGTGCAGTCATCTCGCCTTTTGGACAGGACGGGATGCTGCCAAGATGGACACTATGTTCCGGCAGTCGGGATTGATGCGGGATAAATGGGACCGGCAGCAATCCGGCACAACGTATGGTGCAATCACCATTCAGAAGGCAATCGAGCATTGCCGGGAGATTTACACTCCAAAAGCGGAGCCGTCACCGGTTTTTCAACCTATTGTTCCGCTGACGCCACAGTGGAGTGATCTGCCTGCATTTCCGGTAGACGCTCTCCCGGATGTGATTCGAAATTATGTGAGTGCGGTGGCCGAACACAGTCAGACTGCCCCGGACATGGCAGCGGTGATCAGCCTGGGTGTGCTGGCAACCTGCTTACAAGGGAAATACAAGATAGAGGGAACGCCGGGATACTGTGAGCCTTTGAGCTTGTACACAGTGGTGATCGCCGCACCGGGGGAGCGAAAGTCCAGCGTCATGCGGGATATGACCACATTCCTTTATGAATATGAGCAGGAATATAACAAGGCGCACAGCATGGAAATACGGGAAAACCATTCGCAGCGGGAATCTATGGAGCGCCAGATCTCCGGTCTGCAAAAGAAGCTGGAGCGCAAGGAAAGCCGGGAAATGGAGTTGGAGCTGCGGCAACTTCAGGAACAGCTGGAAGAAATTCCAGAACTAAAGCCGGTTCGCTTTTTTGCGGACGATTGTTCCAGTGAAGCTCTGACCAGCTTGATGGCGGCCAACAACGGAGTATTCTCCGTGATCTCCACCGAGGGCGGTATCTTTGACATCATGGCCGGACGGTATTCCAACAAATCCAACATTGATGTCTGGCTGAAAGGTCATTGTGGAGATGCCATTTATGTGGATCGAATGACCCGTGAAGCAGAGTGCATCATGCACCCGGCACTGTCGGCTATCCTCTCTATTCAGCCCAGTGTGCTGGATGAAATCATGTCCAATACCACCATGACCGGACGGGGCTTGATTGCCCGCTTCCTGTATGCGTCCCCACCGTCCAGAATTGGCAGCCGAGTCTTTCGTACCCAGCCGATCCCGCCCGAAGTAATCGCCGCTTACCGCAGCTTGATTTTTCGCCTGATGGCTCTGCCGATTGCTGGAGATGCTCAGACGGTACATCTTTCCGAAAAAGCCTTTGACCTGATGGCCGATTACTTTCAGGAACATGAGAAGTTCCTGATTGGCGAGGGACAGGCAATTTCTGATTGGGCAAGCAAATATATCGGTGCAGTACTCCGGATTGCGGGACTGCTGCACTGTGCTGATATGGAAGATGACAAGGCAGAAGTGACAGTCTCTACGATGAGCAAGGCGATTCAGATCGGCAAATACTTTCTGGCTCATTCCACCTACGCCTATTCCATGATGGGTACTGACTTGAGCATCCAGAAAGCCAAATTTGTTCTGGCAAAGCTGAAAAAGAAGAACGTATCGGTGATCAAACGTTCTGAGCTTTTTCAGATGTGCCGGGGGAAGTTCTTTAAGAAAACGGAGGAGATTTTTCCGACGCTGGAACTGCTGGAGGGACATGGATACATTCGGCTGGAAGAACCGGAACGCCAGTCGGTAGGCAGACCAGCCGATGTGAAAATCATTGTGAACCCCGCAGCATGAAACCGGAATTTTCTGCATTTATTGCATTTCCTGCACAGAGTTACACTCTGGTATCGCACCACCGTCCCCATCGAAAAGTCCGCAGATTTGGAGATGGATGGTTCGGGAGAATCCGGTGGATTTTCCCGAACCGTGGGCGGCAGGATTGCTTACAGAAGCAAGAATGCCGGACACACCTGACTTGCTGTGTGGATAGCACACGCAAGTCAGGGAGGCTCCTGCAGGAGCCGCATCCCCCTCGGAGAGCCCACGATACTTTGCAGCCGCAGGATGAAAGTATTATAGTGGGTTATTACACTTCCGCAGGAAGTGCGCCCCGGCCCGCAGGCCGTACAAACGTGAAAGGAGCTCTATGGCAAGAAACGACGGGATTGACCGTACCAGTGCAAGAAACGTAAACTTGACTGCCGCCAAAATTGGAAATGCCCAGCGGCACAATGAACGAGAAAAAGAATCCTATACTAACCCAGATATTATACCAGAACGCACCCCTCAGAACATCCATTTTAAGAAGCCTACCGCCGGATATGCAGAGATGTTTGCCCAGATGGAAAAAGACGGTGTAATCTCCACCCGTGGTCTGAAATCAGACGCCAACCTTTACGGGGAACTGATTTTTGATGTAAACTCCGCCTACTTTTATAACCATGGTGGGTATGAATTTGCTAAGCGATTTTATGAGGACGCTTACAAGGCTGCCATCGAGATTGTAGGCGGTGAACAGTATATTCTCTCTGCTGTCATGCACGCCGATGAGCGCAACCGGGCCATGTCCGAAGCATTAGGGCAGGATGTGTTCCACTATCATCTCCATGTGGTCTATGTCCCAGTTGTGGAGAAGCAGATCCTCTGGTCCAAGAGGTGCAAAGACAAATCACTTGTGGGAACCGTCAAAGAAACGATTATGCAGGTAAGCAGCAGTAAAAAATGGCTGTCCAAACCGGCATTGGACGAACAGGGAACGCCCATTCTCCAGAAGAATGGAAAGCCGGTGCTGCGGAAATCTTACAGCGTCCTCCAGGACGATTTCTTCCAAGCCATGCGTAACGCAGGATATACGGATGTGGAGCGTGGAGAACGGGGTAGTTCCGAGGAACATTTGACCGTGACACAGTTCAAGGTGGAACGGGAACAGGAGAGATTGGAACAACTCACCGCACAAACGCAGCAGAAAGAGCAGCAGGCAGCTTCTCTGGAAAAGAAGATTGAGAAGATTCAAAAACAGCAGATTGCAGTTCAGGAAGTGGAACAAATAGAACCTCATGCCGTTCCGTTTTCCTCAAAAGTTATGCTGGATCGTTCCGAATATGAAAACCTGGCAGCTGCGGCAAAGAAGTTCTATGTTCAGGAGCGCAAGGAATCCAAACTGCAAAAAGCTTTGGATGCAGCAATGAAAATGATAAGCGAGTTGAAAGCGAAGGTCGCTGCACTGACCGAAGAACTGGCAGAGTACAAGTCCGTTCGTGGTCAGCTTCGTACGGCGGACTTGGAGAAGGAAAATGGTAATCTTCGTAGTAAGCTCCGTAGCTATGAAACTGTAATTTCTCGGAATAATTTGTGGTCGTATTTTTCACGGCATAGAAGAAACGAGCTTGATAGAGAAGAGGCGCGATAATTGACAAACAGGAGGTCGGGTTTTTACCTGGCCTCCTGTTTGTCAAACAAGGCGGAGAAATATCTTATCTACAGCTATAAAACAAAGATGGAGCCGGTCTAAGTTTGTTGATTTATGTGCCATTTTGTGGTACACTATTACACAAGTACACAACTAATCGTGCGTGTGAGGTAAGTGATTATGGCCGAAAGAAATATGGTAAATCTGACTATCACGATGACAAGGGAAGAACGCAAAGCACTCAAGCAGATTGCCTTGGATAAAGACATGACGGTTTCTGCCCTTCTGCGTGAATGGCTGAAAAAGTATCAGGAGAAGGAGGAGCAGTAATGGCCGGAAATAGCAATCTAAATAGCGCAAAAACAGCAAGAAAAGATGAGTTTTATACACAGTTGACTGATATTGAGAAGGAAATGCGGTATTATCGCAAGCACTTCCAAGGTAAGACTGTGCTGTGTAACTGCGATGATCCGTTTGAGAGCAACTTTTTTAAGTATTTTGCGCTGAACTTCAATCGTTTGGGGTTGAAAAAGTTGATTGCAACCTGCTATTATTCGTCTCCGATTACAGGTCAGCAGTTACAATACGGTTGTGACGCAAACGGCCAGATGACTTTTTACTTTGAAGATAAGGGCGTGGAAGAGAATAAAAGCAAGCGTCCTTATAAGGCTGTGGTTACTCAAGTATATGACAAAAAGGGCGACGGCGGTGTGGACATGCTGGATGTGGCAGAACTGTTCCGCTCCGGTGAAAATGAGTTGGTGGAGTTGGAGGGCGATGGCGATTTCCGTTCGCCTGAATGCTTAGCTTTGCTGGACGAAGCTGACATCATAGTTACGAATCCCCCATTTAGCCTTTTCCGTGAATATGTTTCTATGCTTGTGGAACATCAAAAGCATTTTATTATCATCGGAAATCAAAATGCAATTTCTTATGAAGAAACATTTTCTCTGATGAAAAACAATAAAATGTGGATAGGCGCCAGCATTCATTCTGGAGATAGAGCATTCTTCGTACCTGACGATTATCCTTTGGATGCCGCAGGTTGTGGTATTGATGAAATAACAGGTAGAAAGTACATTCGCGTAAAGGGAATACGGTGGTTCACCAATCTTGATATTAAACAGCGACACGAGGAAATGATCCTTGTCCGTCACTATACTCCAGAGCAGTATCCGAAATATGTTAATTACGACGCTATTGAAGTGGCTAAAACATCGGATATTCCTTGCGATTATGACGGAGAAATGGGTGTTCCTATTACTTTTATGGACAAGTATAACCCTGAACAGTTTGAAATTATAGGGATTAGCCGTGAACTGGTACGTACATTATCTGAAGATGTGCGAAAGAATGGCGCATATCCTCAAATTGGAAGATTTTATCTTGATGTTGGTGCGGAAAAATACAAAAAGGTCTATGAAAGACTTGTCATCCGCAATAAACGCCCTGAACTGCCGAAAGAGGAGAAATGATATGCAAATCAATGAACTGAAAGTGACCGTCGGTGAAGTCTGTGAGGGCTATTTCAACGACGCAGAGGAAGGTGTCGTTGGATACGACGAGTGCCTTGATATAAGACCGAAGTATCAGCGGGAGTTTGTCTACAAAGATGCTCAGCGTGATGAAGTCATTCGCACCGTCATGAAGGGCTTGCCGCTTAACGTGATGTATTGGTGTAAGGTAAAGAAAGAGGACGGGTCAGACGGATTCGAGGTGCTGGATGGTCAGCAGCGTACCATTTCCCTGTGCGAGTATGTAGACGGCACCTTCTCTGTAGATGACAAGTATTTTTATAATCTGCCGGCCGACAAGAAGCAGCAGATTCTTGACTATCCCCTGTTTGTGTATGTCTGTGATGGTACGGACAGCGAAAAGCTGGAATGGTTCCGTATTATCAACATTGCGGGCGAAGAATTGACCGATCAGGAGCTGCGGAACGCCGTCTATGCCGGTAGCTGGACTTCTGATGCAAAGCGGTATTTCTCTAAGACCGGCTGCGCAGCAGGTACGCTGGCTGGTGATTATTTGAAAGGCGCTTCTATCCGTCAGGAATACCTTGAAACGGCTATTTTCTGGGCGGCCAGCGCTGAAGGAAAAACCATTGAAGCGTATATGGCTGAACATCAGAACGACCCAAGTGCGGTGCAGCTGTGGAACTACTTCCGCTCTGTGATCGACTGGGTACAAGCGATTTTCCCGAAAAAACGCAAAGAAATGAAGGGGCTTCCGTGGGGCCTTTTCTACAATCAGCACGGCAAGCGGACAGACCTTGACCCCAAGAAGCTGGAGACGGAAATTCAGCGACTCATGGGTGATGAAGATGTGACCAAAAAATCCGGTATTTATGAGTACCTGTTGACTGGCGAAGAAAAGAAACTGTCAATCCGTTCCTTTGACCGCCGGGATGCTCTTGCGGCTTATGAGAAGCAAGAACATAAGTGTGCTATTTGTGGTGAAGAATTTGAGTTTGAACAGATGCACGCTGATCATATTACACCGTGGAGCAAAGGAGGAAAAACAACGCCAGACAACTGTCAGATGCTTTGCCGGGATTGTAATCTAAAAAAGGGCGCACAGGAATAAGTTATCTGTTCAGCAAGAAGTTGTTACGAACAACTTGAGTATAAACTGAGAAATGTGAAGAAGAAAAGCGTGAGTTGATAGAACTCCGTGACTGGGCTCCTGCCCATGCTGATGAATGGACAGGCACAGGTGGAATGAGGTGAAAAGATGAGACGGAATTTTGCCCAAATTCTAAAAGAAGCTAAAATTGATATAAAATCAGAATACCAGAAGTTATATGGTATGCTTTATGACCGCAGTATTCAAGTGTCAAACACCAAACGGATCTCTGCGTACGACGAATTGAGTGATTATTTTCTGGGATTCTATTTTCGTGGGACCTGTTTGTCTATAGAGGAGTTTAATGATGTAAACGGGTTTCACTTTGAGAAAGAGCCAGAACCTTTTAGTATTGATAACTTGATTCTGTTATGTGAGTATATTGAAAATATGCTTATGGGGTACCAAAGCGCACAGTGTGCTTCTGGAGTTGGATATTTACCAATGCCACGACCAGCAATTAATGTTCAGTTTTACTTAATGCAAATTGCTCAAGTTATCGAAAAAATAGGGTACATGCCTATAAATCAAGATGGTTTTGTAATATATGCTGAGAAATCGCCTGCGGCAATTTCTGTTGCGGAAAGTGAGCAGATTCCAAAAGAAATATCGTATAAGATGATTTCCTATAACCATCATAGCATGAGAGGAAATTTACAAGAAAAGAAAAATACGATTTTAAAGCTTGCAGAACTATTGGAAGCCAAGCGGACTGAATTAGCTAAAGTTGATAGCAGATTTTGCAGTGATATCTTTTATTTGTTCAATAATCTGAACATTCGTCATAATAATGTTGATCCTTCCATAAACGGAAAGTTCAAACAAGCGGTGGCAGACATGCCTCCAGAAGAATTAGAACACTGGTATGATGAAACATATCAAATGTGTCTCCTCGCTTTTTTACGGTTGGAACAAGCAGATCGTAAGATAGAATTTGATAAATTAAAAAGTGTAATTGAAAGCACTTGATCTATATCTATGTATTGTACGGAGGTGATACTGTGGAATTAAATCGTGCAGATTCAAATGATGAAATTTATACAGGTGTGCTCCGGTATAAAGATGACGATTATCAATTTGTATTTTCTGATACGAAGTTAAGACTAATCCCATGCTCCGAAGAACAGCGCTCATCTATGTGGAAATTTGGAATGAAGGAGATAACAAAAGGGACCTATACACAGGATGAACCGCCTCGTATGGAAGAAGATATTTTGGTCGGGAACTGCAACGAAAGTAGCAAACAAATCATTTTCTTGCCCCAAAAGGGAGCGTATATTTCCAAGCAAAATTCAGTGTTGTTTATTGATTTGAAAGCCTACATTATATGTAAGTATGTCAGAGATTCTATAGATCGAATCAGCTTTAATGCACCAGAAATCAACTGTATTCACCCTACAAATCAAGCCATAGAATGTACACTGGATATAGAAGCGTTTATGAACAGTGGCACGTTTTCGGTAACGGCAAGGGATTTCGAGTGTACGACAACTAAAAGACAGCCATTTGTTGTGGATGGGAAAAATGTTTCTGTTTATTTTGGCATTTCTCGTATGATGAGTACGAAAATATGGGAGCCTCCCATGACGCTTTCGTCAAATATGATGTTCGAGTTTGATGCTACCGATGATTATAGATTCGTTCTTAGGCTTTGGTATATAGGAAAGCAATTTATTCAATTCCTTTGTTATCGGAAAAATGTAGAGTTTAGCAAAGTAGAATTGGCTGCTCCTTGTGAAGATGGAACGCACGAGACTTTTGCAGAGTTATATGTTTTGGATGAAGGTGTAGACACAGAAATTCAAACTCTAAAGGATGGACGATATATTAAGCAGGCATATATATCAGGTCATGAGGGACAAATCTTGTCTGACATTGCAAGCGAGAAGCTTTATTTGCGTCATTTACCGGATTCTTTTCAGAGTGGTAAACATATCGATGCTGCTCGTTTTGTAATGATTGCAGCAGCGTTCGAATGGGAGTTTGATAGACTGTTCCCTGATGGAATCTGCAAGAGCAAAGAACGAGTAGAGGCTGAACTCATAGTTTCCCAAAAACTTAATGAGCTGATTGACACAAGTAGTGGAAAGACTAAGAAAATTTACAAATCCCTATTAAATTGTATAGAGCGCCGTCCGAGCCTGGCCAACAAAATCGAAAAGATTGGATCTGATATGGGAGCGTTGTTAGAGCCTTTTGGACAACAGTTATATGGTTTTAATAAAGAGGAATTGAATTATACCGATATGGGCAAAAGGCTTGGGGACCAGAGAAATCATTTTGCACATGGAGACTTGGACAAGGATTTCATTGGATTATCCTTGTTGGATTTAATTTTTTTACAGCGAATTATTTATGCTATGCAGTTGAAAATATCTGGTCTTGAGGACAAGCAAATTCAAAGAGCTATTAACGATCTGTTCCAATGCCGATTTGCAATCTGAGTATTTTGAAGGGTGTCAAAGGAAAAAGCTACCTCAAAACGAGGTAGCCCTGTGCGATATTAGCAATTAGTTTTCATCTGAAACTAAGTTGTGCGGGTTTATTGCACTTTTGATATATTCTTCCAGTTTGTCATCCAGAAGCATCTGTACATAGGACAAAGGGTCGTTGTAGATTAACCAGTCCAGCTCTGCACGGGCGTGGGGAGAGTAGCCAAATTCATCCTCAACAGCGATACAGTCAATGCTTAGGACTTCTCCATCAGCATATCGTAGGTCGACACAAGCAGTATCTATGTTGAACTTACAGGAAACCAATTTATCCATTTTGTTCGCTCCTTTGCTGTTTAAAAAAATTGAGGTGACTCCAAGAACAGCAACCAAGTTTCTTTCCCTACTGTTGTCCTGCGTTGCCCTGGGCAGCAATACGCAAGGCACACATAAGGAGCAAAACCTGCTTTTCGTGCGTCATGCACGAGGATGAAAATTAGAATCTGATGTGCAGAAAAACCGTGGTATTAAGCCAAAAATCAGGTAGAAAGCGAAGAAATGACCGGATGTTTGGCGGGGCCAGCACGAGGCTCTTAAAGTTCAGCAAGCGCTAAAAAAGTTCTATTTTCCCCGGAAAACTTCGGTTTTCCGGGGTTTTTCTTTACCTATTGTTCGGATACTTAAATCTGTGGGGTCTGATTTTTGAGGAAATCGACCACAATATGTTGTGGTCTGGCGAAAATTAACCACTATTTTTGAGGTGGGAAAAGTGGTGTAAAGCCCGTTTGAGGTGGGAAAAGTGGTTTGAAAAAACGCATCATAAATGGCGTAAAAAATGGGCAATCCCTGTGTGAATATAAAGTTGCCCATATCGTTGAGATGCTGCGTGGAAAGAAAGAACCAACCATTATCCATACCGACCAAGGCTCTGTGTATTCCTCAAAAGCGTACAACGAACTGATTCAGGACAGCAACCTTGTCCGCTCCATGGCGCAGGCAGGTAAACCAACGGATAATCCTGTCAATGAGGCTCTAAACGGTTGGATAAAAAAAGAACTATTCATCGATTTTCGATTAGAAGAATGCCGTACGAGAGATGCCGTGAAAGATGTCCTGTGCCGCTATGTTGACTTTTATAACCGGCAGCGTCCCTGCTTTGCAATCGGCTATGACACACCGGATAACTACTGCAAGCGTTTCTATCGAGGTGAGCTTGAAAAGAAGGATACCTTTTCAAAGCGCATCCTGACCGAAGAACCCAAATTCGTGCAAAAGCGGAAAGATACAGAAAAATAACCCTGTGCTGTGTCTACTTTTGATTTTGTCGCTCTACTCTATCCAAAAACTACTATCCCTTGCAAACAAGGGCCTTACAAGGCATTGAATCGTCGTGTCCACTTTTGAAAAAGGATTTCAGCAAAAATTGTTGTCCGTGTCCACTTTTGAAAAAGCAACTTCCGCAAAAATGTTCTTCATCTTCTACTTTTGAAAAAGTAAACTAAAAATAAATATTTGTCGTGTCTACTTTTCTTGACTACTACATTGCACGCCCTTAAACCTGCGGGTTATCGAAAATTACAGTCTTCATAAACATGAGTATTGTCAGAAAATGTTGCTATATTAAACTTGCGGATTATCGGGAGATGTGCTATTCTATCTGTGAGGTGATGCACATGCTTTTCAAACGAAAGATTTATAACAAGTTTCTCGCATGGAAACAGGAGGCTAACGGGCAGAAAGCTCTGTTGGTGGAAGGTGCTCGTCGAATTGGAAAATCCACCGTAGTCGAGGAATTCGCCAAAAACGAATATAAAAGCTATATCCTCATTGACTTTGCAAAGGCCCCTGAAAATGTCAAGAGCTATTTTCAACTGCATTTGAATGATCTCGACACATTCTATATGCTACTGTCTGTTCAATACGGCGTACAGCTCTACCCGCGCGAAAGTGCGATTATCTTTGATGAGGTTCAGCTTTTCCCCAAAGCACGCGAAGCGATCAAGTATTTGGTGGCAGATGGTCGGTATGATTTCCTTGAAACAGGTTCTTTGATCTCAATCAAAGAAAATGTAAAGGATATTGTGATTCCTTCAGAAGAACGGCATCTCAAGATGTACCCGCTGGATTTTGAGGAATTCTGCTGGGCACTTAACGAAGCGCCGCTGATCCCATATATCAGAGATTGTTTCGAGAAGAGAGTCCCTCTGGAGCGAAGTATGCACAATAAGGCCATGCTTTTGTTCAAGCAATACCTGCTGGTGGGCGGTATGCCCATGAGCATTGTTGCTTTTCTTGAAGGTCAAAAAGACTTTGGAAAATCGGATGTTGAAAAGCGGGATATTCTGGAGCTTTACCGCAATGACATCATGAAAATCAAAGCACAATATCGCTCCAAGGTTTTGGCTATTTTCGACCAGATCCCCGGTTTGCTGTCCAGACATGAAAAACGAGTTGTCTTCAACAAAATCGTAGAAGGCTCTATGGCAGATCAATATGAAGAAACCTTCTTCTGGCTGTCGAACTCCATGATTGCAAACGAGTGTAGGCGCGTCAGTGATCCGAATGTTGGCCTGTCTCTCACAGAGTCGGATACCTACATCAAATGCTATTTAGGTGATACTGGATTGCTTGTCAGCCATGCATTTGACGAAAACGAACTTCTGGAGGACGAGGTTTACAAGCAGATCTTTGCAGGAAAGCTCGGACTGAATGAGGGAATGCTTTACGAGAATGTGATTGCACAGATGATGGTTTCTAATGGACACCGCCTGTTCTTCTATACCCAGTACAATGCGGAAAAGCGCAGAAATGACATTGAGATCGACTTTATTATCGCCAATAACAGTAAGACGAAGTACAAGATGTATCCCATCGAAGTGAAGTCCAGCGCTAAGTATTCCTTTGAATCTCTAAAGCGCTTCAAGGAAAAATACAAGAGCAGGATTGGCGGATGCTATATTATTCACCCGCGCAATCTCATTGAGAAAGATGATATCCTTTGTATCCCGCCCTATATGACAATATGCCTGTAATCGAAAGCATCTCCAATGCAGTATCGCATTGGAGATGCTTTTTTATGAAAGACTGCTCAGTTCCTCGAACAACTCAGGCAGCGCCCTGGGGCGATACTGCCGGTGTTGCGTTCCGCTGATACGCGGTGATGGATCGTGGCGCAGAAACTCATCGGGATTGGCATCTAAAACGAAGTCAATCCAAGCGACGGCGTTTTTGCAATTACGACGCCGTATCCGTGCTTCACGGAGGCGCTGGTAGATATCAAAGCCCTGATCGCAGGCCAAATCATAGAACTCTGCCGCGTGCAGAAGATCCTCTATCTCCATTTCGGCGTGGATCTGCTGTTCCTCCAGTTTAGGTCGTGCCTTTTGAATGTCCTGAATGAATCCACGAAATGCTCCGATGGCTTCCAGATAGTAACCCGGTTCAATCAGGTCCAGATCTCGTCTGGGCGCAGAAAGCACTTCAGGATGTTGCGAGGCGATGGACCGCATTTCAACTCCCACATCTTCAGGGGCTACATAGTATCCGAGATTTTTCATCGTCTTTGGCAGGCTGCGGAGGCTGGTGAGCAGGAGATCATCTTCTCTTGGAACGGCAAGCCGCTGTATTCGAAGACTGTCACTGTGGCTGCGAAGAATATGAGCAGTGAGACCGTCGAAATCGTTGGTGTCAGCGATAGCTATGCCGACGACACTGCCGCAGGGGCGGACCTTGATGATGTCCGCGTGATCTACAACGGCACCGAGCTTGTGAAGGGCACGGACTATACGATCAGTGCCGCGGACGGAAAGTTTACCATCACCTTTACCGGTAACTACAGCGGTGAGCAGACGAAGCCCTATACTCTGAATGGCGACTTCACCGCCACGTCGGACAGCCTCACCGTCACCTATGACGGCAAGAAGCACAGCATCAAGGTCGAAACGACTCCCGCTGAGGGTGTGAACGTCCAGTACAAGACCAGCAGTGAGGGCACGTATTCCGACGATGTCATTACACTGACGGACGTTGGCACGGTGACAGTCTATTGGCAGGCCACCAAGGGCGGCATGACGATCACCGGCTCTGCCGTGCTCACCATCACCAAGGCTGCGCGGGACATTTCCTATGAGACCAAGTCTGTGAGCAAGCGCATTGGCGCGGCGAATTTCACGAACAAGTTGACTGTGAACGAGGATAAGACGTTCGGCGAGATTACCTATGAAAGCAGCAATGAATCTGTTGCAAAGGTCAATGCCGCGACCGGCGAGGTGACGATCGTTGGTGTCGGCACGGCAGTCATCACTGCGACGGCGGCTGGCAGCGACAACTATGACGAAGCCTCTGCCAGCTACACGCTGACGGTTTCCCGCCGCGCCTCCGCGCCCTCCGCCACGACGCCCGACCCCGAGCCGGAGCCGGATGACGGCCTGCCGTTCACCGACGTGCCCAAGAGCGCCTACTACTACGACGCGGTCGATTGGGCGGTCGGCAAGGAGATCACCGACGGCGTGAGCGCGACGCAGTTTGCGCCGAACGCGACTTGCACCCGCAGCCAGAGCGTAACGTTCCTGTACCGCGCCCTCGGCAAGAAGGTCGAGAGCAGCACGAGCTTCACGGATGTTCCCGCGAACGCGTTCTACGCTGACGCCGTCAACTGGGCGGTAGCGAACAACGTGACGAACGGTACTTCTGCCACGACGTTCAGCCCGAATGCGGACTGCACCCGTGCAGAGATCGTGACGTTCCTCTACAGAGCCTATCAGGGCAAGTAAAAATCAAATACTCAACACAAAAGCAGGCACCCGAAATCGGGTGCCTGCTTTTACCGTTATGGGGCAAGTCGCGGGAGAGCACGAAAATGTCTGCTGCGGAAAGGGGACCTTGTACGGTCCAACGCGATATAAGCTACGGAAAAACAGCAAAAAGGGAGCACCGGATCAACAATCCGGTGCTCCCTTTCTTGCTTTAACGGCAATATTTTTCAATATAAGCGTTCTGGCACTTGATGATGATCTTGATGGCTTCCTCGCGGCCGAGGACGTCGCTGACGACGGTCTCCTTGCCCTCCAGGCTCTTGTAGACGCGGAAGAAGTGGCGGATTTCGCTTGCCACATGGTTCGGCAGCTCCGAGATGTCCTGATAGGTGTTGTAGGTCGGATCCTGGAAGGGAATGGCAATGATCTTTTCATCGAGACTGCCGCTGTCCTCCATCGAAATAACGCCGATGGGGTAGCACTCCACGAGGCTCAGCGGGCGGATGCATTCAGAGCAGAGCACCAGAACGTCCAGCGGGTCGCCGTCGTCCGCCCAGGTGCGGGGGATGAAGCCGTAGTTGGCGGGATAGTGAGTCGAGGTGTAGAGAATTCGGTCGAGACGCAGCGCGCCGGTCTCTTTATCCATCTCGTACTTATTTTTCGAGCCCTTCTCGATCTCGATGACCGCGAAAAAGTCCTCGGGGCGCACGCGCGCCGGTGCAATATCATGCCAAAGATTCATAATAGTTCTCCCTTCGTGAGAAATGGTATTGAGAAAACGCGCAGAAGTACGCTTCTGCGCGCTTTCGCTGACGAAAATTATTTGCTCAGTGCCTCGTCGATGCTCTTCGCGCCGAGCTTGCCGGCGCCCATGGCGAGGATGACGGTGGCAGCGCCCGTGACGGCGTCGCCGCCGGCGTAGACGTTCTGGTGAGAGGTGAGACCGGCCTCGTTGACGACGATGCCGCCCTTGCGGTTGACCTCAAGGCCCGGGGTGGTGTTCTTGATGAGCGGGTTCGGCGTGGTGCCGAGCGACATGATGACGCAGTCGACCGGCAGATCGTGTTCGCTGCCGACCTTTTCGATCGGGCGGCGGCGGCCGGAGGCGTCAGGCTCGCCCAGCTCCATCTCCACGCAGGTCATGGAGGAGACATAGCCTTTCTCATCGCCGTTGATCTTGACGGGGTTGTTGAGCGTCTTGAAGATGATACCCTCTTCCTCGGCATGCTCGACCTCTTCGTGACGGGCGGGGAGCTCTTCCATGCCGCGGCGGTAGACGATGTACACGTCCGCGCCCAGGCGCTTGGAGCAGCGTGCGGCGTCCATGGCGACGTTGCCGCCGCCGACGACGGCGACGCGCTTGCCGGCGAGCGGCATGATGGGCGTGTCGGAGCCGTCCTTATAAGCCTTCATCAGGTTGATACGGGTCAGGAACTCGTTGGCAGAGTAAACGCCGCAGAGGTTCTCGCCGGGGATGTGCATGAACATCGGAAGACCCGCGCCGGAGCCGATGAACACGGCCTCGAAGCCGTACTCGCTCATCAACTCGTCGATGGAGACGACGCGGCCGATGACCATGTTCGTCTCGACCTTGACGCCGAGGGCCTTCAGGCCGTCGACTTCCTTCTGCACGATGGCCTTGGGAAGTCTGAACTCGGGGATACCGTAGACCAGCACGCCGCCGGCAAGGTGGAGCGCTTCAAAAACGGTGACATCGTAGCCCTTCTTGGCAAGGTCGCCTGCGCAGGTGAGGCCGCTGGGGCCGGAGCCGATGACGGCGACCTTGTGGCCGTTGGAGACGGGCTTGGCGGGCGCTTCCTGCACGTTTGCGTTGTGCCAGTCGGCGACAAAACGCTCGAGGCGGCCGATGCCGACCGGCTCACCCTTGATGCCGCGGATGCACTTCGATTCGCACTGCGTCTCCTGCGGGCAGACGCGGCCGCAGACGGCGGGCAGGGAAGAGGTTTCGTGGATGACCTGATAGGCGCCCTCATAGTCCTTTTCGGTGATCTTCTTGATGAATTCGGGGATCTTGACCTGCACCGGGCAGCCGGAAACGCAGGGATGGTTCTTGCAGTTTAAGCAGCGGGCCGCTTCATCGAGCGCCTGCTCCTCGGTATAGCCGAGCGCGACCTCCAGGAAGTTCTTGTTGCGGACGTTGGGCTCCTGCGAGGGCATTTCGTTCTTCTTCAGACTCATGTTAGGCATATTACTGAACCTCCTTGCTGAACAGGTTGCAGGTCTCTTCGTATTTGTGGCGCTCCCAGTCGAAGTACATCTTGCCGCGCTTGAGACTCTCGTCCCAGTCGACCTTGTGACCGTCGAAGTCCGGGCCGTCGACGCAGGCGAACTTCGTCTCGCCGCCGACGGTGAGGCGGCAGCCGCCGCACATGCCGGTGCCGTCGACCATGATCGGGCTCATGGAAACGGTGGTGGGGATGCCGTAGGGCTCGGTGGTCTTGGACACGAATTTCATCATGATGGCAGGGCCGATGGCGAAGATCTCGTCATACTGGTTGCCCGCGTCGATGAGCGCTTTGAGCGCGTCGGTGACAAGACCCTTCTCGCCGTAAGAGCCGTCGTCCGTCATCAGCTTCAGAACGCTCGAAGCCGCGCGGAACTTGTCCTCAAGAATGACGAGGTCCTTATTCTTGAAGCCGACGACCGCGTGGACTTCCGCGCCGCAGTCGTGGAACTTCTTCAAAACGGGGTAAGCGATGGCGCAGCCGACGCCGCCGCCCACGACGCAGACCTTCTTCTTGCCTTCGGTCTCGGTCGGGCGGCCCAGCGGGCCGACAAAGTCCTGAATGTACTCGCCCTCGGCTTTATGTCTGAGCTTTTCGGTGGTGGCGCCGATCGTCTGCACGATGATGGTGACGGTGCCCTTCTCACGGTCGAAGTCGTGGATGGTGATGGGGATGCGTTCACCGTTTTCATCGACGCGCAGGATGATGAACTGGCCGGGCTCGGCCTTCTTTGCCACCATCGGCGCCTCGATCTCGTAGAGGGTCACGGTGGGCTTGAGCGCTTCTTTCTTCACGATGCGATACATGAATGATTCTCCTTTTTGTTGAGATTCAGCGCCGTGCCGTCCGGGGAGAACGGCAGGCGGGATTCCTGGACGCAGCGCCGGGAATATGGAATGATGCTATATTTATATCATGAAAGTTTTCTTGCGTCAATGAATGTCGAAATTCTGACGATGCAGGAAAACTTGCATTTACGAAAAATACTTGCAAAAAACTAAAGCAGCGTCACGCTGCGGCCCTCAGTGCTGATGAGGTCCTCCTCGCGCATCTTGCGCATCTCGCGCATCATGGCGCTGCGGTCGGCGCTGATGTAGTCGGCAAGCATGCTGAGGGAAAACGGCAGGGGGAACGTCCGGCTGCCGTGCTCGTCGGCGAGCTGCTCGAAAAAGCACAGCAGCTTTTCGCGGATGGAGCGGCAGGCGAGCACCTCGATCCGGCGGCTCAGATGCAGGGACTTTTTCGAGAGCAGTTGGAAGAGGTTCGTTACGACCTGACTGTGGCAGGCGCAGGCGTTTTCGCAGCGCTTTGTGATCTGGTCATAGCGCATGAAGATGACGCGGCAGTCCTCGCGGCACTCGATGAGCGCGCTGCCGTCGCGAAAGCCGGTGAACGCCAGCTCCTCGCCAAAGACGCTGCCCTCGTCCATGCTTTCAAGCACGGTGCGGTTGCCGTCGGCGTGCAGGCGCAGAAGCGCCGCGCTGCCCGAGAGCAGCACGCCGATCATGTCCTGCTGCTGCCCGCAGGTGAGGATAGTCTGTCCTGCGCTGAAGCGCTGCTCATACGCGCTGAAGCAGCGCAGCATATTTTCGCACGATGCTTCGTCCACGCCTGTAAACAGCGCGGAATCGCGGCAGTCCATCGCTTTCCCTCCCGTAAGGCCTGCTGCTTTACCGGTGCAGCGCAGCCGTTGACCTATTGCAATATCATATACCAGAGCGGAGAAAATGTAAATGACAATTTCGCGAAAAAAGCGGATAAAAAAACGCCGATTCCCTGTAAAAAAGCATCCGCTTTATGAGCGGATGCTTTTCTTTTTTACTCTGCGGCGGACTTGTCCTTTGTCTTGCGCGCATAGTCGTAAAACACCTGCGCGATGGGCGACAAAATGCTGTTTTTGTGCTTGACGATGTAGAGCTGGCGGCGGAAGCGCGAGTCGGGGAAGGGAAAGGCGAGAAGCTTTCCGAACTGAACATAGTCCTGCGCGGCGCTCTGCGCGATGAGGCCGACACCTAAGCCCTCGCTGACCATCTGCTTGACGCTCTCGGTCGAGCGGATCTCGACCGCGGTGCGCAGCTGGGCGATGTCGATGCCGAGCTCATTTAAGAGCTCTTTGCCCGCCTGATAGGTGCCGCTGCCCTTTTCGCGGCTGATGAACGTCTCTTCCTTGAGCTGCTCGATGGGGAAGGGCTTGCCCGCAAAGGCCTGATACTTTTCGGTGTTCGGCGTGATGAGCACCATCGGGTCGCTGGCAAAATCCTGATAGACGCATTTGTGGCTCGCCACCATCGTGCCGCAGAAGCCGATCTCCACGCTGCGCGTGGCCACGAGCTCCACGACCTTGGGACTGTCCTCCATCTGAATATTGAAGGTGATGTCCGGATAGCGGGCGCGGAAGTCCTGCAAAAGGTGCGGCAGATAATACTGGCTCGGCACCGTGGAGGCCGCGATGGAGATCGTACCCTTCATCTCCTGAGAAAAGTTGCGCAGCGCGATGGCCGCATTCTCGCGCACTTGTAAGATCTCCTTGGCGTATTTGTAGAGGAGCTTGCCCGCGTCGGAGGGGTAGGTTTCCTTCGTGGTGCGGACGATGAGCTTGATATTCAGTTTTCTCTCCAGTGCGGAGACGTGCGAGCTGATGGTCGGCTGCGTCAGGTGCAGCAGCTCCGCGGCGCGGGAAAAGCTGCAGTTTTCCACCACGTAGACGAACGCTTCGAGCTCTTTGATATCCATATCAATGTCCATGAAGTTCCCCCGTCAGACCGGCAAAAGCGAAATGTTTTGCGTTGATAGTGCGTTGAATGCTTATTTTTTAACAGTATACACAGTTTATCGCCGTTTGTCCAGAGAGGGAAACGGCATTTTGCAGGATTTTATGCATTTTTGCCCGCGCGATGCACCGCGCGGGCAAAAAATGACGACTTACTGCTTGTCCTGCGCAAGCGCCTCGCCCAGCGCGATGGCGAGCTGATCGGGGCAGGAGGTATTCTTGAAGCCGCAGCGGATGCCGCGCATGCGCTCGATGGCGTCTTCGGCCTTCATGCCTTCGACCAAGCGCGAAATGCCCTGGAGGTTGCCGTTGCAGCCGCCGATGACCTCCACGCTCTTGATGGTGTGGTCATCGTTCAGCTCAATGTGCATTTCCTTGGAGCAAACGCCCTTGGTGCGGTAGTTATAGGTCATTTCTATCTCTCCTTTTCTGATAGTCCGCACCGATCATAGCACATTCGCCCTGCGTTCGCAAGGGATGTGCCGAAAAAGGAAAGAAAAAGAAGATGCGGCAATTCGGGGTGGTATTCCGCGAACAAGCGTGCTATAATTATCCTGTTAGAATATTGCCATTACAGAACAAAACGCAAAAGGAGTTGTTTTCTATGTCAGTTTTGACCGCCGTTATCCTTGGCCTTGTGCAGGGGATCGCGGAATTTTTACCGATCTCGTCCTCCGGACATCTCGCCATCGCGGAGCACCTGCTAAACATGCAGGGCGCGAGCAACGTGCCCGACTTTTTCGATGTGTTGCTCCACCTCGGCACGCTCGTGGCGGTGTTTGCCGCTTACTGGGATGATATCCGCGATATGATCGTGGAGTTTTTCACCGGCATCGGCGACCTTGCCCATCATCGCACGCCGAACCCCGTGCCGCCTGCGCGCCGCCTTATTCTGCTCATCATTGTGGGCACGCTGCCGCTTTTCGTCATGGTGCCGTTTCGCCGTTTTTTCACAGAGCTGAGTGATAATATGTACTTTATCGGCGGCGCACTGATCGTCACGGGCATCCTGCTCTTTGCGAGCGACCGCGTGCGCCATGGACGCAAGACGGAAAAGACCGCCACAATGCTCGACGCACTGCTTGTCGGTATCGGTCAGGCCATCGCGCTGTGCCCAGGCATTTCCCGCTCCGGCATGACGATCACGGCGGGCTGCTTCACGGGCTTTGAGCGCAAGTTTGCCGTGCGCTTTGCATTTCTGCTCTCCATCCCCGCGGTGTTGGGGGCGAACATCCTGACACTCAAAGACGCGATCGACGCGGGCATCGACTTCTCCAGCGTGCCCGTGTACCTCGTCGGTGTCGTCGTCGCGGCGGTGTCCGGCTATGCGAGCATCCGCCTGCTGCGCTATGTTGCCGACAAGGGCCGTTTCGGCGCGTTTGCCTATTACTGCTGGGCCGCCGGCGTGCTGACGCTGGTGCTCACGATCCTGCACTAATTTTTGATTCTGAGGTGAATCATGGCACAACAGAAGAAAAAAACCACCACAACGAAAAAGAAAACGACGGGTTCGTCCCGCTCCTCGTCTTCCGGCAAGCGCACGGCGAAGAAGAATCAAAAGCGCCCCATCCGCCGCGAGGTCGCGGGCGCAATCCTGCTGGTGCTGGCGCTGTGCCTGGGCTTCAGCTATTTCCAGTCGGGGGCGTGGCTGCTCGATCAGCCGGCGAAGCTGTGCCGGTCGCTCTTTGGCTGGGGCTATTACCTCGTCGCGCCCGCGCTGCTGCTGGGGAGCTATATCCTGCTCTTCCACCGTGGGCGGAACGTCGCGTCCTGCCTTGTCGGCACGGCGCTGCTGCCGGTCGTGTTCGGCGCGATCATGCACATCGCCCTCTGCAAGGAGGAGTATGTCAACATGGACGGCATTTTGAAGCTTCTGTGGACGAGTGGCAACGCGCTCGAGTCCGGCGGCGCGGTGTCTGCATCGCTTGCGATCATGCTGGTGCTGCTGGTGAAAAAGGTGCTGGCGATGGTCCTGCTCGTTGTGCTGTTCGTCGCGTTTTTGATGATGGCGTTCCGCTTGACGCCTGCCGCCGTGATCGAGGCCGTGCGCTCGCACGAGCGCGTGCCCTATGAGCCAGTGGAGGAAGAGGACCTTCCGCCGCAGCGCACCCATGTGCCGCGCCGCAGTTCGCCGGTCCATACGCCGGACGCCGCCATCGACATTCCGCTCGACGGCGAGGAGCGCGTCATCAGGAAAAATCCCACGGGCGGCTTCTTCCGCAAAAAGTCCGATAATATCAAGAGCCCCGACGAGCTGTTAGCGGGCGGAAGTGCCGCGGAGACAAAAATCGCTGCACCCGTTTTGCCTGCCGCCGCGCCGTCCGCACCCGTTAAGCCTGTGACGGTGGAGGCCGACGACTTCGACCTGCCGCCGTTTGATACAGCGCCGAGCGCGCCCGCGCCGGTCGTCCCGGCACCCGCACCTGTGATGCACACGCCGTTTGCCGCGCCCACGCCGAGCGTGCAGAGCGCGCCCGTCACCGCAGCCGCAGCAGCAACGACGGTTCCCGCCGTGCTGACCGACAAGCAGGAGGACAAGCTCCGCCGCGCCGAGGTCGATGCCGCGCGCGAGGAGGTCACGCGCGAGATCGAAGGCAGCGACGCGCAGCCCCAGCCGCCTGCATATCAGTATCCGCCCATCACGCTCTTAAAAGAGGGCAGCGTGACGAACGCCGCCGAGGCGGGCGCGGAGCTGCGCAACAACTCCCGCCGCTTGGCGCAGACGCTCACGAGCTTCGGCGTGGACGCCCAGCCGGGCGATGTGGTGCGCGGCCCGTCGGTCACGCGCTATGAGTTCACGCTCAGTCAGGGCGTGAAGCTCTCGAAGATCACAAATTTGCAGGACGATATCGCCCTTGCGCTGGGCGCGAGCGGCGTGCGCATCGCGCCCATCCCCGACAAGATCTCCGTCGTGGGTGTCGAGGTGCCGAACAAGCTCGTTTCGCCCGTCAGCATCCGCACGGTGCTCGAATCCACGGAGTTCACCACCCATCCTTCCACCACGGCCTTCGCCGTCGGCAAGGACATCAGCGGCAAGAACATCGTCGGGAATATCTCGAAGCTTCCGCACGTGCTTATCGCCGGTACGACGGGCTCCGGTAAGTCCGTGTGCACGAACTCGCTGATCGTCTCGATGCTCTATAAGTCAACGCCCGAAGAGGTGCGCTTTATCATGGTCGACCCGAAGATGGTCGAGCTTGCGCCCTACAACGGCATCCCGCACCTGCTCATCCCCGTCGTCACCGACCCGAAGAAGGCCGCGGGTGCGCTGCAATGGGCCGTGTACGAGATGATGAAGCGCTACAAGATGTTCTCCGAGCACAACGTCAAGGACCTTGCCTCCTACAATAAGGTGGCGGAGACGGACGAAACGCTCAAAAAGCTGCCGAGCGTCGTCGTCGTCATCGACGAGCTGGCCGACTTGATGCTCGTCGCGGCGAAGGAGGTCGAAGAGTCGATCTGCCGCGTGGCGCAGATGGGCCGCGCCGCGGGTATGCACCTGGTCATCGCGACGCAGCGTCCGTCCGCGGATGTCATCACGGGCCTGATGAAGGCCAATATCCCAAGCCGCATCGCGTTCGCGGTCGCCTCCGCGATGGAATCGCGCATTATCCTCGACACCGCGGGCGCGGAAAAGCTCGTGGGCCGCGGCGATATGCTCTATGCCCCGCTCGGCGAGGGCAAGCCCAAGCGCGTGCAGGGCTGCTTCATCTCAAGCGAGGAGATCGAGCGCGTGGTCAACTTCGTCAAGGAAAACGGCGAGACAGACTATGACGAGTCGGTTATCGACAAGATCAACGCCGCCGTCGCCGAAAAGGAGAAGGGCAGCGGCAAGGGCGGCGGCAATGCCGCGCCCGAGCAGAACGCCGCCGACGAGGCGGACGAGCTGCTCCCCGCCGCGATCGACGTGGTCATGGAGACCGGACAGGCGTCCGTCTCGATGCTCCAGAGAAGACTAAAGCTCGGCTATTCGCGCGCGGCGCGCATCGTCGACGAGATGGAGACGCGCGGCATCGTGGGCCAGTTCGAGGGCTCGAAGCCCCGCCAGCTGCTTATCACCAAGGAGCAGTGGCAGGAGCTCAAGATGAAGGGCGCCTACGGCGCAACGCCGCCGGAAGCGGAAGAGCTTCCGCCGCCGGACGAAGAAAACTGAACAAAGCAAAAGCACCGAAAGCAAAACGGCTTTCGGTGCTTTTTTTTGCGTGTCTCGGTTTCCATGCGCACGGGAAGCGCATAGACTGGCGGGGAAGAAAAAATGGGGGAGGAGATCGACATGGCCTATTCCGACAGGGAGCTGCTCGCGCGCCTCATCGAGTGCGAAGCGGGCGGCGAGGGCGAGAATGGGATGAAAGCCGTGGCGAGCGTCGTGATGAACCGCGTGCGCGCGACCGGCGGCGAATACGCGCGCGTGGGGCAGGGCAGTATCCGCAAAATCATCTTTCAGCCGGGCCAGTTCGTCTGTGCGAGCGAGGCAGAACATGGCGCGTATAATCCGCAGAATATCTACAACATGCGCCCGACCGATATCCATTACGAGATCGCGGACTGGGCCATCGCGGGCAACCGATTGAACGGCCTTGGAACGGCGCTGTGGTTCTTTAACCCGTTTTCGCCGTCCTGCCGCGCGAATTTTCCTTCAAATGTGGGGACGTTCGTCATGCGTATCGGCGACCACTGTTTTTATAACCCCACCGCCGCGTATTACGACACCTGAGAAAAGCAAATCAGCAGCAACGGGAAAGGGAGAGGACGTTTTTATGATCCAGATGGGAAAAAGCATGCCGTGCCTTTATGAGCAGATGGCTGCCGTGCCCGCCATGGCGAGCGCGCAGCAGAGCGGCAGCAGCAATAATAGCAGCAATAATAGCAGTAATAACAACAGTAACAACGCGAGCCAGAGCTATGAGGAAATGCTTGGAGGATCGTCGGGGGCGGGGGGCATGTCGCTCGTGCTGCAGGGCGGCGCGAGCGGGCGGTTCCAGCCCACGCCCGACAAGATCGAAGAGTCGCAGACCGTCGACAAGATGGCCTACAATTCGTGGAAGGGGATGCTCGCGCGCAACATTGGCCGCGCAGTCATCGTGAGCTTCCTCGTCGGTTCGCAGAACACGGTCGTGGCGGTCGGTACGCTACAGGAGGTCGGAAACGACTATATCACGCTGTTCCACCCCGGCCGCAGCGCCTACATTACCGCCGACATCTACTCCATCCGCTTCGTGGAGTTCCCGCAGGGGAACAACGTGATCACACTCAACTAAAAAGGGACGCTTTCGCGTCCCTTCATTTTTGCTTTTGTGTTCGCAGACGCAAAGAATTTTGATCGTCGATCGCCGCGACCAGCGCGTGGCGATCGACACCTCTCGCTCCGCGCGTGTCGCAGCCGCCAGCGGCGGCAAGGCACAAAGCGGAGTGTGGCCTTTCTCAAAAAAGCGGCTTTACCGCTTTTTTGAAGTACTTAGAATCTTCTTCTCCGCCCGCGGTAGCCGCTGTGTGCTGCGCCGCGGCGACGGTGGCCGTAACGACGGCGGCGGGAGAACATCGTCACATAGACGACGAGCGCGGCGATGAGCAATACCACCGCGATCAGCAAAATGCGGACGAGCGGCTTTGCGAAAAAGTCAGACACCCTGCGCTGCGCCGTCAGGAACCACGAGGCCGACACGTCGTTCAGTGCCAGAAGATCGGTCTCGGCGTAGACTTTGCCGTTGTAGGAGAGCGTCAGCTTGCCGAGCACGTCGCCCGCGGAAACGGGCGCGTCGACCGTGTCGTTCGTGAGCGTTACGGTGCGCTCGAGCATGTCGGGCTCCACGTTGTCGGGCAAAAGACAGGAGATATCCTCCGCCGCGTGGGTCGAAACGTAGCTCGCCTCGCTCGAAAGCGCGACGGGCACCTCCTGCACAAGGTCGGAGGAGGAGAGAATGTCGCGGAGAACAAAGTTGTCAAAGCCCCAGTCGAACATGCGCGACGTTTCGGAGAAGCTGCGCGTCTGGATGGTCACACCGTCCTCGAGCGTCACGCGCTCTGCGCCCAGCACCACGCTGATCATGTGGCGGCTGCCGCGCAAAGCGGACGAGATGAGGCAGTAGCCCGCCTCGGGTGTCGAGCCGGTCTTGATGCCCTGCGCGTCGCGGTACACATAACCGCGGGCGCGCCAGTTGGAGATGAGAAAATTCGTCGAGTGCAGCTCACGCGGCTTGTCGGTCATGTTCGTCGCGGGCACGGTGTAGCTCTTGGAGTTGCAGATCTCCATGAATTTGTCGTGCTTCATCGCCTCGCGCGTGATGAGGTAGAGGTCCCACGCGGTCGTGTAGTGCTGGGAATTGTGAAGGCCCGTGGCGTTGGCGAAATGCGTGTGCTCGCAGCCGAGCTCCGTCGCACGCTCGTTCATGCGCGCGACAAAGGCGTCGACCGAGCCGTAGAGCGTTTCGCCCAAAATGTTGCACGCCTCGTTCGCCGAGACGATGAGCATGCAGTTGAGCAGCTGCTCGACCGTCATCGTCTCGCCGGGGACGATGTTCGCCGTGCTGCCGTCGCTGGAGAGCCCCTCGAACGCCGATTCCGTCGCAGTGACGGAGTCGGTCAGCGCGATCTTGCCCTCGTCGATGGCCTCAAACACCAGCAGCGCGACCATCACCTTTGTGAGCGACGCGGGGAAATTCTCCTGATGGGCGTTTTTCTCGTAGAGAATTTCGCCCGTGTCGGCCTCGATGAGAAGACCGGCCTTCGCGTCGAGTGTGAAGTCCTCATAGGCGTCGGCACTCGTCAGTGAAAAGAGCGGGAGCAGGAGCGCAAAGGATAAAAAAAGTGAAAACAAGCGGCGTTTTTTCATGGAAATATACCTCGTTGTATGATACAATCAAATATGGAATACAGTGAAGAGGAGCGCGCCGTTCGGCACGCTTCGACATCAGTATAGCAAAAAAGGCAGGCGAGCGCAACCGTGGAAAAGCAAGAAAAGAAAACCAAAGTCAGCGGCGTCTACCTTGTGCTCGCCGCGCTGACGGTGCTGTTCGCCGTTTCGCTCGTTTTTCTGCACAAAACGGCCTACGAGGGCGCCTCGCACGGGAATTACACCGTGACGACGCAGGACAAGACCGACGAGATCACCGCGCCCACGCGCGTTGTGACGCTCGTGAACGTCAACACCGCGACGGCAGAGGAGCTTGAAACGCTGACGGGCATCGGCCCGTCGCTCGCGCGGGCGATCATCGACTACCGCGCAGAGCACGGCGATTTTACGGCGGCGGAGGACCTTTTGAACGTCAAGGGCATCGGAGAGGCGAAGCTCGAGGGCTTCCGCGCGGAGATCACATTCACGGAGGAGGATGGCAATGAAAATTCTGGTGGTTGACGACGAGCAGCTTCTCGTCAAGGGCATGAAATTCAATCTGGAAAACGAGGGCTACACGGTCGAGACCGCCTACGACGGCGCGACCGCCATCGACATGGCGAAAAGCGGCGGGTTCGACCTCATCATCCTCGATCTGATGATGCCGCAGGTGGACGGGCTGACGGCCTGCATGCGCATCCGCGAATTTTCCAATGTGCCCATCATCATGCTGACCGCCCGCAGCGAGGACGCCGATAAGATCATCGGCCTTGAGTCCGGCGCGGACGACTATATCACAAAGCCGTTCAACATCTTGGAGCTCAAAGCGCGCATCCGCGCGCTGCTGCGCCGCGCGAACGCCGCACCGCAGCAAAAGCAGCCTGAAACGCTCCTGTTGACCGCGGGCGGCATCACGCTCGACCCCGAGCAGCGCGTCGCCGTCAAAAACGGCGAGATCGTCGAGCTCACGGCCAAGGAATACGACCTCATCGAGCTTCTTGTCAAGAATCCGCGCCGCGTTTACTCGCGCGAAAATCTGATGGACCTCGTCTGGGGCTACACCTACGCAGGCGACTACCGCACAGTGGATGTGCACATCCGGCGGCTTCGCGAAAAGCTCGAGGAAAACCCCGCCGCGCCGCAGCACATCCTGACCAAATGGGGCGTGGGGTACTACTTGAAGGACTGATTTCCCACTAAAAGAAAGAGAAGGGGGGCAGCGCCGTGCAGATGCATGCGAGCCTGCAGCGAAAATTCAGCTTCAGCTATATCGCCATCATTCTGGCGGTGCTGATCCTGCTGAACACATATCCGCTCATCACGTCGGAAAACCTGACGTTCCGCTCTAAGCAGAGCTCGCTGCAGGGCAGCGTCTCCGTGATGGTGACGGCGCTCTCGGGCCTTGAAGAGCTGAGCGAGGAAAACGTCGCGGGTGCGATGACGCTCGTGGAGGAGACGGGCATCTCCCGCGTGCTTGTGACGGACGCCTCGGGCCGCGTGCTGTACGACACGCGCGAGACCGACGGCGCGATCGGCCGCTACGCCTTTTATACAGAGCTTGTGCAGGCGCTTCGCGGGGAGGACGTCTTTTACACCGAATTTTCTGACAAGGCGTTCAAAAGCCGCGCGGCCTCGCCGGTCATCTACCACAGCCAGACCATCGGCGCGGTGTATGCCTACGAATACGACACCGAGCAGGCGGAGCTGCTGCTGTCCCTGCAGCGCAATCTCCTGACGATTTCGGTGGTCGTGCTGGTGTTCGCCGGCGGCATCAGCGTGCTGCTCTCCCGCGTGCTGACGCGGCGCTTCGGCGTACTGACCGACGCCATCCGCAAGATGCGCGAGGGCTCGTACAGCCACCGCGCCGAGGTCGGCGGGCACGACGAGATCAGCGAGCTCGCCGCCGAGTTCAACGACATGGCCGACCGTTTGCAGACGACGGAGGACGCGCGCCGCCGCTTCGTGTCGGATGCGAGCCATGAGCTCAAAACGCCGCTGGCTGGTATCAGGCTTCTCTCTGACTCCATTTTGCAGACGGAGAACATGGACGCGCAGACCGTGCGCGAATTCGTCGGCGATATCGAGCAGGAATCCGAGCGCCTGGCGCGCATCACGGAAAATCTGCTGCGATTGACGCGCCTGGACAGCGGCATGCTGCCCGAGGCGCAGCGCGTCGACCTCTCGTCCGTGATGGCGCGCGTGGTGCGCATGCTGCGCCTTGTGGCCGAGGAAAAGCAGGTCGACCTCTCATATGAAATTCGCCGCGAGGGACAGACCCTTGCGAGCGAGGATGAAATTCACGAGATCATCTACAACCTGACGGAAAACGCCATCAAGTATAACCGCCCCGGCGGCTTTGTGAAGCTGCTGCTCGCGGGGGATGAAAAGGACTGCCTTCTCACTGTCAGCGACAATGGCATCGGCATTCCGGAGGGGGACATGCCCCGCATTTTCGACCGCTTCTACCGCGTGGACAAGATGCGCTCGCGCGCCGCGGGCGGTACAGGCCTTGGCCTTTCCATCGCCGCCGACACGGCGCGGGGGGGCGGCGGGGG
>JBBNGO010000080.1:0-9969 GCA_040095065.1 Hominicoprocola fusiformis
CCCCCCCCCCCCCCCCCCCACTCTCTCATTTTATTTTCCTTTACAGCATCGCAAAGCGCTGTGCGCCCTTCGTTTTGAGCCAGCGAAGAAGCAGCGCTGTCACTGCGAGCGTCACCGCCGCCACGATGGCGAGATACGCAGCCGCGCCGAGCTTCCACCCCTGCCAGAGGTAGAGCCCCGCGAACACGATGGCGTAGAGCCAGCCGCCGAACAGCGCGATCGTCACGGCCAGACTTTGCTTGATGGGCATGAGCTCGCTCGTCCACGTCAGGTTTGCCCGCGCGACGCCGAGCGTCAGCCCCAGGCACGCGGAAAACGAGATGTACGCGAGTGCCTCGGCAAAAACGAGCGGCAGCGCCGCCGTCACAGGCAGGATAAACGCCATGCAGGCAAGCGGCACGAGCGCTGGAAGGGCCGTGAGCGCAAGCTGTACCTTGAGCTTTGCGCGAAGCACCTGCCAGGGCTTGACGGGCAGCGATTGCGCGAGCCAGAGGGACTTTCCCTCGAGCGAGACCGACGGCGTCGCCATGTCGTTCATCGACGCAATGGCGCACACGCCGGTGCAGAGCAGCACCTCCGCGCAGCCGCTCTGCGAGGTGAAGGCCTCGTTCAGCAGCGACACGACCGTTCCGCCCTTCCACAAAAGCAGGATGCCCGAGATCGGCAGCAGCAGGATACCGAGGCCGCTGTTGAGCATGTAGTTCGGGCTCGCGGTGAAGCGCGCGAGTTCCTTGCCGAAAAGCGCCCCATCGATGCTCCGGCGCTTGACGGCCTTTTCGCGGTACACAGCCTTGCCCGATGCGCCCGACGCAGTCGTGATCTGCAAAAAGCTGCGCGAGAGCAGCGTCCACGTCAGCGCAAACAGCGCGAGGATGACCGCCGCGCTCAGCAGCATCGCTGTCACATCGCCCGTACCGGTCAGGCCAAAGACGTAGAGCGGGTGCGCCGCACCCTTGATCTTCTCACCGTAGACCGCGGCGTTGGCGACGAGCTGCTCGATGGCCGTCTGCGCCTTGAAGACGAAGAAATAGTAGATGGCAAGCCCCGCGAGCGAGACGATGACCGTGATGAAGCTCTTGTGCTTGAGCTTACGGCTCACCTTCGCCACGACCCAGCCCAGCGCGCACGAGAGCGTGAGCACGAAGATTGAGATGAGCGCCGTCAGCAGCACGCCGCCGAGGAGCGCCATCGGCGCCGTCGAGACCGTGACCCAGTAGACGACGACCGCGGGCAGGATGACGACCGCGGAGTACATGAGGCCCATGAGATAGACCGTCAGCAGCCGCGAGGCCATCAGCGTCCGCACCAGGATGGGTAGAGACAGCAGCAGGTCGTTGTCCTTAGCGAAGTACAGGCCCGAATACGTGTTGAACACGCTGCCGAACGCGCCGAGAAAGATGGCGAGCAGCGACATGAGTGCAAAATAGAGCCAGCCCATCCCCGCCTGCGTAAGCGGCACACAGAGCGAAACGGAAAGCCCCGTGAACATCCCGCCGAGGCCGATCATCAACGCGGCAAAGAGCAGGATATAAGCGATAATCCCCGCCGTCGAACGTTTTTTATTGGTTTTGGCATTATAAAAGTAGCTGCGGAAAATTTCCATCAGCTGCTTCTTGACGAGCGTTTTCAGCATGATTCGCCCTCCAGCTCAAGGAAGACCTCCTCGAGTGAGTCGTCGCCCTTGACCTCCTCCATCGTGCCGGAGCGGATGAGCTTGCCGCCCTTGATGATGGCGACCTTGTCGCAGAGTTTTTCGGCCACCTCGAGCACGTGAGTCGAGAAGAAGATCGCGCCGCCCGCGTCGCACACCTCGCGCATCATGCCCTTTAAGATATGTGAAGCCTTCGGGTCGAGGCCGACGAACGGCTCATCCATCAAAATGAGCTTCGGCTCGTGCAGCCACGCCGAAATGATGGCAAGCTTCTGCTTCATGCCGTGGGAATAGGCCGCGACGGGCTGGGCCAGGTCGCCCGTCAGCTCGAAGAGGTCCGCGTACTTGCGGATGCGCTCCTGCCGCGCGCTTTCCTCCACACCGAAGATGTCGGCGATAAAATTGAGGTACTGGATGCCCGTCATAAACTCATAGAGGTCGGGATTATCCGGGATGTAGGCGAGCATCTTCTTGCAGGCGATGGGATCGTCCTGAATGGAGTGCCCGCCGATCGTGATCCTGCCGGAATCGAACTGCTGGATGCCGACGACCGACTTGAGCGTCGTGGTCTTGCCCGCGCCGTTGTGGCCGATGAAGCCGTAGATCTCCCCTGGCGCGATGTGGAGCGACAGATCATCCACGGCTTTCTTTTCGCCGAAGGTCTTGGTCAGGTGTTCAATATAGAGCATAAGGTTCTCCCTCTTTTCTTCTTGCAGCCGTTTCGAATATCTTTGTGATATCAAAATAATATCATGTGATTTTCAACTGTCAAGAGCCATTTTGCAAATGTCAAGTTTGCTTTACTCGCAGGATAGCACTACTGCTCCAATTTGTCAAGTATGCTTTACATTTTATCTTTGTGATACAGCACGAGCGACACAATACCCATCACCGCCGCATACAGTACGCCGCCAACGGCCCAGATAAACCAGCTATACTGCGGCTGGCCGTTCCCCTTGGGCCCGAAAGTGTAGAACAGGAAAATCGCCGTCACGCTCAGCCAGTAGATGAGCGACACTGTGCTCATTACGCCGCTGCGCGCCTTCTTTTTGCGTGTGTAGTCGCCCTCCTCGAGCAGCTGGTCCATCGCGCCGGTGTACGTTCCGCTCCAGACGAGCACGCCCACGCCGCAGGCGACCAGAAGCAGCAGCGCATCCACCGCCGCCGCGGCGTAAACATCCGCCGGAGCGATGCGCACGAGCAGCGCGGCGACATCGGACGACGCGAGACCGACCCCGAGCATCAGCGGCACGACAGCAAGGATGCACAGCACCACGCCGAGGATCGTACAGCGCGAGGCGGTCGGCTCATAGGCCTTGCGCCGCTCGCGCACCATGCCGCTCACGCCGTACTCGGTCTCAAACGGCTCTTTTTCAAGAAAGTCGAATTCCTTCGTCTTCGCCCCGCACGAGAGGAACATCCCCACCGCAATGGCGACCAGCACCAAAATGACGCTCACGCCGAGACCTGCGGCCAGATCCTCCGAAATACCGCCCAGGCCCGCGTCCGCCATGGCGGAGAGAAAAATGATCACAACCGGCGAGACGATGCACATCGCCACCGCCAGTGCGATCTTCGGCGCGCAGGCCTTGCGCAGCGCAAGGTATCGCGCCGCCTGCTCCATCGTCACTCTCCGCAGCGGCGTTTCGTCCGCCTCGGATTCGACGAACTCCTCCTCTTCGAGTTCGTCCTTCAATAAATAGTCGGTGCTCACGCCAAACAGCCGGCTCATCTGCACCACCTTGTCAAGGTCGGGCACGGACTGCACGCCCTCCCACTTGGATACCGACTGGCGCGTCACCCCGAGCTGACTTGCCAGCTCCTCCTGCGACCAGCCCGCCTTTTTGCGCAGCGTGATGATTTTATCCGCTAAGATCATATCGTCTTCCTCCTAAATTCTAAGGCGCGGTCCCGCGCCTTCTGGATGGCGTTATCATAGCCTATTTCGCGGTTGCGGGAAAGAAAGCGCACTGTCAAATTTGTCAACCGGCAGTTGCAATCCTTGATTTTTCAAGGTTTTTTCGCCGTGCGCTCCTATTACCCTATGTATCTTCGTTATGATATCATACCGCGGCGCAGAAAAAAAGAGCGTCCCGTTCGGGACGCTCTTTTTAAGGTTTTTTCACACACTTACACGACGGCGAAGAACTTGACAAGGAACAGAGCGGAGATCACGTAGGTCAGAACGCTGACGTCCTTAGCCTTGCCGGAGAGCACCTTGACAAAGGTGTAGGAGATGAGGCCCAGGCCGATGGCGTGGCCGATGGAGCCGGAGATCGGCATACCGATGAGCATGATGGACACCGGCAGCATTTGGTCCATGTCGCTGAAGTCCACATTCTTGAGGCCCTGGAGCATCAGAACGCCGACATAGATCAGCGCGGCGGAGGTCGCAGCGCCGGGGATGACGGCGGCGATGGGGGCGAGGAACATGCAGGCAAGGAACAGGATGCCCGCGGTGAGCGCGGTCAGGCCCGTGCGGCCGCCCGCTTCCACGCCGGAGGCGGACTCGATGAACGTGGTGACGGTGGAGGTACCGGTGCAGGCGCCCGCGACCGTACCGATGGCATCGGACAGCAGGGCTTCCTTCATCTGGGGCATGTTGCCGTCCTGATCGACCATGCCGGCGCGGGAGGCCGTACCGACGAGCGTGCCGATGGTATCGAACATATCGATCATGCAGAAGGTGATGACGAGCGTGATGGCGGTGAACCAGCCGATGTTCACAAAGCCCGCAAAGTCAAACTTGAAAAGCGTGGTGGAGACCATGTCGGCGAAAGGCGGGACAAAGCTCGCAGTCGCGAGGCTCGCAAACGGATTGACATGCAGGAAGATGGCGCTGCCTGCCCAGTAGATGACGGACGAGAACAGCATGCCGAGCAGCACTGCCGCCTTCACGCCCTTCTTGGCGAGGACGACCATGACGAAAACGCCGAGGAATGCGGTCACGACGGTCAGGACCATCGCATCGTAGCCCGCGCCCATGTTGCCCTTGATGATGCTGGGCGTCAGCGCGCCGAAGAAGTCACGCATCATGTAGAACGGGCCGCCGTTTTCAGAGTAGATACCGACGTTGGAGCCAAGGCCCACGTTCATCAGCATCAGGCCGATGGCGGGAGCGATGCCGTAGCGCACGCCGAGAGGAATGGCCTCCACGATCTTCTCACGCACCTTTAAGAGCGTGAGGATGAGGAACACGATACCCTCGACAAGGATGATGACGAGCGCCGCCTGGAACGCGGACTCGTACTCGCACTCGTTGATGACCGCGATGTTGGCGACGACCACCGCGAAGAAGCTGTTGAGTCCCATGCCGGGCGCCATGACGAACGGCTTGTTGGCGAAAAACGCCATGCAAATCGTGCCGATCGCCGAGGCGATGCAGGTGGCAAGGAACACACCGTTCCACAGCGGCGTACCCACTGCAAAGTTGGTCAGCAGGTTCGGGTTGAGCGCGATGATGTAGGCCATGGTCATAAACGTGGTAAGACCGGCAAGGATCTCGGTGCGTACCGTAGTACCGTTGGCCTTCAGCTTAAATAGCTTTTCCATGATTTTCTCCCTTTCTTTTTTGTTTTTCCGCCCGCTTCCTAACAAAAAATTAGGAAGCAAAACAGATTTTCAGTCAATATTATAAACATCCCGACAAGAAATTGCAAGTGTTCTGTTTATTTTTACCACACTTTCTCACTCCGCGCCGAGAGTTCCGCCGGTTTCTGTTGTGTTTTTGTTTGCTTTGCGCTATACTATATTTAGTAAAAATTTGCATTTTGGGAGGTGCATGCCGTGAAGCTAATGGTTTTAGACGGCAACTCCATCATCAACCGCGCCTATTACGGTGTCCGTCCGCTCACCACGCGCGACGGGTTTTTCACCCACGCGATCTTCGGCTTTCTGACGATGCTCGGCCGCTTACTCGACGAGGAAAAGCCCGAGGCGCTGTGCGTCGCCTTCGACCGCCGCGAGCCGACGTTCCGCCACCTCGAGTACGAAGGCTACAAGGCTACGCGCCACGCCATGCCCGAAGAGCTCGCCATGCAGATGCCGGTGCTCAAGGACGTGCTCGACGCGATGAACATCCCCCGCTACGAGCTCGCGGGCTTTGAAGCCGACGATCTGATCGGCACGATCTCGCGCAAGTGCGAAAGCGCAGGCTGGGACTGTGTCGTCGCCACGGGAGACAAGGATTCTTTGCAGCTCGTGACCGAGCACACGACCGTCAAGCTCATTTCCACGCGCATGGGCCAGACCACGACGAAGGACATGACGCCCGAGAGCTTTCGTGAGGTCTACGGCTTTGCGCCCATCCACATTGTCGACCTCAAAGCCCTGATGGGCGACGCGAGCGACAATATCCCCGGCGTGCCGGGCGTTGGCGAAAAGACGGCGATGGCGCTCATCCAGAAATACCAGAGCATCGACGAAATTTACCGGCTGCTCCCCGATATCGAGGCCAAACCGAACGTCATCAAAAAGCTCACCGAGGGCGAGGAGAGCGCACGCCAGAGCTTCCACCTCGCGACCATCGTGACGGACGCACCACTCGAATTTTCTCCGCAGGACAATCTGCGCAAGGCGCCGTCAGACGCGCTCTATCCGCTCTTTATGAAGCTGGAATTTACCAAGCTCATCGACAAATACGGTCTCAAGCCGCCCGCCGACATCCCCGCCGCCGAGGAGCCGGTCGACCTCACCGTGACCGCCGAGGCCGTGACCACGGTGGAAAAGGCCAAGGAATATCTCTCGCTCTTCCGCAAGGCGGAGCACGTGACGCTGCTGGCGCTGCCGGACCTTTCCGGCGTGATCGTCGACTTCGTTGCAGGCGAATCGACCGCCGTCTCTGCCGAGTTCTACTTCAGCCGCTACGAGGGCGACTGGAACGCGCTGCTGCGCGCCCTGTTCTCGGATGATATCAAGAAAGTCAGCCACAACGTCAAGGACCTCCAGCGCACGCTGCTCGAAAACGACCTTCCCATCGAAGGGTTCATTTTTGACACCGCGCTCGCAGGGTACCTGCTCGACGCGACGGCGGGCAAGTACGATATCGCGTCGCTCTTCGCCGCCTGCTTCCACCAGACGCTTGCCGAGCCGAAGCACTTAGATCCAGACGCTTTCTCGATGCTCGGCGACACGGCCGAAGCCGAGACGGCGTTCCACGTCTATACCAGCGCCGTCGATGCGCTGTATGAGGCCTTTGCCCCCGAACTTGAGAAGCGCGAGCTGCACGAGCTCTATTATGAGGTTGAACTGCCCCTCTGCGCCGTACTCGCGCGCATGGAGCACGCGGGCATGCGCGTGGACGCGAACGCTCTCGCGGCCTTCGGCAGCGAGATGGAAGTGCAGCTCAAGACGCTCGAGCAGCACATCTATGAAGAGGCGGGCGGGCCGTTCAACATCAATTCCCCCAAGCAGCTCGGTGAGGTGCTCTTTGAACGCTTGCAGCTCCCGCACGGCAAAAAGACGAAGACCGGCTGGTCGACGAACGCGGACGTGCTCGAAAAACTGCGGTGGGAGAATCCCATCGTCGAAGAGGTTTTGCAGTACCGCCAGTACGCGAAATTCCGCTCGACCTACTGCGACGGTCTTTTGAAGGTCATCGCGCCCGACGGGCGCATCCACACGAGCTTCCAGATGACCGTCACGGCGACGGGCCGTTTGAGCTCGACCGAGCCGAATTTGCAGAATATCCCCACGCGCACGCAGCTCGGCAGCGAATTTCGCCGCATGTTCGTGCCCGCGGACGGCTGCGTGCTCGTCGACGCGGACTACAGCCAGATCGAGCTGCGGCTGCTCGCGCACATCGCGGACGACGAGGCGATGAAGCAGGCGTTTCTGACCGGCGAGGACATCCACACCGTCACGGCCGCACAGGTCTTCGGCGTGCCGACTGATCAGGTCACCAAGCAGATGCGCTCGCACGCGAAGGCCGTGAATTTCGGCATCGTATACGGCATTTCCGCCTTCTCGCTCGCGCAGGACATCGGCGTGCCGGTGTACGAGGCGAAGGAATATATCGAGACGTACTTTGAGCGCTTCCCCGGCATCCGCCGCTATATGGATGAGGTCGTCGCGCAGGCGAAGGAGCGCGGCTATGTCGAAACACTGATGCACCGCCGCCGCGCGCTGCCCGAGCTGGCGGCGAGCAACTTCAATACTCGTTCGTTCGGCGAGCGTGTCGCGCGCAACATGCCCATCCAGGGCACAGCCGCGGACGTCATCAAGCTCGCAATGGTGCGCGTCGACGAGCGGCTGCACAAGGAAAACTTAAAGGCAAAGCTCATTTTGCAGGTGCACGACGAACTCATCGTCGAGTGCCCGGAGGAGGAAAAGGAAGCGGTCGCACGGCTCCTCACCGAGGAGATGGAGGGCGCAGTGCACCTCTCCGTTCCCCTGACCGCCGAGGCCCACTGGGGCATAAACTGGCTGGAAGCCAAATGACCGGAGGAAACCAATGGAACAGTTAAAGAAAAAAGTCCGCATCGTGCCGATGACGAACGAATATTTGAATGACGTTGCCGAGCTTGAGCGCACATGCTTCTCGAACCCCTGGTCGCGCAACATGCTCGCAGAGGAGCTTGAAAACGCGTGCTCGGCCTTCTTAGTCGCGCTGGATGCAGAAAACGGCAGCGTCGTCGGCTACGCGGGGCTGCTCGCCGTCGTGGACGAGGGCTGCATCACCAAGATGGCCGTCCGCCCCGACTGCCGCCGCGGCGGTGTGGCGGGGCAGCTTCTCGACGTGTTTATCCGCTTCGCCGAGGGCAGCGGCCTTGCGTTCTTGACGCTTGAGGTGCGTGAGAGCAACTATGCCGCCATCGCGCTGTACGGCAGCCGCGGCTTCCGCGGCGAGGGCCGCCGCAAAAACTACTACGACCACCCGAAAGAGGACGCCATCATCATGACGAAGGAATTCGGCGCGGCAGAAGCGGAGGCGCAGCAATGAAAATTCTCGCTTTCGAGTCCTCCTGCGACGAAACCGCCGTCGCGGTCGTCGAGGACGGGCGCAAAATCCTCTCCGACGCCATCGCGTCGCAGGCCGACCTGCACGCGCTCTACGGCGGCGTCGTGCCGGAGATCGCGTCGCGCAAGCACATCGAGGCCATCGCCGCGCTGACCGATCAGGCGCTCAAGGAGGCGGGCGTCGAGAAAAAAGACATCGACGCCGTGGCCGCGACCTACGCGCCGGGTCTCATCGGCGCGGTGCTCGTGGGGCTGAACTTTGCCAAGAGCGCGGCCTACGCGCTGAATGTGCCGCTCATCCCTGTGCACCACATCCGCGGCCACATCGCCGCGAATTACTTAGCGTTCCCAGAGCTTGAGCCGCCGTTTCTGGCGCTGTGCATGTCCGGCGGCAACACGCTCATCGTCGACGTGCGCGACTACACGGACTTTACGCTCCTCGGCGCGACGCGTGACGATGCGGCGGGCGAGTGCTTTGACAAGGCCGCGCGCGTGCTCGGCCTTCCCTACCCCGGCGGCGCGGCGATGGACAAGCTCGCCCACGAGAGCGAGGGCGGCGTCTACGAGCTGCCGCGCGCGAAGATTGACGGGTGCCCTCTCGATATGAGCTTTTCAGGCCTCAAGACCGCCGTCGTAAACCTTGCCCACAACGCCGAGCAGACGGGAAAGCAGCTCGACCGTGCGGCGCTTGCGCGCGACTTCACGCAGGCCGTTGTCGACGAGCTCGTCCCGCGCGCGATGCTCGCCATGCAGCAAAGCGGGCGCAAGGTACTCGTCGCCGCAGGCGGTGTCGCCGCGAACTCGTTCATCCGCGCAGAGCTCGAAAAGGAGTGCCGAAAGCACGGCTGCCGGCTCTACATGCCGCCGCTCAAGCTCTGTGGTGACAACGGCGCGATGATCGGCGCACAAGGGTATTATGAGTATCTCGCCGGCGCGCGAGCGGATTGGGCGCTGAACGCGTATGCGACGAGAGATATTGACGATCCTATCGTCTGAGGGTTTACAGCGCGGCAGCGCTGGTTCTTATTCCCCTGCACCGTGCAGGGGGGTGCGATCAAGGGGGATATTCTCTTTCCTCGGAAAGAGAATATCCCCCTTTGACCCCCAAGAGAAAGGGACTGATTGGCAGTCTCGGGCTTGACAGTCTTTATGCCTCCGGAATGGAATGCCTGCGCGCGGCAGAGCCGCGTTTGCCCCTGCTATACGACTTGGTGTGCTCCTATTATCCGCTGCCGCTCTGCCAGTCTCGCGGTAGTGCAGCCTAATCACCGTCTACCGGAGCATTCCACAATGCGGCGAGCGCAGCAATGCCGCTATTTCGCACGCAGTCTGCCGCCGAGAAAACGTCACTCGCGCCTCAC
>JBBNGO010000081.1:0-9824 GCA_040095065.1 Hominicoprocola fusiformis
AGAACGCAAGGGGCTCTGCCCCTTGACCCCGTACATTGGCAGTTTTTATCTTGAATGACTGCACGCGCTGCGCAGTGTAAGTGCGGTGTACATGGCTTCGCCATGAATCTCTGCGATTCGTGACAGGTCGCAACCGCGCCTTACTATCGTGAGGCGCGAGTGACGTTTGCTCGGCGGCAGACTGCCTGCGGGATGCGGCATTGCTGGCGCTCGCCGCATTGTGGGGACTGGCGGTAGACGGAAATTAGTTTGTACTCCTACAAGATCAGCAGAGCGGCAGCGGATAATAGAAGCACACCAAGTCGTATAGCAACACTAAACGCGGCAACGCCGCGCGCAGGCATTTCCATTCCGGAGGCAAGAGACTTGCGCAAGCCTGAGACTGCCAATCTAAGCCTTTCTCTTGGGGTTTCAAAGGGGCCATTCTCTTTTGTGAAAGAGAATGCCCCCTTTGATTACACGCCGCAGAAGCTGCGGCATTCCTGCGGAATTATTGACGAATACGCCAAACGCCGTCTTCGTTCCGGAGAAGGACGAAATAATCCTGCATGCGCTCGAACGGCGCGTAGCTGCGGCGGTGCTTGTCGACGTTGAAATCCTGATATTCGCGCGCGGTCTGGATGGGGTACTGGAAGCGGCTGCTCTGGTGGACATAATAAAATTGTCCGTTAAGGCGGGACGCATCATCGCTGAGGGGATGAAGTGAGCAGGCGATATAGCCGCGCCGGTTCGTGCCGCTGTTGGGGAAAGAGAGGTCGGCACAGTAGAGCTGCCGGAAGCAATTTTCGTACCAGTTGCTGAGGCTGGCCTGTTCTGTGCCGGGATCAATGTAGGGAGCGGTATAGGTCGTGCCGTCCGGACTGTCATAGAACACCCGGCCGGAGAACTCTTCGGCAAGCCAGCTGCCGGTGTCGCAGTTTGGCTCTACGGCAAAGCTCTCTGTGCCATAGAAATGTGTGCCTTCGTCCCAGCGGAAATGATAGGAGAGAAACAGTCTGCCGAAGGGGCGCTCGACGGCGACAACAGTCATGTGGAAAGCATCATTTGTCTGCGACTTGCCGTTGTAGTTGGTGTAGCCGCCGCCGGTGCACTCCCTGACGAGCACACGCTCGGCGCGGAGGCAGGTGAGAAGGTCCCCGTCGGAGAGGTCGTTGAGCTCGGATTCGGGATAGCCGAGAGCGAGGAGCCTTTCATGGGCTTCGATCACCTGTGCGTCAGTGCCGGTCTCTTTGGGCGTCCAGTCCATGCGGTAGGAGCCGAAAAACAGGAAGCCACAGGCAATGACGACAGCGAGGACGGTGAGCAGCGAACCGACGAGCTTGGGGTTCGAGAAGCGCTCCTTGACCGGCTTGATGGCGCAGCCCTGCGCGGCCATCGACTTCGAGAGCTTTTTGAGGCGGACGACCAGGTAGAAATACCAGACGACGTAAGCGCCGAGCAGCAGGGGGAGCGAGGCAAACAATGCCGCCGCGACATAGAGCAGAATGTACCAGAGCAGCAGCGCGCCCGCGGCGGGAGCGGCGGGCGGCGTTCTGCCGACAGCGCGCTGCATGTCGAGCAGGCCTTGCCAAAGGCAGAAGAGCAGCACGAGCTGCACGGCGGCGGAGCCGAAAGCCAGCGCAGTGGACACCGTGTCTGCCGCGGCGGTCTCGCGGCAGACGGCGGCATCCTGCCCAAGCTCAACAAAAAGGAGCAGCATGTGCAGGCAGGCGCAGACATAGCCCGCGCGCAGGAAGCCGTTGACCCGCCGCAGGGCGCGGAAGCCGACGAGCAGGCAGAATGTGCCGACCAGCGGCAGCAGCACGTCGAGGTTCCAGAAATTCAGCGTCACGCCGGTGACGGCGAGGCCGCCGGCGATCAAGTCCATCGCGCGGCAGAAGGGCGAATCGCTCACATCGGGCGTCTCTACTTCGGGCGCGGAGAGCGCGTCGGCCATCTCCTGCGCGGGCGTGAGGGCCTCGGCCGGTTCCTTCTGCGCGAGAGCGTCGGTGGGCGGTTCGGGTGGGGGAGTTTGCGGCAAATCGGGAAAAACTTGGTCGGTCATGCGAATTCCTCCTTGATGTTATGTGAACAGAATCATAAGATCGAGACAACGAGCCGCCAGACAGGCTCGGCCAGATAATAGCCGAGGACAGCGGAAGCCAGATTGGCGGTGATCGCATAGGCCGCGGTGCGGCCCTTGCTGTGGCCGGTGAGAAGGCCGCAGCCGGCGTAGAGATACAGCTCGACAAGCAAAATGATGAGTTCCGCCGGAAGCAGGAAGAAAAAGAGATACCAAGCGCTCACGCCGCTGTGTGCGGTGACATATACAGATGCAACGGCTAAAAAGCCCTGTGTCAGAACGTTGACAAGTAAAAACGCTTCCCAGTTTTTCTTCCACGAATAGCGGAACAGAAGCAGCAGCGCGCCCTCGATGAGAAACGTCGGCACGAGCGTTGCGACAAATTGCAGCAAGTAGCCGGGGATGATTGGGGGAACGGAAACGGTGACTGCCGACGTATCGTCCGACCAGTTGACCGTGACGGACGATTGCAGAACGCGGCGATTGAGTATATCGGAGACCCAGACCTTGCCGGATTCGGTGACGAGGATGATGCGGTAGGTGCTCGGCACACCGACGTAGCCGAACCAGTGCAGTGCATTGCCAGAGGCGTCTGTGTTCTCTGAGTATAGCTCACCGTAGATTGGTGCGCCGGTCGTGCCCTGCGCCACGCAGGCGTGCCAACCGGCGGGAACATTGTCGCGCAGAAGTGCTAAGAGGTCGGGGTCGAGCGTATCCTCTTTGCCGTCGTAGTTCCAGTCGATGCCGTCGATACGGTTTCCATCTTCCGCGCCCCAATCACCCTTGGCGAGCAGGTCGAGATAGTAGGGCTCCTGCGGCGCGTTTTTGACGCGCACGATGAGTTGGGGCTTCGGCCCGTTGTCGGCAAAGGCAAAGGTCGTGAGCGCAAGAGATGCGAGGAGCGCGCAAACAAGCGTGCGAAGAGATTTTCGTTTCATCCAAATTTCCTCCTTTTAATGTTCGGTGTTCCATCTTCCAATCGTATAGACGCAAAAGATAACAAAAAAGTTCACGCTTTTACAAATTTTATCATAAAATATTGCGCTGCGGGAAAAAGTTCTGGCGGGGCGTTGTACTTTTTTCATATTCTGCTACAATGGGGGAGAAAAAGAACGCATTGGGGGAACGAACATGAAATGGTATGCGATCGGCAAGACGCTGACGCCGCTGGACCGCGCGCCGGAGAGCGGCGCGGCGGTGGTGCTGCTGAATTCGGACGAGTTGGCGCACGAAACGGCGCTGCCGGGACTCGAAGCGGTGCTGCACCATACGCCGAGCGCGCGGGACGCGCACGTCTGCAAGGCGGAGGTGCGCTCCAACTGTCTGAGCGGAACGCTCGCACTGCCGCGTGGCCGCAGGGACGGCACACGCCTTTGCTGCGGCTATCTCGTGACGAAGGACCGCGTGGTGCTGGTGGACGACGGAGAGATGGTCGAGCCTTATTTGAAACGCATCGTCAAGGAAAAACGCCTGACAGAAAACAGCGTCGGACGATTTCTCTACGACTTCTTCGAGCTGCTGATCGCCAAGGATCTGCACCGCCTCGAGGAGATCGAAGACCGCGCGACGGCGCTGGAGGAACGCATGCTCGCGGGCGAGCTGGAGGAATTCAGTGCCCCGATGAGCGAGCTGCGCAAGGAGACGATGGCCTGGTACCGCTACTACTCCCAGCTCGACGACGTGGCGTGCGAGCTGCGGGAAAATGAGAACGGCTACTTTTCGGATGAGGAGTGCGGACTGTTCCGATTATTTGAAGAGCGCGTCATCCGCCTGCGCGAGGAATCGCAGCTGCTACGTGAATACTGCACGCAGATCCAGTCGCTGTTCCAGTCGGAGATCGACATCCGGCAGAACCGCATCATGCAGATCCTGACCATCGTGACGACGATCTTCCTGCCGCTGACGCTGCTGGTCGGCTGGTACGGCATGAACTTTTCCGGCATGCCGGAGCTGCACTGGAAATACGGCTATCCCGCGATCATTCTTGTGAGCGTCGCCGTGGTGGTGCTGAGCCTGTGGGTGTGCAAAAAGAAAAAATTCTGGTAAGAAAAAGGAACGGCACGAGCCGTTCCTTTTTCTTTTGATAGGAGTTATTTTTTATCGAAGTAGTAGTCGCGGAAGTTGTGGTACTGCGCGGCGTAGTAGCGCAGCAGGCGATAGAGTCGAGAGAGCGGCAGATCGCCCTTGCAGAAGAGCGTGTGCGTGCCCTTGAACTGCTTGAGCTCGTCGGAGAGCTCCTGATCCTTGACATAGCGGCGCAGAATGCCGGTCGGCACGTTCTGCCAGAGGGCGACGGTGTGGTTGTAGACGCAGTCCTCGCGCTTGCCGTAGACGACATCGTCAGTCAGGAGTTTCATCATGTTCAGCCCCGCGGCACGGCAGAAATAGCTGCTGCGGCCAAGGCGCGGGTTGATCTCGAAGAGCACGTAGCGGCCCGTGCGGGAATCGTACTTCATGTCGATGTTCGAAAAACCGACGTAGCCGAGCTTTTCGAGAAACTCCTGCATTTTGTCATACAACGCCTGATCGCCGCGCGAGATGATGGCGGCATAGTTGCCGACAGACTTGGGGTCGTAGTATTCGAGCACCGGCTGGCCGAGGCACATCGCGCGCACATGGCCGTCAAGGTCCGAATAGCTGTTGAGCACGCGCATGGCGTCGTCGCCGCCGGGAATAAACTCCTGCAAAATGAGCTTGCCGCGATAGTCCGACTGGTTCATGCTGCGGACCATCGTGAGGTACTGCTCGCGCGTGTCGAAGAAGAAGACTTTTTTCTGTCCCTCAAAATGGCAGCGGAGATAGTCGAGCGCATTGGAATTCTCAGGCTTGACGACGATGGGAAAGTCGAACGGAAGGCGGTCGACGACGCTCTCGCGCTCCTCAGGAGAGGCGACGACGGTCTTGGGATAGTCCATGCCGCACTGCTCGCAGAGGGCGTAGAACTTGTCTTTCGTGTCGAACGTTTCAAGCAGCTCATCCGAGATGAAGCGGTTGGCGATGAGCCCCTCGAAATGGTCGTAGTGGCGGCAGAGAAGACCCGTGTAATAGTCCGAGCAGGGGATGACGAGCAGCTTTTCATAGTCCTGTGCGCACTGCTTCAGCACGCCGAGCAGCGCGTCGGGGAAGACCTCCTCGCGCTCAAAATCCGGGATGATGCGGCAGAGAAACAGGTGCGAGCTGCGCGTGGGCACGAGCTGCTGCGTGCACAGCAGCAGCGGTGTGACGTGATAGGCCTCCTGGAAGAGACGCGCCGTGCCGTAGGCGTTTTCATCGCTGCCGAGGATAATGGGCAAAAAGTCCTTTTTTGCTTTTTTGCCGCTGCTCGCCGGCGCGGCGGGATGGACCTTGTCGTACTCGGCGAGGTATTTGAGTGTGAGCTCGACGTCGCTCGGGTAGGGGACGAAGACGCTGCCGCGCTTCATCGTTGTCTCCTCGCCCTTGCCGGTCAGCAGAATGACGCGCGCGTCCTTGCCGTCCAGAATTGCGCGGCGGATGCACTCGGCGCGGTCCTCGAGCACAAGGTGCGGGCAGGCAACGTGCTTTTCAATGTCGGCGGCGATCTGCGCGAACGGCTCCTCGCCGGAGTCTTCCTCGGTGATGAAGACGAAGTCACAGTTCTGCCCGCTCAGCTCGCCGAGGTCTTTTCTGCGCTGGAGCGCGTGGGAGCCGGGACAGCCGAAGATGGAGATCATCTGGCAGTCGGGGTATTCGATCTTCGTCGAGCGGTAGAGCGCGTCAAAGCTCATGCGGTTGTGCGCGTAGTCGACGATGACGGTGACGTTCTTGTCGCGGCTCTCGTAGATCTGCATGCGGCCCGCGGCGCGCGCCTTGCGAAGGCCGGAGCGCACATACTCCTCCGGCACGTCGAGCACCATGCAGATGGCCATGGCAGCGAGGGCGTTGGAGATGTTGAAAAGGCCGGGCATCGTGATGGAAAATTCACCGTTGTACTTGAGCGAGGAAACCGTGAAGTAGAGCCCGTCGCTGCGCTTTTCCACATGCTGGCAGGAGACAGTGTCGCTCTCATGCGAGCCGAACGTGATGAGGTTGCAGCGATCCTTGGCGTACTCGATGACGCGGTCTGCATACTTGGCGTCGGTATTGACGCAGCCGAAGCGGCAGGAGTCGAAAATTTTGAGCTTGGAGTTGAAGTAATCCTCGAAGTCCGGGTGCTCGATGGGGCTGATGTGGTCGCTGCCGATGTTCAAAAACGCGGCGACATCGTACGTGATACCGCGCACGCGGCCGTATTTAAGCGCCTGGGACGAGGCCTCCATCACAAGATGCGAAATGCCGCTTTCATAGGCGTTTTCAAAGTGCTGGTAGAGCTCAAGCACCTCGGGCGTGGTGATGTGGGACTCCTCGGTGCTCTTGCCGTCGTAGTTGTCGATAGAGGAGAGAATGGCGCACTCGGGCATCGACTGCGCGCGCAGCCAGTCATTTAAGATGTAGCGCACGTAGTAGGCTGTGGTGCTCTTGCCCTTTGTGCCCGTGATGCCGACGCTTGTGAGCTTGTCCGTCACGTGGTTATAAAAGAGCTGACCGAGCACGACGAGGGAATAGCGAATGTCGTTGACAAGAAGACAGGGCGCGTCCACATTGTGCTTTTTCTCGGCGACGTAGGCGATCGCGCCGCGCGAGAGTGCGTCGCACAGGTACTCTTCCTTGAAGTGTGCGCCCTTGCAGATGAAAAGCGCGTCCTCGCTCAGTGCGCGCGTATCGTAGGTGAGGCAGTGGATCTCACGCGCGGCGAGCTCGTCGCTCACGGTGCTTTCGACCAGAATGCCCGCGTCGCGCAGCGCATCGACATATTCTCTCAGTGTGTGAACGGTATTCATAAATAGCTCCTTTGGGTCTTGCTTTTTCGGCAGGACGGGATAAAATATAGGCGATATCGCGTCAGATCGACACGATATTGGCAAGCAAACTCATTTCCGAAGGGGGAACCAACATGACTTATCAGCAAGTGCTGGAAAACGCAAGGACCTGCATCGGCCCTTACTGCAAGGCGTGCAATGACTGCAACGGCAAGGTCTGCCGCAACACGATGCCCGGCCCCGGCGCCAAGGGCGAGGGCACGGGCTTTATCCGCAACGCAGAAAAGTGGCGTGAGATCTGCGTCAACATGGACACCATCTGCGAAAATTCACAGGTGGATACCTCATTCACGCTCTTTGGCCGGACGTTTGAGATTCCGGCGTTCGCCGCGCCGGTGGGCGCGATGCGTCTTCACTACGGGGACAAATACGACGATCTTACATACAATGATATCCTTGTGCGTGCGTGCGCAAACGCGGGCATCCTCGCTTTCACTGGCGACGGTACCGACCCGAAGGTCGTCGAGGGTGCGGCTGCGGCGCTCAAGGGCAACGGCGGCTGCGGCGTGCCGACCATCAAGCCGTGGGATATGGACACAATCCGCGAAAAATTCGCGCTCGTGCAGAAATCCGAGCCCTTCGCCATCGCGATGGACATCGACGCGGCGGGCCTACCGTTTTTGCAGGGCTTAACGCCGCCGGCCGGCAGCAAGAGCGTGGAGGAATTAAAGCAGATCGTCTCCTGGGCGCAGCGTCCGTTCATTCTGAAGGGCGTCATGACCGCCCGCGGCGCGGAAAAGGCGCTGGAGGCGGGCGCGAGCGGCATTGTGGTCTCGAACCACGGCGGCCGCGTGCTCGATCACTGCCCCGCCACGGCGGAGGTGTTGCCGGAGATCGTCGATGCCGTCGGCGGCAAGATGACGATTTTTGTCGACGGCGCGATCCGCAGCGGCATGGACATGTTCAAGGCGCTGGCGCTCGGCGCGGACGCGGTGCTCATCGGCCGCCCGTTTGTTACCACCGTCTATGGCGGCGGGGAAGAGGGCGTGCAGCTCTACGTCCAGAAGCTCAAAGCCGAGCTTGCGGATACAATGCGCATGTGCGGCGCGCACTCGCTCGCGGAGATCAAGCGCTCCATGCTGTTCGGCTTCTGACGAGTATATATCATATAGTATAGCACTGCAAGAAAAGGCTGACAAGGGAAAATCAGAAGAAGGGGACGGCGAAATTGAGCCGTTCCTTTCTTGCTTTCTTTTGCTGTATATAATATTATTGAAAGCAGGAACAAAATTGCCGCGCCGGACGTCTGAGAAAATATAGAGCCCCTTCTAAACCGTTTGATTTGGAGGAAAGTGCAATGAAAAAGACGACGAGCAATATCCTGTTTATCGCGCTGATGGCACTGTTGTTGTTCTCTCTGAGTGGCTGCGCGCAGGAAAAAGAGGAGAATACCAAAGAAAACGACCCGCAGGCGCGGGAGGCAGTCCTGCAATGCTGCGAGTTGATCTTTGGCAGCGCAGAGGAAACGGGAAATTATCACATCCGCGTGACGGACGAGCGGGACGGCGGGCGCGTGGATGAATACGACTGCCCACGCGGTGCAGACGAGCAGGGCTATGGCAATTCGCCTGTATATGCGCTGAGTGAACCGTCGATGTACGGCGACGAGCCGTGGTATGCGGCAGCGGAGCAGGACTGGGACGATTGCCGCAACGGGGTCGTTGCGGAGATTTCTTATGGGAAAGATGCGATCGCGTTCATTCCGCCTTGGGGAGCGATAAAAACAGATGCGGAGTACGAGCATCCGGGCGGCAACGTGCTGCGGCTGACGCAAAACGGCGAGACGACCTATTATAAAAGCAATACGGCGCACGTGGCGCAGCTCCTGTTCGGCTATGCGCAGGACGCGGTGATGAAAGAACTATATGACCTGCACGTTCCCGGTACGGAGACGGACTACGAGAATATCGCAAACGAGTTCTGTGCGCAGTTCGCCGCCGGTCTGAACGCCGCGCCGCGCTGGTTCAGCGGGAAACCGGATGACGCGGCGGCAGCGGTGAAGGAGCGCGTGTTCGACGCGTATTACGGAACGGACTACCCGAATTTCTGCTTCGGCTTTGGCGTGATGATGCGCTTTGATGACCCGGAGTCCTCGCAGCGCCATCAATGGGAGGCCGGCAGCGGCATGAACGAGCCGACGGGTGAAGGCAAGTACGGCGATTATTTCAGCTGGGGTACGGCTGCGGACGCATGCAGAGATGAAGCGGGAAACTGGTACGTTGCCGGTACATGGACGGGCGGCGGTGGAATCTGGCTGCCGTACATCGGCAGCAGTTGGGACTCCGCGCAGAACGATGCTACGGCGGCACAGCTCATAGACTGCTGGTTTTTGTCGGCGGGCGAGTCGCACGAGTGGCGGCTCCCCAATATGATCTACGCCCGCCCAGGCGCAGAACTGCGCAAAGCGTTTGCCGAGCTCACACCCGAACAGGCGGCGGAACTGGAGACAGGTCTGCGCGCCGTATGGGACGATCCGCTGCATGCCGATATGTTTCCGGGCGGCTATGATGCCAAGTTCAGCGCGGACTGAGCACGCTGGCAATCATTGCATTTGCAATCCGGCGGCAAAAACGGTAGAATACCGCCTGTCTTGATCGAGGCGCATTCCAGAATCGAGGAGGACTTGACGCCATGTTTAACTGCGGCACTTTTGATTGCAGCACGCTCTTTACGATGCTGTGCCAGCTGTTTAGCGGCTGCTTCAACTGATAGCAGTGCATATTGCACGGCGGAGAGGGTGTTTTGTGCCCTCTCTGCCTGTCTATTTTGCACAGCCTAACAAACAAATTGGGGAAAAATCAAAAAGTTTGAAAAAAGGTGTTGACAAAAGGGATGGTAGGTGCTAAGATAACACCTGTTCCGCGAATGGAGCGTGCACCTTGTAA
>JBBNGO010000082.1:0-9481 GCA_040095065.1 Hominicoprocola fusiformis
CCGACGCCAATGAGATGTTCTGGGTGCGCATCGACAAAAATCGCAAGATCCCCATCACCGAGCTGGTGCGCGCCATCCTTATCGTGGGGGATGACGCCTTTTTCCAAGGAGGATATCGCTCGTGTACTTAAAGGCATTGGAGATCCAAGGGTTCAAGAGTTTCCCGGACAAGACGGTGCTCAACTTCGGTGAGGACATCACCGCCATCGTCGGGCCGAACGGAAGCGGTAAATCGAATATTTCGGACGCCATCCGCTGGGTCATGGGCGAGCAGTCGAGCAAGTCGCTGCGCGGCGCGAAGATGGAGGACGTCATCTTCGGCGGTACGGAAACGCGCAACCAGATGGGCTTTGCGCAGGTGACGCTCGTGCTTGACAACACCGAGCACATCTTCCCCAGCATGGAGGAGACCGAGGTCGCCGTCACGCGCCGGTACTACCGCAGCGGCGAATCGGAATACTATATCAACAAGCAGTCCGTCCGACTTCGTGACGTAAATGAGCTCTTCATGGACACCGGCATGGGCCGCGAGGGCTATTCCATCATCGGTCAGGGCCGCATCGACGAAATACTCTCGCAGAAGAGCGGCGACCGCCGCGAGATCTTTGAAGAGGCGGCGGGCATTTCGCGCTTCCGCTACCGCAAGGAGGAGACGGAACGTAAATTGGAGCGCACGGAAGAAAACTTAGTGCGCATCAACGACAAGATCGCCGAGCTGGAATTGCAGGTCGAACCCCTGCGCGCGCAGGCAGAGACGGCGAAGCAGTATCTTATCTACCGCGACGAACTGCGCCTTTTGGAAATTTCCGTGTGGCTTGAAAATCTGGAAACGCTCAAGACGAACGCCATCAAGCTCGACACCGACCTGTCGCTCGCGCGCGAGGAGCTCAAAAAGGCGAACGCGGATTTAGAGGCGCTGTACGCTGCGTCCGAGCAGTTTTCCGCGCGCATTCACGAGAACGACATCGCGCAGGAGGAAAAGCGCGCGCAGCTTTCCGAGCTCGACGCGCAGGTCAAAGAGCAGGAATCTGCCGTCGCGGTGCTGCAAACGGGCATCGCGCACAACGAAGAGAACATCGCGCGCGTGGAGGAGGAACTCAGAAGCCAGTCTGACCGCGTGGGATCGATGGATGCGCAGATTGCGCAGCAGCGCGCGCGTATCGAAGAGCTGGAGAGAAGCAAAAACGAAGTCGAAACGGCGCTCTCCGAGCTTTTGAAGCAGGCGGAGGAGCTGTCGAAAAACGCGGGCGAGGCCGCAAGCGAGGCCGAAACCCTGCGCGGGCGCGAGGCGCTCGCCCTGTCCGCCGCGGCGGACAGCCGCGCCGAGGTCGCGGCCCTGCGCTCGACGCTTTCGGAGATGGACGAGCGCGAGAGCGCCATTGCCGCCGAGCAAGAGAGCGGGGAAACCCAGCTTTTCGACACGCGCAAGAGCGCCGCGGAGAACCGCAAGGCGCTCGAGACCGCGCAGGAGGAGGCCGACGCCATCCGCAACATCATCGCCGGTCACACGATGAAGATGCAGGGGCGCGTCGAGCGCGAGAAGGAGACGGGCGAAAAGCACGTTTCCCTCACGATGGAGATGAACAACTTAGACTCCCGCATCCGATTACTCAGCGAGATGGAAAAGGAGTACGAGGGCTTCAACAAGGCGGTGCGCACGGTCATGCAGGCGTCGGAGCGCAAGGCGCTGCGCGGCGTGCGCGGGCCGGTCGCCAATTTGATGAAGGTCGACAAAAAGTACGCCGTCGCGATCGAGATCGCGCTCGGCGCGGGCTTGCAGAACATCGTCGTCGAGCGCGAGGAGGACGCGAAGAGCGCCATCCAGCTCTTAAAGCAGCGCGACGGCGGACGCGCGACGTTCCTGCCGCTCTCGTCGATCCGCGGCGAGGCGTTGCGCGATGCGCGTGTGCAGAACGAGTACGGCTACGTCGGCCTTGCAAGCGAGCTGGTGGAATACGACCGCGAATATGACGGCATTTTCAAAAACCTGCTCGGCCGCACGGTCGTGGTCGAAGACCTCGACTGCGGCATCACGATCTCGCGTCAGTTTTCGAACGCGTTCCGCATCGTGACGCTCGACGGCCAGGTCTTGAATCGCGGCGGCTCGATGACGGGCGGCTCGATCTCTCGCAGCGCAGGCATTTTGAGCAGAGCCGGCGAGCTGCGCGAGCTGATGGCGCGGCGCGGCAGCCTTGCCGAAAAGCTCGACCTTGCCGCCAAGGCCGCCGAGGACGCCAAGCGCGAGCTTGCCAAAGCGCGCTACGAGCTGGAGGTCGCACAGGGCCAGCAGCGCGCGGCGGAGGACGCCGTGCTCAAATTGCAGGGCGATAAAAATCATTATGACTTATTGCTCTCGTCGCTGCGCGAGCGGCTCGAGAGTTTGGATACCGAGCGCGAGACCATCGCGCGCCGCCGCGGCGAAGTGAAGCGCGTGGCGGAGGAAAAGGAAGCGCTCGCGCTTTCGCAGGAGAAGGAAGCGGGCGAGCTGCGCGCGCAGGCGGAAAAGAGCCTTTCCGGCCAGAGCGAGCTGCTGCGTTCGACCTCGCGCCTCGGCGACGAGATCGCCGAGAAAAAGAGCGTACTCGCAGGCTATGCCGCCGAGCGCGAGACGACGGAAAAGTCGCTCGCGAGCTTGGAGGGCCTGCGTGCTCAGATGCAGGGCGACGAGCAGAGCAGAAAAGCGCTCATCGAGCAGTACAGGGCCGCGAGCGAGCAGTCACAGCGCGAGATCGGCACACATGAGACTGAGATCGCCGCGCTGAGCGGTAAAATGACGGAAAAGCGCGCCGAGCTCGAAGCGCTTTCCAAAGCGAAACTCGCACTTGAGGCCGAGCGCAGCCAGAGCGACCGCCGCGGCCGCGAGCTCAACGAAAATGTGCTCAACGTGGAGCGCAGCGTCAGCAAGCTTGAGCAAAAGCGCGCGACGAGCGCCATGGAGGAACAGCAGATCCTCGACAAGCTGTGGGAAAACTACGAGCTGTCGCACTCCGCCGCGCAGGAGCAGCGCATTGAATTAGAGAGCGTCGCTAAGGCGAGCCGCCGCATCGGCGAGCTCAAGCGCGCCATCAGCGGCCTTGGCGCGGTCAACGTCGGTGCGATCGAGGAATTCGAGCGCGTGAACACGCGCTACACCTATCTGACAGAGCAGCGCGACGACGTGGAAAAGGCAAAGGGCGAGCTCGTCGGCGTGATCGACAGCATCACAAGCGAGATGACCGTCATCTTCAAAGAGCAGTTCGCGCTGATCCGCGAGAGCTTCCAGGAGACGTTTTTGGAGCTGTTCGGCGGCGGCAAGGCCACGCTCGAGCTCGAGGACGAGAACGACGTGCTCTCCTGCGGCATCGAGATCAAGGTTCAGCCGCCGGGCAAGGCGCTCAAGACGATCACGCTGCTCTCGGGCGGCGAAAAGGCGTTCGTCGCCATCGCGCTGTACTTTGCTATTTTGAAAGTCCATCCGACGCCGTTCTGCGTCATGGATGAGATCGAGGCGGCGCTCGACGAGCCGAACGTGGTGCGCGTGGCCAATTACATGCGCCGCATCACGAGCAAAACGCAGTTTATCGTCATCACGCACCGCCGCGGTACGATGGAGGCAGCGGACGTCCTCTACGGCGTCACGATGCAGGAGCGCGGCGTGAGCAAGGTGCTGACGATCAATATGAACGACATGGCGAAGGAACTCAACATTAAGGAATAAAGCGCGAGGAGAAACAAATGGGTATTTTTGCAAAGATCAAAAAGGCGTGGTTCGACACCATCGTGTGGGAGACCATCGACGACGAATTCTATGACGAGCTTGAGGACAGCCTCATTATGGCTGACCTCGGCGCAACGGTCGCGCACGACGCGGTGAAAAAGCTGCGCGACGTCGTGTACCAGAAGAGCATCCAGCGCGGCGACGACGTGAAGCAAGCGCTGCGCGAGATCCTCATCGAAAAGCTGAACGTGGGCGACACCGCGCTCGACTTATCGACGCAGCCGAGCGTCGTGCTGGTGATCGGCGTGAACGGCGTGGGCAAGACCACGTCCATCGGCAAGATCGCCCACCGTCTGAAGGGCGAGGGCAAGCGCGTACTGCTGTGCGCGGCGGACACGTTCCGCGCGGCGGCGGCAGACCAGCTCGAGATCTGGGCAAACCGCGCCGACTGCGAGATCGTCCGCTCGGTCGAAGGCGCGGACCCCGGCGCGGTGCTGTTCGACTCGCTCGCCGCGGCGAAGGCGAGAGGTGTCGACGTCGTCCTCTGCGACACGGCGGGCAGACTTCACAACAAGGTGAACCTGATGAACGAGCTCTCGAAGCTCCGCAAGATCATCGACCGAGAGCTGCCCGACGCCGCGAAGGAAACGCTTTTGGTGCTCGACGCGACGACGGGGCAGAACGGATTGCAGCAGGCCAAGGTCTTCCGCGAGACGGCGGGTCTGACGGGCATTATCCTGACGAAGCTCGACGGCACGGCCAAAGGCGGCATCTGCGTCGCCATCGCGCAGGAGCTGGGCGTGCCGGTGAAGTACGTCGGCCTCGGCGAGGGCATCGACGATCTCCAGCCGTTCAACGCGGAGGAATACGTCAAGGCACTGATCTAAGACAAAAAAGCATAAGACTCGCGAGACAATAAGGAGACGAATATGGAAATCACTTCTGTTTGCCCCTATTGCGGAAAGGAAATGCGAGATGGAGCCATCCCTGTCTTGCGTGATATTTACTGGTGTCCAAGAGGTGAGGACGGCATGCTCAAAGACGGATTTGGCGACGAGAAGGAACAGGTCTGGCTTGGCAGAGCGGGGCTGTTAGGAGATTATTACACGCCCGCCCGTTACTGTGAGAGCTGCAAGGTGGTCATCGTGCCCGTGCCGGAGATCGAGTGGCCGCTCGATAAGCTCGACAAAAAGTTCACGGCCTGGCAGGAAAAGATGAGCGCGCAGCGCGAAGAGCGCAAGGCGCAGCGCGAGGAAGAAAAGCGCGAAGAAAAGAGCAGAAAAAGACGGGAAAAAGACCCGTGGGAGGTTTGACGATGAAATTTGTTTTAGCAACGCAGAACCCCAAGAAATTGAAGGAAATGAGCGCTATTCTGGGCGAGCTCGGCGTGGAGGTCGTGTCGGAGGCCGACCTCGGCGTGAAGATCGAGGTCGAGGAGACCGGCGAAACATTTGCGGAGAACTCGCTTCTCAAGGCCAGGGCCGTCATGGAGGCGACGAAGCTGCCCGCCATCGCGGACGATTCGGGTCTGTGCGTCGACGCGCTGAACGGCGGCCCCGGCGTTTACAGCGCGCGCTTTGGCGGCGAGGGGCTGGATGACACCGGCCGCTACCGTCTTCTTTTGCAGATGATGCACGGGCAGGCCGACCGCCGCGCCCACTTCCACACGACGATCACCTGCGCGTTCCCGAACGGCGACGTCTTGCAGGACGACGGCGAGGTCGAGGGTACGATCGCGTTCGCGCCGATGGGCGAAAACGGCTTCGGCTACGATCCCGTGTTCTTCGTGCCTGACAAGCGAAAGACCTTTGCACAGCTTTCGGCAGAAGAAAAGGCGGAGATCTCGCACCGCGGCAAGGCACTGCGGGCATTCAAGGAAACGCTCAAGAATTATCTTGCGGAACATCAATAAAAAGGATAAGGAAATACTATGGAATTAAGCAGCAAACAGCGCGCGTATCTGCGCAGCCTTTCCAATGACCTCGACGTGATCGTTCACATCGGCAAGGATGGCATCGGCGACAACCTCGTCAAGCAGGCGAACGACGCGCTGGAGGCGCGTGAGCTCATCAAGTGCCGCGTGCTCGAAAACAGCATGCTCACCGCGCGCGAGGCGTGCGACGAGCTGAGCGCCTTGACGCGCAGCGAGCAGGTGCAGGTCATCGGCACAAAGTTCGTGCTCTACCGCCCCTCGCACAAAAAGGACAAGAAGGACAAGATCGTGCTGCCCAAGGCAGCGAAGAAGACCGTGTAAAAGAGAAAAAGAGGTCGAACAAACTTGAAGATCGGAATTTACGGCGGCAGCTTCAACCCGCCGCATCTGGGTCATATGGCCGCGGCCGAGAGCGCGGCAAAATATCTGGGGCTCGACGAGCTCCTGCTCATCCCCGCCGGTATCCCGCCGCACAAGATGCTCTCTGCCGACGCGGCAGGGGCGGACGATCGCCTTGCGATGACGCGCCTGATGGGCGAGCAGATCGCGCTCGACACGGGCGTAAAGGTCACGGTCTCCGACATGGAGATCGCGCGCGGCGGCAAGAGCTACACCGCGGACACGCTGCGCATTCTGCATGAGGAGCATCCCGACGATGAGCTGTGGCTTCTGATGGGGACGGACATGTTCTTGACGTTCCAGTACTGGTACAAGCCGGACGAGATCGTGCAGTATGCGGGCCTGTGCGCCTTTGGCCGCACGGAAAAAGACGGCGAGGAGCTTTTCGCCCCGCAGCGCAAGTACCTCGGCCAGCGCTTTCCGGTCAGCCGCATCGTGACGATGACGCTGCCGAACCTTGTCGACGTCTCGTCGACGGAGCTGCGCGCGCGCATCCCGAAGAGGGAGACGGATGGGCTTCTGGCCCCCGCGGTGCTGGGATATATTTACCGCAAGCATCTTTATGGAACAAATCTCGATTTAAAACGTCTAACCTTAGAGGACCTGAGACCCATCGCGCTCTCCTACCTCAAGGCCAAGCGCATCCCGCACGTGCTCGGCACCGAGCAGACGGCCAAGGCGCTCGCGGAAAAGTACGGCGCAGACGTCGAAAAGGCGCGCTTTGCGGCGCTTCTGCATGACTCGACCAAGCGTCTTTCGATGGAAGAGCAGCTCGCGATGTGCGAGCACTACCACATCGCGCTCGACGAGCTGGAGCAGCATGCGCTCAAGCTGCTGCACGCCAAGACCGGCGCGGCGCTCGCGCGCGACGTGTTCGGCGCGGACGACGAGATTTACAACGCGATCTTATGGCACACGACGGGCAAGGCAAACATGACCTTACTCGAAAAGGTCATCTACCTTGCCGATTACATCGAGCCGAACCGCGACTTCGACGGCGTGGAGGACCTCCGCAAGGTCGTGTGGGAAGACTTGGACAAGGGCCTTGCAATGGGCCTTGCCATGACCGTGGAGGAAATGGAGCAGATGGGCAACCCCGTTCACCACAACACACTGCAAGCGCTGGAGTATCTGAGAGGACATACCCATGAGTGATCAAAGAGAGATTTACGAGAGAGACAGGGAAGACCCCTATTACGAGGGGCGGCACACGCACCGGAAAGAGGGCTTTTTCGAGCGCAACTGCGACGAGGCCTGGGAGCAGGTCAAGGAGACCTTTTCCCACCCAGGGAGGCTCTTTGCCAAGGTGCTGCTCATCGCGCTGCTGTGCGGTGTGGTTGCCGGCGGCAGCTATCTGCTGAAAATTCGCGCGCCGGAGCTGCCGAGCAAGGACACTGACAGCAAGAATAACAATAGTGAGCAGATCGACGGTATCGACTATGGCGACGGCGTGCGCCCGAAGGCGGGCGGCGAGCGAAAGAGCAAGGATTTCTACACCGTGCTCATTCTCGGCCGCGACACGGGCGGCGGCGGCAACACCGACACGATGCTGCTCGCGAGCTACGATGTGACGAACCAGAAGGCGACCGTCATGTCCATCCCGCGCGACACGATGGTCAACGTTCCCTGGGACATTAAGAAGATCAACTCCGTCTACAACTACTACGGCGGGGGAGATAAGGGCATTCAGGCGCTCTATAAGGAGATCGCCCAGCTCGTCGGCTTTGAGCCGGATTATCAGGTCGTACTGGAATGGGATGCCGTCGGCGAGATCGTGGACGCCATGGGCGGCGTCTATTACGATGTGCCGCGCAACATGAACTACGACGACCCCTATCAGGATCTTCACATCCACCAGACCAAGGGCTACCGCAAACTCAGCGGCAGCGATGTGATGCAGGTGCTGCGCTACCGCCACGACAACGATATGCGCTATGGCTATCCGGACGGCGACCTTGGCCGCATCAAGACGCAGCAGACGCTTTTAAAGGCGATGATCGAGCAGCTTTTGCAGCTCAAGAACGTGACGAAGATCGGCGACTTTGCTCGCGCGGTGAAAAATAATGTTACCTCGGACCTTACGTTCGAGGAAATGCTCTGGTTCGGCTCGCAGGCCGTCATGGGCGGACTGACGATCGACTCGGTGAACTTTGTCACGATGCCGAACACCGGCAAGATGGTTTACAGCCGTTCGATCGGAGGAATGCTTTCCTACGTGGTGCCGAACGCGCAGGAGCTTTTGGATCTCGTCAACAACGAGCTCAGCCCGTTTGTCGAGACATTCACAATGCGCGACCTTGACATCATGTCCGTCAACGCGGATGGCTCGGTGTCCTCGTCCACGGGCCATGTGGAGGACAGTAAGGCTGCCAAGCCGCAGAACCACCATTCCTCCTCTGGCTCACAGACCGGCACAGGGGACAGCGGCACGACGACCGACCCGGGTACGGCCACCGATCCCGGCAATACCGGCGACAACAGCGGCACGACGGTCGACCCCGGCAATACCGGTGACAATAACGGCGGTACGACCGTTGATCCCGGAAACACGGGCGATAACAGCGGCACGACCACGCCAAGCGAGCCCACCACGCCCGTCGATCCCGTGCCCCCAACCGACCCCGGCACGGGAGAGAGCGGAACGACCGGCGACAACAGCGGCACGGCCGGCAGCGACGAAATGCCGGAATGGCTGCGCCCGTAATGTAAAAGAATAAAAATAATCAAAAACTCAAAATAAGAAAAGGAGACCCCCTATGTTACCTGCAAGAGAAATGGCCGAGATCGCAGTCAAGGCGCTCGACGGCAAAAAGGGCAAGGAGATCAAACTCATCCGCATCGACAAGATCACAACGCTCGCAGAATACTTTGTCATCTGCACCGGTACGTCCAACACGCAGATCAACGCGCTGTGCGACGCGGTGGAAAAGGAACTGACCGAAAAGGGCGAGGAGCCGCTGCACCGCGAGGGCTACCGCGGCGGCACGTGGGTTCTGCTCGACTACGGCTGCGTCGTCGTCCACGTCTTCAACGACGAGGCGCGCAAGTTCTATTCCCTCGAGCACCTGTGGGCCGATGGCGAGGAAGTCGACCTGAGCGCCATCCTGCCCCACGCCGAGGAAAAATAACGCTTGACAAGGCGGGACAAAACGCCTAAAATGGTCATGCTGAATTTATGCAAAACGCGATGACGGAGCAAAAAGACGCGTGATTTTCACCTGAAGAGAGCCGGCGGTCGGTGCGAGCCGGTGGGAAAATGCGCGTGGATGACTCACTCCCGAGCAGTCCGCCTGAAAGGGCGGAACGGTCGCCCCCGTTACGGGCAAGGCTATGAAGCCGCTGAGGGCTCACGGGAAACCGTGCGCTGAATCAGGGTGGTATCGCGTAATGTGTTCGTTACGTCCCTGACCGTTTGAAAAACGGTCAGGGACGTTTTTAGCATCAAAATACTA
>JBBNGO010000083.1:0-9354 GCA_040095065.1 Hominicoprocola fusiformis
CGCTTCCCAGCTTGGGAAGCGCCCTCTTTGTGCTGCTGTTTTGCTTTGCGCCGATGGAAAGCGGCAGAAGAGCGCACAAAAGCCGGCGGGGAGGAGGACCTGCCGGCTTTTGTGCTACATTGAGAAAAAGAGAAAAAAGAATGGTGACAAATTAAAATGTGCTTTACAGCAGCATGACGCCCGCATCCTCGCAGGTCTTGCGCGTGGCTTCGTCCCACAGGGAGACCTGTACCTCGCCGATGTGCGCGGTGCCGATGAGCAGCATGCACAGGCGGCTCTGGCCGATGCCGCCGCCCATGGTCAGGGGCAACTCGCCATTCAGCAGCATCTTGTGGAAGGGGAGCGCGCGGCGGTCGTCGCAGCCGGCGATCGTCAGCTGGGAGTCGAGGGACTTGGGGTCGACGCGGATACCCATGGAAGAGATCTCGAACGCATGGCCGAGCACTTCGTTCCAGTAGAGAATATCGCCGTTGAGTTCCCAATCGTCATAGTCGGGAGCGCGGCCGTCATGCTTGATGCCGGACTTTAAAATCTTGCCGATCTGCATCAGGAAGACGACACCCTTCTTCTTGCAGATCTCATCTTCGCGCTGCTTGGGCGTCAGGTCGGGATAGAGATCCTCAAGCTCCTGCGTGGTGATGAAGAAGACCTCACTGGGGAGCTTGGTATGCAGGGAGGGGAAAGCGACATTCAGCGCGCTGCTCGTCTCGCTGACGGCGGAGACGATATCGCGCACGGTGCGCTTGAGATAAGCGACGTTGCGGTCCTCGGCGGAGATGACCTTTTCCCAGTCCCACTGGTCCACATAGACGGAGTGGAGGTTGTCGACCTCTTCGTCGCGGCGGATGGCGTTCATGTCGGTGAACAGGCCCTTGCCGACCTTGAAGTCGTAGCGCTTGAGCGCAAGACGCTTCCATTTGGCCAGCGAATGAACGACCTGGGCATTGGTGCCGACGTCGGGAATGTCAAAGGAGACGGGACGCTCGACGCCGTTGAGGTTGTCGTTCAGACCAGAATTTTCATCCACGAACAGCGGAGCAGAAACCCGGCGGAGATTGAGGGCATTGCTCAGATTGACCTGAAAATTGCTCTTGATGAATTCGATGGCGCGCTGCATTTCATAGACAGACAGCGGGGTGTGGTAGTCCTGCGGAATAAAGACTTTGCTCATACCGGTTTCACTCCTTAAGAAAAAGTATGCGCTAATTATAATCAGGCATATTAGGAAATTCAATAGTGAAATTTTAAGTAGTTGAGCTTGCAAAATGAGAAATTTTTGTCGACATGGTCAGCAATATGGAAAAACTTAATCCTTTTGCCCGTTGCAATCTGAAAGCATGCGTGATAGACTGCATAATGAGATAAAATGCAGATAGGAGATTCTTTTGTGAGAACACTCTTGAAAGGCGCGGACATTCTGCTGCGCAAGGAAAACGGATATGAAACGCTGCACGGCGCCTATCTCGGCGTCGATGAGGCGAAGATCGACTATATCGGTGAGGAAAAACCCGAAAAGGCCTATGACCTTGAAAAGGACATGAGCGGCAGGCTCCTTGCCCCGGGACTCATCAACTGCCACAGCCATATCGCCATGACGCTGATGCGCGGCATCGGCAGCGGACTGCCTTTGCAGGACTGGCTCTTCAAGGCCATTTTCCCAATCGAGGACAAGCTCGTGCGCGAGGATATCGCCGCAGCGAGCCGCTTTGCCCTGATCGAGATGATCGCGGGCGGCACGACGAGCTTTTCCGATATGTACTTTTTCCCCGAGGAGACCGTCTGGGCGGTCGAAGAGGCAGGGATCAAGGCGAACCTGAACCGCTGTGTGCAGTGCTTTGACGAAAACCAGACCGTGGAGCAGAACACGCAGATCCCCGAATCGCTCGCGCTTTTTGAAAAGTATCACGGCGCGGCGGACGGGCGCATTCACATTGACTTTTCCATCCACGCGGAGTATACCTGCAAGAGCCATATCGTCAAGGCATACAGCGACCTCTGCCGTGAAAAGGGCGGGCGCATGCACATCCACCTCGCCGAGACCGCGCGCGAGCAGCGCGAGTGCATCGAGCGCTACGGCAAAACGCCGACGGAGTGGTTCGAATCGCTCGGCACGTTCGATTCGCCTACGGCGGCGGCGCACTGCGTCGCCGTGACGGAGCGCGACATGGACATTCTGAAGGCCTACGGCGTCAGCGTCATCCACAACCCGACGTCGAACTTAAAGCTCGGCAGCGGCTTTGCCCCCATCCGCCAGATGATGGACAAGGGCATCAACGTGACGCTCGGCACCGACGGCACGGCCAGCAACAACAATTTAAATATGTTCGAGGAGATGCACCTTGCTGAGATCATGCACGACGGTTATCACAACGACCCGACGCTGATCTCCACGCAGGAGGTGCTCGATATGGCGACGGTCAACGGCGCGAAATTGCAGGGCCGTGACGACACCGGCGTGCTGGCTGTCGGCAAAAAGGCTGACATCATTGCCATTGATCTGAGCAAGCCTCACCTCTATCCCAATTTCGACACGCCCGCGCTCCTGACCTGCTCGGCGCAGGCGGGCGACGTGTGCATGACGATGGTGGACGGCAATATTTTATATGAAAACGGTGAATTCAAGACGCTGGACGAGAACAAGGTGCGCGCCGACATGGAGCGTGCCGTCGAGCGCCTTTATAGAAAGTGAGAGAGAAGAAACATGGAGAGAGCGGACAAAGACCTCGCCTTTTTGCTGCGCTACGAGAATGTCGCGTGGTTTGAAGACGGCGAGGTGCGCATCTTGGACCGGCGCATTTACCCCGCAAAGGTCGAATTTGTCACCTGCCGCACACATCAGGAAGTCGCGCGGGCCATCACTGACATGGTGACGCAGAGCGCGGGCCCCTACACGGCGGCGCCGATGGGCATGGCGCTCGCGGCGTGGGAATGCCGCGGCAAATCGGCGGACGAGCAGATGGAATACCTCAAGAAAGCGGCTTACACCATTTCCCACGCGCGCCCCACGACGCAAAAGCGCATGACGCTTCTGTGCGACATCTGCCTGAAAGAGGCCGAGCGCGCGCTTTCAGCGGGGGAGAATGTGGCCGAGGCCATCAAGAATAAGACCATCGAGCTCAACAACGTGCGCTATAACAGAATGGCGAAGATCGGCTCGTACTTAGTCGATATGTTCCCCGACAACGGAACGGTGATGACGCACTGCTTCGCCGAGACCATCGTCGGCACGATGCTTCGTGAGTGCCGCAGCCGCGGCAAAAATATCCGGCTGTTCTGCCCTGAAACGCGCCCGTATTTTCAGGGGGCGCGCCTGACGGCGTCCGTCTGCCACGACATGGGCTTTGACGTGACAGTCATCTCCGACAATATGCCGGCGTTCGTCATGCAGAACGAAAAGGTCGACGTTTTCACCACCGCGGCGGACGCCATCTGCTGCGACGGCCACGTCGTCAATAAGGTCGGCACGTTCCAGAACGCCATCGTCGCCAAGTACATGGGCATCCCGTACTTCGTCACCGGCGCGCCCGATCAGGGACATGAGACGGTGGACAGCATTCACATCGAAATGCGCGACCCGAATTTCACGCTCCAAGCCATGGGCGTGCGCACGGCGATGGAGGGTGTGAAGGGCTACTATCCCGCCTTCGATATCACGCCGCCGCATCTCGTCTCGGGCGTCGTGACCGACCTTGGTATCTACTCTCCCTACGATCTGCACCGCTATTTTACGGACGGCAGCATCGGCAAGGACAATCTGGTGATCTAAATGGAACAAAATCTGGACATTCTTCGTCAGGAAATCGTGGACAAATCGCTTGAGGCGTTCCGCGAGGGCCTGTTTTCCGGCACGAGCGGCAACATGAGCTGCCGCGTCGCGCCCGACGAAATGCTCATCACGCCGACGTCCGTGCGCTATGATGTACTGCGCGCACAGGACATCGTGTATATGAAGCTCGACGGCACGGTGCTCGAGGGGGGATTGCAGCCCTCGAGCGAGTGGCGCATGCACGCGGCGGTCTACAAGGCGTATGGCGAGACGAACGCCGTCTTCCACACGCACTCACCCTATGCCACGGCGTTCGCCGTCGTGCGGAAGAGCATCCCCGCGGTGTTGATCGAATCGTGCATCTTTTTGGGCGGCGACATCCGCTGCGCGGCCTATGCCGCGCCGGGGACCGAGAGTGTCGGCACGAACGCCATCCCCGCGCTCAGGGACCGCGGCGGCTGCACGCTTGCCAATCACGGAGTGCTCGCCGTGGGGAAGGACCTTGCGCAGGCATATCTGCGCGCGGAATACATCGAAGATGTCGCCAAGGTCTACACCTTTTCCAAGGTCCTCGGCACGCCGGTGGAGCTTGCCTCTCTTTAACGAGAAAAACAGTGCGGAGAATGCACAAGGAGAACACAAATGAAAAGCATACTGAAAAGAAACCGCGTTCTGGCCGTCATTGCACTGATCGGCCTGCTCGCTTCGCTCGTGCCGCTTATTTCGCGTGTGCAGGCGGAGGAGAGCAACAAGTATTACGACATTGTCCTCGACTACAACAGCATGCGCTCGATGGCGCGCCAATCCTCGCAGTCAGAGGACGAGTGGCTCGATCTCTTCAAGTCGCTCGGCGTCGACAAGGTCGCGCTCAGCGAGGCGAGCGCCCTCAACCTGCACGATAACGCGGCCATCCCCGTCCACGCGATGACCGTGAAAAAGGCGGCGGAGAGCTACGGATGGGAAGATCAGTACCCCGCTGAGGTCGCGCAATGGCTGCGTGAGAGCACCGATGTGAGCGACGCGATTATCTGGACGGAGACCGCCGCGAGCTATGAGTGGATCCTGAACGCCTTTGAGGCCCGCTTTGAGGACTTTGAGGCCAAGACGTATCTGGAGGGTGAGCACGGCTTCATCTTCATCCAGCAGCAGAAAAACGGCATGAAGGGCGAAAAGCTGCTCGATCTGCGCCTCGGTATCTGGCCGGACACAGTGGAGCTGTTTGAGCGCCACGGCTATCAGATCATCCCGCGCTCTGTGACGGAAAAGGACATGAACGGCACGAAATTTGCCGAGGCCTATATCGAAGTGCTCAAGCACTTCAACGCGCCGTACTTTATGAACAACGGCGACGAGCTCGTCGGCTATGAGGATGACGAGAGCCTCGAGCTTCTGACGCAGTATCTCAACGAGAGCGGCGCGAGCGTCGCCATGATGGAGCAGAACGACCAGAGCAAGAACCTTGTCTGGCCCGGCGTTGAAGAACTGCTCGACAACACGGGCTATCGCGGTGTGCGCGTTTTCAACGAGTGGGCCTACATCCAGAACCGCTATCAGTACTGCGGCTACGAAGGCCCCGAGGAGATCACGAACACGTTCTTTAGAGCCATCGCCGAGCGCAACTGCAAGATCATCTTCCTCAAGATGATCTTAGAGCCGGATACCGATGTCAGCTGGGACGCCGACGAGAAGGAGTGGGTCTACATCACCGACCCTGCCGACTATGAGCAGATGCTCACGGACCTCGACGCGCGCTTGGAGCCCCTCGGCTACACGCACGCGACCGTGCCCGCGATGGAGCTGAAAGCGCCGTCCATGGCGCTCAAGGTGCTGCAGGGCATCGGCACGGCGGCGCTCATCGTGATCCTGCTTGATCTATTCTTCTTTATCGGCAAGCGCTGGCGCACGATCCTGTTTGCCGTCGGCGCGCTCGGCCTTGCCGGCCTCGCGGTGCTGAAGCCCTCGATGTTCCGCCTGATCCTTTCGATGTCCGGCGGTATCGTGATGCCGTCGCTCGCCGCTGTCGGTCTGTGCCGCGTGCTGCTCGAAAAGAGACGCAGCGAGCCGCAGATCAAGTTCGGCAAGCTGCTCGGCTTTACGATCGGCACAGCTATCGTGACCATTCTGACGGCGTTCTGCGGGTCGCTGCTCGCGTCGTCCGCGCTCTCGCAGCTCTCGTATATTCTCGAGATCGACCTGTACCGCGGCGTCAAGCTCATGCAGCTTATCCCCATCGCGCTCTTCATGTTCGCCTATCTTCTGGTCTACGCCTATGAGGAGACCGGCGCGCGCGAGGCCGTCCTCGCCCACGCGGGACAGCGCGGGGAGAAGAACCGCGTCAAGCGATTCAACGCCTATTTCGGCGAGCTGATGCAGACGCCGATGAAACTCGGCTGGTTCCTTGCGATCGTCGTCATCGCGGTGGCGGCGGTGTTCATGCTGCTGGTGTTCGCCTACTATATGTACCGCACCGGCAACTCGACCACGACGTCGGCAAGGGAGCTTGCGTTCCGCAACTTCCTGGAAAAAACGCTCATCGCCCGCCCGCGCACGAAGGAAATGATCGTCGGCTGGCCGATGCTGATGCTCTTTATCTGGTCGCTGCGCCGCAGAATGAAGTTCCTGCCGATGATCTTCGGTACGGGCATGACCATCGGTCTTGTCAGCGTGGTCAACACGTTCCTGCACATCCGCACGCCGTTTTTGCTGAGCCTGCTGCGCACCGGCTGGGGCATCCTCTTCGGACTTCTCATCGGCACAGCCGTGGTCATTGTGGCGGAGCTCATTTACCGCCTTGTGCGCAGGATCTGCGGGGTGACGAATGGTTAACATTCTGATCTCGGGCTATTACGGCTTCGACAATATCGGCGACGAGTCCATCCTGCGCACGCTCGTCTCGTCGCTGCGCGAGCACATTCCCGACTGCTCGCTCACAGTGCTCTCGCACAACCCCACTTCCACGCGCGAAAAATACGGCGTCGAGGCGGTGGACCGCATGTCGCCGGTGGCGATCCTGCGCGCGGTGAAAAAGTGCGACATGCTCATTTCCGGCGGCGGCAGCCTTTTGCAGGATGTGACGAGCAGCAAGAGCTTACACTATTACCTCTCCATCATCCGCTGCGCGGAATTCTTCCATAAAAAGGTCTTCATCTATTCCCAGGGCATCGGCCCCATCGACCGCCCCGGCAACCGCCGCGCCGCGGCGGCGGCGCTCAAGCGGGCGGACGGTATCGTCGTGCGCGACGAGCGGTCGGCGGCGCTTTTGGAGGAAATCGGTATCGCGCGCGACAAGGTCGTCATCACGGCGGACCCCGTCATCCGCATGAAAAAGCCCGATGGCGATGTCGGCGCGGAGATCCTGCGAAAGGCAGGTGTCTCGCTGGATGGCCGTCTAACTGTCGGCTGGGCCATCCGTGAGCGGGACACAGACAGCCGCTTTGTCAAAGAGCTTTTGCGCTCCATCCAGATGATGAAGGACAAGTACAACGCGCAGTCTGTGCTCATCCCGTTCCACTATGAAGAGGACGGCGAGGTCTGCCGCCATATCGCGGCGCAGCTGCCCGATGACACGGCGGTGTGCCTGAATGAAAAGTACCTCTCCGAGGATATGCTCTCCATCATCGGCAACATGGACCTGCTCGTCGGCGTGCGCCTGCATTCGCTCATCTATGCCGCCATCATGGGCGTGCCGCTCATCGGCATTTCGTATGACCCCAAGTGCACGGCGTTTTTAAACTCCGTGGGGCTCGACAAGCTGAGCACGAAGGAGAACTTCACGGCGGAGCTCTTCCTGCCCGAGGCCGAGCGTGTGCTCGAAACGGGCAAGGAACAGGTGGAGTGCGTCGAATCGCATATGGCCAAGCTTTCGCGCAAGCTCGACACGAACGAGAAAATGATCTGCGCGATCATGGAGAAATCGAGGAAACATACCATGCAAGACCCTCAAAACAATACGGAAAAGAAGGATAAATCGGGCGTCCGCACGGCGGGCGCGATCAGCTTCGTCTTTCTGCTGACGCTGTTCGCCAAGCTCCTCGGCGTGGTGCGCGAGATGATGCAGGCCAACAACTTCGGCACCGGCATCGACGCGGACCTCTACACCGCGTCGTATAACTCGACGCTCTATCTTTTCACGACGATGTGCTACGCGCTGTGCATCGCGGCGGTGCCGATCCTGACGAAGGAATTTGCTGCCGACCGCAAGCGCGGCGAGAAAGCGGCCAACAACCTGTTGACCATCACGCTGCTCGGCTCGCTCGCGGCGGTCGTTTTGTGGCAGATCTTTGCCTCGACGCCGCTCGTCGGCACGATCTGGGACCTTGACGCAGCCGAGCTGCCGCGCCTTGCAAGCTATATCCGCATCATGGCCTGCGCGCTGCCGGTCGTGGCGGCGGCGTATCTGAACGTCGCCATCTTCCAGGCGACCGACCACTATGAATTGCAGGGCAGCATGAGCATCCCGTACAACGCGTTCCTTGCGATCTTCCTTGTGACGCTGGGCGCAAAGTGGGGCATCAAGGGCGTCGTCATCGCGAGCTCGTGCGCGTGGCTCTTGCAGCTTGCCATGAGCATCCCGTATGCGAAGAAGGAACATTATGTCTACCGGCCGATGCTCGACCGCAAGGCGGACTATGTCGGCACCTACTTCAAGACCGCGCTCGTCACGGTGCTGACGACATCGATCTTTCTGTTCTGCTACCTCATCGACACGGCGACCGCCACGGCGCTCAACGACAGCGCCGTCAGCGCGTTCTACTACGCCGACAAGCTCTTCACCCCGCTCACGACGAGCGTGCTCTACAGCATCAGCGCGGTCATGTTCCCGCGCTTCAACCGCGAGTTTACGAAGGAGGACTCGAAGGGCTATCTTGGCTACATCTGGAACGTGACGGAAAATACGCTGCTTTTCATCCTGCCGGTCTGCGCGATGATGTGCGCGTTCGGCACGGATATCATTCGCGTTATCTTTGAAAGCGGCAGCTTCACCGCTGAGTCGACCGAGATGACGGGCAGCATCTTCGCCCGCTACGCGCTCGGCATGAGCGCCTTCGCCGTGCTCGACCTTTTGAACAAGGCTTACTATGCGATGAAAAAGACGCTGGTGCCGCTGCTCATCAACCTCGACGTTCTGGTGCTGAATCTCATTTTGAACCGCGTGTTCTACACCGATACCGGCGTCGCGCTGGCAACGTCGCTTGCGCTGACGATCGGTGCCATCGCGATGACGATCCAGCTCTTCCATGGCACGAAGATCGTGCGCCTGGTGCCGCTCCTCAAGGGCCTTGCCGCCACGGCAGCGATGGCGGTCGTCCTCTACGGCGGGCGTTCGCTTCTTGTCGCGGCGGATGACAGCAAGCTGATGCTCGTCGTCAAGTGCGGCCTGACGGGCGTTGTGGGGTGCGTTGTTTACGTGCTGGTCAGCATGATTTTGAAGCAGAATATCATTGCTGATACGATTAAGAAGTTCAAAAAGTGATACTTTTTGGGATTTATCCCCACACCGTGTGGGGACGCGGCAAAGGGGACCATTCTCTCACGTGAGAGAATGGCCCCCTTGGACCCCCAAGAGAACGCGAGGGGAGTTCCCCTCG
>JBBNGO010000084.1:0-9036 GCA_040095065.1 Hominicoprocola fusiformis
GCTACCAAACCGCTACCCGCCGCGTCTGCAAGCCCTTGCGCGGCGGCCTTTTTCCGCGCCGCTAAGGGGATGCGATATCCACCGAATTGAACGATTTTGCCTTGATTCTGCTGAATTTTGCTTATTTTCAATTGTTTTTGCAACAATTTTAGAATTTGCGAATTTTGGCAGCAACCACGGGAAAGCGGGAGGTTCGGCGGGTGTTCGGCCTCAAGGGGATGGAAATTTATGAAAGGAGAGTAACATCTATGAAAAAGTTACTCGCAATGGTGCTGGCTCTGGTCATGACTCTGTCTCTGGCCGTCAGCGCCAACGCCGCTTTCAAGGATGCCGATAAGGTTTCTGACACCTACGAAGAAGCCGTCGCCGTCCTGAACGGCATGGGTGTGTTCAAGGGCTACGAGGACGGTACCTTCCAGCCCCAGGGCAACATCACCCGCGCTGAGGTGGCCGCGATCGTGTATCGCGTCTACACTCAGGACGTCAAGGATGCTAAGGCTTCCCTGTACGCCACCTACAACAAGTTCAGCGACATGACCGGCGCCGGTTGGGCCGCTGGCTACATCGGCTACTGCGCCAACGCTGAGCTCGTCAAGGGTTATCCCAACGGCACCTTCCAGCCCTCCGGCAAGGTCACCGGTTACGAAGTCCTCGCCATGATCCTGCGTGCCATCGGCTACGACAAGAACGGTGAGTTCTCCGGTGCTGACTGGGCCCTGCATGTTGCGCAGACCGCGCAGCAGGCTCACGTTCTCGACAACGTCAAGGGCGTTGACCTCAACGCTCCTGCCACCCGTGAGCTCGTCGCGGAGCTGCTGTTCCGCGCCATCGCTGATGCCCCGATGGTCACCTACACCGCTGCGTTCGGTTATCAGACCGTGAGCTTCAGCGGCTCCAAGGCTGACAGCAAGCTCTTCAAGGACAACGAGACCCTCGGCCACAAGAATTTCAAGCTGACCCCGAAGGATGACAGCGATGATTGGGGCCGTCCGGCCACCACTTGGGAGTACAACGTCGGTGATAAGTCCACCACCGTCGTTGACAAGCCCGACGCTTCCTTCAATGTTGCCACTACTGAGTGCGACATCTGCGCTGCTCTCGGCATCAAGAAGTCCGCTGACGTTGTTGAAATCTACACCAACGGCGTGAAGAAGGGCACTGACACCCTGACCGCTACTGAGACCAAGGCTAAGCTCGGTGCTCAGGGCCAGCAGATCGAGTTCTACGAGAACAAGGACGGCGACTATCGCATGGTCGTGATCGACACCTATCTGGCTTATGTCAACGAGGTTGTCGAGAAGAAGGTCGACAGCAAGGATCACACCACCCGCGATGCTTACATGCAGCTCGATGTCTATAAGACTGATGATGGCAAGGCCACTACCCTCTATGTCAAGGGCAACGACTACGCTGAGGAAGACTGGGTCCTCGTCAACGTGAACGAGAAGGTCGACGTCAGCATCATCCGCACCACCAACAAGGCCGCTCAGGAGTCCGATCTCGTTGAGATCGTTGCTAAGGCTGACTCTTTCGAGGGTGTCCAGAGCAAGATCTACTACAAGGCCGACATGCACACCATCGAAGGCAAGGACTACGATGACGCTTACCGCTTCTATCTGAACGACGCCGGCAAGGACGGTTCCGTCAAGTACACCTGGTTCCTCGATCAGTTTGGTAATGTGATCGGCAGCTCCGCTATCGACAACACCAACTATGCTGTTCTGAAGGACATCGAGTGGGTCTCCGGTAAGGGCGCTCACGCTCAGGGCACGCTCGTCTACATGGACGGTAAGGAAGAATCCGTTGAGATCGCTTCCATCGATGGTCTGGACGGTGTGAAGGGCTTCTCCGGTAACTTCGATGTGAATAAGGACAATGCCACTACCGAACAGGGCGATACCGCTTCTGACGTTGCAATCGTTGGCGACAAGAAGGTTGCCTATGTCTCCACCTCCGATAAGTACAACGAAGACTACGAAGGCATGGCTCTGTTCATGGTTGAGACCAACAAGGACGGCGGCGTGAACCTGCAGGGTATCTCCACCAAGACTGTTGATAAGAAAACCAAGCTCGTTGATACCTACATCGAGTATGCTGAGAACGTCACCATCAAGGCTGAGTCCACTGTTATGAACGTTAAGAGCGGTGCTACGACCACCAAGTACGCTCTAACCAGCAACACTCAGTTCATCGTCCGCGAGCTGAATGACAAGGATGAGTACGTCTACAACACCTACACGCTCAAGACCCTGCCTGACTACGCTGAGAACAGCGTTGAGGCTTACTTCACCGTGAGCGACAACGACTATGTCACCCGCGTCTACATCAAGAATGCGACTAACGAGTCCGCTTTCGGCACCTACATCTTCATGCCCGAGGCCAGCAAGAGCAACTACTGGTACGACAGCGCCGACAAGGCTTACTACGTCAATGCTTATGTTGACGGCGAGCTCAAGACCATTGAGGTTGCTAAGGAAGTCGGCGAGAAGCTGGCTGCTGGCGAAGGCAAGCTCTTCGAAGTCACGGATGGTGGCTGGAGCAAGAGCCTCATCAACAGCACCTATGGTGTCCTGACCAACGCCGCAAAGGTCGTCCTCGTTACCGAGAAGACCGACGTTGATACTTGGACCAAGAACACCAAAAAGGCTGACTACATCACCGAGTACACCCTGAGTGCCAACGTCCTGCGTTCCAAGAGCGTTCTGGATGCCAACGCCCTGAATGTCATTGACACTGACGATGCCAAGATCATCACTTGGGATGGCGATGAGGTCACCTCTATCACCAAGGCTGTCCTTGAGGACTACGGCGTTTGGGCTGTCTCCAAGGATACCAAGTACGAGGGCTTCGCGACTGTGATCTACCTCGGCAACAAGCTCGGTGATTCTGCTGACGCTACCGTCTATGTCAACGATGAGACTGTTAAGTTCGAGCAGGCTGCTACCCCGTTCTCCGCTACTGTGACTGGTGACCTCGGCGCTGCTGCCAAGGTTACCGCCAAGGCTGCCGACAAGAACGCGGTTGTCACTATCGCCGGTGATGCTACCTTCGGCGAGAGCAAGCAGGCTACCGTTACCGTCGTCTCTGAGGATGACACCAAGACCAACGTCTACACTGTTACTCTGGCAGCCAAGGAAGTTGTCGCTCCCGAGCTGACCTCTTTCTACGGCTATCAGGTTAAGGCCTATTCCGGCTCTGATCCCAACAAGAATGGCACCTATCGTACTGTCACCTTCACTGACGGTGACAAGATTGAGCTGGCTAAGCTCAGTGCCACGGTTACTAACGGTACTGTCAAGGCTTATGAGTACTGGGACGGCGCTGCCAACGGTGGAAATGGCGCTTATGCCACCATCACTGGCGACCTGACCGTTTCCTCTGCCGCTGATAAAACTTGGGTTCGCCTTACTGTTACCGGCAATAACGGCAACACTTACTACTTTGTTCTGAACACGGTCTATCAGGCCTAATTTAGAATTGAGTATAAACTAAGCTGAACCATTCAGCATAGTTTTTCACCCCCGAGGCTTTCGCCTCGGGGGTGTTTTTTTACCTTATTCTCTTATTCCGCGTCCTCCGTCGCCTTGTCGTAGCCGAGGATGATATACAGATACGTCGTGCCGTAGGTGTTGAGCTGGGCGTACGCGCCGCCGGTGTTGTAGGAATACCACGAGACGGAATCGTCCGCCCACGTGAGGTAGAGCAGCGAGTCCATGGTGGACTTGTCCGCGGCGTTGGTGCCCTTGTCGTTCGGGCGGACAAAAACGCTGGGGTTGGCGATGCTGTTGTTGCCGGAAATGACGCGCTGCACCAGCACGAGCACCGGATAAAACGGGCTTGCGAGCGTGGTGGGCGCGGCCTGACCGACGTTGCCGTCGCCGACGTACGAGCCGAACGCCACGCGGCAGTTGTGCCCAGCCGCGCCGAGGTTTTTGGCGAGCGCCGACACGGTCTGCGCGTCGGCCTTGCCGCTTTGCAGCGCCTGCGCCGCGTCGGCGTTGGCCTTGAGCGCCTTGTCAATTCCGTCGAACGCGTCGTTGAACGGCTTCATTCGGATCGGGTCGGTCCCGACCCATTGCGGGAGGTTGTAGTTTGCGGTCTTGTCCATCGTCCCGCCCCCTTTCAGCGTCCGCGCATGACGGACAGCACACCAAGCGCCTCATCGATGCTCGAGAAGCGGTATTTGCGCTCGTTTTGCTCGCGCTGCGCCTTTTCGAGCGGGTTTTCGAATTTCATCCGCGCTAAGTGCTCGCATTTTTCGATCTGGGTTCTGGGTCGTTCATAGGTGTTGTTGTACATGTTTTTCCTCCTCATTTTGTGCAGCCCGCGCATTTGCGCGGACCGTTTACAGCTATAAAGCTGTAAAGCGGTTTTTGGGACGAACCGGTGCAACGGAGGGAAAATTTTTCCGCCTTGACAACGCGGGAAAGCGGGGTATAATGGAGATAGAAAAGGGCGCTGTTGTCATGACGGTTAGCCCTCAAAGCTGGTTAAAACAATACTATGTTAACCGCTCGGTGGCCGCCGGGCGGTTAACACGCTTTTGGGGCTATGTAGGTCATTACCACGAGGACAATGACGAGACACAGAAGAAAACGCAGAGCATTTCCTCTTCCCATCCGCATCACCCCCTTTCGCAAGGGAGTGGCTAACCGCCGTTTACAACAGCGCCTACCTTTATTTTACGGTTTTTGCCGCATTTTGTCAATCTTCGCCGCCCGTTGGGCGGTTTTTTGCATTTTTTAGAGGGTTTCGAGCGTGACCAGCGCGTCGAGCAGCGGCCACGCCTGCGCGAGCTCCCGCCCCGCCTGCCAGAAGCCGACGCCCTGCAAGCCCTTTTCCGCCGCGAGGGCGATCTTTGCGCGCAGCGAGCGCGCGTCCTCGAACCAGACGACGTGCTCGCGCCGCATTTTGTCGAAGTAATGATAGTAAGGCGAGCGTGCGGTTTCGTCAAACTGAATTTCCGCCCCCACCAGCCGCGCCCGCGCGACGGCCGCTTGCGACGAGAACGTCTCGGCACGCGTGCGGCCTTTTTCGTAGGGCAGCGGCCAGTCGTAGGCGTACAGCGGCGCGCCGAGGAAGATGTTCTCCCCCGCCGTGACCGAAAGCGCGTAATCGAGCACCGCGCACCTGCGGCAGCGGCGCGATGGCCTGCGGCTCGCCGTAGGTGTAGCCCCATTCGTAGGTCATCAGGAACACGGCGTTCGCGGCTTTTGATAGCAGCGCGTAGTCGTGCGCCTCGTACAATAGGCCGCGCTGCTGCGCGCTCGTCTTCGGCGCGAGTGCGGCGACGACGGGCTTTCCCTCCGCGTTCAGCGCCTCGCGCAGACGGCAGACGAACGCGGCGTAGTCCTCGCGCAGCTCCGGCGGGACGTACTCGAAGTCGACGTCGAGGCCGTAGTATCCCTTTTTCGCCATCGTCTGCAAGATCTCGGCAAGGAGCGCGCTCTGCGCGCGGTCGTTTTGCAGGAGCGCCGCGGCGTTTTCGCTCGAAAAATTTCCCTCCGGCGTCAGCGTCGAGAGGTGCATGAGCGATTTTGCGCCATAGCGCGCCGCACGTTCGAGCAGGCGCGCGTCGTCGAGCGGCACAAGGACTCCCGCGGGCGTGATGCCGTAGGTAAACGGCGTCAGATACGGCAGGTACGGCAGGACCGAGTCGAGCAGCTCGCCGCCGATGTAGGGGTAGGCGTAGGCGTTCACGCCGAGCGTACCGAGCGGCGCTTCGTCTGCGTAGTCGATGGCAAGCACGTCGCCCTCGCGCAGAAGCTCGCGTCCGTGGAGGAAAAAGTTCCGCCGCAGGAGCGTCCTGACGCTCAAATCATAGTCCCGCGCGATGGACGAAAGCGTCTCCCCCGCGCGCACGGTGTGCAGTGTCTTCGGCGTCCGCACGACGAGCGCCTAGCCGATCACAAGCGGCGTACTCAGCGCAAGGCCGTTGTCCGCCGCGACGAACGCGGGCAGGGCATCGTGCATCGCGGCGATGGAAGAAAGCGTGTCGCCGCGCTTTACAACATGAATGTGCATGGTCGATCACCTCGCACCATTCTATGCCGGATTTTTCGCGCTTACCCCAGCGCGACGTCCAGTATCATCATCAGAAGGAAGCCCACGAGGAAGCCGCACGTCCCCCGCCGTCCGCCCGCGCGCGGCAGCAGCTCCTCCGCCACGACGTAGAGCATCGCCCCGGCGGCAAAGCTGAGTAACCACGGCATCAGCGCGTGGATTCCCGCCGCCGCGAGCACGACGAGCGCGCCGAACAGCGGCTCCACCGCGCCGGAGAGCACGCCGGTCCAGAAGGCGCGCCGTTTCGACTTGCCCGATTGGTACACCGGCAGCGCCACCGCCGCGCCCTCGGGAAAGTTCTGCACGCCGATGCCAAGCGCCAGCGCGAACGCGCCGGCAAGGCTCTCCCCGTCCGCCGCGAGCGCGAACGCAAGGCCGACGGCCATGCCCTCGGGGATGTTGTGCAGCGTGATGGCCGAGAGGAGCAAAAAATCGCTGTGCACCTCTCCCCCGCCGCGCCGCCGCACGAGCTCGTCGAGCAGAAAGAGCGTCAGCGCGCCGAGCACAATGCCCGCCGCGGCGGGCAGAAACGGCGGCAGGCAGCCCTCTGCCTCCGTCTGTTCGATGGCGGGCAGAATGAGGCTCCACACGCTTGCCGCCATCATCACGCCCGCGGCAAAGCCCAGCAGCGCGCCCTGCGCGCGCTCGCACACCTTGCGGGCAAAAAAGAACACCGTCGCGGCGCCCAGCGCCGTCATCAGAAACGTGAAAGACGTGCCGAGCAGAGCCAGCATCAGTGGTCGAAGCATATCCGTTCATCGCCTTTACGGTTTGTCAGGCGGGAAAGCGCCTGTATGCCAGTATAGGCAGCAGGAATGAAAAACGTGAAAAAGGGCGCGGAGAAATTCTCCGCGCCCTTTTGGCTCCATATTGACTTACTGCATCAGCTGCGCGACCATGTCGGTGTACGCGCTGGGATCTTCGAGCGGCAGGCCCGCGATGAGGTTTGCCTGATCGTAGAGGATCTTGGCATACAGCGCCGCCTTGTCGCGGTCCGTTGCCATCGCGGCGGCCATCGCCTTGACCGCCGGATGCTCGACGTTCAACTCGAGGATGCGCTCGGCCTTGATGGGCTCGGGCATCTGGAAGTTCTTGAAGTACTTCTCCATCTCGAAGCTCAAGCCCTCGCCCGCCGTCAGGCAGACGGGATGGGTCTTCAGGCGGTGCGAGACCTTGGCCTCCTTGATCTTGTCGCCGAGCGTCTCCTTGACGAACTGCATGAGCTCGGCGCTCTCGCTGTCGTCCTTGTGCTCTTCCTCGTAGCCGAGCTCGAGGTCGCCGTCCACGATGGAGCGGAACGGCTTTTTGTCGTAGTTCATCAGCGCCTGCAAAACGAACTCGTCCGTCTCGCCGGTCAGGTACAGAACCTCGTAGTCCTTGTCCTTCAAAAGCTCGGTCTGCGGCAGCTTGTCCACGGCGGCGATGCTCTCGCCCGCGGCGTAGTAGATGCACTTCTGGTCTTCCTTCATGCGCTCGACGTACTCTTTAAGCGTCGTGAGCTTCTTCTGCGTGGAGGAGTAGAACATCATCAGGTCCTTGAGCGAATCCTTGCGGCTCTCGCCGCCGTCGCTCACGATGCCGTAGCCGATCTGACGGCCGAAGTTTTCGTAGAATTTCTCATAGCCCTCGCGGTCATCCTTGAGGAACTTTTCAAGGTCGGCGCGCACCTTCTTTTCAAGGTTCTGGCCGATGACCTTGAGCTGGCGGTCATGCTGTAAAAGCTCGCGGGAGATGTTCAGGCTCAGATCCGGCGAATCGACCACGCCGCGCACAAAGCGCAGATAGTCGGGCAGCAGCGAGTCGCACTTGTCCATGATGAGAACGCCCGCAGAGTAGAGCTGCAATCCCTTTTCATATCCTTCCGTGTAGAAGTTGAACGGGCGCGAAGACGGCACGAACAGCAGTGCCTTATAGGTCACGTTGCCCTCGGCCGAGACGGTGATCGTGCGCTGGGGCTTGTCGAATTCGTGCGTCAGCTCGGAGTAGAACTTGTTGTACTCTTCGTCCGTGACGTCGCTCTTCTTGCGCTGCCAGAGCGGCACCATGGAGTTGACGGTCTTCATCTCCTCGACGGTCTCGTACTCGGGCTTCTCCGGGTCGCTGCCCTCTTTGACCTTCTGCTCGGGCAGCAGCATGCGGATGGGGTAGCGGATGTAGTCGGAGTACTTCTTCACGAGCGCGTGCAGACGGTAGGATTCCAAGTACTCGCTGTACTTCTCCTCGTCCGTGTCGGGCTTGATGTGCATGATGACGTCGGTGCCGACGGCTTCCTTGTCGCACTCGGTGATCGTGTAGCCGTCCGCGCCGGAGGACTGCCACTCATAGGCCTGCTCCGAACCGTACTTCTTCGTGCGGACGGTGATGCTGTCGGCGACCATGAACGCGGAGTAGAAGCCCACGCCGAACTGGCCGATGATGTCGATATCGGCGTCCTTCTTGTCCTTTTCCTCGGTCTCCTGGCGGAACTTGTAGGAGCCAGACGACGCGATGACGCCGAGGTTGTTTTCAAGCTCTTCGCGGCTCATGCCGATGCCGTTGTCCGAGACCGTCAGCGTGCGGTTCTCCTTGTCGACCGACACCGTGATGGCAAAATCGCTGCGGTTCATGCCGACCTTGTCGTCCGTCAACGCGACGTAACAGAGCTTGTCGATGGCGTCGCTGGCGTTGGAAATGATCTCGCGCAGGAAGATCTCCTTGTGCGTGTAAATCGAGTTGATCATCAGATCGAGCAAACGCTTCGATTCTGCTTTAAACTGTTTTTTAGCCATAAAAGCATCCCTCTCTGAATTGTATTTGAGTTTAAGTATAGCAGGAAATTCCTGATATTTGTTACCGTTCCGTTAACTTTTAGCACTCGTCCACAGCAAGTGCTAAAACGTGATGGTTACCTTTTATATATAAAAGGTACTATCGGTTTCGCACCGGTGCGAAGCGCTTCGCGGCACTTGTGCCGCGGGGGAGGCAGCGCCCGAG
>JBBNGO010000085.1:0-8977 GCA_040095065.1 Hominicoprocola fusiformis
AAGATGCCCGCCTTGGCGGGCAACTTCCACACTTGCGGACTGAGAGGTGCAAATCGCCACGCACCGGTCGCGGCGATTTACGATCAAAATCATTTCGAGCCTGTGGGTTCGAAACTCTGCGAGGCTTTTAACCCTTATATACGAAAACAGGCGGTCGCTGCGTTGGCAGCGGCCGCCTGTTTATGTTTGGGGTTTTACTTTTTACCGAATTTGGTGAAGAGTGTGACCAGTACGGTGATCAGCCCCATCACGGCGAAGATGCCGAGCATTCCCTGCCCCGTGATGAGCAGCGCGATCTCAAGATTTGTCATATCGTTTTCCTCCTTAACCCATGAGCTGCGGCACGAGATTGAGGATCATGCCGCCTGCGAGCACCGATGCGATCTGACCGGCGACGTTCGCGCCGACGGCGTGCATCAGCAGGTGATTGGTGCAGTCCGCCTCCTGCCCCATCTTCTGGATAACGCGTGCGGACATCGGGAAGGCCGAGATACCGGCCGCACCGACCATGGGGTTCACCTTGTTCTTGCAGAAGAGGTTCAGAAGCTTTGCAAACATCACGCCCGCGATGGAGTCAAAGACGAAGGCGACAAGACCCAGCGCCATGATGATGAGCGTTTTGAGATTGACGAACTGGTCGGCCTGCATCGAGAAGGAGATCGTGATGCCGAGAAGCAGCGTGATGAGGTTCGCCAAATCGTTCTGCGCCGTCTGGGAAAGGCGCTCCAAGCAGCCGCACTCGCGCAGCAGGTTGCCGAACATCAGAAAGCCCACGAGCGAGACGGACATCGGCGCGATGAAGCCCGCGATGATCGTGACCATGATGGGGAAGCAGATGCGCAGCGAACGGGAGACGTGCTTGGGGTTGTAGGGCATGTGCATCGCACGCTCTTTCTTGGTGGTCACGAGCTTGATGGCAAACGGCTGAATGATCGGCACGAGCGCCATGTACGAGTAGGCGGCAACCGCGATGGGGCCGATATAATTAGAGTGTAAGACCTGTGAAACAAGGATCGACGTCGGGCCGTCCGCCGCGCCGATGATGCCGATGGAGGCTGCGTCCTTCAAGTCAAAGCCCAGCAGTACCGCGGCGATCATTGCGAAGAAAATGCCGAACTGCGCCGCCGCGCCGAAGAGGAACATCTTCGGATTCGAGAGCAGCGGGCCGAAGTCGATCATCGCGCCGATGCCGATGAACAGCAGCAGCGGCAGCGCTTCGCTCGCTTCGATCGTCGTTTCAAAGAGCCACTGAATGATGCCCTGACTCTCGCCCACGCCCGCGACCATCTGATTGAGAACACCGGACATCGGCAGATTGACGAGGATCGCGCCGAAGCCCATCGGCAGCAGAAGCGAGGGCTCATAGTCCTTTTTGATGGCGAGATAGATGAGCAGCGCGCCCACCACATACATCACGCACTGCTGCGGTGTGACCGCGCGGATGCCGTCAAGCAAAAACTCCATGCTGTAAACACTCCTTATACTCAGTCGGTTTTGGTAGCCGGGCAAAAGAAAAAAGACCTCTACCGCGGGCGCCGCCCGGGGTAAAAGTCTTGCCATTTCGCAAGCAGACCGGGGAAAATTTCCCGCGATGACGATCTGCTCAACGCCCGTGGGCGCCGGCTACTCCCTTTTTTCCGTGCTGCAAAAGGTATCACATTTTTTTTGCGCTGTCAAGCGCTCACTGGCGTATTTTGCCGTAGTTTACAAGTTTTTACTCCAAATTTACATCTTTTTCTGCCCTGAGAGCGCCGCGGTGGGGTTGACAAAGCCAAAAAAAGCCGATATATTACTACTGCATTATGAAATATGCGTGGATGAGGACAAGTAAGCCCCTCCCCCGCGGCAAAGAGAACCGCCGTTTTGGTGAAAGGCGGGACGCGGCAGGGCCGAATATCACCTCGGAGCAGCCGGGCTGAACTTTAAGTAAGGCCGGACGGGTGCGACCGTTATATCGCAGCATTTGAGCGGCTGTGCAAGACACAGCAAGAAGAGTGGTACCGCAGAGGTCAGCGCCTTTGTCTCTTTATGGGACAGGGCGCATATTTTTTTGGTAAAGAGGGGATTTTATCCCCCCTTTAGAATCCCCCTACGCCAGAGACGTCGGTCACTGGCGTCGCCGCCCAAGGCGGCTGGGTCAAGGAATTTTTGCCACGCGCATGTCGCGGCAAAAATCAGATAAGTGATCTGAAAATTCATATAAATGTAAGGAGACGCAACATGGATTACAAAAGCACGCTGAATATGCCCAAGTCCGGCTTCCCGATGCGCGCGGGTCTTCCCAAGCGCGAGCCTGAGATGCTCAAGCACTGGGAGGAAATGGACCTCTATCACCTGATGCTCAAAAAAAACGAGGGCAAGCCCCGCTTCGCCCTGCACGATGGCCCTCCGTTCTCCAACGGCGGATTGCACATGGGTCACGCGCTCAACAAGTCCCTGAAGGACTTCATCACCCGTTCCTACGCGATGCGCGGCTACTACACGCCCTATATCCCCGGCTGGGACAACCACGGCATGCCCATCGAGAGCGCCATCATCAAGCAAAACAAGCTCAACCACAAGGCCATGCCCGTTTCCGCCTTCCGCTCCGCCTGCCACGAGTTCGCCCAGCACTATATCGACGTGCAGATGGAGGGCTTCAAGCGCATCGGTGTGCTCGGCGACTGGGAGCACCCCTACAAGACCATGGACCCCGGCTTCGAGGCTGAGGAGGTCAAGGTCTTCGGCGAGATGTACAAGAAGGGCTACATCTACAAGGGCTTAAAGCCCGTTTACTGGTGCTATCACGACGAGACCGCTCTCGCCGAGGCGGAGATCGAGTATCAGGACGACCCCTGCACGACCGTGTACGTCAAGTTCCCGATGAACGACGATCTCGGCAAGCTGAGCCATCTCGACAAGTCCAAGCTCAACTTCGTCATTTGGACGACCACGATCTGGACGCTGCCCGGTAACCTTGCCATCGCCCTGCACCCCGACGAAAGCTATGCCGTCGTGAAGAATGAGGACAACGGCGAGATGTACATCGTCGCCGAGGCGCTCGTCGAAAAGGTCATGGCCGTCGGCAAGATCGAGCACTATTCGATCGTCGAGACCCACCCGGGCAGCTTCTATGAAAATATGCTCGCCCAGCACCCGTTCCTGCCCAAGACGAGCCGCCTGGTGCTGGCTGATTACGTCACGATGGATTCCGGTACGGGCTGCGTCCACACCGCGCCCGGCTTCGGTGCGGACGACTATCAGACCTGCCGCCGCTACGGCATGGACATGGTCGTGCCCGTCAACGATCAGGGCCGCCACACCGACTATGCCGGAAAATATGAGGGTATGCTCGTTGAAGAGTCCAACCCCGTTATCCTGAACGACATGAAGGAGGCCGGTTCCCTCTTCGCCAGCGAGGAGATCGTGCATAGCTATCCGCACTGCTGGCGCTGCAAGAAGCCCATCATCTTCCGCGCCACCCCGCAGTGGTTCTGCTCTGTCGACTCTTTTAAGGATGAGGCCTGCGCCGCGTGCGACGACGTGCGCTGGGTTCCGGGCTGGGGCATCGACCGCATGAAGAGCATGATCCGCGAGCGCGCCGACTGGTGCATCTCCCGTCAGCGCCGCTGGGGCCTGCCCATCCCCGTGTTCTACTGCAAGGACTGCGGCAAGCCCATCTGCACCGACGAGACCATCAAGGCCGTCTCTGACCTCTTTGCCGAAAAGGGCTCCAACGCCTGGTTCGATATGGATGCCGCCGACATCCTGCCCAAGAGCTTCACCTGCCCGCACTGCGGCAAGAACGCAGGCTTCACCAAGGAGGAGGATACGCTCGACGGCTGGTTCGACTCCGGCTCCACGCACTATGCTTCCATGAAGAAGGATCAGGGCTTCTGGCCTGCCACGATGTACCTCGAGGGTCTCGACCAGTACCGCGGCTGGTTCCAGTCCTCGCTGCTCACGGCGGTCGGCGCTCTCGGTCAGGGCGCGCCCTTTAAGGAGTGCGTCACCCACGGCTGGACGGTCGACGGCGAGGGCAAGGCCATGCACAAGAGCCTCGGCAACGGCGTCGATCCCGCGGACGTGTTCAACGAGAACGGCGCGGACATTCTGCGCCTGTGGGCCGCCAGCGCGGACTATCACGCGGACGTCCGCTGCTCGAAGGAGATCTTCAAGCAGCTCAGCCAGAACTACCTCAAGTTCCGCAACACCTGCAAGTTCATGCTCGACAACCTTGTCGACTTCGACCCCGAAAAGCTGACCAAACCCGAGGATATGCCCGTGCTCGACCGCTGGCTCCTCACCAAGCTCAATGAGCTCATCGAGAAGGCCGAGCAGTCCTACTGCGACTATGAGTTCCACATCATCACCCATGCGGTGAATGACTTCTGCGTGAACACGCTCTCGAGCTTCTATCTCGATATCGTCAAGGACCGCCTGTACTGCGAGGGCGCGGAGAGCGCCACCCGCCGCAGCGCGCAGACAGCCCTCTACCTCACGCTCCACACGCTTTCCAAGCTCTTTGCGCCGATCCTCGCTTTCACCTGCGACGAGATCTGGCTCGCCATGCCGCACACCGGCGATGACGACGCGCGCAACGTGGTCCTCAATGAGATGAACAAGCCCTTCACCGCCTACGCCCTCGACAGCGAGACCATGGCGCGCTGGGAGCACATCATCGCGGTGCGCACCGTCGTCAACGGCGCGCTCGAAGAGGCACGCGCGGCCAAGGTCATCGGCAAGAGCCTGGAGGCCGACGTGCACCTGACCGTGCCCGAGAGCGACCGCTTCTTCGCCGACGAGAGCCCTGTGGCGCTGGCCGACATCTTCATCGTTTCCAAGGTGGAGCTGGCCATCGGCGACGCGCTCGCCGTCAAGGTCGATAACGCCGCCGGCACAAAGTGCCCGCGCTGCTGGAAGCACTCGCTCGAGGCAAACGCCGAGGGTCTCTGCCCCCGCTGCGCCGAGGTCGTCAAGCACCTGCACCTGACCGAGCTTCTGTAAAAACCGCTGCGGGCGGCCATCTGGCTGCCCGCGCCGTGTTTTTCATCCGTTTCCACCCCACCCGCATGATTTCAGAAAGGAACCCGACCCATGCACTTTGACACCAAAAAGCTCACCCGCTGCGCCCTCATCGCGGCCATCTACGTCGCGCTGACGATGCTCTCCAATGCCCTGAACCTTGCCTACGGCCCCATCCAGCTCCGCTTTTCCGAGGCGATGACGGTCCTGCCGTTTCTGATGCCCGAGGCGAGCTGGGGCCTCTTTATCGGCTGCGTGCTCTCCAACATTTTAAGCCCCTATGGCCCGCTCGACATGATCGTCGGCTCGGCGGCCACACTGCTCGCAGCGCTTCTCACCGCCCGCTGCCGCAATAAGTGGACCGCGGCGCTGCCGCCCGTGCTCTGCAACGCCATCCTCATCGGCGCGCTCATCGCTTGGGAGGAAGCGGGCGTCGGCAACGGCTTCCCGCCCGCATTCTTCTATAACGCCCTCACCGTCGGCCTCGGCGAAGCTGTCGCCTGCTATGTCCTCGGCATCCCCCTCCTCGGCGTGATGCAGAAGCACCTCAAGCTCAACTGAGTCAAAAAAGCGGCTTCGCCGCTTTTTTGAAAAGGTTTACCGCGCTTCGACCCTGTGGACCCAACAAAATTTTCAACATAATGGAAAAAGAGGACTTCCGAATGGAAGTCCTCTTTTTTATTTAAGAAAGCACCAAAAAGCGTCGCAGACTTTCGAGCCCGCAGGCTCGAAATAAATTTTAATCGTAATTTGTCGCGACATGCGCGTGACAAATTACTCTTCTCGCTCCGCGCGTGTCGCAGCCGCCCTGCGGGCGGCAAGGCACGAAGCGGAGTGTGATTCCTCCCTCGAAAAAGTGGCTTTGCCACTTTTTCGACTTAATCGGCGTATGCGTGGTTGCTCTCAATATAGATCCCGCGGCTGTTCGACCAGCCGACGTTGAAGTTCAGCACCTTGCCGAGGTCGCGCAGCTTGTAGTACGTGTAGCCGCCGCCCTGATCGTCGGTCAGCAGGATTGCCGTGAACGGGATGCTCTCGCCGTAGATCATAGTCTTGGCATCGGCCTTCTGATAATGGCGGTCGCCGGAAAACGGCGCCTGCATCTCCGTGCCGTTTGGCTTATAGGCTTCATCCGGTACGATAATGACATTGCCGTCCCAGTCCACGCCGAACTGCGCGTTCGTGCCGTTCAGGAGAGACGCAATATCGCGCAGACGGACGTAGTTCGTCTCGCCGCCGTTGCTGCCGGGCAGCGCGTAGGTCTGGAGCGTGACGTCGCGGCCGTCGAGCTCGATGGTCTGGCGGCGCATATAGGCCTTGCCGCTCGCGGGAATGCTCTCCTGTGTCACAGTGCCGAGCGGACGCTGGTGCAGGCTCTCGGTTTCAGAGGTCGTAAAGCGGTACGTGCCCGCATTCAGCGTGAGATAGTCGACCGTGACGACGTTTTCCTCCACCGTGATGCCCGTGCCGTCGTTGTAGTCCACAAGCGCTTTGGGGAAAGCGAATCGGTAGGTCATCACCATGTCCTCGAGCAGCGCGTCGATCTGCGCGTCGGAATAGTCGGGCAGCTCAGCGGCAAGCGCCTTTTTGATCGCGGCGCGGCGGTCATTCTGATCGTTCTGCACCGTCAGCGTAAGTCCCCCGTCGTCGGCAACGGAGAGCGTCACTTTGCCGGGCGTGGCGGCCTTGCTCACATCAGCGATCTTCATGGAGACCTCGGCAAAGATCGCATTGAACTCATCAGCGTTGGCAAACGACTCGCTCGCCTGGTCGCCGTAGTAGCTGTGGCCGTTGTAGCGGAAGTAGGAAAAGCCGTTCTGGGTCATCTCGGCGCGCATATTCATCGCGTTGACCATTTCCTCGGAGAAGCCGAATTTGGCCTCGACCGTGCCGCTGCCGTCAAATTGAAACGTCGTATCGGCGACCTGGCACATGCAGCCGCTCAAAAGGACGGTCAGCATGCTCACTACCAGCGCCGCGGCGAAAAACTTTTTCATGGTGTATCGCTCCTTTGGTAAACTCTACTGACAATTTTACACGAATTTCCGCCCGATTGCAAGCAATGCGGCCGTCTTTACACTGGAAAAACATGGAAAATCTGATTTTTTCGCGCAAAGGGGGCAGTATTTTTGAAAAATTGCTTGACTTTACGGAAAAGTTTTATATAATAGTAGAGCTTGTAATATGCATTGCAGGCAAATCCTTGCTCACATGAACCCGTGTGGGCCATCAGTCCAAAAGGAGGTGCAACCAAGAATGGCTAAGATTTCCGCAAACTATGAGGTCGTTTTCATCATGGACGGCAGACTGCCCGAAGAGCAGGTCGCCGCTCTGACCGAAAAGTTCAAGTCCCTCGTGGAGCAGAACAGCACGGCTATGGAGGTTGAGGAGTGGGGCAAGCGCAAGCTGGCCTACGCCATCAACTACATCACCGAAGGCTACTATGTTCTGATCTCCTTCACGAGCGCGCCCGATTTCCCCAAGGAATTGGACCGTATCCTCGGCATTACCGATGGTATCATCCGCTCCATGATCGTCTGCAAGGGCGAATAAGGAGGGCAGCGCTATGTTGAACCGTATCGTCATCATGGGTCGACTCACCCGTGATCCCGAGCTGCGCCGCACGCAGAACGGCACGGCGGTGACGTCCTTCTCCGTCGCGGTCGACCGCGACTTCAAGAGCCGCGAGAGCGGCGAGAAGGCCACCGATTTCATCGACGTAGTCGCTTGGCGCCAGACCGCTGAATTTGTCTGCCAGTATTTCACCAAGGGCCGCATGGCCGTGGTCGAGGGCAGATTACAGATCCGCGACTGGAAAGACAAGGATGGCAACAACCGCCGCAGCGCGGAAGTGGTTGCCGACAATATTTATTTCGGCGACAGCAAGCGCGACAGCCAGTCGGGCGGCGATTACGCGCCCCCCGCTTACAGCTCTCCCGCCGAGAGCTACACCGCTCCTGCGAGCGGCGGCTTTGCCGAAATTGAAGAGGACGGCGAGCTGCCGTTCTAATGTGGGTACGAAAGCCCCAATTCTGATAAGGAGGAATCATCCATGGCTATGGAACGCGAAAACAGAGCCCCTCGCGCCGGCGGCCCGAACCGCAAGCGCAAAAAGGTGTGCCAGTTCTGCGTTGACAAGTGCGAGTATATCGACTATAAGGACGCCGCCAAGCTGCGCCGCTTCATCTCCGAGCGTTCGAAGATCCTGCCCCGCAGAACCACCGGTACCTGCGCGATGCATCAGCGTCAGCTGACCGAGGCCATCAAGCGCGCCCGTCAGATCGCTCTGCTTCCCTTCGTCACCGAATAAGGAACAAAGATTTGGAAAGAGCTGTCCGAAAGGACAGCTCTTTTTTTGCGCGCCGCAAAGGGGTGCACTACTTTCCGCGCACGGCGCGGAGGGATATGCCGCCTACGAGCGGCAGGCGCAAAGGGGCCATTCTCTTTCGCAAAAGAGAATGGCCCCTTTGGAACCCCAAGAGAAAGGCTTTTGATTGGCAGTTCCAGACTCGAATGACTTTTAGGCCTCTGGAGTGGGAATGCCTGCGCGCGGCAGAGCCGCGTTAGCACTGCAAGACGATTTGACTATCTCCTATTATCCGCTGTTGCGCAGCCGTTGGCGGCTCTGCTGCCTTACGGATGCGGCACACCCCTTGCGGGTGCCGCTCTGCTGATCTTGTAGAAGTGCGCAGTAATCAGCGTCTACCGTCAGTCTCATCAATGCGGCGAGCGAAGCAATGCCGCATTCGGTACGCAGTCTGCCGCCGAGGGAACGTCACTCGCGCCTCACGGTAGTAAGGCGCGGCTGCAATCGGTGGCGATTCGCAGGGGCTCATGGCGAAGCCATGTACACCGCACTTACACTGCGCAGCGCGTGCAGCTCTTCGAGATTGGGGCTGCCAATGTGCGGGGTCAAGGGGCAAGGCCCCTTGCGTTCTCTTGGGGGATCTAAAGGGGGCCATTCTCTCACGTG
>JBBNGO010000086.1:0-8958 GCA_040095065.1 Hominicoprocola fusiformis
GATCTCACCGTTTTGAAACGGTGTGCGGGGTTTCTTTATTGCTTTTGCCTGCGGGAAATTTTGTCGAGTAGCTTTCCGCCATAGCGGAACGTCAGCTCGCCGATCAGAAGACCCAGCAGCGCTGCGGCAAACACGTCGCTCGGGAAGTGGACGTACAGGTACAGCCGCGACAGGGCGATGAGCACCGCGAGAGAAATGGCGGCATAGCCGAAGCGCCTGTCAGTCTTCGTCAGGATCGTTGCGGCAATCGTCGAGGACAGCGTGTGTCCCGAGGGGAACGAGTAGTCCGTCGGCGTGGCGATCAAAAGCTGCACGGATGGATCGAGCCAGCAGGGCCGCGAGCGCGCGACAAGATGCTTGAGCGCAACATTTCCGACGAGCAGTCCCACAAGGAGCCCCATCAGCACGAGCGCGCCCTGACGGCGGTATTTTTTTGTGCACAGCAGGAGAACGCCTGCGAGGATCCAGATGATGCCGGCGTTGCCGAGCATCGTGAGCTTTGGGACCACGGCGTCGAGAAACGGGCAGGAGATGTTGTTCTGGATCCAGTGAAGAATGCCCCAGTCGAGCGCCATGGACGTGCAGCTCCTTTCTGATATTATTTGTGCAGCAGCGGGGAGAGCGGCTTGTAGATGAGGAAGCACAGCGCCACATCGATCATGCCTTTGACAAAGGTGAACGGCATATTGAAGACCATCAGGCACTCAAGAAGGCCGTTGGTCGAGGGACGGATGGCCTGATACATGCCGATGATGGCTTCAAGCGGCAGGTGATAGCATACAACGTAGGCGGGGTAGACCACAAAGTAGTTGAGAGGCACAGACAGCACCGCCATCAGCAGCGCGCCGGCGAGAGCGCCGATAAGTGCATTCTTGCGGGACTTTTTCTTCTGATAGATGAAGCCCGCGGTGAAGGAAAACACGCTGCCCATGATGAAGTTGAAAAGCTCACCGACGTACGCGGACGACGTGCCGTGCAGCACGGAGAACAGCACGTTCTTGAGCAGCGTGACGATCACGCCGTAGATGGGGCCGAGCGAGAACGCCGCCAGAAGCTCTGGAAGGTCAGAGATATCGAGCTTGACGAACGCGGGGATGAGCGCGGGGATCGGGAACTCGATGAACATCAGCAAAAATGCGACGGTCGAGAGCATGGCGGTCACCGTCAGCTTGTGGGTACGGCTGTGGTGAGTTGCGCGGGTGGTGGGGATGGCGTTTACATTGGGTTCGGACATAAAAATACACTCCTTTTTGTCATTTCCCCTGAAAGAACAAGTCTTCCAAGGTGCATGACGCAAAAGAGCGTGAAAATTGCGTGGTAAATCGCGCGCAGCACATCTTCTCTCATCCGGACTGTGACCGTCGGTACCGGAATTTCACCGGTTCGTGCGATAAAAAAATACCGCTTGCGGACTGTAACCGCCGGTGGGGAGTTTCACCCCGCCTCGAAGACAAGTGATTCAGTTGATAGCTTGAGTATACGACAAATTTTCGGTTTGTCAAGAGGGAAAATGCTTTACAAAGACGAACGAATGTTCTATAATGGCAAAGAGAGAGGAGGCGATGTCCATGCGGGGGAGACCCTGTTCCTGCGCATTCACCGGCCACCGGCCGGGGAAGCTGCCGTGGGGAGAAGATGAAAGCGACCTTCGCTGTATCGCCCTCAAGGCGAAGCTGCGCGCCGCGGTGGAGAGCGCCATCCACGAGGGGATGGAACATTTCATCTGCGGTATGGCCGAGGGCTGTGACCTCTACTTTGCCGAAACCGTGCTGGCGCTGAAAAGCACATACCCGCACATCACGCTCGAGGCGGCCATCCCGTGTCCCTCGCAGGCGGACGGCTGGGGCGAAGCGCAAAAATCCCGCTACCGCGACATTTTAGCTCGCTGCGACTATGAGACCATGGTGCAGCAGAGCTACACGCCGGGCTGCATGCAGCGGCGCAACCGCTACATGGTCGACCATGCGAGCCTGCTGATCGCCGTGAACGACGGCGCGCGCGGCGGGACGCGTTCGACGATCGAATACGCCTTCAAGCGCGGTGTGAACGTGCTGGACATCCCACTGGACTGAAAAAGGAGAGGACCATGTCCTTTGACTTCAAGAAAGAATACAGGGAATTTTACCTGCCGAAGGCAAAACCGGAGATCGTCGCCGTGCCGCGTGCGAATTATATCGCCGTGCGCAGGCGGGGTGACCCAAACGAGGAAAATGGCGCGTATCAGCGCGCCATCGGTGTACTTTACGCCGTGGCCTACACGCTCAAGATGAGCAAGCGCGCGGGACACGAGATCGAAGGCTTTTTCGACTATGTTGTGCCGCCGCTCGAGGGCTTCTGGCAGATGCCGGACACGGAGACGGTCGACTATGGGCGAAAATCGGATTTTCGCTGGATCTCTGTCCTGCGCCTGCCGGATTTCGTCACGAAAGCGGACTTCGACTGGGCGGTCGAGGCGGCAGCAAAGAAGAAAAAGCTCGACTGCTCGAAAGCGGAATTTCTGGCCGTCGACGAGGGGCTCTGCGTGCAGATCATGCACGTGGGTTCGTTCGATGATGAACCGGAGTCCGTTGCGAGGATGGACGCATTTCTGCGCGAAAACGGGTATGAAAACGACCTGAACGACGTCCGCCTGCACCACGAGATATATCTCTCCGACCCGCGCCGCGTCGCGGCGGAAAAACGGAAGACGGTCATCCGCCACCCCATCAAGAAGGCTTGAAAGGGAAAAAGGATCGTTCCCGCCTTGGTGGGAACGATCCTTTTTTGTGCATAAAAATCAAATATCGAACACGCCCATCACGGCGATGCCGATGACGACGAGCAGGATCATCGCGTAGTGCTTCCACGAGAGCTTTTCCTTCAGGAAGAGGCGGCTCCACAGCACGCTAGCCGCGCAGTAGGAGCTGATGATCGGCGCGGACATCGCAAGGTGCGATGTGTCCGCGATGGCATAGATATAGGCAAACTGACCGGCCGTTTCGCAGATGGCGCCGATGTACTTCGGCGCTTCTCGCTTGGGCAGCAGGCGATCCTTCTTGATGAAGACCACGTAGATGAAGCACAGCACCGCGGCGAACAGGAACGTCAGCTCGTAGGCGCAGTTTGCGCTGCCCTCGTCCAGCGTTTCGAGCACGCGGTTGTCGGCAAAGGTGCCGGCGGCGTCGAGCAGGCAGTAGGCGACGGGAAGCGCAAGGGCCAGAAAGCTCTTGGAATACTTGCGGTTGCCCTCCGCCTGACGGGCGGCGCGCAGCTCGGGGTCCTCCGTGGCATCCACCACACCGAGGCCGATCGCGCCCACGCAGACGAGGACGATCGCGCCGAGGGCGAGCGGGGAATAGTCCTCGCCGCCGACAAATAGCAGTGTCATCACGGCGACGAGCGCGCCAGACGAATTGCAGATCGGCGACGAGACTGACAGTTCAATGTAGCGAAGGCCAAGATAGCCGAGCGTCATCGAGCCGATGTACAGCAGCGACACGGGCAGATAGGTCCAGATAATAGACCAGCTGATCTCCGTGCCGCCGATGAAAATTTCGAACGCAGCGTGAAGACCCATCACGGTACCGACGGCAATGACCATCTTGAGGTGGGCGAGATGATCGTCCTCTCCCTGACAACCGATCTTGGAAAACAGGTCGCTGCCGCTCCAGCAGAGCAGCGCGATCAGAGAAAGCCAGAACCACATATTGAATTGTTAAACTCCTTTGTACTGTTATTTTTTAGATGGCAAAAACAGCGGTACGCGGGGGCGGACGGCGGCGGAAGTGCCGGTTGGTCGCGGGTGTTCTGCGGATGAGCATGAATAAAAATTCTTTCTAACGGATTCTAAGAGGGGAAATCAAAGCGTGATGAGACCGGCGTCGAGCATCTTCTGCAGCGAGAGCAGCACGCCGAGCTTGGCGTGGTACCACGTCAGGCCGCCCTGATAGTAGACGGCGTAGGGCTCGCGCACGGGGCCGTCGGCGGAGAGCTCAATGGAGCTGCCCTGCACGAACGCGCCCGCCGCCATGATGACGTCGGAGTCGTAGCCGGGCATCGGCGCGGGGACAGGGTCGACATAGCTGTCGACCGCGGCGGCGGACTGGATGCCCTTGCAGAAGGCGACCATGCCCTCGGGAGAGCCGAGCTCGACGCACTGGATGATGTCGTGGCGCGCCTCTTTCGACGACGGAACGACGGTGAAGCCGAGCTTTTCATAGCACGCGGCGACGAACACCGCGCCCTTGACCGCGCCGGAGACGACGCTGGGGGCGAGGAAGAAGCCCTGATACAGCGCAGGCATCAATCCGAGGTTTGCGCCGACCTCCTGTCCAAGTCCCGGCGCGGAGAGGCGGTAGGCGCAGCGGTCGATGCACTTCTGCGTGCCGCAGATGTAGCCGCCAATGGGGGCAAGGCCGCCGCCGGGGTTTTTGATGAGGCTGCCGACGATCATATCTGCGCCGAAGTCGCTCGGCTCGTTCGCCTCGACAAATTCGCCGTAGCAGTTGTCGACCATGACGACGACGTCGGGGCGCAGCTTTTTGCAGAACGCGATGGCCTCGCCGATGGCGTCGACCGAGATCGTCGGGCGCGGGCAGTAGCCCTTGGAGCGCTGGATGTGGATGAGTTTCGTCTTATCGTTCAGCGCGCGCTCGATGGCGGGGAAGTCAAAGCTGCCGTCTTCGCGCAGGTCGACCTGCGCATAGCTGACGCCGTACTCCTTGAGCGAGCATGGGCTTTCGCGAAGACCAATGACCTCCTCAAGCGTATCGTAGGGCTTGCCGGAGATGGCGAGCATCTCGTCGCCCGGCAGCAGGTTGGCGGACAGCGCGATGGCCAGCGCGTGTGTGCCGCAGGTGATCTGCGGGCGGACGAGCGCGGCCTCGGTGTGGAAAGCGCTCGCGTAGACGCGCTCCAAATTGTCGCGCCCCTCGTCATCGTAGCCGTAGCCGGTCGAGGCGGCGAAGTGTGTCGCGTTCACGCGGTTTTTCTGCATCGCGCCGATGACTTTCGCCTGATTGAGCTCAGCGATCTCTTCGATTCCGGCAAAGCGGGGTTTGAGCTCGTCTAAAACGGCCTCGCCGAATTGAAGCACTTTGTCGCTCACGCCGAGCGACAGGTACATTTCATCTCTGTTCATTTGTCCTCCTCCGGCGTGTCGGGAAATTCGACGCCGTTGCACATTAGAATAAACCGCAGCGGATAGTCGCGGTCCAGATAGTTTTTACTGTACCATTCATAGGTCGCGGCAGGCAGGTGCCGCAGCTCGGGCGCTTCGGTGCGGAAGAGTTCGAACGTCTTCTGATCGCCTGAGAGCAGTGCCCCCAGAAGCTCGCCCTGCTTTTCTTCATAGAGGCGCGCAAAGCATGCGTCCATGATGGCCGCGCAGGCGCGCTCGTCGTCCGTACCGTAGTCCTCGCGATGGGCGAGCCAGTAGAGAAATTCGCGCGGGTCGAGGTCCAGCTGCGTCGTGACCTGCGAGAGCTTGTAGAACGCGGCCTTGTCGCCGCGCTTCAAAATGTCGATGAGGTACGCAACAAGCTGCTCGTCGAGCTCCACGCAGTCGCAGAAGACCTCGAACGCGTGCTTGCCCGCGTCGGGATCGGGGATACTTTCTGCTGCGGGCGGCTTTTCCTCGACTTCCTCCGGTTCCACCGCGGCGGTGAGCATTTGCAGCAGTGCGCGGGAGAAATCCTCCTCGCTGAAATGGTCGAATATCGCCTCGTCCAGCTCGTCGCCTGCGCTTTTGGCGCACAGGCGCACAAAGTCCGGCACGCTCATACTTTTCAGCGCGCTTTGCAGCTGCGCGGCGCGCTCCTCAGTGGTATCGGCGGTGAGCGCAAGCTCCGGCGGCGCGGGCATTGTGCCCTCGCACAGCGCGCTCATATAATGTAAGTAGTGTTCGCACAGCTCCATTGCCGCGCCCCCTCGGTTCATAATCTCTAATAATCTATCATACGGCGGCAGAAAAAGCAACTGAAAACCGAAGAAAGCCATCAAATACGGCTTTCTTTCTGAATTTTCGCCCTGAGCAGTGCGCAGTTTTCCTGCAAACGCGCATCGTCCGGTGCAAGCGCAAACGCTTTTTCCGCGTTTTTCAGCGCGCTTTCCCACTGCGAAAGGTGAAAGTACGCGATGCTCAGCAGATCGTAGGGGAAGCTGCCCCACGCGAACGGCTCGCAGATATAGGTGCGCGGCCGCTCGGTGATCGCGAGCGCGCAGTTTACCATAAAAATGACGCCGCACCAGTCCTTTTGCTGATAAAGCAGGTCGGCAAACTCCAGATACGGCTCGCGCAGGTGCGGCGCTTCCGCGATGGCGCGGTGCAGCCAGAGCGCGGCTTCGTCCTCGCGCTCCAAACGACGCAGACAGCGCGCGATGTAGCGCATCGAGGCGCAGCGCTCATCGCGCCACACGGCCTGCGGCATCGCGAGGTGCGCCTTCAGGGTCGAGACTGCCTGCGCCCACTCGCCGCGGAACATGTACTCGCGGCCTAAATAGTGGCGGTTGCGGTCGTTTTGCGGGTCCTCCCGCACGGCAAGCTCTAAAAGTGGAAGATACTGCCCGCGCGATTTGCTCGGGTCGGGGTGGTGGTCGAGCTGCACGCCCTCGGCGTCGACAAAGCGCTCGCCGCCCTCGCCCAGATATTGAAGAACCTCGTGCACCGGATTTACCCAGCGGTAGCAGCCGCTTTTGTGAATTTTGTCCGTCCAGAAGACACAGCCCTCGCGCCCATCGGGCAGAAAGCTCCACGTGTAGCGGTAGCGGGCGCGCGTTGTGTCCGGCTGCCACGCGCGCTCAAGCTTTTCGCGCCAGCCGGACTGAAACTGCTCGTCGAGGTCGATGCAGCAGCAAATATCGGCGTCCTTTGGGATGAGCTTCAGCGATTCGCTGCGCGCGACATCGAAGCGCCACGGCGAAATAACCTTCTGCTCGACGTGCGCGCCGCGGGCTCTGAGTTTTTCGACCGTATCGTCCGTTGACCCCGTGTCGAGCACGCAGATGTCGTCCGCCTCGGACATCGAGTCCATGAAGCGCTCGACAAACTGCGACTCGTTTTTGCAGATGGCGTAAACGCAGACGCGGTAGGAAATGATGATTCCTCCTTTTATATATGTATCACGGTGCGGCTTGCGCCGCACCGCTTATTGCTCAGGTCGAGAGGAGACCCGCTGCGCGGAGATTTGCCAGCAGCGCGTTGAACTGCTCGACGACGTCCTCTACGCTTGTCGCATCGGCAACAGCTGCCGCCGCGCGCGTATCGCTCGGTCCAGTCGGACCCGTAGGACCTGTGGGACCGGTAGGACCAACAGCGCCCGCCGTTCCTTCAACACCTTGAGGCCCTTGCGGACCTGTGGGACCCGTTGCGCCGGTAGGACCGACTGCGCCTGCTGCACCCGCAATACCCTGTGGGCCGATGGGGCCTGTCGGTCCGGTTGCGCCAACCGCGCCGGCGGCTCCGGCTACGCCTTGAATGCCCTGCGGTCCCTGCGGGCCTGCGGCGCCTGTGGCACCCGTCTGACCTTGAGGTCCGGTAGGCCCAATGGCGCCCGGCGCACCGGGGACGCCTTGAAGACCCTGTACACCCTGCGGCCCCGTCGGCCCGATCGGGCCGGGAACACCCTGAATGCCCTGCACGCCCTGCGGCCCCGTCGGGCCCAGCACATACTGAGGCGGGAACGGCGGCGGAGGAAACGGCGCGGGGCAGGGCGGCGGGCAGCGGTCTGCACAGCCGCACGAATTCTGAAAACGATTCATCGAAAATACCCTCCTTTTAAGCTCGGGGCAGGAAAACTCCTGCGCTTCATTCTATGCCGTGGGCAGGAAGAGGTGAGCGCGATAGAATGTGCACGTTTTGTGAACAATGGGGAAAAGCCTTGCAACGCTTCCGGTGGTATGCTAACATATAATAATATGTTTTACAGAATCAAAATGTTCGTCAGAACAGGAGGATACCATGCAGAAGAAATTGCTCATCCCCATTCTCGCCGTGCTGGTGCTCATTGTTATACTGGTGGTGCGGGGCTGCGGGAACAAAGATACATCGCAGGATGACAAGCAGAATGAGCCGCAGAACATACAGACGGACACGTTCGACAATACGAACACGACCGGAAACGACGTGCGCACAGAGCTTGGCACGATGACCGCCAATGAAAGCGGCGGCGTCGACATCACCGTCACGGCGGACGGCCCGCAGACTACCTACACCTATACCGACGTCGCGCCCGACGCATGGTACGCCGACGCGGTCAACTATGTTGTCTCCACCGGCGTGATGAGCGGCGACGACACGCAGCATCTCTTCCAGCCGGAATATGGCGTGGAGAGATCACAGTTCGCCGTCATCGTGTACCGCTTTGCCGGCGGTACGCCGACGGAGGAGGACGCAGAGTTCAGCGACCTCGCGGGCGACGAGTGGTATTATGAATATGTCGAGTGGATGGTCGGCAAGGGACTCATGGGCGGCAACGGCGGGGCGTTTAACCCGAGCGACTTTTTATCCTGCGAGCAGGCGATCATCGTGCTCTACCGTCTTGCGGGTGAGCCCACAGTCAGCGGTACGCTCGACGACTACCCCTATGCGCCCAAAGTATCGGAGAGCGGCAGGGATGCCGTGACCTGGGCGTGGAACAACGGGCTCATCACTGAAAAAGAGTGCGTCTGGTATCCGACGCAGGCCATCAGCCGCGCGCAGGTCGCGCTTTTGCTGATGCGCTATGACGCCTTGATCGGCCGAAATGCGGCGTAAATGAATGAATACGGAAAAATGCGGGCATTCTGTTCTTGACAGAATGCCCGCAAACCGTTGAAAATACTGAATTTTTGAGCTGCCTGTAAAGGAGCAAACAAGAAAAATGTCAAAAAAAGTAAAATTAACTGTTGACAAACGCCTACCCGCGTGCTAAGATAACACCTGTTCCGCGAATGGAGCGTGCACCTTGTAAATTAAACAACGAAACTTTGACAAGCACCAGA
>JBBNGO010000087.1:0-8651 GCA_040095065.1 Hominicoprocola fusiformis
GACTGCGGGGGCCCTTTTTTTCGTTTTCCCGCCTTTTCAGCGTTCTTTTCCAAGCGGCAGCAGCGTTTTCCGCACGGCGAAGTAGTAGATGGCGACAAGCAGCAGCGTCGCCGCCCACGCGACCGGATAGCAGTAGTAAATGTTCTCCACCGCCCGGTCGATATGCATCGTGACCGCCAGAAACACCTGCCGCACACCGACCATGCCGACAAGACTCAGCACCGTCGGCCACAAGTTGTGTCCGCAGCCGCGCAGGATGCCGAGCAGCACCTCGCGCAGTGCCATGATCCAGAACGTCGGCGCCAGAATGCGCATCATCGCAACGCCCGAGGCAATGACCCCGGCGTCCGGACTGAAGAGCGCCACGCACTGCTCGGTGAACGCGTAAATGATCGCGCTCAGCCCCAGCGTCACACCGACGGCGACCGCGGCGCAGTGCTTTTCCCCCGTCTCGATGCGCCGGTACTTTCCCGCGCCCAGATTTTGTCCCAAAAACGTGGTCATCGTGATGCCGAACGACTTGGCGGGCAGGATCACGAAGCGGTCGAGCCGCTGCGCGATGCCGATCCCGGCGACCGCATCCGCGCTGAACCAGTTCATGTAGCGCACGACAAAAATGTTCGAAAAACTGATCAGCGCGCTCTGCACGCCCGCGGCCATGCCGATGCGCAGGACCTCGCCGATCACGCGGCCGCCCTCCCGGTACATCTCGCGCAGGTCGAGACAGCGGCTCTGGATCTCGCGGCTGATCGTGCGGTAGGCCATCGCCACCGACACGGCCTGCGAGAGCACCGTGGCGACGCCGACGCCCGCGATCCCCATATCAAACACGCTGACAAACAGCAGGTCCAGCGCGATATTCATTCCGCAGGACACGACCAGAATGCGGAACGGGATATCCGCCCGCCCAAGTGCGCGCAGGATGCCCGCGGCGTTGTTATAGATAACGGTGAACATCAGTCCGGCAAGATAGATGCGCAGATAGATCAGCGCGTCCCTTAAGTAGCTCTCCTGCGCGCCGGCAAGGCGCAAAAGCTGCGGCGAGAGCAGGATGCCGAACAGCGACAGCAGCACGCCGAGCACCACGCCGAACGAAAATGTGACGCGGATCGTGTGGCAGAGCCGTTCCCGCTCCCCGCTGCCGTTTGCTTTCGCCACGACGACGTTCGAGCCGATGGACATGGCGTTAAAGAAATTGACGACCAGATTGGCGATCACGCCGCACACCGTCACGGCGGCGAGGGCATTCTGGTCCACCAGATTCCCGGCGACCAAGGCGTCCACGCTGTTGTAAAGGTTTTGCAGCAGCTCGCCCAAAATGAGCGGGATCGAAAAGCGCACAATGGCCCAGACGATGTTCCCCTCGGTAAAATCGACCTGCTTTTTCACGGTGCGGCGCTCCCTCCCGCAGCGAGGCGTCGCGTTTCCGCCATCACATCCACACGCCCTGCGCCAGCAGGCGCTTTTCCAGATCGCGGACGTACTCCGTGATCTCCGAGCGGTGCTCCATGCACACAGCCTGACAGATCACGTCGATCAGCGCAAGGCAGCCCGTGTAGCACGGCAGGAACGCGCTGGAATCCGTCGCGCAGTGGAAGACGATGTCGGCAAACGGGTGGACCGGCGATAAGCCCTTGTCGGTGATGAGCGCGATGGGCACGCCGCGGCGATGCATATCCTCCAGCGCGGTGACGACACGCTTGGTGTAGCGCGGGAAGCTGATGGCGATGACCAGATCCTCCGGCTGCACCAGCGCGGTCTGGTCGATGTAATCACCGACGGTGCCGCAGCTGAGATCGTGGACCTGCAAATTCAGATACCGCAGCTTGTTGGCGAGCATCGCCGCGGCGATGCCGGAGAGGCGGCCGCCGGTCACATAAATGTGCTTCGCCTTTTCCATCCGCGCAAGGAGCTCTGTCAGGCTGCTGTGATTCTGCGGGTCGCTCAGCGTCTCCTGCAGCGAGGCGATCGCGTCGTTCTGGATCATACTCCAGACGCTGTCTCCCTCGGAGACGGGGGCCGTCTCGCCGCCGATCTTGTTGTAGATCAAAAGCTCGGAGTGCGCGTAGCTCGTGAATTCCTTTTTGAATTCCGTGAATTTCTCATATCCAAGATGATTACAGAATTTGATGACCGTATTGTCGCTCACACCGACGCGCTGCGACAGCGCGGAGATCGGCAGAAATGCGATCTGCTGATAGTTTTCCACCACAAAGGCGGCCACCTTCTTCTGCGCCGCAGGGAAATTGTCCTGCTCTCTCCGGATGTGGTCGAGCAGCTCCATTACGTCAGCCATAGTTCTTCCTCCTCTCATGCGTCCGCTCCCTTCAAATAATTTGAGGTACAGGTGCTCTCTTTTTATGCATTATATCAAAATGTGGGCAAAATGGAATAGCAAAACGTAGAAAAATTTTTTCTCTCTTGAAAAATAAAATATTCTTTACTATAATGCAAGAAAAAAGATTTTTTCTCTTTTGTGTGGGAGAACAAAATCACAAATCTCATAAGGTTATCGGAAACCGGCGGAGCCCCTTCGGATGTGCTCCGGACCTTGCAGAATTGGCCACTCTGTAAGGTCTCCGGCAGATCGGAAACGATCCGCCGCTTCACTGTATCCCTTATGTTATTTGATAAGCAAAGAAAATAATAGAGAGGATAAAATTCCATGATCCCTGTCGAAAAAATTGCGGGCGGAACCCTCGGTAACCTTCTTTACTATGTTGCCATCATCGGCGTTCTGCTGGTCATCTGCACTATCATCCGTCTTAAGGTCTCTTTTCTCCGCAAGGCCTTCATCCCCGCGTCTCTGCTTGCCGGTATCCTCGGTATGATCCTTGGTCCTCACGTCCTCGGTGTAATCCCGGCGGATATGATGTCGAGCATCGGCGCGATCCCGTCCCACATGATCACGATCGTTTTCGCATGCATGATGCTGGGTGTGAAGAAGTCGGAAAACACCTCCAGCATGATGCACGATGCGGCCGCCGGTCTTGGCTGGCTCTGGTCGAACTCCTTTATGCAGGTTGGTGTGGCGTGCCTTCTGTGCGCGTTCCTCTTCACGCCGGTCTTTGGCGTGAACGAGCTGTTCGGCTCCCTCTTTGAGATCGGCTTTGCGGGCGGCCACGGCACTGCCGGCGGTATGGCAAGCGTCTTCACCGATAGCTTCAACTGGGCGGACGGTGCCGACCTCGGCAAGACCACCGCGACCATCGGTCTTCTGGCCGGTATCTTCGGCGGCATGGCCATCATCAACATCGCTGTGCGCAAAAAGTGGACCAAGGTCCTCACCGAGCCTGCTTCCGGCAACGCCGCGAAGGAAGTTTTTGACGAGGGCGACCCCAACCACGAGCCTTCCGCTTATGCCACCATCAGCCAGGACGTCGTGGAGCCCTTTGCATTCCACCTCGGCATCATCGGCCTTGCTATCCTGATCGGCCGCCTCATCGTCTGGGGCTTCGGCCAGATCTTCGGCTACAGCGGCCTTCCTCTCTTCCCCTTTGCCATGATTGGCGGCTGGGTCATCAACATCATCGCACAGAGAGTGCCTCTGCTGCGCGCGCTGTTTGACCGCAAGACCTTCCAGCGCATTCAGGGCATGGCGCTCGAGATCCTCGTCACCTGCGCAATGGCTTCCATCTCCATCCCCGTCGTTCTGGCCTACTGGGCGCCGCTGCTCATCGGCACCGTCGTCATCATGGTCTTCATGGTGTTCTGGACCCTCTGGCTCAGCCCCCGCATCTTCAACGACTGCTGGTTTGAGCAGGCCATCATCCGCTATGGCGCGTTCTGCGGCGTTGCAGCCGTCGGCTACATGCTTCTGCGCAGCGCTGACCCCAAGATGGAGACCGATGCCGGTACGATCTACGCGCTGGACGGCCCTCTGATGAGCCCCTTCATCGGCGGCGGCCTGGTCACCTCCATGTGGCCCTTCCTTATCACCAGCATGGGCGCTATGAAGTTCGGCTTCATCGCCTGCGGCATCTCCCTCGCGATCCTCGTTGTGCTGCGTCTGTTCTTCTGGAAGAAGGACTTCAAGATGCAGCAGAGATAATCGTCTCGTTGACACAACAAAAATTGCCGGGTGCTGCGTGATGCAGCACCCGGCCCAGGCTAACATTTTCGGAGGCAAAAACAAAATGGAAAAAAAAGTTGCTGTCATTGGCGCCGGCAACGGCGGTACGGCCATTGCCGCATATCTTGCCAGCCTCGGCGTCGAGGTCAATCTGTGTGACCTGTTCCCGCAGTACCTTGAGGGTATCATTGCCGCTGACGGCATCGATCTGACGCTTGACGGCCAGACCACCCACCAGCGTCTCAACAAGGTGACCGGCGATGTGGCGGAAGCCATCTCCGGCGTGCACCTCATCATGGTCGTCACCCCGTCTTTCACGCACCGCATGATCGCCGAACGCTGCTACAGCGCCCTGACGGACGGTCAGGTCGTGGTGCTCAATCCCGGCCGCACCGGCGGTGCGCTGGACTTCCTGAATACGATCCGCTCCAAGGGCTGCCACGCCGATATCACTATCGCCGAGACGCAGACCCTCATCTACTCCTGCCGCAAAACCGGCCCCGCTTCCGTCGAGATCTTCGGCGTGAAGAAGGAGGTCGCCCTCGGCGCCTTCCCCGCAAACCGCACCTCGCAGGTGCTCGAGCTGCTCAACCCCTACTACCCGCAGTTCACCGCAGCGAAAAACTGCATGGAGACGAGCCTTTCCAACATCGGTGCGCTCTTCCATCCCACGCCGGTGCTGCTGAACATCGGCCGCATTGAAAACGATAAGAACGGTTACCGCTATTACTGGGACGGCATCACCCCCTCTGTCGCGGTGCTGATCAAGGCCATCGACCACGAGCGCATGGCCGTTGCCGAAGCCTACGGCGTTGAGATCCTCAGCGCGGAAGAATGGCTCCGCCAGTCCTACGACACCTATGGCGACAATCTCTACGAGCTCTTACAGCACAACAACGCCTACGCCGACATCAAGGCCCCCACGACCATCGAGGCTCGCTATGTGACCGAGGACGTTCCCATGAGCCTTGTCCCCATCTCCGAGCTTGCCCGCATCGCCGGCGTACCCACGCCGAACATCGACGCCGTCATCCAGCTGACCAGCTCCATCTATCAGCGCGACTTCCGCGCCGAGGGCCGCTGCGCCAAGAACCTCGGCATCGAGGGCATGAGCAAGGCGCAGGTCACCCACTTCTTCGAGACCGGTGAGCGTTAAACAAAACAGTCCCCTCTAAAATTTAACATATTTTGGATAACAAATGAAAGGAAGCAATTATTATGAGCAAGGTCGATATTCTGTTTCTGAACAATAAGGCCATGGAAGAGCTCGGCTGCGGCGACATGGCCGCCGTCATGCACGATGTGGAGCGCGCCTACACCCTCGTCGAGCAGGGCGACGTCATCACCCCGGGCAAGCTCCCCATGCGCTGGGGCAAGACCGCTGAGGACGAAAACGTCTACGGCCGTATCAATGCCATGCCTGGCTACATCGGCGGCGAGTACAACATGGCCGGTATCAAGTGGATCGGCAGCGGCCCGATGAACTACAAGAAGGGCCTGCCCCGCGCCAGCGTCACCGTCATCCTGAATGACCCCGACACCAAGCTGCCCGTCTGCGTGGCCGACGGTACTGAAGTCAGCGCCAAGCGCACCGGCGCTTCCGGCGGCGTCGCCATGAAGCTTTTGTCCAAGGAGAGCTCCTCTGTTCTGGCGATCTGCGGTGCAGGCGCTCAGGGCCGCACCCAGCTCGAGGCCGCGATGATGGTCCGTCCCGGCATCAAGAAGGTTTATGTCTACGATATCCGCCCGGAGAGCTCCGCTCGCTTTGTCGAGGAGTCTAAAGCCAAGTATCCCGACGTCGAGTTCATCGCCGCCGCGACCCCGAAGGAGGCCGTCTGCGAGAGCGATATCATCGTCTGCGTCACGCTGGCGAACGAGCCGTTCATTGAGGCCGACTGGCTGAAGAAGGGCGCTCTCGTCATGAACATGGCCGACTTCGAGGTCACCTATGACTGCGTCAAGAAGGCCAGCAAGATCGTCGTCGACAACTGGGAGACCATCAAGCACCGCATGATCAGCACTGTCGCTCTCATGTGGAAGGATGGCATCATCAAGGATGAGGACATCCACGCTCAGCTCGGCCAGATCCTGATTGGCGAAAAGAAGGGCCGCGAGAACGATGACGAGATCATCTACTTCAACGCCGTCGGCACCGGTATCCTTGACCTGGCTGTCACCACGCGCTGCTACCGCAAGGCTCTCGAGCTCGGCAAGGGCACCAAGCTTGCTTACTGGGAAGAATAATCCGGAACCATTCCGTTACCATACTCTCTCGTCCTAAAAAGGCAGAAGGGGGCCTGCGTTCATGCGGGCCTCCTTCTGCTTTTTTCTTCACTTTTACATCGCGCAGGTCTACCGTTTCCTGTCACCGCGTGCGGTAATAGTCCGCCATGTGATCCATGAATTTTCTCGTCGCGTAGGAGAGCACATTCCCGCGCTTCCATGTGATCGCCACATGGCGCTCAGGCCGCTCCCTGATGGGAAGGACGACCGCGGGACCGGTGTAATCTTTCAGATACGACCGGTATAAAAGCGAGACGCCAGTCCCCGCTCGACCACCGCCATGATCGTATCGCAGTCGTACACTCTGGATTCGAGCCACGGCGAGAGCGAGACATTTGCAAAGGCGTCCTTGATGACGCTGCGCTTTCCTTCGTCGAGAATAATGAGCGGCTCTGTCGAAAACTGCTCGAGCGTGATCTCGCTCTACTTCGCCAGCGAATGCTCCGGCGGCAGCACTGCCGCGAGCGGATCCCGGAACAGCGACACTGCTTCGAACTCCTCGCAGAAACCGAGGTGCGAAAAGCCGATCTCGACCTTGCCGCTTTGCAGCATCGAGGCGATGCTCGTATACTCGCCCTGATAGAGCACAAAGCGCACCGACGGGTGCTCGGCTTTGAACTGCTTCATCAGCGTGGGAAGTGCCTCGCGGCTCACGGTCGGAAACGTGCCGATGCGCACGATGCTGCCCTGCAGCTGCTCCATCTCAAAGGTCTTGTGCGCAAGCGCCATCTCCGCATCGCAGATATTCTGGATGTACGGATACACCTTTTTGCCGTCGGACGTCAGCTCGATGTCGTCCTTTTTCCGCAGCACGAGCGTCAGCCCGACCTCCTGCTCAACGGCCTTGACCGCCTGACTGACCGCGCTCTGGGAATGGTGCAGGACCTTTGCCGCCTCGGTAAAGCTCTTGCGCGAAACGGCCTGACAGAGCACCTGATACTTGGACGCCAATGGTATCACCTTTTCTTATAAGTGCATAATCTCTTATGATTTTTGCAGAATCATTCGTTTTACTTATGCCTTGAAAAATGCTTCAATATGCACAAGCGCTGTACCTCACTATAGTAGAAAAACGCCCAAAAGGAAATCGATCAGCGCCGTTTTCTTCCCATTTTTTGCGTCGCATCGATCCAACACAGAATTCAGCATAGGGGTAGACAACAATGAAAGAAAGCATTCTGTTCCTGAACAATCAGGAGATCAAGGACCTCGGCGGCGAGGACATGCAGGCCGTGCTGCACGACTGCCAGCGCGCCTATGTCCTGATGGAGGAGGGCGACGTCCTCGCACCGAGCAAATGCGTCATGCGCTGGGGCAAAACGCCCGAGGATGAAAACGTCCTCGGCCGCATCAACGCCATGCCCGGCTACATCGGCGGTGAATACAACATGGCTGGCATCAAGTGGATCGGCAGCGGCCCGATGAACTACAAGAAGGGCCTGCCCCGTGCCAGCGTCCTCGATATTCTCAACGATCCGGACACCAAGCTCCCGCTCTGCATCGCTGACGGCACGATGATCAGCGCCAAGCGCACCGGCGCGGCAGGCGGTACGGCCATGCAGCTCTGCGCACGCGAGGGCGCCGAGGTCCTGACGATCTGCGGCGCGGGCGCACAGGGCAGAACGCAGCTCGAGGCCGCTATGCTCGTGCGTCCGAACCTCAAAAAGCTGTGGGTCTACGACATCGTCCCCGCCAACGCCGAGCGCTTTGTGAACGAGGCGAAGGAAACGTACCCGCAGCTTGAGATCCTCATCGCCGACGATCTGGAGCAGGCGATCCGCGAGAGTGACATCATCATCACCGTCACGCTGGCTGAGAAGCCGTTTGTCAAGGCAGCCTGGATCAAGCGCGGCGCGCTGATCGTGCAGATGGCAACGCTCGAGGTGGAATACGGCGTTGTGACAAACGCTGACAAGATCGTCGTCGACTTCTGGGACACCATCAAGCACCGCATGGCCAGCACCATCGCCGTGATGGTGTCCGAGGGTCTTGTCAAGGACGAGGACATCAGCGCCAGCCTTGGCGAGATCCTCAGCGGCAAGAAGACCGGCCGCGACAACGACGATCAGGTGATCTACTTCAACTCCGTCGGCGCCGGCATTCTCGACCTGGCCGTCACCACACGCTGCTACCGCGAGGCCCTGAAGCGCAACGTCGGCACATGGGTGCCGTACTGGGTGTAATGCAAAACCGGCCCGCGATCCCGCGCGGCGCTCTATTCCATAGCGTTTGATTTGATTACTTTGCTTACTTTTTCATACCATAGAGCAGCCGGGAGGCCTGCGTGACGCAGGCC
>JBBNGO010000088.1:0-8221 GCA_040095065.1 Hominicoprocola fusiformis
CCCCCCCCCCCCCCCCCCCCCCCCCCCCCCCCCCCGCTTTGTTGTATTACGGGGACGCTTAGTTTTCCTCTCTTGCACGCAGGCCTGCGACGGACGAGATCGGCAGCGAGAAGCAGATCGCACCCGCTTTGGTGCCGGGACCGGCCTGCTCGTTGATCGAGCGCATGATGGCGGCCTTTTCGTCCTTGTGGGCGATGATGTAGATCATATCCTTTTCGTCGGCAAGGCTGACGCTGAAGAATCTTTCTCCGCGCGTGCCGCCCGTGCCCTTGGCGTGCAGCACCGTACCGCCGCCCGCGCCCGCGGCGCGCGCCGCGTCCATGACAAAGTCGGAATAGCCTTCGTTCAGGATAACGGTGATAAGTTCGTGTTCAAAGTTCATGTTCGGCGCTCCTCCTGCTTTGAGATCGTCGGTGAGATAGGACAGTGTCTTGCCGCCGGCCACGCTCTTGAGCGGCACGGTCAGCATGACGCCGTTGCCCGGAATGTCGATAAAGAGCTTGCGCTTGGCGGAACGGATAAGCGAATCCGCCTCCTGCGCGCTGCCGACGGCGGCGATAACGCACTTTTCCGTCGCGTCCAGCCCATAGATGGCGAGGTGTTCGCTCGTGGCTGTGCCGCGCGCGGGCATGCTCAAAATGAGGTGCAGCCCCGCCGCGTGGTAGAGCGAGCCCATCGCTTCGCCGCGGTCGTGATCCGTGATGGCAATGATGTAATAGAGTTCCATTTCAGCAGGCCTCCCACAGTTCGATGATCTCGTTGTCGCCAAAGTCGGGGAGCTGGGGCTCCTGCGAAGCATGACGGGATTTGACGACATAGATGGCTCCCATCACCTGCACAGTGATGAGCGGCATCATCGCAACGAGCGCGACAAGGCCGAACGCGTCCGTCATCACATTGCCGCCGAGCGCTTCGCACGCGCCTGTGGCGAACGGCAGCATGAATGTCGCCGTCAAAGGACCTGACGCGACGCCGCCGGAGTCGAATGCAATGGCCGTGAACGTGCGCGGCACGAAAAAGCTCAAAGCCAGCGCGATAAGATAGCCGGGCACGAGGAAATACATGATCGAAATGCCTGTGATGACGCGCAGCATCGCAAGCCCGCCCGCGGCGGAGACCGCGATGGATAAGCTCATGCCCATCGCCTTGGCAGAGATCGCGCCCGCGCTCAGCTCCTCGACCTGTTTGTTGAGCGTATGGACGGCGGGCTCGGCGTTGATGATGAACCAGCCCATGAGCATTGCAAGGGGGGGAAGGAGATAGACCTTGCACCCCTCGGCCAGCGCGGCACCGAGCGCGTAGCCCAGCGGCGAGAAGCCGACGTTCACGCCCGTGAGGAACAGCACGAGACCTAAGTATGTATAGAGGATACCAATCACGATGCGCATAAAAGGCAGCTTGCGGAGCTTGAGCGAAATGACCTGAAAAATCAGGAAGAAGACAACGATCGGCAGCAGCGCCATTGTCACTTCCCATAAATACTCCGGCAGGGCATGCAGATAGTCCTTGCCGAGCTCCACCGTGGTGGCGACGCCGGAGACGGCGCCGCTTTCGCCCTGCGCGGGCTGCGTTTTGTAGATCGCACCGAGCAGCAGCACCGAAAGGATCGGCCCGATCGAGCACAGACCGACGAGGCCGAAGCTGTCCGCCTTGGCATTTTCGTCGCTTCGAATGGACGCAACGCCGACGCCGAGCGCCATGATGAACGGCACGGTCATCGGCCCCGTTGTCACGCCGCCGGAGTCGAACGCGACGGAGAGGATGCTCTCATCCGACAAAAACGCCGCGGCAAAGACGATGGCGTAAAATACGATCAGCATCGTGCGCAGCGAGATCGAAAAGAGAATGCGCACCATGCACAGCATCAGGAAGAAGCCGACGCCGACCGAAACGGTCAAGATCAACACCGTTGTGTCGATCTCCGGCACGTTGCCCGCGAGCACCTGCAAATCCGGCTCCGCCACCGTGATGGCGACGCCGAGGGCGAAGCTCACCGTTAGGATGAGCGGCAGCTTGCGCGATTTCGTCAGCTTGGAGCCCGTGTAGTTGCCGATGCGGCTCATCGACATGTCCGCGCCCAGCGTGAAGAGCCCCATACCGAGGATCAGCATGGCTGTCGCGATCACGAACGAAAGCATCAGTCCCGCGTCTACCGGCACGAGCACAAAGCTGATCGCCATAACAATCAGGCTGATGGGCAGGACGGAGGCGGTGGCTTCTTTCAGCTTTTCCATTAAGATCTGTTTCTGATACAAAACCTCACTCCTTTATCAATTCAATACTTCCAAAAATATCATAGCAGAGATTCGACGCGATGAACAGGAAAAAAGGGTAAAGGATGTGTTAAGCTTGTTCACCCGACGTGGACGAAAACAGCGGAATGGTCAAACCATCCCGCCGCTTTCCCATTTTTAATGCATATTATTTACTGTGCCGCGTGCGCACATCCGCGCTCGAGAGAGCGGCGGATGTTGCCGTCGAGCATTCCGCCGAGATCATCGATGAACGAATCCGGCTCGCCCTTCATGCCGCTGCCGATCCATTCAAGCGTCAGCCCTGCGAGCGCTGCCGTGTAGAAGCGCGCGAGCGCCATGATCTGGCTTTCGCTGACGTTCAGGCCCTCGGCCTCCTTGCGGACGTAAGAAAGCATTGTCGTCAGGATCGTTTTATGATAATATCTTGCCAGAATATCGCTGTGGGCGGAGTTGTGCAGGTGCAGGATCATGCGCTTGTTCTCCGCGGCGAAGGATGTGGCGGTCAAAAATGCCTTCTGCCACGATTCATAGCCCTCCACGCGCTCGGAGAGCTTTTCAATCTCCGACTCGAACACATCCTCGGCCAGCGCGTAGATGTCAGTGTAGTAATAATAAAAGGTGTTCCGCGTGACCTCGCTTCTCTCCGCAATGTCGCGGACGGAGATCTTGTCGAAGGGACGCTCTGCCAGAAGCTCGATGAAGCTACGGCGGATGGCGTTTTTGGTGCGCAGAGCCATGGGTGGGTTCCTCCCTTTCTCGATTCGCTTAAATTCATTATATCCGATATGGGAAAAACTTGCAAGTGACAAAAACGTTGAACATTTAACGGAATCCTTACACTATACTCGCCGCTTCCTGTCGGAAACTTGGTCAGCCTCGCGGGAGTGTGAAAACTTTGTGCGCCTTGCGGACTTTGCCACTTTTCCCGCTTTCATATTCCCGCTATCATCAGACTGTCAAAAACTGAGACAGCGCTCTTTCCCCATGCGAACGAGCAGAAAGGAAGCGAAAGCGATGAAAACCTATTTCACCTCTGAGTCCGTCACGTGCGGACATCCCGATAAAGTCTGCGACCAGATCGCCGACGCGGTGCTCGATGACATCCTTGCCAACGATCCCGACGCACACGTCGCCTGCGAGGTGACGGCCTGCACCGGCGAAGTCCACCTGATGGGCGAGATCTCCTCGCCCTATGTGCCGGACTATGAAGCCATTGCGCGCAAGGTCATCGCCGAGATCGGCTATACCTTGCCCGTTGTCGGCTTTGACGCCGAAAACGTGCGCATCCGCGTCAGCATCCACACCCAGTCGCCGGACATCGCGCGCGGGGTTGACCGCGGCGCGCCGGAAGAAGCCGGCGCGGGCGATCAGGGTATGATGTTCGGCTACGCCTGCTGCGAGACCGACGCGCTGATGCCGCTGCCGATCACGCTTGCGAACCGCCTGACGAGAAAGCTCGAGCAGGTGCGGCGCGAAAAGCTGCTGCCCTGTCTTCTGCCGGACGGCAAGGCGCAGGTCAGCGTCGAATACGAGGACGGCAAGCCCAAACGCATTTCCGCCGTCGTCGTCTCCGCGCAGCACAGCGCGGAGGTCGGCATCGACGCGCTGCGCGATGCGATCTTAGAACAGGTCATTTTCCCTGTGCTGCCACCGGAACTGCTCGACGAGCACACAGAGTATTTCATCAACCCGACGGGACGATTTGTCGTTGGCGGGCCCGCGGGCGACAGCGGCCTTACCGGCCGCAAGATCATCGCCGACACCTATGGCGGCATGGCGCGCCACGGCGGCGGGGCGTTCTCGGGCAAGGATTATTGTGCGATAATAGGACTAAATCAGAAAGACCTTGAAAATCAAGGCATTCTGGCTTAGTCCCTTCTTTTTTTGACCGAAAACAAAGGACTTTCACAATAATCAAGCAAGCCGGAGGGTGCTGCTGCACACTTCCGGCAGAAGGAGGATATAGTGGGTGCTATCAAAGTCTTCTTGAAGGAGGTTCTGCTTCCAATCGCGCTTGCGTTCTGCCTCGCGTCATTTCTCAAGCCGATCTATATGCCTGACGGCGTATGCGACTACTTCCTTATGTGGATCTGCGTTGGATTACCGTTCGGCATCCGGAGGATGTGCCTCTGGCTCGTTCCCAGCGGCTACGGTATCTCCGGCTCAGTCGGCATCTTCGCATTGAACTTAATCATAGGCGGTCTTATCGGAGGACTTGCCTTCTTCATCGGGCTGCTGCTCGGTGCCATTCATACCATCCGAGAAATCATCTGAACTACATCGTAAACGAAGAGGGTTTGTTTCTTCTCCAATTTGGAGTAAGAAGCAAACCCTCTTTTTTTGTTGCCCAAAAGCCGGAATATTTGCTGGCGATGCGGCGAAGGAAAGGAGTTTTTAAGCATGAAACGCATGACAGCCGGTGATCTGCAAGCACTCGAATTGCTGATGCAGACCACACCCGGCTTTGAGCATTTTGACAGCGGCGCGGATGGCATTCTCCCTGAGTGCCGAAGCTGCCGCTTTCATCGCCCCTTCTGGAAATATCAGTCCTGCGTATTTGCAGAGTGTCCCTACTGCTGCAATCCCGTTTCTACCCTCAAAAATCAAAGTGGCACATCTGCTGCCGGAAAGGAAGTCAATCATGGATAACAAAATCGAAGTCTTCAAGAATGAACAGTTTGGAGAAATCCGAACAGCCCTGATCGAAAACGAGCCGTGGTTTGTGGCGGTAGACGTGTGCAGGGCTTTGGAGATCGGCAATTCGTCACAAGCCATTTCACGGCTGGATGCGGACGAGAAGATGATTACCCTCATTTCAAATGAGGGTAATAAACGAGGCAATCCCAACATGACAGTGGTGAACGAACCTGGACTTTACACGCTTATTCTGAGCAGCCGTAAGCCCGAAGCCAAAGCCTTCAAACGCTGGATCACACATGATGTCATCCCCATGATCCGCAAGACCGGCGGCTACATGACGGACTCCCTTCTGGAACGTATTCAGAAGGAACCGGCGGTCATTGTGGAGTTTGCTCAGGCGTTGATTCTGGAAAAGAATCGCGTGAAGGCTCTTGAGTGTGAGCTGAACACGGCAAAGCCCAAAGCCGATTACTACGACGCCTTCATCAATCCGGATGACTGCACCAATATCCGAACGACGGCGAAGGAACTGAAAATCCCGGAGCGCAAGTTCGTTCAGTTCCTTCTCAGAGAGAAGTACCTGTTTCGCTCTCCCTCCGGTCAGCTTCTTCCCTACAACAAGGACAGCAATGCCGGACTGTTCATCGTCCGCGATTTTGTGACGTACTGCTACACCGGTTCTCAGACCTACTTCACGCCGAAGGGCAAGGAGGTCGTCCGAATGAAGTTCCAGAAGAAGTGCGGTGAAGAGCTGCTTCCCAAGATGGCAAGGTGATTTTCGTGGCAGTCTATCGCGTAAACAAGAATCGTAGCTATACCGTCATGGCGAACTTCCACCTTCGAGACAAGAGCCTGTCACTCAAGGCAGTCGGTCTTCTCTCAAAGATGCTCTCGTTCAATGATGGCTGGAAGTTCTCAACCAAGGGGCTTTCTGCAATCTGCAAGGAAGGTCCGGATGCCATTCTCTCCGCGCTCCGTGAGCTTGAAAAGCACGGCTACCTTGTCCGGCACCGGCAGAGAGACGGTAAAGGCAGGATGAGCTGCACAATCTTTGAGATATACGAAGAGCCGCAGGAGTCCACGCCAGAACGGGAAAAGCCACACACGGAAAATCCATGTGTGGAGAAGCCAGATGTGGATAATCCACGCGGGGATAAGTCCGCACAAATAAATACTGATCAAGTAATTACCCAAGAAAGAAATACTCTCTCAAAGAACTATCAATCCATCAATCTTGATGGGATGGACAGGATGGATGAGCGAAGTGAGTATGAAGAGATTATCAAAGAGAATCTTGACTACGACATTCTCTGTCAGGATCCGAAGTTCGATAAAGACCGCTTCCGGGAGATCATGGACATCATGCTGGATGCCGTCTGCTCTACCGCTACGACCATCCGTATCAATGGCGAGGATATGCCGCAGCAAGTGGTTAAGTCCCGCTTTCTCAAGCTGAATAGCAGCCACATAGAGTACGTTCTGGAAGCAATGAACAAGAACCCGTCAGACATCCGTAATATCCGGGCGTACCTGTTGACCGCTCTGTATAACGCCTCTCTGACGATAGACAATTACTACTCCGCGCTCGTCAATCATGATTTCTACGGGCAGGACAGATCGGCAGGGTCAAAGAAGCCGAAGACCTACGATTATAGCCTTTGCGAAGACACTCTTTAATGAATACCATCGTGAGCAATGCTCGGAAAGGAGGACAGTGTAAATGAAAATCATCTATCGCCGGATTGTGCCGCCTTAGCTTCGGCAGCAGTCCCCATAATCATTCCAACGAAAGGAGGTAAACGCCGCAATGCAGGATGAAGTCAACACCAAAGTTGTTGCAATCATGATCAAGGGCGGCAAAATCTCAGCCGAGGTGCTGAAAAAGGCACTGGACAAGTTCGTGCAGGAGATTGAGAAAGCGCAGAAGCAGATGCAGCAACCAAAAACCTATCGCGGCAAGCAGTCCATCAAGCATCTGATGAGCCAGAATGCCGCCATCTCCAACATCGAAGTGACGGATGGCAATATCAAGTCCTTTGAGCGGACTGCCAGCAAATACGGTCTGGACTTTGCGCTCAAGAAGGACGTTTCCGTAGAACCGCCCAGCTATCTTGTCTTCTTCAAGGGACGGGACGTTGATGTCATGACCGCCGCCTTCAAGGAGTTCTCTGCCAAGACTGTCAAGCAGAAGGAACAGCCGTCCATCCGGCACAAGCTGGATCAGGAGAAAGCCCAGAGCAAGGCGCAGCACAAGGAGAAAGTCAAGGTCAAGACCAAGGATCGGGGTGTGGAGCTGTGAACAAACCCGATGTGAAGAAGCTCATTCTTCTGAACCTTCCGTATATCTTCGCCTTCTACTTTGCAGATAAGATCGCCGCCGTGTTCCGTCTCGCACCCGGCACAGAGTTCATCGACAAGCTGACAAACGGTTTTGCCGTGTTCGGCACAGCCTTCGCAAATCCGCTGCCCAGCTTTCAACCCGTCGATCTGCTCATCGGTCTGATTGCCGGTGCGCTGCTCAAGTTGGCGGTCTACGTCAAAGGCAAGAATCGCAAGAAGTTACGGCAGGGCGAAGAATACGGATCTGCCCGCTGGGGCAAGCCGGAGGACATCAAGCCGTACATGGACCCGGAGTTCTCCAACAACGTCATTCTGACGCAGACGGAGTTCCTGACCATGAACAGCCGCCCGAAGCAGCCGAAATACGCCCGCAACAAAAATATCCTTGTCATCGGCGGTTCCGGCTCAGGTAAGACACGCTTTTTCGTGAAGCCGAACCTGATGCAGATGCACAGTAGCTATGTTGTGACTGACCCGAAGGGTACGGTACTGGTGGAGTGCGGCAAGATGCTCGAAAAGGGCGGCTATGTCATCAAGTCGCTGAACACCATCAATTTCCGGAAATCCATGCACTACAACCCTTTTAGCTACATCCGCAGCGAGAAGGACATCCTCAAGCTGGTCAATACGATCATCGTCAACACGAAGGGAGACGGCGATAAGTCCGGCGAAGATTTTTGGGTAAAGGCGGAAAAGCTCTACTACACAGCTCTCATCGGCTACATCTGGTACGAGGCACCCGACCACGAGAAAAACTTTACTACCCTGCTCGAAATGATCAATGCCTCAGAAGCCAGAGAGGACGATGAGACCTTCAAGAACCCCGTGGATGTCATGTTCGATGAGCTGGAAGCCCGCGATCCTGACCACTTTGCGGTCAAGCAATACTGCAAATACAAGCTGGCGGCGGGTGATATATGCTCTAAGTGACTTCTTAATCATGATTTTGTCATGGTTAGTGAAGCAATCACTTAGAGCATTTTTGT
>JBBNGO010000089.1:0-8128 GCA_040095065.1 Hominicoprocola fusiformis
GGCCGCTTCTACGACGGCATCGAGTACCGCGGCTACGACCAGAAGGTCGTCGAGGGTCTCGCCGCCAACGCGGGCGTTCCCGTGTGGAATGGCCTGACGGACGTCGACCATCCGACCCAAGCGCTCGCCGACATCCTGACCCTCATGGAGAACACCAAGAAGCCGCTCAGCAAGTGCAAGCTCGTCTTCTGCGGCGACACGCGCAACAACGTTGCTTACTGCCTCATGTACATCTGCGCCAAGCTCGGCATCCACTATGTCGGCTGGGGCCCGAAGGAGCTTGCTCCCGCGGCTGATGTCGTCGAGTATTGCCGCGAGGTCGGCAAGGAGACCGGCGCCATCGTCGAGTACGGCGAGGACAAGGAACTGCTCAAGGGCGCTGACGCCCTCTACACCGATATCTGGGCTTCCATGGGCGAAGAGGACAAGATCCCCGAGCGCGTCAAGCTGCTCACGCCCTTCAAGGTCACGGGCGACGTGCTGAAGGCCACCGAGAATCCCGACTGCATCTTCCTGCACTGCCTGCCGTCCTTCCACGACTTCGACACCACGATGGCTGCTTCACAGAAGGAGCTCGGCTACGATATCCGCGAGGTCACGGACGAGGTCTTCCTCTCCCCGAACTCCAAGGTCTTCGATGAGGCCGAAAACCGCATGCACACGATCAAGGCCGTCATGGTCGCCACCATCGGCAACGTGTAACAGGGAGCGCGCATCATGAGCAAGAGAATCGTCATCGCCCTCGGCGGCAACGCCCTCGGCAACACCCCCTACGAGCAGCTCGCCCTCGTCACCGAGACCGCCAAGCCCATCGTCGATCTGATCGCGCAGGGCAACGAGGTCATCATCGCCCACGGCAACGGCCCGCAGGTCGGCATGATCAACCTCGGTATGTCCACTGCCGCTGAGGCCAAGGCCATCAAGTCCGATATGCCCTTCCCCGAGTGCGGCGCGATGAGCCAGGGCTACATCGGCTATCATCTGCAGAACGCCATCGGCAACGAACTTACGAGCCGCAAGATGGACAAGGACGTTGCCACGGTCGTGACGCAGGTGCTCGTCGATGAGGCTGACCCCGCTTTCCAGCATCCGACCAAGCCCGTCGGCGCGTTCTACGACAAGGAGACCGCCGACCGCATTGCTGCCGAGAAGGGCTATACCATGGTCGAGGATGCCGGCCGCGGCTACCGCCAAGTCGTTCCCTCCCCCAAGCCGATCGACGTTATTGAAAAGAACACCGTCAAGGCGCTCGTCGACAACGGCACGGTCGTCATCACGGTCGGCGGCGGTGGCATCCCCGTCGTGCGCAAGGACGGCAAGCTCTACGGCACGCCTGCGGTCATCGACAAGGACTTCGCCTCCGCCAAGCTCGCAGAGCTGCTCGACGCGGACATGCTCGTCATCTTGACGGCGGTCGAGAAGGTCGCCATCAACTTCGGCAAGCCCGACCAGAAGGGTCTCGACACCCTGACGCCGGACGAGGCGCGCAAGTATATCGACGAAAAGCAGTTCGCCCCCGGCTCCATGCTGCCGAAGGTCCAGGCTGCCATGTCGTTTGCCGAAAGCAAGCCCGGCCGCGTCGCACTCATCACTCTTCTTGAGAAGGCCGCCGAGGGCATCGAGGGCAAGACCGGCACCCGCGTGCAGATGTAAGACATTTCCATAAGACCCATAGTTTTTCACCAACCTTGCGAACAGGCCCGCCAAAAGGGGCGGGCCTGTTCGCATTGTGGAAAAGTAAGCGCTTCAGGCACAGCACCACAGCCAAATGCCTTACCGGTCTTATCTCATAGTCGAAAATCAATCGGGGCAGGCGTTGATCGCACTGATGGAGCAGGAGGCCGCACGGCTCGGCATGTCGGTGAACTTCGCGGCAAGCGGCGGCGCATCCGATGCCAGCATCCCTTCGCAGGAGGGAGTCGGCACCATCGACGCCTGCGGCCCCATCGGCTTTAATCTGCACAACGATGACGAGCATATCTTGCTCAACAGCGTGCGCCCGCGGCTTGCATTACTTCTGGCTGTGTGCAATGCGCTTCCGATCGAAAAGTCGTCCGACGTCTCTTAACTTCTGCTGCAGGGGGAATGTTGGAATGATATTTCCCCTGCGGCGTTTCTGCTGCCGAACAGCGGCACAAGAAAGCAAAGGTAAACTATGAATCCATATTATAATGAAAGCGCCTTTTTGCAGGATCTGGCAATTCTTGTCAACACTGACAGCGGCACCGGCACTGTCGAAGGCATCGACAAGATCGCCAATTTCATGATGAAAAAGTACGCTGATCTCGGTATGTGGACGGAAAAGAAAACGTTCCGCGCCGATCTCGGCCCGTGTGTTGAAGCGCGCAACCATCCCAAAAGCAAGGAAATCGATCTTCTTCTGATCGGCCACATGGATACGGTGTTTCCAGTGGGGACGGCTGCTGAACGCCCGCTTACCGTGGACGGCAACCGCGTGCTCGGCCCGGGCGCCGCGGATATGAAATCCGGCACGCTGCTGTGCACCTGTCTTGCAGCCTTTGTTCAGGCGGAGCGGCCGGAACTCAAGCTCTGCATTGCGCACAACTGCGATGAGGAGATCGGCTCTCCAAGTTCCGACGCCTGGATCCGCGAGCTCGCCTCTCATGCCACCTACTGCTTTGATCTGGAACCCGGACGCAGCGACGGCAGCTACGTCAAGACGCGCAAGGGTGTCTGCCGTCTCAGCATCAAGCTGCATGGTAAATCTGCCCATGCGGGCGTCAATCCGGATGACGGCGCCAGCGCCGTGGTCGAGCTGGCAAAGTGGATCTGCCGCTTTGCCGACCCTGAGCGCAGGGATAACGGCTACCGTGTGAATTTTGGCGTTATCAAGGGTGGCACGGCCTACAATGTCGTCCCTGACAGCGCAGAGTGCGACGTGGATATCCGGTTTGACACGCCGGAGGATCTGCAAACGGCAATGACGCAGTTCGACGCACTTCAGCAGCATCCGTTTGATCAGAGCGTTACGGCTGAGATCGCCGTTATGGGGCAGACCCCGCCGATGGTCGCAACGGAAAACAGCAAACGATTGATGCGGCTTCTGGAAGAGGAGGGAAGCTTGCTTGACGTCGACGTGAAATTTGTCGGGACCGGCGGCGGCTCTGACGCCAGCCGCGTCTCCAGCGGCGGCGCTGCGGCGATCGATGCCTGCGGCCCCGTGTGCTTCTATATGCATGATGCCAGGGAGTATTTCCTGCTCGACACGGTGGAGCCGCGGCTCCAGTTGCTGATGAACGTCATTCAAAAACTATAATGCGCGATACCGGCGCAGCATCCAAAACAAAAGGAGCATGACCATGCAGCCCCAAATACTCAATATTCTGGACATTATGAAGAACCTTGTCTCCGTGCAGAGTGACACGGGGACGAAAATGGAAGAAAATATGGCTGAGCGGATCGCCGCTTATTTCAGGGAAGATTCCTATCTTTCCGCTCATCCGGATCACTGGGGCCTTGCCGATACGAACGACTTTCTGGGCCGCCGTGTCGTCTGGGCATTGAAAGAGGGGACGAGCCGCAAAACGCTGATTCTGACCGGCCACTATGATGCCGTGGAGATCGACTGCTACGGCGAGCTCAAGCCGCTCGCTCTCAATCCTGAGGCCCTGCGGGAGGAAATGCTGCGGCAAAAGCTCGGCGATGAGCTGATGCAGCAGGAGCTTGCCAGCGGCGACTGGCTGCCCGGCCGCGCGGCGGCTGACATGAAAGGCGGCCTTGCCATCGGACTTTATGAGCTTTTGACACTGCCCGAAAACGCTGAGATCGGCGTTCTTTTCGTCGCCGTCTGCGATGAGGAAAATGTCTCCGCCGGTATGCGCGGCGCGGTCAATGTTCTATTGGAACTCAAGCGACGCTTTGCGCTCGACTATCTTGCCACGCTTGTTTTGGAGCCGCAGCTTCCGCTGGCCGGCAAGGAATTCATGGTCTATAACGGCAGCATCGGCAAGATCATGCCCGTCATTGTCGCCAGGGGAAAGCTCGCCCACTGCGGTGAGCCGCTCAAGGGGCTCAACGCTGCCCATCTGGCCGCGGAGATCACCGCGCGAATCGACATGAACACCGACCTTGTCACGGAGGATTTTGGCCTGTCTTCTCCGCCGCCCGCTGTGCAGCAGCTGCGCGATCTGAAAACGACCTATGACGTCTCGCTTCCCGCGCTGGCTGCTGTGTGCGTGAATCTGCTTTTCCTCGGTGGGGAGAGCACAACGGAAAACGCGATGAAAAAAATTCGCACGATCTGCGAAGAGGCGGTTTCCGCCGTCATGGCAAAATACGAAGCTGCCTGCGCTTTTGCGATGCAGCGCGATCTTTTGCCAGAATCGGAAAAGCTGCACGCCGCGCCGCGCGTGCTTTCCCTCTCCGAGCTGGAGGCTTTGGCCGCTGTCAGAAATACCGGTTTTGACGATTGGAAGGCGGAATGCGCTCGAGAGTTGAAGACCGCAATCGAGCAGGGCGAGCTGACGCTGCAAAACGCGAGTGTTCGCTATATCCAGCAGGTCATCGAATTTTCCGGCTGTGAAGAACCGATGGTCGTCATCGGTATCGCGCCGCCCTACTATCCCGCTGTCTGCAACGCATACCTTGAAAAGAATGGGAGCGAGATCATCGAAAAGGTCCGCGATATTGTCGAGGGGACTTATCACACGCCGCTTTCTGTGATTCCATATTTCACCGGCATCGGCGACGGAAGCTATATGACCTGCACCGCTCCCTCACAGGAACGTGCACTGCTGACCGACCTGATGACGCTGCCTGCCTCCATTTATGACATTCCCTTTGAGGCGTCGGCCCAGCTCAACGCGTCGGTATTCTATCTCGGCCCGCGCTGCCGTGCAATCCATCAGTGGTGCGAGCGCGTTTATCTGCCAGACCTTGAACACACCATTCCCGATATCATCGATCACATTCTTGGCACAAAAGCAAAATAAGACTTTCCTTACTCTACTTTTCCCCCAATACGGCAAGAGCGGGATGTCAAAATGTATGAAGTCCTCAGAAAAGAAGATGACCCGTTATTAACGTTTTCTGTGAACACACGGATAAAGTAAGAGTTTTTTAGCACTTTTGCAGAAAATTTTTGACCCACTTTTGACCCAGAATCCGAAAAAATCGGTTAGTGTTGGACGGAAACAATGGAAAACCCGCCGAGTGAACGGCACTAAAAAGGGCAAATCGGAGCCGAAATGGTTCCAATTTGCCTTTGAGACAACCTACGGATCAGAAGGCCGGGGGTTCGAATCCCTCACGGCGTACCAAAAAGCCACACCAATCTGGATATTTTAAGCGAAACGCTTAGAGTACCAAGGGGTGTGGCTTTTTGTATTTCTAAAATTTCGCCATTTTTTCAATGGATATTTTCGGAGTTCCCCACGGTTTGAAGGGATTCGAACTCCCCCTTTCACAGATTCAAAGGCAATATCCTGAGAAGCGCCCTTTTTGCGGGCGCAGAATAGAGCGTTTTTTCCTCAAAATTTCATACGATCTTTCAGGCGTCTGTTTGTTGGTTTCGTCGAAGCCATCAAATAGGCGCCCTTTTTCATTTCACAACTTAATCCGTCAACCGGCCGGAGCATTTTTAGGATGCTCCGGCCTATTTTTTTGCTTACGAGGAGGACTTCACAATGAACGATTAGAACGAAACCGCGCAGCTTCGTTTCCTTGAAGAAACCGCCATTCGGCTGCGGCAGAACGGTTTCACGGTAGAGCCCGTCGGGGATCACCACCTGCCCGTCTGCTGGGAAAAAGGGCGTCTCTGCCGCATCTCCGGCAAGGGCAGCGTGCTGTACCGGCAGGAGTGTGTCGACGTCCCCGGTGCACAGGACGCATTTTGGCGGTGATCGACACCGCCAAAATGACTTCGGAATACATGGCGATTCTGGAAACCGCCCCGCTTCTCAAAGCCGGCGGTCTCACCGGCGACTACCGCGTTCTCGCTGACTTTGGTATTCTTGATTTCAAGTATGTTATTTCCTTCATCGGTTATGACACACTCGCACTTTACCCCATTGCCATCAAGTACATACATCTTACCTTTACACAAATTAGATTTGATGCTAAATGTCGGACAGCAGAAAAACTTGGGCTTCTTCATTGCTTCATTAATAATGATGGTACAGAAATCGATTTAGTCTCGGAAATTATTGAGATATATGGCTAGTGTCATTGCAGAAAAGATGCCGCCGCACACCGAAGATGATATGCATTTTCATCACAAATCAAAGTAATTCTTCTATATTCTCTCTGGCGAACCCGAAATAAAGTTCAAAGACATCCGTGAGCTTGTGTAAGTAAGAATTTATATCTGCACAACTATAATTTTGGGATTTGGATCATCGGATATATTCCGCGCTGCTGAAATCAATAAAAGAGAACATCAGCTCATGCTGTTCGGATATGCAATTCCCGCCATTGAATGTGCTCTGGACTTTCACACGTTAGACTTCACCCATACTTGGCACATACATAAATGCGAACAGGCTCGCCTAAAAAGATGGGCCTGTTCGCAAGGTTGGTGAAAAACTATGAGTCTTATGGAAATGTCTTACATCTGCACGCGGGTACCGGTCTTGCCCTCGATGCCCTCGGCAGCCTTCTCGAGAAGGGTGATGAGCGCGACGCGGCCGGGCTTGCTCTCAGCAAACGACATAGCGGCCTGGACCTTCGGCAGCATGGAGCCGGGGGCGAACTGCTTTTCGTCGATATACTTGCGCGCCTTGTCCGGCGTCAGGGTGTCGAGACCCTTCTGGTCGGGCTTGCCGAAGTTGATGGCGACCTTCTCGACCGCTGTCAGGATGACGAGCATATCAGCATCGAGGAGCTCGGCGAGCTTGGCGGAGGCGAAGTCCTTGTCGATGACCGCGGGCGTGCCGTAGAGCTTGCCGTCCTTGCGCACAACGGGGATACCACCGCCGCCGACCGTGATGACGACCGTACCGTTGTCGACGAGCGCCTTGACAGTGTTCTTTTCAATGACGTCGATCGGCTTGGGGGAGGGGACGACCTGGCGGTAGCCGCGGCCCGCGTCCTCGACCATCGTGTAGCCCTTTTCCGCGGCGATGCGGTCAGCGGTCTCCTTGTCGTAGAACGCGCCGACGGGCTTGGTCGGATACTGGAAGGCGGGGTCGGCCTCGTCGACGAGCACCTGCGTCACGACGGTCGCGACGTCCTTGTTCATGCCGCGGGAGGCAAGCTCGTTGCCGATGGCGTTCTGCAGGTGGTAGCCGATATAGCCCTGGCTCATCGCGCCGCACTCGGGGAAGGGCATGTCGGACTTGATAGCGCCAGCTTCAGCGGCGGTGGCCATGCCGAGGTTGATCATGCCGACCTGAGGGCCGTTGCCGTGGGCGATGATGACCTCGTTGCCCTGCGCGATGAGGTCGACGATGGGCTTGGCGGTCTCGGTGACGAGGGCGAGCTGTTCATAGGGGGTGTTGCCCAGCGCGTTGCCGCCCAGGGCGATGACGATTCTCTTGCTCATGATGCGTGCCCCCTGTTACACGTTGCCGATCGTCGCGACCATGACGGCCTTGATCGTGTGCATGCGGTTTTCGGCCTCGTCGAAGACCTTGGAGTTCGGGGAGAGGAAGACCTCGTCCGTGACCTCGCGGATATCATAGCCGAGCTCCTTCTGGGAAGCGGCCATGGTGGTGTCGAAGTCGTGGAAGGAGGGCAGGCAGTGCAGGAAGATGCAGTCGGGATTCTCGGTGGCCTTGAGCACCTCGCCCGTGACCTTGTAGGGGGTGAGCAGCTTGACGCGCTCGGGGATCTTGTCCTCTTCGCCCATGGAGGCCCAGATGTCGGTGTAGAGCGCGTCGGCGCCCTTGATGAGTTCTCTGTCCTCACCGTACTCGACGACGGCGCCGGTCTCCTTGCCGACCTCGCGGCAATACTCGACAACATCAGCCGCGGGAGCAAGCTCCTTCGGGCCCCAGCCGACATAGTGCATGCCGAGCTTGGCGCAGATGTACATCAGGCAGTAGGCCACGTTGTTGCGGGTATCGCCGCAGAAGACGAGCTTGCACTTGCTGAGAGGCTTTTTGGTGTTCTCCATCAGCGTGAGGATGTCGGCAAGCGCCTGCGTCGGGTGGTCGACGTCGGTCAGGCC
>JBBNGO010000008.1:0-72855 GCA_040095065.1 Hominicoprocola fusiformis
CGGCTTCCACAGGAAGCCGCCTTTTTCCATTTTACCGGCACCATTCGACCGGATATACCATTATATATTATAATGTAGAGATGAAAAGAAAGGAGGGAATGTCCCATGACGAAGCAGGAGCTTTTGGACAAGGCGAACGACCTGCCGCTCGCGCCGGGAGTCTATCTGATGATGGACAAGACCGGCTGCGTCATTTACGTCGGCAAGGCGAAAAAGCTCAAAAACCGCGTCAGCCAGTATTTTCAGGAGAATACCTCCCACAACGAGAAGACGCGCCGCATGGTCTCGCAGGTCGACCACTTTGACACGATTTTCGTCTCGACCGAGTTCGAGGCGCTGATCCTTGAAAACTCGCTCATCAAGCAGCACATGCCGCGCTACAACATCTTATTAAAGGATGACAAGGGCTATCCCTTTGTGCGCCTCGGCACGGAGCACTATCCGCGCTTTACGATGGTCGGCAAGCCCGCGGACGACAACGCGCTCTACTTTGGCCCGTTTGGCGGGCGAAATGAGACGCGCGCGGCCATCGACGCGATCTGCGCGGCGTTTCGCCTGCCGACGTGCAGCCGCAAGTTCCCGCGCGACATCGGGAAGGAGCGCCCCTGCCTCAACCATCACATGGGGCGCTGCGACGCGTTCTGCCGCGGCACGCCGGACGAGGACGAGTACATGCGCCGCATCGGGCAGGCCGAAGAGCTGCTGAACGGCCACTACCGCCGCTTAACGCGCGCGCTGCGCGAGGAGATGGAGCAGGAGGCCGCAGATCTGCACTTTGAACAGGCGGCGGCACTGCGCGACCGCATCCGCGCCATCGAGGTGCTGGGCAAGCGCCAGAAGGTCATTGCCGGCATCTGCGCCGATACCGATATCTGGGGCGTTTACCGCGGCGCGCTCAAATGCGGCAGCGCTGTGCTGCACATTGAGGACGGCAGCGTGACGGGTCGAGACCTGAACCTCTTCGCCGCGCCGCAGGACGAGAGCGAGCAGATGATTCTGTCTGCGCTGCTGCCGCAGTATTACCTCAATAAGAGCGTGCTGCCGCGCGAAATTCTGCTGCCCTGCGAGATCGAGGGCGCGGACGAGCTCGCACAGATCTTGACCGAGCGCGCGGGCCGCAAGGTGACGCTCCACGTCCCCCAGCGGGGCGAGAAGGCCGAGCTCCTTGCCATGGCGCAGCGCAACGCGCGCGAGGACGTCGAGCGCGTGACGACCGCGCAGGAGCGCGAGAACCGCACGCTGACGCAGCTTGCGGGGATGCTCTCGCTCCCTGAGCCACCCGGGCGTATGGAGTCCTACGATATCTCGAACACCGGCGCGAGCGATATCGTCGCGTCGATGGTCGTCTACGAGGGCGCAAAGCCCAAGAAGAGTGCCTACCGGAGATTCAAGATCAAGAGCCTGTCGGCCCACCCGGACGACTACGCGTCCATGGAGGAGGTGCTCACGCGCCGCATCCAGCGCTATCTGGACGGCGATGAGAAGTTCAGCCCCCTGCCGGACGTCATGCTCATCGACGGCGGCATCACGCATGCGGGCGTCGCCGAGCGCGTGTGCGCGCAGATGCACGTGCACGTGCCGATCTTCGGCATGGTCAAGGACGACCGCCACCGCACGCGCGCGCTCGTCACCGCGCAGGGCCGCGAGATCGACCTGCACGCCGCGCCGAACGTCTTCGCCCTGATCGGTCAGATCCAGGAGGAGACGCACCGCTTCGCCATCACGTTCCACCACGAGAGCCATTCGCGGTCCTCGACCCGCTCGGCGCTCGACGGGATTCCGGGCGTCGGCAAGGTGCGCGCTCAGACGCTGCTCAAGACGTTCAAGAGCGTCAAGGCGATTCGGGAGGCGGACATTTTCGCCCTCGAACGTGTGCTGCCGAAAGACGCCGCGGCGTCCGTTTACCTTCATTTTCACGGGGAAACGGACGAAAAAAAGGATGAAATGTAACTTCCTCTGCGATCGCCTATTTGACGGGAAAAGCGAAAAAGAAGCGCGATTTTTGTGACCTTTGCCAACAAAAATCAAAAAATCAGGTTGACATAAATGAATTTCAATAAATGAATTTTCAAAAAGTCAAACTTGCATATTTTGGCATCGCGACACGCTGTTGAGGCGGCTTTTCGCCCCCTGCGCCCGGAAAGGGCGCAGGGGGCGTTCCTTTACTGTCCGAGGGGATAGAGCGTGCGGCGGAGAAGCAAAAAAGCCAGTGTTTGCAGGGCTTTCTGCGTTTTTGCCGCCTTGCGGGGCGGGAGCGGGACACACCCGGCCTGCTCCCAAGAGTTTTTTGCCCGCTCGGACGGGACAAAGAGCGTCGGCAGGTGCGCCGCCTCTTCGACGCCGAGATAGCGGCGAGGCGGGGGAGAGGGGTGACGATGGTTTACATAAATCGAAAAAATCACGAATTCGATGACTTGAATCGCAACTTTTAGAAGATGAAAATAAGAAAAATATCGAAAATTTTATAAAATACAGAACATTTGGCGAATAAACGGCGGAAACTTGACAAATTCTTTTTCAGGCGGTATACTGCCAGCAAGTTTTGGAAAAGTTACATTTTGTAATCTTTTCCGGACGCAGCGCACTTCCTCAGCTGCGCGAAGCTGCGGCGGCTCACGCCGCGAAAAAAGGAGTATCCCATGCAGAAGTTTTTGAAAAATTTGTTCACAGCCCAGCGCTGCCGCAGAGCGATGTTCTTTCTGCTCTTCGCGGCTGTGATGCTGCTGAACAGTTCGCCCGAGCTGCGCGCGGACGCGCTGTACCTCATCGCCGACGGCGATACGGTCAGCGTGCTCGACGGCACGACGGACATCCCGCAGGAGCGCGTCATTGTCACCGGCGCGCAGAGCGGTGACGCGGAAGTTACACTTCCTGCCGGTGAAAAGGTGACGGTGACGCACGGCGACGACATCGAATACGCCACCACGAGAAACGGCGAGCGCGTCAGCGAGCTGCTGCGCCGTTTGCAGATCTCGGTCAGCCCGCTTGAGATGGTGCTGGTCGACGTCACGGAGGAAGAGGTCGAGATCACCGTTGCCTCTGACTTCACCTACTATGAGACCGCCACCGAGGCGGCTCCCCACACCACGCTGACCTCCACGTCGTACCGCATCCCCAAGGGCGAGACGCAGATCGTTCAGCAGGGCATCGACGGCACGCGCGACGTCGTTTATGAGGTCGTGTATGCCGACGGCCAGTTCGTCTCCCGCCAGGCGGTGGAGGAGAAGAACGACACCTCCGTCGCGGAGATCACCTACACCGGCACGCTCGTCGACAAGGCGCAGAGCGGCGACACGGTCAAGTCCGTTGTCACCGAGAGCGACGGCAGCGGCTATCTTCTGATGAAGTCCGGCGATTCCGTCCACTTCTCCGGCTCGATGAAGGTCACCTGCACGGCCTACACCGCGGGCTACGGCGGCGTGGGCACCAGAACGGCCACGGGCACGACGGTCCACGTCGGCACTGTCGCGGTGGATAAGAAGGTCATTCCCCTCGGTACCGAGATGTTCATCGTCGGCTCGTCGGGCTACACCTACGGCAACGCTGTGGCTGAGGACACCGGCGTGCGCGGCGCGGCGATCGACCTCTATATGAACTCCTATCAGGAGTGCAAGCAGTTCGGCCGTCAGAAAAACTCGACGGTCTACTTCCTCGACTGAGCGGGGCGGTTTGTCGAATAGTACGATAAATGTATGTTCCGGATGCGTATGTTGCGCATCCGGAACATTTACTTTATTGCAGTGACATGATACAATTACCGGAAGAAACCGAAAGGAGAACACAGGATGAAAGCCATTATCACGGTACTGGGAAAAGATCAGGTCGGTATTATCGCGGGCGTCAGCTCGCTGCTGGCAAAGTGGAACGTGAACGTTCTGGATATCAGCCAGACGATTTTGCAGGAAAATTTCACCATGGTCATGCTGGCGGATCTCGAAAATTGTTCGCTCTCTTTTACGGAACTGACGGAAAAACTGAGCGCCCTCGGCGCGGAGATGGACATTGCGATCCGCATGCAGCGGGAGGACATCTTCAACGCGATGCACAAGATCTGAGCGGGGAGGGAGAAAGTCATGCTAAGCCGCAATGATATCCTGGAAACGATCCGTATGATCGACCAGCAGCATTTGGATATCCGCACGATCACAATGGGCATCTCGCTCCTCTCCTGCGCGGACAGCAGCGCGGAGCGTGCGTGTGAAAAGATCTACGACAAGATCAGCCGCTATGCAGAGCGCCTGGTCGCAACGGGAGAAGAGATCGAGCGGGAATTTGGCATTCCCATCGTCAATAAGCGGGTTTCCGTCACACCCATCGCGCTGGTCGCCGCCGCGTCGGAGACGGAAGACTATGTCCCGTTTGCCAAGGCGCTTGACCGCGCGGCCAAAAATGTCGGTGTTAACTTTATTGGCGGTTTTTCGGCGCTTGTGCAAAAGGGCATGACGGACGCCGACCGGAAGCTGATCGCTGCAATCCCCGAGGCGCTGGCCAACACGGACCTTGTGTGCTCGTCGGTCAATGTCGGCTCGTCCAAGGCAGGGATCAATATGGACGCCGTCGCCCTGATGGGGCAGACGGTAAAAAAGACGGCAGCGCTCACGGAAAAGCAGGGCGGCTTTGGCTGCGCCAAGCTTGTGATCTTCTGCAACGCGGTGGAGGATAACCCCTTTATGGCGGGCGCATTTCACGGCGTGGGCGAACCTGAAAAAGTGATCAACGTCGGCGTTTCCGGGCCGGGGGTTGTGTATCACGCGCTGCAAAGCGTCAAGGGACAGCCGTTCGACGTGGTGGCGGAAACCGTGAAGAAAACGGCGTTCCGCATCACGCGCATGGGTCAGCTCGTCGCGCAGGAGGCGAGCCGCAGGCTCGATACGCCCTTTGGCATTGTCGATCTTTCCCTTGCGCCCACGCCCGCCGTCGGCGACAGCGTGGCCCGCATTCTGGAGGAAATGGGGCTTGAGGTCTGCGGCACGCACGGTACGACCGCCGCGCTCGCCCTGCTCAACGACGCGGTGAAAAAAGGCGGCGTGATGGCGTCCTCCTCGGTGGGCGGCTTATCCGGAGCATTTATCCCCGTCAGCGAGGACGAGGGCATGATCGCCGCGGCGTCGTCCGGCGCGCTGACGCTCGACAAGCTGGAGGCGATGACCTGCGTGTGCTCCGTAGGGCTTGACATGATCGCGCTTCCGGGCGACACGAGCGCAGAGACCATTGCTGCCATCATCGCCGATGAGGCGGCCATCGGCATGATCAACACGAAGACGACTGCGGTGCGCGTCATCCCTGCGCCTGGCTGTAAGGTGGGCGACACGGTGGAGTTCGGCGGACTTCTCGGCTCGGCACCGGTGCAGGCGGTCCACCCTTATTCGAGCGCGGAGTTCATTGCGCGCGGCGGCAGAATTCCCGCACCGCTGCACAGCCTGAAGAACTGAAAAAAGCGGACAGCCTTGACTGTCCGCTTTTTTATATAGAATTCGTCTTTTCAGAACAGCAGCTCGTAGCCCATCTTGATAAACAGCAGCCCCAGTACGACGAAGATCATGCCGCGCACACGCTTGCTGCCGCCCTTCATGGCGTAGCGCGCGCCGCAGTAGGCACCGAGCATATTGCAGGCCGCCGCGGGGAGCGCCAGCAGCCACCAGACCTTGCCGCTGATGATGAACAGCACCGCCGAGGCGACATTGGAGCAGAGGTTTGCGATCTTTGCGCAGCCCGACGCCGTGAGAAGGTCCATCGAGAGCGCCATTGTGAACGCCATGATCATGAACGTGCCCGTGCCCGGGCCGATGAGCCCGTCGTAGCAGCCGAGTCCCAAACCGATGAGCGCGGCGCGCGTCATCTCCTGCTGCGGCGTGTACTCGCGCGCGGGTGCGTCGCTCTCCTTGCCGAAATCCTTTTTGAGCATCAGCAGGATCGCCGCGCAGGGCAGAGCGACGAGCATCATGATCTTCAGAATGTCCTCGTTGATGAGCAGAGCAATCTTTGTGCCGATGGCCGCGCCGAGCAGCGCGCCGATCCCCGAGATGATGGCGGGGCGGAGCAGGACCTTGCCGCCACGAAAGTATTTGAACGAGGCGAGCGCCGTACCGGTGCCGTTTACGACCTTGTTCGTCCCCATTGCAAGATGCGCGGGGATACCGGCCATCAGATAGGCGGGAAGCGTGATAAGTCCGCCGCCGCCGGCGACGGAGTCGACAAAGCCGCCAAGAAAGATGAGCGGCAGAACAACGATCAGAATTTGCGGTGTGAGCTCCATGAAAGTCTCCCTCTTTTCCTGAGATTTCTGCATTTTATCACAGGGGAAAAAGTTTTACTACTCTTTTGCGCAAAATATGGTAGAATCGTTTTACAATATTTTACGCCCAGCGCGCAGAAAGGAACCACGCTATGGAACGCAATGACAAGGCTGCCATCGAGGCGCTCTTAAAGCGCCACGGTTTTCATTTTTCCAAGTCCATGGGGCAGAATTTTTTGATCGATCCCGCCATCCCCTATGAGATCGCCGAGAGCTCGCGCGCAAACGAGCAAAACGGCGTGCTCGAGATCGGCCCCGGCATCGGAGCATTGAGCCACGAGCTCTGCGAGCGCGCGGGCAAGGTGGTGGCCGTGGAGCTTGACAAGACGCTGCTGCCGATCCTGGAAGAGACCATGGCTCGCTTCGACAATTTCGAGGTCGTGTCCGCCGACATTCTGAAGACCGACATCCCCGCGCTGGTGAAAGAAAAATTTGCGGGCCTCACGCCCATCGTGTGCGCGAACCTGCCCTATAACATCACGACGCCCGCCATCACCGCGCTCATCGAGTCGAAGTGCTTCGAGAGCATCACGGTGCTGGTGCAGAAGGAGGTCGCCGAGCGCCTCTGCGCCGCGCCGGGCACGAGCGCCTACGGCGCGTTCTCCGTCTTCATGCAATACTACACGGAACCGGAATACCTTTTCGCTGTGCCGCGCGAGTGCTTCGAGCCGCAGCCGAAGGTCACGTCCGCCGTGCTGCGCGCCGTCGTGCGCAGGGAGCCGCCGGTCGAGGTCGAGGACGAGAAGTTCTTCTTCCGCGTGGTGTACGCCGCGTTTGCTCTGCGGCGCAAGACGCTCGTCAACAGCCTGATGACGGCGTTCGGCAGCCAGCTCACAAAAGAGCAGGTCACGCAGGCGGTCATATCCTGCGGCTTAGAGGCCAACATCCGCGGCGAGCGGCTGGGGCTCAGTGAATTCGCCGCGCTGTCCGCCGAGATCGCCGCATTACTGTGACAGCACAGAAGCATCTATTCAAAAAATTGATAAACCATATGGTTGCTATTGATAAGACATTCTGCTACAATTTTCGGCAGAAAGGAGTCAAACTCAATAGCAGCCATTTTTCCTGTGCATCGGTTAGCTCCCTGCCGCCCCAAAGCGGCACAGCACACCACACAAGACGCGGTGCAAAATTTTTCTTTTTCATTACACCGTGAACATGCTACGAGGGAAAGAACAAATGACGAATTTGACGAACAACAAGGCCGTTTTGTCGTGGATCGACGAAATGACCGCCATCACCAAGCCGGACAAGATTGTCTGGATCACGGGGGAGGAGGAACAGCTCGACGCGCTGCGCGAGCAGGCCGTCAAGGAGGGCATCCTCATCAAGCTCAACCCGGACAAGCTCCCGGGATGCTACCTGCACCGCACCGACCCCGACGACGTGGCGCGCGTGGAGGACCGCACGTTCATCTGCTGTGAAAAGGAAGAGGACGCAGGCCCCACGAACCACTGGGTAGAGCCCAAGGAAATGTACGAAAGAATGTACGCTCTGGCCGACGGCGCCTATAAGGGCCGCACCATGTACATCATCCCGTACTCCATGTCCATCATCGGCTCTCCGTTCGCCAAATACGGCTTTGAACTGACCGACTCCATTTACGTCGTGCTCAACATGCACATCATGACCCGCATCGGAAAGGCCGTGTGCGACGCGCTCGGCGACGATAAGGGCTTTATCAAGGGCCTGCACTGCCAGTGCAACCTCGACAAGGACAACAAGTACATCGTCCACTTCCCGCAGGACAATACGATCATCTCGATGAACTCGAACTATGGCGGAAACGTGCTTCAGGGCAAGAAGTGCTTCGCGCTGCGCATCGCCTCGAACCTTGGCCGTCAGGAGGGCTGGATGGCCGAGCACATGCTGATCCTCGGCATCCAGAACCCGCGCGGCGAGATCAAGTACATCTCCGCCGCCTTTCCCTCCGCCTGCGGCAAGACGAACCTCGCCATGCTCATCCCGCCCGAGGGCCTGCAGCGTTGGGGCTGGCGCGTCTGGTGCGTGGGCGACGATATCGCGTGGCTGCGCGTCGGCAAGGACGGCCGCCTCTGGGCCGTGAACCCCGAAAACGGCTTTTTCGGCGTTGCGCCCGGCACATCCATGAAGTCGAACCCCAACGCGCTCATCTCTACGCATAAGGACACGATCTTCACGAACGTCGCGCTTGACCTCAGCGACAACACCGTCTGGTGGGAGGGCCTCAACAAGATGCCGCCCGCGCGCGCCATCGACTGGCGCGGCCGTCCCTGGACGCCGCAGAGCCCCGAAAAGGCCGCGCACCCCAACAGCCGCTTCACCGCGCCCGCGCGCAACTGCCCCTGCCTGAGCCCCGAGTTTGACAATCCCGAGGGCGTGCCCATCAGTGCCATTGTCTTTGGCGGCCGCCGCGCGAAGACCGCGCCGCTGGTCTACCAGTCCTTCAACTGGCAGCACGGCGTGTTCATCGGCTCGATCATGGCGTCGGAGACCACCGCCGCGGCGACGGGCCGCGTCGGCGTCGTGCGCCGCGACCCGATGGCGATGCTGCCGTTCTGCGGCTACCACATGGGCGACTACTGGCAGCACTGGCTCGACATGGGCAAGAAGATCCCCAAGCCGCCGAAGATCTTCAACGTCAACTGGTTCCGCACCGACGAGGACGGCAACTTCGCCTGGCCCGGCTTCGGCGACAATATGCGCGTGCTGCAGTGGATCATCTCGCGCGCCGACGATGAGATCGGCGCGGCGGAGACCGCGCTCGGCTACGAACCCAACACCCACGATATCGACATGGAGGGCCTTGAAATGTCGATGTACGACATGCGCCGCCTGCTCTCTGTTGACCGCGACCTCTGGCTCCAGGAGTGCGAGGACGCGCGTGAGTATTACGAAAAGATCGGCAAGGTGCCGCCTGAGCTCTACGAAGAGCTCGACGCGCTCGAAATGAGATTGAACCGCGGCTATAAGGTCAAGCACGAATAAAACGAAGCAATGCAAAAAAGGAACCGCTCGAAGAGCGGTTCCTTTTTTAACGTATCAAGTCTCGTAAAATTTGCGCCGCGCATGGCGTAGCGAGACTTTCTCAAAAAAGTGGCTTTGCCGCTTTTTTGAAGTTATTTCACGACGCCAAACTGGAAGAGATAGTCTCTCCACATCGGATAGTACGCGGCCTTGACGTGGACGCCGTCGCCGGAGTATTCCGGCGTCAGCGCGCCGGTAGAGTCGTCGAAGACGGGATTGCAGTCGATATAGAAGACCGTTTCGTTGTCGGCGAGCTTCTGGAGCTCGGCGTTGCGTGCGTCGATGGTCGAATTCTTAAAGAACGTCGCGTCGGACTTTTCCTGCGTCGTGTGGAAGATGGCCTGCAAAAAGATGATGGCGTCAGGCTGGAGCTCGCGCACTTCGTCGAGCAGGACCTTGTACTGTGCGGCCCAGCTCTCCGCCGTGCCGGTGCCGAGCTCGTTGATGCCGAGCATCAGGTAAATTTTGCCGTAGTGCTTGCCGGAGAGCGCCTGCGCAAGCGTCTGCTTGCCGGGGAACTCCGCCTTTTCGACCGCCGACCAGACCGTCAGGCCGTTGTGGCAAAGGTAGTCGGCATTTGGCAGGCCCGCGTAGTCCTTGAAGCCGTCGGTGTGCGAGTCGCCGATGAACAGCGCATCGTCAAAGTAGCTCGCGTCCACCGTGGTGAAGGGGGAGTCGGGCTCTTCCGGTTCGGGCTCCGGTTCCGGGTCCGGAAGCGGAGCGGGGTCTGGGACGGGAGGTGGTTCGGGCGCTTTGGGCTCGCTCCACGGGTAGACCCCGTCTGCGGCCGCTGTGGCCATTGCCGCGACGGGCGGCGTCGCGGCATCCAGTTTTTCAAGATAGTCCTGATATACGCCGGTGGGGTCGAGCGCGGCATAGGCGTTGAGCGCCAGCGCGCTGACAAAGCACAGCGGCAGAAGCAGGGAAAAGGGACGAGAGGACATGAAAGGTCTCCTTAGAAACGGGAATAGAGGAAGGCGTTGCCCGACGAGGTGGCGATGAAGTACACGCACACCCAGAAGAGCAGAAACAGCGGGAGCTGGACAAGCAGGCTGCCGCGGTGCTTTTCATAAAAGCGGCGCGGCTGCGGCAGGCAGAAGAAGATGGCGAGCAGCAGCAGCCACCAGTAGGATGAGAGCAGCTTGAGCGCATCCTGCGCGGAAATGGCGCTGTGTGCGCCGAACAGCGGGAACAGGCGGGAAAAATACGCGCCGACGTCCTTTAAGCGCGTGATGCGGAAAATGACCCACGTCTGCGGGATGACGAAGAGGAGATAGACGTGCGAGAGCACTTTATGCTCCTTGAGAAAATCGCCGATACAGAACTTTTCGAGCAGGATGAATCCAAGCAGCATCACGCCCCAGAGGACAAAATTCCAGCTCGCCCCGTGCCAGAGGCCGGTGAAAAACCACACGACTGTGAGCGAGAGCGCCGTGCGGGCAGTGCCGTTGCGGCTGCCGCCGAGCGGGATGTAGACATAGTCGCGAAACCATGTGCCGAGCGTGATGTGCCAGCGGCGGTAGAACTCGCTCACCGAGCGCGCGGTGTAGGGCAGGTCAAAGTTGCGCGGCACAGGCAGCGCGAGCATCTGCCCGAGGCCCATCGCCATGAGCGAATAGCCGGAAAAGTCGAAATAGAGCTGCAAACTGTAGCTTACCGCGCCGAGCCATGCGAGCGGCGTCGACAGGTATTCATACCCGATGCGCTCAAGCGACGCCCACAGCGGCGCGAGCTGGTCGGCGAGCAGCACCTTGAAGCACAGGCCGACAACAAAGAGCTCAAAGCCGGAGAATACGTCCTCGCGCGTGATCGTGCGTGCTTTCAGCGCGCCGCGCCATTCACGCCAGCGCAGGATCGGCCCCATCGTGAGCTGGGGGAACGCGATGGTGAAGGCGGCGTAGTCGATGAGATTTTTCTCCGCCTCCTCGCCGCGATACACGTCGATGAGGTACCCCGCGCTCTGGAAAAGGTAGAAGCTGACGCCGAGCGGCAGCGCAAGCTCAACGAGGGAGAACGCCGTCCCCGTCAGTTTGCCCAGATTTTCCAGAATAAATGCGGCGTACTTGAAATACACGAGGCAAAAGAGGTCCGCCGCCAGCGCGATGATCAGCAGTGCTTTTCGCGTGCGGACTTCTTTCCCCACCATTGCGCGGGCGAGGGCGTAGTGCAGAAGCAGCACGCCGGACAGCAGCAGTGTGTCGCGCGCGCCCGCGCCGATGAAGTAGAAGGCAAAGCTGCCCAGCACGAGCGCAGCATTTTTGAAGCGAAAGGGCAGGATGTAATAGACCGCGAAAAACAGCGGCAGAAAATAAAAAAGAAACGTAAGGTCGGAAAAGCTCACGGGGAAACTCCTGTCATAATTTGTCAGCGTCTTATTGTACACGCCGGGGCGGTGCGCGGCAATGGAAAAATCAGGAATTCGTCAAGAAACCGCCGGGTAAGCCAAAACATGAGATTTTGGTTTACATGCGGCGGCAAGCGTGCTACAATCCTAAGACGGCGGCTGCGAAAAACGCAGCGTTTGATATTTTATGTCAATCGTAAGCGATAAGCCGCCGACTGTCAACCTCAAAAAGGTAACAATTTCGGTTACATTTTGTAACGGAGGACGCTATGGGAAAAGAGACTGTTTTGGCGCTGCTGCTGCGCGAAAAGGGACACTTCGTCTCCGGCGAGGCCGTCAGCGCCGAGCTCGGCATCACGCGCGCGGCCATCTGGAAGAGCATTTCCGCCCTGCGCGCGCAGGGGTACGAGATCGACGCCGTCACGGGACGCGGCTACTGTCTCAAGTCGCTGCCCGACACGCTGACCGAGCAGACCGTGCGCAGCTACTTGGGACCTGTCGAAACCGTCGGCAAGCGCATCGACTGCTTTGATTCCATCGACTCGACAAACGCCTACTTAAAGCGCATCGCGCTCGACGGCGCGCCGGACGGCACCGTCGCCGTCGCGGCGGAGCAGACGAGCGGACGCGGCCGCCGCGGCCGCAGCTTTCAGAGCGCGGCGGGCAAGGGCGTTTACCTGTCGATCTTGCTGCGTCCGAAGCTTGCGCCGTCGCAGCTGATGCCGCTCACGGGTCTCATCGCCGTTGCGATGAGCCGCGCGGTCGACCGCGTGGCGGGGACGCACTCGCAGATCAAGTGGACAAACGATCTCATCCTGAACGGCAGAAAGCTCTGCGGCATTTTGACCGAGCTGAGCGTCGAGGGTGAGACCGGCGAGCTCCAGTACGTCGTGGCGGGCATCGGCTTCAACGTCAGCCAGCGCGAGGAGGACTTCGACGGCGAGGTCTCGAAGATCGCAACGTCCATCCTGCGCGAGACGGGCAGGCTCATTTCGCGCGCGGAGCTGTCCGCGGCGATGATCGAGGAGCTCGATGCGCTTTATACGGCGCTCAGATCCGGAGAGACGAGCGGGTATCTTGACGAATACCGCCGCCGCTGCGTGACCATCGGGCGCGAGGTGCAGCTTTTGTGGCAGGATACGAAGGAGAAAGTCACGGCGCTTGACGTGGACGAGGAGTTCGGCCTCATCGTGCGCCGCGAAAACGGGACGGTCGAGACCGTCCGCACGGGTGAGGTGTCCGTGCGCGGCCTTTACGGATATGTGGAGTAAGGAGAAAGTATTTTGAAGGAACTTTTGGAGCTGTTTCTCACCTTTGCCAAGATCGGCGTGATGACCTTTGGCGGAGGCATGGCGATGCTGCCGATCCTCGAGCGCGAGGTGGTGCAGAATAAGCACTGGGCAACGGAAGAAGAACTGGTGGACTATTTTGCCATCGGTCAGTGCACACCGGGCATCATCGCCGTCAACACGGCGACATTTGTCGGGCAGAAGAGAAAAGGCGCGATGGGCGGCATCACCGCGACGCTCGGCGTGGTATTCCCCTCGCTCGTCATTATCACGATCCTGGCGGGACTCATTACGAACTTTGCCCACCTTGCCTGGGTGCAGAACGCCTTTGCAGGCATTCAGGTGTGTGTATGCGTGCTCATCCTGAACGCTGTGCTCAAGCTGCTGAAAAAGTCGGTCGTGGATAAGCGCACGGCGGTCATCTTTGTTATCGTGCTGCTGGGGAATATGCTGCTGAGCGTTTCGCCGGTGTGGTTCGTGCTGCTCTCGGCGCTGTCCGGCATCGTGCTGAAAAATCTTGAGGGGAGGGCGGCAAAATGACCTTGTATCTTCGCTTATACTGGGAATTTTTCAAAACGGGCCTGTTTGCCATCGGCGGCGGCATGGCGACGCTGCCGTTCCTTAAGGATATCGGGGCGACCACGGGCTGGTTTTCGCAGACGGACCTGATGAACATGCTGGCTGTGTCGGAATCGACGCCGGGTCCTGTCGGCATCAACATGGCGACCTATGTCGGCTATACGGTCGGCGGCGTGCCGGGCGCGATCGTCGCCACTATCGGCGAGGTGACGCCGTCGATCATCGTCATTTTGATCGTTGCGGCGATGCTCGCCAAATTCCGCGACAACCAGTATGTCGCCAACGCGTTCTACGGCCTACGTCCCGCCTCCACCGGCCTGATCGGCGCGGCCTGCGCGGGCGTGATGCTTCAGGTGATCGCCGGGATCACGAGCGCGTCGCAGGAGGATTCCGTCCTGATGAAATTCTCGTGGGACGGCGCGGTCAGTTGGCGCGGCATCATCCTTGCGTTGGTGCTGCTCGTCTTCACGCGCTACATCAAAAAGACCAAGGATCTGCACCCGATCGTCTTTATCGGAGTCTCCGCGGTGATCGGCGTCGTGTTCCACTTCGCGGGAGTGTAAAAGATATTCAAAAAAGAGGGACGCAGCTTTCAGCTGCGTCCCTCTTTTTTGAGAAAGATGCGTTCCGCTTTGTGCCTTGCCGCCCGAAAGGCGGCTGCGACACGTGCGGAGCGAGAAGTGTTTTTCCGGCGTACACGCCGCCGGAAAAACGGATTCCAATTTATTTTGCGTCTGTGGACGCCTGGGCAGCCGTTGGCGGCTCTGCCGCCTTACGGATGCCGCGTACCCCTTGCGGATAAAAGTCTGCGACGCTTTTTAGCGCCTGCATTAGTCGGCGGTGGCGATATGGCTGGCGATGCGCTGCATGATCATGTCGAGAGCGACTAAGTTGTGGCCGCCTTCAAGCACAATGATATCGGCATACTTGCGGCTCGGCTCAACGAACTGCTCGTGCATGGGCTTGACGGTCGTCAAGTACTGCGTGATGACGCTCTCGAGCGTGCGGCCGCGGTCGCGCACGTCGCGCAGCGCGCGGCGCAGGATGCGAACATCGGCGTCGGTCTCGACGAAGATCTTGATGTCGAGCATTTCGCGCAGCCGCGGGTCCTGGAAAATGAGGATGCCCTCGACGATGACGACCTTGCTCGGCTGGATGAGCTCGGTCTCATTCGTGCGCTGGTGGTCTGCGTAGGAGTAGACTGGGCAGCGGATGGCCTTGCCCGCCTTGAGCTCCTTAAGCTGCTCGACCATCAGGTCTGTTTCAAAGGCGTCTGGGTGGTCGTAGTTCTGCTTGCAGCGCTCTTCAAAGGGCCTGTCCTGATATTTATAATAGCTGTCGTGGTGTACGACGCTGATATCATCGCCGAAGTGCTGCTTCAGATGCTCGGTGAGCGTCGTCTTGCCCGAGCCGGTACCGCCCGCAATGCCAATGAAGATGGTGTTCATCGCCAGACCCTCCATGAATCGTTGTTGTTAAGTCGATTATAGGAAGACTTTGGCAAAAAAGCAAGGCCGCGCGGCGGAATGCGGCAAAAATTTGTGCGTGGGCGGTTGACGCGAAGCAAAAAAGCAAGTATTATGTAAAGGAACGCGGCACCGTGTGTGCTCGCGCGCAGAGACTCTATTTTGACAAAAGAAAGGAGCGTCGGCATGGATCTTCTCAAGTGCCCGCGCTGCGGCGAAGAATATTCCCCCAGCTATCGCAGATGCCCGTTCTGCGAGGAGGGAGACCATCCCCGCAAGATCAAGTACAACTCCAGCAAACAGAGCGGCGGCCGGCGCGTTTCGGATAAAAAGCAGACGCAGTCCGTCCGCGGTGCGATGGCGGCGGTGCTCGTCGTCGTGCTGCTGCTTCTGAGCTGGTCGCTCTTTGGTGACAAGATCGTCGCAAAGATCACGCCCGCCGACGACGGCAATACCCCCGGCGTGCAGGACGATGTCAATACGCCCGACGACAGCAATACGAACACGGACGATCCGAACGCGAACAACGGCGGCACCACTGACCCGAACACCGGTGATGAGCCGAACGCAAATGATCCCGCAAACGGCAGCGACACAACTGCCACCAATCCCGGCACCACGACAACCCCGTCCACCCCGACGGTGGATGCCTCGGCCCTGAGCATCAAGACGAACGTCGGCACGACGCTGCCCAAGGACGGAAACGGCAACTTTGACTGCACGATCAAGTCGAGCGAGACCATCCGCCTGAGCGTTTCCGGCACGGACGCGGCCGCGACCTGGGCGGTGGCGGACGCGAGCGTCCTGTCCATCTCGGCGGACGGCTTGATCACGCCTGCCAAGGTGGGTACCACGACCGTGACGGCCACCGTTGGCGGCGCAGTGCTGACCATCACGGTGCGCATCAAGTAAAGAGAAAAAGAACGGTCAAAGGCCGTTCTTTTTTTGCGCAAAAAGGGGCGGCTTTCCTTGCAAGCACTGCCAGCCTGTGCTACAATTACCTTGAAAAAGTATTTGCAGGAGCTATCGACCATATGACGACCCGTGAATTTCAGCAGAAAAAGCCGCTTTCCATTCTCTTCACCTACTTCAAGCCGCACCGCGGCCTGTTCATCCTGGACCTTGTCTGCGCGACGGTCGTTGCGCTCATCGATCTCGCCTTCCCGCTCGTGACGCGCAAGTCGATGTACGACCTTTTGCTGAATCAGCAGTACCGCACGTTTTTTATCGTGATGGGCGTGATGATGGCGGCGTTCATTGTGCGCGCGCTTTTATACTATGTCATTTCCTACTGGGGACACACATTCGGCATTCTGGTGGAGGCGGACATCCGCCGCGACCTTTTCACGCACGTGCAGGAGCTGGACGTCAGCTTCTTTGACCACAACCGCACGGGCCAGCTGATGAGCAGGCTGACGAGCGATCTCTTCGAGATCACGGAGCTCGCCCACCACGGCCCCGAGGACCTGCTCATTTCGACGCTGACGATTGTCGGCGCGCTCGCCATCCTGTTTTCCATCGAGTGGCGGCTCGCACTGGTCGTGGCATGCATCCTGCCGGTGTTCATCGCGGTCATCATGTCGCGCCGCAGCAAGATGACGGCAGCCTCGCGCGGCGAGAAGCAGAAGACTGCCGCCATCAACGTCGGCATCGAGTCGTCGCTCTCCGGCATCCGCACGGCGCGCGCCTTTGCCAACGAGGAAGAGGAGATCGACAAATTCAACGCGGCGAACGAGGAATTCAAGGTCTCCAAGCGCAAATTCCACCACGAGATGGGTGTGTTCAACGCGACGATGGAGTTTTTTATGACGCTGCTCTCCGCCGCCGTCATCACGGTGGGCGGCTATCTCATCATGCGCGGCGAGATGAACTACATTGACCTCATCACGTTTTCCCTTTACATCGCAACGTTCATCAACCCCGTGCGAAAGCTCGCGAATTTCTCTGAGATTTTTGCGCGCGGCTTTGCCGGCCTCGAGCGCTTCACGGCACTCATGCGCGTCGAGCCCGCGCTCAAGGACACGCCGGACGCAAAGGAGCTTAAAAACTGCCGCGGCGAGATCGACGTCGACCATGTGAGCTTTTCTTACGAGGGCGAGGAGAATGAAGGCGTGCTCCACGACGTGAGCGTGCATATAAGGCCTGGCGAGATGCTCGCCATCGTCGGCCCCTCCGGCGGAGGCAAGTCGACGCTCTGCCAGCTCATCCCGCGCTTTTACGAGGTGAGCGAGGGCGCGATCCGCATCGACGGGGAAGATGTGCGCTCTCTTACGCAGTCGTCCCTTCACCGCGCCATCGGCATCGTGCAGCAGGATGTGTTCCTCTTTGCCGACACGGTGCGCGAGAATATCCGCTATGGCCGCCCCGACGCGACGGACGAGGAGATCGTCGAAGCGGCGAAGCGCGCGGAGATTTACGATGATATCATGGCCATGCCGCACGGCTTCGACACCTATGTCGGCGAGCGCGGCACGATGCTCTCCGGCGGTCAGAAGCAGCGCGTGTCCATCGCGCGCATCTTCCTTAAAAACCCGTCCATCCTCATTCTGGACGAGGCGACGAGCGCGCTCGACAGCGTGACAGAGGTCAAAATTCAGCACGCCTTCGACGAGCTCGCGCGCGGGCGCACGACGCTTGTGATCGCGCACCGGCTCTCGACCATCCGCTCGGCAGACCGCATCCTCGTTATCGAGGACGGCCGCATCGCCGAGCAGGGCAGCCACGAGGCGCTGCTCTCGCAAAACGGCGAGTATGCGTCCCTCTGGCGCACGCAGAATGGGAAAGCATGATGGACAGACGGCAGCTTTTGGATCGCGCCGCGCGCAATGGCGACGAGCGCGTGCTGCTGGCGCACATTCTCGATAAATGTGAGCAGAGCAGAGACCGCAATATCCCGTCGGCGACGGACTTTTTGAGCCCCGCTGAGCAGCGCAGCGCGCAGGACCTACTGCACGCCGCCGCCATTCATGACGGCTGCGCCTTCTGCGGTGGATTTGAGCGCGCGGAGCGGAGAATGCTCCTCTTTCTGCCCGACTGGCAGGAGGAAGCGGATGAGAGCGAGTACATGACGGCGCTCCGCTGCACGTATCGCAAGGAAGATACGCTGACGCACCGCGACTTTCTCGGCTCGCTGATGGCGCAGGGCGTCACGCGCGAAAAGCTCGGCGACATTCTGGTGTCGGATGGCTCGTGCGATTTGATCGTCTCGCGCGATATCGCGCCGTATCTGCTGCAAAACGTGACGAGCGCGGGGCGCGTGAAGCTCTCGGTCAGCGAGATCGAGCTTTCAGACTTGAACGTCCCCGAACTCAAGGTCAAGGAGATTCGCGACACGGTCTCGACGCTGCGGCTCGACGCCGTGGCGGCAAGCGGCTTTTCGATGAGCCGCGGCAAGGCGCAGGAGCTCATTTCCTCGGGCCGCGTGCAGCTCAACTACCGCGAAACGCTCAAGAGCGACGCTCCCGTCGCGCAGGGGGATGTGATCTCCGCGCGCGGCCTCGGCAAGTTTGAGGTCGCCGAGGTCGGCGGACTGAGCAAAAAAGGAAGAACGGCGCTGCTGCTGCGCCGATACCTGTAAGGAGAAGTAAACAATGACGATGGATGAAAAGATCGCGCGCATCAACGCGCTGGCGCACAAGGCCAAAGCCGAAGGCTTGACCGACGAGGAGAAGGAGGAGCAGGCGCAGCTGCGCCGCGACTACATCGACTCGGTGAAGGCAAACCTAAAATCCCAGCTCAATACGCTCTATGTGCTGGACGAAAAGACAGGTAAAAAGACGAAGATCGTCGACTTTGAGCGCGAGCGCGCCGCGAGAGCGGGCAAGAAAAAGGAGAACAGGTAAATGAGCAAGGATTTTGAATACGATCCCGAGACCGGTTCGTTTCGCTTTGACGAAGGGGGCGGGAAGACGAAGAAAAAGAACGATGTCGACGTCGGCGGCTGGATTTTGATCGCGGCGCTGTTTGCCTTCGGCCTGTGGCCCATCGGCCTCATCGCGCTCATCTCCAAGCTCTCGGACAAGCCGAAGAAGGTGAGTTCCTCGCGCGGCGGCATGCGCACGTCCACAAGCCCGAATGCAAACGTTTCCTCACACAGCAAGGTGGAAAAGTCCGTGGTGAAGACGGCGAAGCAGATGAACCGCGCGCCGAAGACTTCCGACAAGACCGCGCGCACGCTGATGATCATCGGCGGCATCATCGCCGTGGCCGCCGGCAGCGGATTGATTTCGGATATCGGCGAGATCATCGGCTACGGCTGGTATTCCTACATGGCCGAGTACATGCTGTCCGAGTGCGGCTTCCTCGCCGGCGGTATCGCGATGTTTGCTGCCGGTCAGCGCATGAAGCGCCGCAGTGCACGCATCGCGCGCTATCTCGCCGTGATGGGCGAGCGCGGCTACATCAGCGTGGAGGAGCTCTGCACCGTGACGGGCAAGAGCCGCAAAAAGATCGAGAGCGATCTTGACTACATGGTCGAAAAGGGTCTGCTCGGCACGGGCGCGTACTTAGACAGCGGCCGCGGCATCTTCTTCCGCAGCGCCGACGCCTTTGCCGACTACGCGAATGCGACCGCGAAAAAGGAAAACGTCACGCCCAAGGAGGCCAACGAGGGCTATGCAGGCGCGCTGCGCGCCATCCGCTCGGCGAACGACCGCATCGCCGACGCCGTGCTGAGTGAGAAGATCGACCACCTCGAGACCGTCGCGGGCAAAATTTTCCGCGAGGTCGAGGAGCATCCCGAAAAGCAGCAGCAGGCCGCGACGTTCCTCAATTACTACCTGCCCACGACGCTCAAGCTGCTTGACAGCTACGCCAAGTTTGAAGAGGCGGGCATCGAGGGCGAGAATCTATCCCGCGCGCAGGAGCGCATCGAAGAGACGATGGACGCCCTCATCAAGGGCTTTGACAAGCAGCTCGACGATTTGTACCGCAACGAGGCGATGGACATCGACAGCGATATCCGCGTGATGGAAAATATGCTCCGCCGCGACACGGCGAGCGTGGAGGACGATTTCGGCCTCGGCGGCGCGGCAGTGCAGCGCGCACCGGATGAGGAATAAGGTGCTGCGCCGCTCTCATACGCTCTATGAGGAGAAAGGACAAGAGGCATGAAACAAACCGGCAGACGATTTGACGCCGCAGCCTTTTACGGCGGCACGAACAGCGAGGCCTACCGCTATCTCGGCGCGCACCGCACGCGGCGGTCGGGGAAAGACGGCTACGTCTTCCGCACCTGGGCGCCGAACGCCGCGCATGTGTCCGTTGTGGGCGATTTCTGCGGCTGGAACGGCTACGCCCACCCGATGGAAAAGAACGCGGACGGCTTCTGGGAGTGCTTTGTGCCGTCCCTCAAGCGCTACGATACCTACAAGTTCGCCGTGACGGCACAATCGGGCGAAACGGTCCTCAAGGCCGACCCCTATGCTTTCCACGCCGAGACCCGCCCCGGTACGGCCAGCAAGCTCTATGACCTCAGCGGCTACCGCTGGGGGGATGACGAATGGCGCGCGAGCCGCGCAAAGGCACCCCTCGACCGCTCGCCGCTCAACATTTACGAGGTCCACCTCGGCTCATGGCGGCGGCACGAAAACGGCGATTTTTACGACTACCGCACGCTCGCGCGCGAGCTGGCGGATCACGTTCTGGACCTTGGCTACAACTGCGTCGAGCTCATGCCCGTCACCGAGTATCCGCTTGACGATTCCTGGGGCTATCAGTGCACCGGCTATTTTGCCGCAACGTCGCGCTACGGCACGCCCAGGGACTTTATGTACTTTGTCGACCATCTGCACCAAAAGGGCATTTCCGTCATTTTAGACTGGGTGCCGTCGCACTTCTGCAAGGACGCGCACGGCCTCATCGACTTTGACGGTACGCCCTGCTACGAATACGCCGACCCCAATAAGCGCGAGCACGAGGGCTGGGGAACGCGTGTGTTCGACTATGGCCGCGGCGAGGTGAAGAGCTTTCTCCTTTCCTCTGCTGCGTTCTGGCTGCGCGAGTTCCATGTGGACGGCCTGCGCGTGGACGCGGTCGCGTCGATGCTGTACCTCGACTATGGCCGCGAAAATGGCCGTTGGACGCCGAACATCAACGGCGGGCACGAGAATTTAGAGGCCATCGACTTCCTGCGCGCGCTCAACGAGACCGCGTTTTCCATCGACCCCAACGCATTGATGGTCGCGGAGGAGTCGACCGCGTGGCCGCTCGTCACACGGCCCGCCAAGGATGGCGGCCTTGGCTTCAACCTCAAGTGGAACATGGGCTGGATGAACGACATGTGCCACTATTTGAAGCTCGACCCCTGGTTCCGCCAGTTCCACCACAAGGACATCACGTTCTCACTGATGTATGCCTTTTCGGAGAATTTCGTCCTGCCGATCTCGCACGACGAGGTCGTGCACATGAAGGGTTCGCTTCGCGGCAAGATGCCGGGGGATGACTGGCAGCAGCTCGCGGGCGTGCGCGCGTTTACGGCGTACCTGCTCGCCCATCCGGGCAAGAAGCTCACGTTCATGGGCGCGGAGCTGGGCCAGTGGCACGAGTGGGATTTTGCCTCTCAGCTCGACTGGTATTTGCTCGAAAATAAAGAAAATCAGCAGACTCAGCGGTTTTTCAAGGACATCAACCGCTTTTACTTATCGCAGAGCCCGCTTTGGGACATTGACTTTTCGTGGGAGGGCTTTGAGTGGCTCGTCGCCGACGACAACCACAACAACGTCGTCGTCTTCGTCCGGCGCGACCGGAAAGGTCGCGAGCTCATCGCGGCGGTCAACTTCTCGCCCGTCGGACGCGCGGACTACCGCTTCGGCGTGCCACCGAAAAAGACGTACCGCGAGGTGTTCACCACCGACCTTCCCGCATACGGCGGCACGGGCGATTGGCGCAACGAAGGAGAGCTTTTGACCGAGTCCATCCCCTCACACGGCAAGCCCTGCTCGCTGTGCGTGACCATCCCGCCGCTCGGCGCGGTGTTCTTCGCGGGCAAGGGTGAATGGCAGGAGGAGAAAGAACCGACAAGTGAGCCGTCCGAGCTGTGACCGGACGAGAAGAAACAAGGAGGAGAGAACAAGCGTGAAGAAAGAATGTATCGCTATGCTGCTTGCCGGCGGGCAGGGCAGCCGGCTCTACGTGCTCACGGAGAATATGGCGAAGCCCGCCGTGCCGTTTGGCGGCAAGTTCCGCATCATTGACTTTCCGCTCTCAAACTGCGCCAACGCTGGCATCGACACCGTCGGCGTTCTGACGCAGTACCGCCCGCTGGAGCTCAACCGCTATATCGGCTCGGGCCAGCCGTGGGATCTCGACCGCGCGGACGGCGGTGTGCACATCCTGCCGCCGTATCAGAGCGCGGGCGGTGCGTCGTGGTATAAGGGCACGGCCAACGCCATCTTCCAGAACATCGGCTTTGTCGACATGTACGACCCCGAGTATGTGCTCATCCTCTCGGGCGACCACATCTACAAGATGAATTACGCCAAGATGCTCGCCCACCACAAAAAAGCGGGCGCAGATTGCACCATCTCCGTCATGGAGGTGCCCTGGGAGGATGCGCCGCGCTTTGGTATCATGAACGTGGATGAAAACGACACGATCACGGAATTCGAGGAAAAGCCCGCGCATCCCAAGAGCAACCTCGCGTCGATGGGCATTTACGTCTTCACGTGGAAAAAGCTGCGTCAATACCTCATCGAGGACGAGAGCGACGAGGCGAGCAGCAACGACTTCGGCAAAAACATCATCCCCAAGATGCTGCAAAACGGGGAAAAGATGGCGGCGTACCGCTTCTCCGGCTACTGGAAGGACGTCGGCACGCTCGACTCCCTGTGGGACGCGAACATGGATATGCTCGCGACCGGCAGCGGGCTTGACTTACTCGAAAAGGACTGGCCGATCTACGGCCGCTCCGTCTCTGCGCCGCCGGCGTATCTGGGGCAGAACGCGCACGTGGAGCACAGCGTCGTCGCACGCGGCTGCACGGTCGAGGGCGAGGCGGAGAACTCCGTCCTCTCTGAGCGCTGCACGGTGGAGGAGGGCGCAAGCGTCCAGTACTCCATCCTGATGCCCGGCGCGGTCGTCAAAAAGGACGCGCGCGTCTCCTACGCCATCATCGGCGAGAACGGCGTCGTCGGCGAGCACGCCTTTGTCGGCGCGCCGCCCGAGGCGGTGCCGCCGGAGCAGTGGGGCATCACGGTGCTCGGCCCCGGCGCGGCGGTCGCGGATGACTATGTGCTGCCTGCCAACCGCATGCGCAGCGTGGACGGAAAGGAGACGGTACGATGAACGGACTGCACGGCATCATCTTTGCCTATGAAAAGGCTCCCGGCCTTCGCGAGCTGACTGAAGCGCGCATGCCCGGCTCTGTGCCGTTCGGCGGGCGCTACCGCGTGGTCGACTTCATGCTCTCCAACATGGCGGGCGCGGGCATCACAGACGTCGGCGTTGTGCTGCACGGCAACTATCAAAGCCTGCTCGACCACATCGGCAGCGGCAAGACGTGGGACATGGCGCGCAAGAACGGCGGTCTCAAGCTGCTGCCGCCCTTTGCCGACGCGCGCAAGTTCGGCGTGGAGGAATTCCGCGGCAAGATGGAGGCGCTCTCGGGCGTGCGGTCGTACCTGCACGAGATCCGGCAGAAGTACGTCGTCCTGTCCGACAGCGACCTTATCATCAATCTGCCGCTGCAGAAGGTGCTGGACGCGCACATCGAAAGCGGCGCGGACATCACCTGCGTCTGCACCGAGAGCGGCCAGTTTGTGGAAAACGCCACGTATTTCACCGTCAACGAGGCGGGCCGCATCACCGAGACGCGCTGCGCGCCGCACAAGGCGAGCGGCTGCCGCAGTCTGGAGATCTACCTTCTGAGCCGCGACCTTCTTATCTCCCTTGTGGACGAGTGCGCTGCGCAGGATAAATACAGCTTCCGCAGCGACGTTCTCGGCGGTATGGGTGATCAGCTCGACCTGCGCGCCTTCCTGTGGGACGGCTTTGCTGCGCAGCTGCGCACGGTGCGCGAATATTATGAGCGCAGCATGCAGCTGTTAGACCCTGCCATTCGCGCAGAGCTCTTCTGCGCCGAGCGGCCCATCCTCGCTAAGGAGGATGACGAGGCGGCGTCCTACATCGCGCCAGACTCGCGCTGTGTCAATTCGCTGATCGCCGACGGCTGTCAGATCGAGGGCAGCGTAGAGGGGAGCATCCTCTTCCCGGGCGTCAAGGTCGGCAAGGGCAGCACCGTCAAAAACTGCATCCTCTTTAAAAATACCGTGGTGGAGGAGGGTGTGATGCTCGGCTGCGTCATCGCCGACAAGGACGTCCACATCCGCCGCGGCGGCACACTCATCGGACACGAGAGCTACCCGCTCGCCGTGAGCAAGGGCAGCATTGTATAAAAGCAGCAAACAGAAGAAAGGAGCTTGCAGATGAACATTTTGTATGTGACGAGCGAGGCGGTCCCCTTTTGCAAGACGGGCGGCCTTGCCGACGTGGCCGGCAGCCTTCCGCAGGCGCTCGCGGCAAACGGAGACCGCGTGAGCGTCATCCTGCCGCTTTACGAGCGCGTGAAGGACAAGTGGGGCGAGCAGCTCCACTTTGAAAAGTGGACGTTCGTGCGCCTTGCGTGGCGCAGTGTCTACTGCGGGCTCTTTTCGCTCGAGCGCGACGGCGTCACGTGGTACTTTGTCGACAATGAGACGTATTTCCGCCGCAGCGAGCTCTACGGCTACTATGACGACGGCGAGCGCTTTGGCTTTTTCTCCCGCGCGGTGACGGAACTGCTCAAGTCCCTGCCGCAAAAGCCCGACGTTGTCCACTGCAACGACTGGCAGAGCGCGCTTGTGCCCATCTACATCAGGGATGAAGCCGTGCGCGACGACTTTTATAAGGGAATCCGAACCGTCATTACGGTGCATAATATCGAATATCAGGGCCGCTACGGCAGCCGCACGGTCGAAGACCTGTTCGGCCTGGACCATGGCTGGTTCGACGGCGGCACGATCGAATTCGGCGGCGATGTGAACCTTTTAAAGGGCGCGATCGTCACGGCGGACGCCGTGACCGCCGTGAGCCCGACCTATGCGCAGGAGCTCAAGTACGCGTACTTTGCCCACGGGCTGGAAAACGTGATGAGCATGAACGCGCGCAAGCTCCACGGCGTGCTCAACGGCATCGACATGCAGCGCTATGACCCGTCGCGCGACAAGAGCCTCGCAGCGGCGTATTCGCCCGATGACCTTGCCGGAAAGAAGAAGGACAAGGCAGCGCTCCAGCGCGTGCTGGGGCTGCAGGAACGGCCCGATACGCCGATCCTCGCGATGGTCACGCGCCTTGTCTCCCACAAGGGACTCGACCTTGTGTGCGAAACGCTCGACGCATTTATGGGCAAGGACGTACAGTTCGTCGTGCTCGGCAAGGGCGACGCGAAGTACGAGACGTTTTTTGAGTACGCCAAGCAGCGCTACGGCGGACGTATGGCCGTCTACCTCGGCTATTCCGAGCAGCTCGCCATGCAGATCTACGCGGGCGCAGACCTCTTCCTGATGCCGTCGAAGAGCGAGCCGTGCGGGCTCTCGCAGATGATCGCGATGCGCTACGGCGCGGTGCCCATCGTGCGCGAGACCGGCGGATTAAAGGACACTGTCCACGCGTATGAAGCCTGGAACGGACAGGGCAACGGCTTCACCTTTGCCAACTACAACGCTGGCGACATGTGCCACGTGATCTGCGAGGCCATTGACCTTTACCATGACAACAAGGGCGCCTACGCGATGCTCCAGCAGCGCGGCATGACCGCAGATTTCAGCTGGACGCGCTCGGCGCAGGAATACCGCAACATTTACGAATCCATCTGCCGATAAAGAAAAGGAAAACGATCTATGACCATTGACTCTGTGAAGAAAATGAAAGACGCGCTGTGCGAAAAGCTGAAGGTCAGCTTCGGCAGCACCGTGGAGGAGGCGAACGATGCGCAGATGATGCGCGCGAGCGCCCTTGTCCTGCGTGACGTGATGGCCGAGCGCAGCGTGGACACCATGCGCGAGACCCGCGAGGAACACCGCCGTCAGGTGCACTACCTGTCGATGGAATTTCTGATGGGCCGCAGCCTGATGAAAAACGCCTTCAATTTGGGCGTCGGCGAAATTCTGACCGAGGCACTCGACGAGCTGGGCTTCCGCGCAGCGGACATCTTTGAAAGCGAGCCCGACGCGGGCCTCGGCAACGGCGGCCTTGGCCGCTTGGCCGCGTGCTATCTCGACTCGATGACGACGCTCGACATCCCCGCCGCGGGCTATTCCATCTGCTATGAGCTCGGCATTTTCCGCCAGCGCATCGTCGACGGCCAGCAGGTCGAGCTGCCGGACAACTGGAAGGACCTCGGCGGCGCGTGGCTGCTGCCCAAGCCGCAGGAGACCGAGACCGTCCGCTTCGGCGGCACGGTCCGCCAGTTCTGGGACGACGGGCGGCTGCATGTCGTGCCCGAGGGTGAGACCGAGGTGCTGGCTATCCCCTGCGACATGGAGATCGCGGGCTACGGCACGAAGCATGTCAACACGCTGCGCCTCTGGGACGCGAAGTCCCCCGTGCCGCTCGACATGTTGCTCTTTTCACAGGGCGAATATCTGCGCGCGCAGGAGCAGCACGCGATGGCCGAGACCATCGCAAAGGTTCTCTATCCCGAGGACAACCATCCCGAGGGGAAGAGCCTGCGCTTAAAGCAGCAGTACTTCTTCGTCTCCGCGACCGTGCAGTCCATCGTGCGCAAGCACATCGAGGTCTACGGCACGGCCACGAATTTCCACGAAAAGAATGTCATCCAGATCAACGACACGCACCCCGCGCTCGTCATCCCCGAGCTCATGCGCATCCTGATGGATGATGCGGGCCTCGACTGGGACACGGCGTGGAACATTACGACGCACTCCGTCGCTTACACGAACCACACGGTGCTTTCCGAGGCGCTGGAGCGCTGGCCGCAGGAGTTGATGCAGTCGCTTCTGCCGCGCGTGTGGACGATCATCACCGAGATCGCACGCCGCTATCAGGAAAAAATCGAAAACTACTACCACGACGAAGCCAAAACGCGCGAAATGGCCATCATCTGGGACGGTCAGGTCCGCATGGCAAACCTGTGCATTGCGGGCGGCATGGCCGTGAACGGCGTGAGCGCCCTGCACTCCGACATCCTGCGAAGCGACGTTTTCAAATACCAGTGCGCGATGGAGCCGGAGAAGTTCAAAAATGTGACCAACGGCATCGACCACCGCCGCTGGCTCGCGCAGATCAATCCGCGGCTCGATGAGCTGGTGCGCGCGCTTGCGGGCGGAGATGAGTATCTGCTGCACCCCGAGGCGCTCAAAAAGCTTGAATCCTACGCGAACGACACCGCCGTGCTCGACCGCCTCGGCGAGATCAAGCGCGCGAATAAGCTCGATTTTGCCGCCTACGTCAAAAAGACGCAGGGCATCGTGCTCAATACCGACGCGATCTTCGACGTGCAGGTCAAGCGCCTGCACGAGTATAAGCGTCAACTTTTGAACGCGATGCATATCATCTACCTCTATCAACAGCTGCAAAACGACCCGAACCGCGCCATGCAGCCGCGCGTGTTCCTGTTCGGCGCGAAGGCCGCGCCGGGCTACGCGGTCGCCAAGCGCATCATCCGCCTCATCAACTCCCTTGCCGCTGAGATCAACGCCGACCCCATCTGCCGCGACAAGCTGCAGGTGGTGTTCCTTGAGAACTACCGCGTGTCGCTCGCCGAGCATCTGATGCCCGCGAGCGAGGTGAGCCAGCAGATCTCCACCGCAGGCAAGGAGGCCAGCGGCACGGGCAACATGAAGTTCATGATGAACGGCGCGCTGACCGTCGGCACGCTCGACGGCGCGAATGTCGAGATGCACGAGAGGCTCGGCGACGAGAACATGTTCCTCTTCGGCCTGCACGCCGACGAGGTCGTGCGCCTCAAGCGCGAGGGCTACGCCCCGCAGAAGCTCTACGCGCGCGACGAGAACCTGCGCGCGGTGATCGACAAGCTCAAGGCGGGCTTCTCAGACGGCGTTTCCTACGACGATCTCGCCTCGCGGCTGCTGATGAACGATGAATACATGCTCTTGCAGGACTTCGCGTCCTACTGCGCCGCCGAGCAGCGCATGGCAGACACCTACGCAAGAAGCGAGGAATGGAACCGCATGTCGCTCATCAACATCGCCCGCAGCGGCATCTTCGCCGCCGATCGCGCCGTCGCGCAGTACGCGGATACGATCTGGCAGGTACCGCACAAATGAATACTTCAAACGCGGAGCGGCACAGCCGCTCCGCGTTTGATTTAGGATGCACTGCGCTCTGTGCCTCGGTTCCCTCGACACTCGCTCCGTGCAAGGTGTTATTTCTGACGCGCACGCCCCAGGGCGACTTCTCTTGCCGCGCTGCGGCAATTCACCTTTTGTCGTCAGAAATAACAATCAAGATCATTTCGCGTCTGCGAACGCGAAAATTGGAACTTTTTCGTGAAGTTTTACGTCTATTATCAATATAACAACAAAAGGAGGACTCTGCCATGAAGAAGCTGCTCTCCCTTGCCCTTGCGTGTTTGCTGCTCTTTTCGCTCTCGGCCTGCGGGCGGGAACCGAAGGAAGAGGTGAGTGACGAAAAGCCTGTGATTTATCTATATCCCGAGCAGGAGACGGATGTGCGCGTGACACTTGATCTTGCGGGCGAGCTGACGTGCGCCTATCCCGCCTACGGTGACGGCTGGAGCGTCCGCGCCGCGCCGGATGGCACGCTGACGGACGAGAGCGGCCAAACCTACCGCTACCTCTACTGGGAGGGCACGTTGGGGACGGATTACGACTTTTCGACCGGCTTCTGCGTCGCGGGAGAGGATACCGCGGCGTTCCTCGAGGATGCGCTCACACAGCTCGGCCTTAATCGCGAGGTGGCGAACGAGTTTATCATCTACTGGCTGCCGCAGATGCAGGACAACGCCTATAATCTCATTTCGTTCCAGCAGGAGATTTACACGGATTCGGCAAGGCTGACGATCGACCCTGCGCCCGATACGCTGCTGCGCGTCTTTATGGCGTGGCAGCCGTCGGAGAAATTTGTTGACCTTCCCGCGCAGGGGTTTTCCGCGCCCGAGCGCACGGGCTTCACGGTCGTCGAATGGGGCGGCTGCGCGGTACAGTGATAAGAAAGGAGCGTGGGAGATGAAAAAGAGACGCTGGGCGATCATAGCGTTTGCCGTGATCTTTGCCGCGGCGTATGTTGCGATGGGCTATTGCATTCCGGCCTTTCGCATCAAGCTGGAGGCCGACGGCTGGACGTATTTTCTCGTCAGTCTGCAAGCGCTCGCGCCGGTGAAGCTGATCTTTTCCACTGTTCTGTCGCTCATTGCGGCGTTGGCCGTGTACAACAGCGGAGTGTTTCGACAATAAAAAAAGAGGGCTTGCAAAGCAAGTCCTCTTTTTTTATACGATCAACTGTTTACAGATTCTTGCCGAGCTCGTAAGCGGCGGTCAGGTCTTCTTCGTGAAGATCGGCCGCCGTGGAGCAGCCGCCGACATTCAGCCTGCCCACGACCTCCCAGCCGAGATAGTCGGCCATGAGGTCAAACGAAGCGTTCGCGCCGGAGGCAGTCTTTTGATCCTCATCAGCCATCGCGGTGAGGAAAACGGCCTTCTTTTTGCCCATCAGCGCTTCATTGTTGGCATAAAACGCCCTGGCATCCTTCGTGTCGTATCCTGAAAAGCAAGATCGGCATAGCGAGCTGGCAGTTTGCCTGCGAGTGCAGGGATTATCTTTATTTTTTCATCAGCGGTGCGCCGGTGTGCCATGCCTGACCGACCTTTTCGCCGATGGCATAGTAGCCGCTGTGGAACTGGTCGAACACAAATGCATTCAGCTTTGCGGCGTCCACTTTGCCTTTTTCATCCAGCACGGCTTCATCCGCCAGCACGCCGACGATCTCGCCGATGATGTGGTGGCCGTAGACCTCCATCTTGTCCTCAATGACCCTGCACTCCAGCGTCAGCGGGAACTCCTGCACAATAGGAGCGTCTACCTTTTCGCTTTTTACAGCACTCAAGCCGCTGCGCTCGAACTTGTCCGGCATCTTGTTGCCGCTGGCGATGCCGAAGAAATCGGCGGCTTCGATATGGGGAATGTCCGCAATGCTCAGCGTGAACGCACCGCGCTTTTTGATGTTCTCTGAGGTCTTGTGATCCTCGTCAATGTTGAGAGAAACCATGTTTTCGGCACAGATACCGCCCCACGCCATGTTCATCACATCGACGACATTATCGTCGCCGTAAGTGGCGATCATCAGCACGGGCATTGGAAACAGATAGGGATGGACACCCAATTCTTTTTTCATTATTAACGACCTCCATTTGCATTTTGGATTGACTTCATATGGTCATCCTGCTATCATCATAGCATGCATCGGAAAAAACACAAGTACTGTTAATAAATACAGGTACTTTCTAAAAGGGAAGTGTAAATATGTCCTGCATGGAGAAGTATATCAAAAGCGCAAATTTTGCCGACACCGGATTCAGCTACACGATGTCGCTCATCAGCGGCAAGCACAAGATGGTGATCTTATATTGCCTGATGGAGTATGAGCCGGTGCGGTTCAACGAGATGAAGCGCTATCTTGGGACGATCACAGATAAGACGCTCAGCAGCAACCTCAAGGAGCTGGAGGCTGATCGTCTCATCGTGCGAAAGGAGTATCCGCAGATTCCGCCGAAGGTGGAGTATTCGCTGTCGGAGCGCGGAAAGTCGTTGATGAAGGTCCTTGACCAGCTTTGCATCTGGGGCGAGGAAAACAGGTTGACAGCCATGATATAATCATACACGACTGAAAATATGAGAAAACAGAGGAAAACGCTATGGAATTCACACAGGGCGTGCGCTTTGACTCTCTCGGACTGACCGAAGAGGTCCAGCGCGCACTGAAAAAGAAAAATATTGAAGAGAGTACCCCCGTGCAGGCGGGCTGTATCCCGCCGATGCGCGAGTGGAAGGACGTGATTGCCAAGGCGCCCACCGGCACGGGCAAGACCTTTGCCTTCGGCATCCCCATCATCGAGCACATCGAGCCCGGCAGCGAGGAGACCGAGGCTGTCATCTTAGCGCCCACGCGCGAGCTCGCCATGCAGATCACGGCGGAGCTGCGCGACCTTTGCGTCTACCTTCCGGGCGTGCGCATCGTGTGCCTGTACGGCGGCGCGCCCATCGGCAAGCAGATCGACGCGCTCAAAAAGCACCCGCAGATCGTCGTGGCGACGCCCGGCCGCCTGAGCGACCACATGAAGCGCCGCACCGTCAAGCTCGACAACGTCAAGACCGTCGTGCTCGACGAGGCCGACCGCATGCTCGACATGGGCTTCATCCACGATGTGACGCGCATTCTGGACAAGCTGGCCTCCCGCCGCAATCTCGGCATGTTCTCCGCGACGATCTCGCGCGAGGTCATGGACATCAGCTGGATGTACCAGCGTGACCCTGAGGAGATCACCGTGCAGGCCAAGGAGGAGAATAAGCCCGACATCGCGCAGTACCGCATCGACGTGGGCCAGAACGACAAGGCGCACGTCATGGCGCAGATCATCCGCGCCGAGGGCCACGAGCGTGTGATGGCGTTCTGCAACACGAAGGGCATGACCGAGCGGCTCAAGGCATTTTTGATGATGGAGGGCCTTGATGCTGATTGCATCCACGGCGACATCCCGCAGAAAAAGCGCGAGGCCGTCATGGCGCGCTTCCGCCGCGGCGAGCTGCCGATCTTCGTCGCGACCGACGTGGCCGCCCGCGGCATCGACGTCGACGACGTGGACGCGGTGTTCAACTACGACGTGCCGCTTGAAAACGAGTATTACGTCCACCGCATCGGCCGCACGGGCCGCGCCAAGCGCCGCGGCGTGGCGTACACACTGGTGTCGGATTATCCCTCCGGCATGCGGCTGGATGGAATCGCCAAGTTCACCGGCAATGAGGTCAAGAAGGCACATCTGGATGCGGAGGGGAAGTTAGTCGAAGACTAACAGAGCTTTATGCCCCTGCACCGTGCAGGGGACGCGGTTAAGGGGGATATTCTCTTTCCTCGGAAAGAGAATATCCCCCTTTGACCCCCAAGAGAAAGGGATTAGAATGGCAGTCTGGAGCTCGAACAATCTTTATGCCTCCGGAATGAAAATGCCTGCGCGCGGCAAAGCCGCGTTAGCATTGCGATACGATTTGCCTCTACTCCTATTATCCGCTGTTGCGCAGCCGTTGGCGGCTCTGACGCCTTACGGATGCGGCACACCCCTTGCGGGTGCCGCTCTGCCCATCTTGTAGAAGTGCGCAGTAATTCTCGTCTACCGCCAGTCTCCACAATGCGGCGAGCGAAGCAATGCCGCTATTTCGCACGCAGTCCGCCGCCAAGAAAACGTCACTCGCGCCTCACGATAGTAAGGCGCGGTTGCAAAACGGTCACGATTCGCAGGGATTCATGGCGAAGCCATGTACACCGCACTTACATTGCGCAGCGTTTGCAGTTCTTCAAGCTGCAAACTGCCAATGTCGGGGGTCGAGGGGACCTCCCCTCGCGTTCTCTTGGGGGTTCAAGGGGGATATTCTCTCACGTGAGAGAATATCCCCCTTTCCCCGTGCAGCGCCGCCAGCGCTGCTTTTCCCCCTGCGCCCTGTGGGCGCAAAAAGCGGTATTTCCCCTTTCGGGGAAATGAAAATGGTAACAAACTGTAACTTTTATGCCCCTCACCTTTACAAGGCGAACGATTTTCGCTATAATATCTCCGTATTACAAAAAACCAAGCAGCCTTCGCTGCGTTTTGCCAATGGGAGGCATGATGAAAGCAATAAAGAGGATCACAGCTCTGGCGCTCTGTGCGCTGATGCTGTTGGGCCTTCTCTCCGGCTGCGGGGAGAAGAAGCAGGGGGACGAGAAATTCGTCCTGAACGTGAGCGTCTGCAACGTGATCAACTCACTCGACCCCGCGATGAACACCGACACGGATGCAGACAGCGTTTTCTACGCACTCTATGAAAATCTGATGCGCGAGAGCGACGACGGCAGCGGCGAGGTGACGCTGACGAACGGCATGGCCAAGGAGTACGCCGAGGAGACGAACTACGACGGCAGCGTGACCTACCGCTTCACGCTGCGCTCCACTGCGCGCTGGTCGGACGGGGAAAAGGTGACGGCGGATGACTTCGTCTATGCCTGGCAGAGACTTGCCGACCCCGCGACGGATTCGCCGAACCACGCGCTGATGAGCGTGGTGGCGGGCTATGACGAGGTGCGCGAGACGGGCGACAAGACGAAGCTCCAGGTCTCGGCCAAGGATGAATCCACGTTCGTCGTCACGCTGAGCGCGCCGTGCGCCTATTTTATCGAGGGCATCTGCACGGCGGTCGCCACGATGCCGCTGCGCCGCGACCTGACGGAGAACGGCGGAGGCTTTGACACGCCGGACCTTGTGAGCAACGGCGCGTACCATGTGAGCGCGTGGACGAAGAGCAGTGAGCTGACGGCGGCGCGCAACGACGAGTATTACGAGGCACGTCTCGTCGGGCCCGACGAGCTGAACTTTATCTTTACCGCGAGTGCGGACGAGGCGTGGCAGCTCTACGAGGCGGGTGAGATCGACTACATCGCCCACCTGCCCAACAGCGTGATCGCCGAGCTTTCGCAGGACGAGAGCTGGAAGCCAACGGCGGTGTACGCGACGGCGAGCGTCCTTTACAACAACGAGAGCGACACGTTCTCGAACGAGCACATCCGCAAGGCCTTTGACCTTGCCATCGACCGCGCGGCCGCCACGGCGGCGGGCGGCACGGAGAACAGCCCCGCAACGGGCCTTGTCCCCTACGGCATTCCAGATTCCGGCGAAACGGAGGACGATTTCCGCACGACGGGCGGCGAGCTCTGCGCCATCGATGAAGAGGGCATGAGCGCGCGGGCAACGCAAGCGCAGGAGGAGCTGACCTACGCGGGCTATTACAGCACGAGCATGTTCCCGCCGGTCGAGCTTCTGTATGTGACCGGCACGGAAAACGACGCCGTGGCGAGCGCGCTGCAAAGCATGTGGAGCACGACGCTCGGCGTGAACGTGATGCTGCGCGGCGTGACGCAGTCGGAGTACAACACGCGCATGGAAGCGGGGAACTACGAGCTCGCGCTGCAAAAGGTCACCGCGCTCTACGACGACGCGATGGGCTTCCTCGACCGCTGGTGCAGCGAGGATGAGCAGAACCTGATCAGCTATGAAAACGGCACCTACGACGTGCTGATGGGCGTCGCCAGAGCGTCGGAAAATCCTGTGGCGCGCACAGCGTTCCTGCACGACGCGGAGACGATGCTGCTCGGTGAGACGGCGCTCTCGCCCGTGTATTTTGACGGCACGGCGCACATGCTGCGCGACACGCTGCGCGGCGTCTACACCGACGGCTTTGGCAACAGCTACTTCGCCGGTGTGCGCGCGAACACAGACTGAATTGTGTGAAACGAAACAAAATGGCAGCTTTTGCCCAAAAAGCTGCCATTTTTTCTTACTTTGACAGGAAACTTGCAAAATAGTGCTTGCTTTTTGCGAACAAACAGACTACAATATGGGCCTTGGGCGGCTCTGTTCGCCCGTACTTTTTCTGTTGTGAAGGTGTAACCATGACTGCGATTTTGAATCTGGCCGTTGCGCTGCTCGCAGGGCTTTTGATGACCCGTATTTTCAGCCGCTGGCACCTGCCCGATGTCACGGCGTTTCTTGTGACGGGCGTTCTGATCGGGCCGTTCGTGCTGGGCCGCCTCGGCATTCCGGGCCTCGGATTTGCAAGCTACGACCAGGTCGAGGCGCTGAGCATGATCTCCGATGTGGCGATGGGCTTCATCGCCTTTTCCATCGGCAATGAATTCCGCCTGAGCCAGCTCAAAAAGACTGGCAAGCAGGCGATGATTATCGGCGTCTTGCAGGCGCTGGCCGCGCTGGCCTTTGTCGATATTGCGCTCGTGATCTTCCACTTCCTGCGCCCCGACGTGCTGTCCGTCCCTGCGGCCATCACGCTCGGCGCGATCGCCACGGCCACCGCACCTGCGACGACGCTGATGGTCGTGCGCCAGTACAAGGCCAAGGGCGAGTTGACGGATCTGCTGCTGCCGATCGTCGCGCTCGACGACGCGGTGGGTCTCATCGCATTTGCCGTATCCTTCGGTATTGCCCGCGCGATGGACAGCGCACAGTTCAGCCTCGCAAGCATTTTGCTCTCTCCACTCATTGAGATCGTCGGCTCGCTGCTGCTCGGCGCGCTTGCGGGTTTCGTGCTCACGAAGCTTGAGACGATGTTCCGCTCGAACTCCAACCGCCTGTCGCTGAGCATTGCGTTCATCTTTCTGATGGTCGGCCTGTCCGCAGTGGACTTCACCGTCGCGGGCGTCGAGTGCGGCTTTTCGCCGCTGCTCGTGTGCATGATGCTTGGCACGGTGTTCTGCAACATCTGCCCGCTGTCGGATGATTTGATGAGCCGTGCGGACAAGTGGAGCACGCCGATGCTGGCGGTGTTCTTCGTTGTGAGCGGTGCAAACCTGCGCTTGAGTGTCTTTTCTCAGGGTGTGCTTGTGCTGATTGGCGTTGTGTACATCATCGCGCGCTCGGCCGGCAAGTATTGCGGCGCGCGCTGGTCGGCCAAGGCGGTGGGCTGTGACCACACGGTGCAGAAGTACCTCGGCATCATGTTGCTGCCGCAGGAGGGTGTGGCGCTCGGTATGTGCGTGAGCGCACAGGCGCTCGGCGCGGATGGCGAGCTGATCCGCAACATCATCCTCTTCTCCGTGCTGATCTACGAGCTGGTCGGCCCGCTGGCGACAAAGGAATCTCTCAAGGCCGCCGGCGCGATCACCGAAAAGCCCAGGGAAGTCCTCGAGCGCCGCGAGCGCAAGCTCGCCGAGGCCGAGCCCAAGGAACTTCTCGAGCGCCGCAAGGAGCGCGCAAACAAAAAGTAAATCCGCTGAAAGGAGATGGCCTTGGTCATCTCCTTTTTTTTGCACCGGGTGGGAACTTTTTGTGAATTTGCGCGTCTAAAGAGGAAAGGCACTTGACATAACTTGTGAAAATTATGTACAATAAAGGCGAACAAACCGATAAGGGGGAATCATTATGGAAGGACGTCGGGTCAGCCGCCGCAAACCGCGGCGCAATCCGCTTTATGTGCTTTTTATGGGACTGCTGGCGCTTTCGCTGGTGCTCCTGATTACGGTGGTCGTGCTGGGCTTCAAGCTCAAGAGCGCGCGCAGCGATCTTGCTGCGGCGCAGACGAAGATCGAGCAGCTGCGCGGCGGCCAGCAGACCGGCGAGGACGGCCAGACTGTGATCGGCGAAGACGGCTCGCTCAACGGCGAGAACAATGTGAGCGACCCCACGCAGGGCGATAACACGACCGGCGATAATCAGACGGGCGGCGACACGATCGACTGGCTCGACCTCACGGGCCATGACGAGGTCTCCGTCAAGCCGAGCTCTGTGTACGACAAGTATTACATCTACTACACCACCGGCGGCGTGAATCTGCGGAGCGGCCCGGGCACGAGCTATGACAAGGTCACGACCGTGTCGCTCGGCAGCGAGGTACAGGCCGCGGCCAAGCAGGATGGGTGGACGTTCGTCAGCGTGGACGGTAAGTTTGGCTGGATCAACTCGGACTTCCTCTCCACCACGCGCCCCGCATCGTAACAATATCAAGCAAAAAAGGAGCAAGCCGAAAGCTTGCTCCTTTTTGCTGTTCAGTTGCCGCCGCAGCCGCCTTTATCCTTCAGGGAGCACGCTCCCTTGAAGCCGCAGGCGTTGCAGTGGTTGTTCGGGTCGGACACGACGCTGCCGCTCAGAAAGCGCAGCGCGGCGTCGTCTGCCTTGCCGGAATAGCCGGGGAAGAGCATGATGCCCGCCATGCCGACAGCGGTGCGCTCGGTGTCGTCGATCGTGCCGCAGAGCAGCGCGTCGATGCCGTAACGCTCCAAAAGGCCGACGGCAGCGTCGGTGCCGCTTTCTTCCATCGGCTCGAGGAACTCGCGCACGATCTTTCCGTGGTCGTCCTCATAAAAATGGAAGGCTTCGGCATTGGCGAGCGGGGAGAAAACCTCCCCACTCACAACAGGGATCGCAATACGCATTGCTTTCCTCCTTTTACACCTCAACGCCCTTGCCGTCGTTCCACTTCCACGCGCGGACCTCGGGCAGATCCACGCCGTTGTCCTTGATATACTGGCGGTGCTCAACGAGCTTGTCGTTCATCTTCTGGATGAGGTAAGCACCGCGGTTGCCGAGCTGCGGCAGGCGCTGCACCGTGTCGATGACGAGATCGAAGCGGTCGATATCGTTGAGCACGCGCATGTCGAACGGGGTCGTGATCGTGCCTTCCTCCTTATAGCCGCGCACGTGCAGGTTGCGGTTGTGGCGGCGGTAGGTCAGCTCGTGGATCAGTGTGGGATAGCCGTGGTAGGCAAAGATGATGGGCTTGTCCTTGGTAAAGAGCGTGTCGTACTCTGCGTCGGTCAGGCCATGGGGATGCTCGGTGTGCGGCTGGAGCTTCATCAGGTCGACGACGTTCACGACGCGGATCTTGAGCTCCGGCAGCTCGCGGCGCAGGATCGTCACAGCGGCGAGAGTCTCAAGCGTCGGCGTGTCGCCGCAGCAGGCCATGACGACGTCGGGCTCCTGGCCCTGATCGTTCGAGGCCCACTCCCAGATGCCGATGCCCTGCGTGCAGTGCTTGACGGCCTGCTCCATTGTCAGCCATTGCTGGCGTGGGTGTTTGCTCGCGACGATGACGTTCACATAGTTACGGCTCTTGATGCAGTGGTCAAAGCAGGAGAGCAGGCAGTTGGCATCGGGCGGCAGATACATGCGCACGACGTCGGCCTTCTTGTTGGCGACGTGGTCGAGGAAGCCGGGGTCCTGATGCGTGAAGCCGTTGTGGTCCTGCTGCCAGACGTTGGAGGCGAGGATATAGTTGAGAGAGGCGATATCGTGGCGCCAGGGGAGCTCATTGCACATCTTGAGCCACTTGGCGTGCTGGGAAAACATCGAGTCGACAATGCGGATGAAGGCCTCGTAGCTGTCAAAGAAGCCGTGGCGGCCCGTCAGCAGGTAACCTTCGAGGAAGCCCTCGCAGAAGTGCTCGGAGAGCATGGAGTCCATCACGCGGCCGTCGGGGTCAAGGTGCTCGTCGATGCCATCGATCTGCTTGTCGAGGAAGCGGCGGCCCGTGACGTCAAACACGGCCTGCAAACGGTTGGACGCCGTCTCGTCGGGTGCGAAGATGCGGAAGTTGCGCGACTCCATGTTGAGCTTCATCACATCGCGGACATAGGTGCCAAGGACGTACATGTCCTGCGCCTCGACCTCGCCGGGGGCGGGGATATCGACCGCGTAGTCGCGGAAGTCGGGCGTGCGCAGGTCGCGCAGGAGAAGACCGCCGTTGGCGTGCGGGTTTGCGCCCATGCGGTGCTCGCCCTTGGGCGGGAAGGACGCGATCAGCTCGACCGGCGTACCGTCCTCGTTGAAGAGCTCTTCGGGCTTGTAGGAGCGCAGCCATTGTTCGAGCAGCGGCAGGTGCTTGCTTTCATCCGCGCCCATGGAGATGGGCACCTGATGGGCGCGCCAGCTGCCTTCGATCGCGTTGCCGTCGACCTCCTTCGGACCGGTCCAGCCCTTCGGGGTGCGCAGCACGAGCATCGGCCAGCGGGGGCGGCTCGCCTTGCCGCTTTCGCGCGCGGTGCGCTGGATGCGCTTGATCTCGCGGATGGCCCAGTCGACCGCGGCGGCCATCTGCTGGTGCATCGTCTCGGGCTCGTCACCCTCGACAAAGCGCGGCTCCCAGCCGCAGCCGCGGAAGAAGCACTCGACCTCCTCGTGGCTCATGCGGGAGAAGATGGTCGGATTTGCGATCTTGAAGCCGTTTAAGTGCAGGATCGGCAGGACTGCGCCGTCGGTGATCGGGTTCATGAACTTGTTGCCGTGCCAGGACGTTGCGAGCGGGCCGGTCTCGGCCTCGCCGTCGCCGACGACGCAGGCCGCGATCAGGTCGGGGTTATCCGCCACCGCGCCGAAGGCGTGGGAGAGGGAATAGCCCAGCTCGCCGCCCTCGTGGATAGAGCCCGGCGTTTCGGGCGCGACATGGCTCGGGATGCCGCCGGGGAAGGAGAAGCGCTTGAAGAGCTTCTGCATGCCCTCCTTATCGCGCGTGATGTTGGGGTAGACCTCCGTATAGCTGCCGTCCAGCCAGTCCTGCGCGACCATGGCGTTGCCGCCGTGACCGGGGCCGGAAAGGTAGATCATATCGAGGTCATCGCGCTTGATGACGCGGTCTAAGTGCGTGTAGATGAAGTTCTGGCCCGGGCAGGTGCCCCAATGGCCGACGATGGTCTGCTTTAAGTCGCTCTCGCGCAGCGGGCGCTCGAGCAGCGGATTATCGAGAAGATAGAGCTGGCAGGCGGTCAGATAGTTTGCTGCGCGCCAGTAAGCGTCGATCTGTTTGAGCTCCTCGGGCGACAGCGGCGGCTTTTTCGACAGCCGTGCGGTGCTTTTTTGCGTAGGCATGGAAAGCTCCTCCTTTTTCTTTTGGTTGATGAGGTTAGTATATCATTTAATTTTAAAAAATCAATAGTCAGACATAAAAAACGAGACAAAATCTTAAAATCTATCAAAATAAGCAGAGCGCTATTTTGCAATTTGCATGAATTTAAACGATAACAAAACGGTAAAATAGGGAAAAGGCGGTGCAAGCGCACCGCCTTTTCCCTATATGAGAGAGATCGAGAGATGAGAGAATAGCAAAATTAGTCGATCGGGCAGACCCAGCCGAACGGGTCGGGCTTCGTGCCCCACTGGATGCCAGTCAGCTCGTCGTAGAGCTTCTGAGACAGCGCACCGATCTTGTTGTCGTTGACCTTGTAGTCTCTGTCGCCCCAGCTCAGCTCGCCGATCGGGGAGATGACGGCGGCGGTGCCGATGCACCACGCCTCCTCCAGCGCGCCGGACGCCGCGGCGTCAAAGAGCTCGTCCACGCTCAGCAGACGCTCCTCGACGGGCACGCCCCAGCTCTTTAAGAGCTCGATGGCGGACTTGCGCGTCACGCCGCGCAGGATGGAGCCAGTCAGCGCGGGGGTGACGACGGTGCCATTGATCTTGAACATGACGTTCATGCCGCCGCCTTCTTCGACGTACTTGCGCTCCACGCCGTCGAGCCACAGGACTTGAGAGAAGCCCTTTTCGATGGCGCGGTCGCCCGCGCGGTTGGCCGCGCCGTAGTTGCCGCCGCACTTGGCCTCGCCCGTGCCGCCGCGCACCGCGCGGACGTCCTCGGTCTCGACCATGATGGGAACGGGCTGTAAGCCGTTTTTGAAGTAGCTGCCGGAGGGGGAGAGAATGATAGCAAACGTGGCCTCATGCACGCCGTGCAGGGCAAGCGTCGGGTCAGTGCCGTACAGGAACGGACGGATGTAGAGGGACGTGCCGGGATCGCTCGGGACCCAGTTCTCGTCGACCTTGACGACGGTCTTGATGGCCTGCAGCGCATCGTCGGGATCAAGCTGGGGCAGGCCCAGACGCTCGCAGGAGCGGTTCAGACGGGCAACGTTCTCCCAGGGGCGGAAGAGCTGCACGCCGCCGTCGGGACGGCGGTAAGCCTTCATGCCCTCGAAGACCTCGGTGCCGTAGTGCAGGACGCTCGCGGCCGGGGACATCGTGATGGGGCCGTAGGGCACGACGCGCGCGTCATGCCAACCCTTGTCGGCGCTGTAGTCCATCAGGAACATATGATCGGTGAACACGGTGCCGAAGCCGAGCTGGTCGGACGGGGGCAGCGTGCCGGGATGGGTAGTCTTAGTGATCGTGATATTCATAAGGATGACCTCCTGTCGAAATTTGTTTGCTCTTTAGATTTCCTTGAGATGCTCCATGTTGTGGCGGACGCCCTCGCAGCAGGCGTGGAAGGTGGCCTTCTCGTCGGCGGTCAGCGGCAGCTCGACGACCTGCTCGACGCCGTTTTCACCGATGACGCAGGGAACACCCGCGAACAGACCCTCTTCGCCGTACTCGCCGCACAGCTCCATGCTGGCGGGCAGGATGACCTTCTCGTCGTGCAGCACGGCGTAGGCCATGCGCGCGGCGGTGGTAGCGATGCCGTACTCGGTGCAGAACTTGCCGGAGAAGGTGACCCAGCCACCCTCGATGGACTCCTTCTGCAGCGCGTCGCGGTCGAAGCGGAAGCGCTCGTCGGTCTTGGCCCACTCGTCCAGCGGCACGCCGCGGAAGCTGACGCAGGACCAGGGCGCGAACTGCTGGTTTCCGTGCTCGCCCATCATGTAGCAGGTGATGGACTTGTGGTCAAGGCCGGTCTGGCGCGCCAGCGCGCTCAGAAGACGGGAGGTGTCGAGGCCCGTGCCGGTGCCGAACACGCGGCCGCGGGGCAGGCCCAAGTGCAGTGCCAGCTCGCGCGTGACGATGTCGCAGGGGTTGGTGATGTTGATGAGCACGCCATCAAAGCCGCTGGCCTTGATCTTGTCGGCATAGCTGCGCACGGCGGGGATGGTGAAGTCCATCTCGGTCACGCGGTCGTGCGTGCCGCGCAGCAGATCGATCTTGCCGACGCTGTTGACGATGACGTCGCACACGCCAAGGTCGGAGAAGTCGCCGCCGCGCACCGTCACGCGGTGGGGCATGTACGCGACTGCGTCGCGCAGATCCTGCACTTCGCTTGCGAGCTTCTGCTCGTTCTGGTCGACGAGCACCAGCTCGTCCGCGATGCCCTGGATCGCCAGAGCGTAAGCCACATGTGCGCCGACATGACCCATGCCGACCACGCCGAGAACTCTTTTCTTTGCCATAAGAATACTTCCTTTCTCAAAAACGGTGTGCCCGTGTAGTTAACTGATCGTTTGTGCGGCCCTTACATGCCGAAGTTGGGGAAGAGCACGCAGGTATAAAGCATGGCGAGAACCATGTACAAAACAAGGATGATGGCGAAGGCCTTGAAGGTCTTCTTCATGACCTCGCTCTCGTTGCCCACCTGATCGACCGTTGCGCAGGCGGCGACCGTGTTGTTCGGGCAGATCAGGTTGCCGAGCGAAGCGCCCGCGTTCTGACCGGCGAAGATCGTGATGGGGTTCATGCCGAGCGATGCCGCGGCGTCGATGTGCATCTGGGCGAACATGATGTTGGAGCCAAGGCCCGTGCCGGTGATGAACGCACCGCTCGAACCGATGAGGACGGCTGCCGCGGGATAGAAGCGGCCGACGACGGCGGCGATGTCAGAGGCGAGGAGGTTCATCATGCCCGTGGAGGAGGACTGCATGATGTAGGCGACGATAAGGAGGCTGCCCATCGTGATGAGGACCGGCAGCACGCCGCTCGCGGTGCGCTTGCAGACGGCTTTATAGGTCTTAAAGTCCACGCCCAGCGTGAGTGCGCCGAGGATGCCGCACACGAGGATGACAAGGTCGACCCAGAAGATGTAGCCGAATGTGCACATGATGGCAAAGCCATTTTCGACGACGGCGGGGAAGCCATAGCGGATGAGCGGGAGCAGCACGAGCATGTAGACGTAAGGCGACATGGCCTTGAACGAGCTGTACTTGCGCTGATGGTTGGCGCTTTCATTGCGGAATTCGTCCGGAGTCTTCACGCCGACGAGCTTGACATACGCAACGGAGAGAAGGATGGAGATGAGGCCGGTGCCCATGGAGGTGACCTCCGCGCCGACAAAGTTGGAAAGAACGAACATCGTGAGGCACGTGCTCACGCCCGCGAAGGTGAGGTAAGGGAGGATGCCCTTGTAGCCCTTTTTGCCGAACGCCATGCCGACCATGACGAACGGGATGACGAGCACGCCGAACATGTGGAAGCGGCCGACCATCGCGGCGTTCTGCGCGACGGTGGCAAGGCCCGCGTCAACGAGGGCCGCACCGCCGTTGATGGTCGTCAGGCCCGCGCCGCCGAACGAGGCGGGCGTCGCGTCGCCGAGCAGCGCGATGGCGATGGAGGTGGTGGGGTTAAAGCCGAGGGCCACGAGGAACGGGGCGGCGATGGCGGCGGGAGCGCCCGCGCCCGCCGCGCCCTCAAGGAAGATCGGCAGCATCATGCCGATGATGACGACCTGCACGCGGCGGTCGTCGCTGATCTGCGCAATGGTGGCTTTCACATCCTCAATGGCGCCGGTCTCGCGCAGCAGGTTCAAAATGGTGAACGCGCCGAAGACCATCAGCACGATCTTGAGGCCTTCCTTGATGCCCTTCCAGACCAGGGGGTCAAGCACCTTGACGTTTTCAGCAAACGTGAGGCCGTCGAGGTTAAAATAGGTAAAGGCAAGGATAAGCGTCCAGGCAAGGGCGACGGGCGAGACGGTTTTTGCGGATTTTTTGAAGCCCAGGATGCCGACAAGCACGACGACAATTGGGCTGAGCGCCATGAGGAAGTTTAAAAAGTCCATTGGAGGGATCTCTCTTTCTGAAAAATGTGGAATGGGGGGATCTATTTCCGCTTTTTTCGCCGGCCGAACGAGAAAAAGTGAAAAAGCTAAGAGGAAGAGGCTCCGTCGAATCGACGGAGCCTCTTTCGTGATATCAGTCTCTATCTCGTGCGGAGAATCGGGAGAGAAGTCGAAGTTGCGTCGCGATTCGGACGGGCTGTTCAGTTTTGTTTCTTACCAGTACTGCCAGAGGCAGAATAATAAAGGACGCCAGCAGAATAAGGCTGGCGTCCAGAATAATCATGCTGTTCATATCAGAACAGGAGAAAGCGGCACAGGCAGCCTGTGCGAAGTGAGATGCAGCTGCATTGGCAAAGAACTGAGTCATCAGACGTTTCTCCTTTCCTGAAGATGAACGCATCTTAACACACATTTTTTCACCCTGCAAGGGGGAAAAGCGACTGATTATGCAAGATTGGACGAGTACACAAAAAACGGAAATACCCACTTTTCGACATTGTTAAAAAGACATAATGAATCCTAATGGTTCCTTCATGTCATGGAAAGAAGCACTGCATAGGGACTTCCCGTGCGGCCATAGGATGGAGAAAAAGAGGAGGCGTTTTTATGCTGTCGATTGCACTTTGTTTGCTTACGCACGCCATGCTGCTCTCGCTCCACCTGTCGGGCGGCTCGTTCCCGCGTCCGCTCTCGGCACAGGAGGAAAAGAAATACGTCGAGCGCATGCTTGCGGGCGACATTGAGGCGCGCAACGTGCTCGTTGAGCACAATCTGCGCCTTGTCGCGCACATCGCCAAAAAATACTACACCCAGTCTGACGAGCAGGACGATCTCATCTCCATCGGCACCATCGGCCTTATCAAAGGCGTTTCGAGCTACCGCCCGGAAAAGGGTACGAGGCTCGCGACCTACGCCGCTAAATGCGTGGAGAATACTATCCTAACATAGCGGAACTATCGAAGGATGAAGTAGCAAAACAGGCACCTTTTGGTGCAAAATGGCGCCTGCTGGCGCAAGTGGAAGTCCGCTGCTACATTCTGATTTCCAATATATCAGGTTCAGTAAAAGTAGCCCCGCTACAAATTCTTCAATTTCCGGTGATACTGCCGCACAAGTTTCAGGATGCAGAAAAGTTCAATCTGCAGTTCTCGGACTTCTCCGAAATCACTGAAACAGCGGACAAGCTCCGCTGGCTTCGATACCAGAAAGGCTTGCGGCAGAGAGACGTAGCTGACTACGCCGGTATATACCGAAGTACTTATATTCATTATGAAGAATATGGAAAGGACTTTTACTCTCCGAAGCACATGGAGAAAATCGCGCAGCTTTTCGAGGTTCCAGTCGAAAGACTTCTGGATGACTACAATCTCTTTCTGAGAAACGGCCAGGGTAAGCAGATCAAGGCAATTCGAATGAAGCTTGGCCTAACGCAAAGAGAGTATGCTGATAGGCTAGGCATCAGCCTTTGCAACCTCAAACAATGGGAGCAGAACAGAAAACAACTTTTCAAATCCACTTGGGAGAAGTACTTCAAATAGAGGGTAAATGCTCTTAACTGCGATGAGAATGTACTGCGTGACTGTCGTATACAGAATAACCGAGCAGACTGGTCTTGATAATCAGTCTGCTCGGTTTTCTATCAGGTCAGCGTTCATGAGAACCCTGTGGTTTTATTATGCTTGTTCTTTCAAATGCTTCACTACTGCATCTACCAGCTCTAACTTTTGCTCCGTGGAACAGGGCAACTTCAAGATGTTCTTCAGTGCCTGCTCTGCATGAAATTTTGCAAGTTCATGGGCAAGTTCCTTTTGTGCTTGCTCTGACTTGGGATAGATTAGAAATACTTCCATTGTTGCCCTCCTTTCCAGAGCGTTTGATGCTTAACTCTATGTGCGTTTTCCATTGCATATGCCGTGTCCGAATATTCCCAGACTTCGAATTCAGCATGTAGACCTCCTTCTACATAAACTAAAGAGCTCTTCAGAATAAATGTAGAAAAAGAGGGCCTTTTGACCACCCTAACGGGATAAAAATCTTCCAACGATTGACTATGCAGGAAGATAGGAAGAAAAAGAAACAGCCCTGCTGCAGTTTACTCTGCAACAGGGCTGCTCTCTTTTAATAATCTCTGCGTCTTTGCAATGACTGACCAAATATCCTTTTCAAATTGGATACTCCCATGAAATAACGGAGCCAAAAAGAAAAGGGCCTCCTTTATGTTCCTCAAATCCACATAATCGGTTCGGTTGTCTTGGAGGTGTTGATGCGTTTCATAATATCGAACCCGCACACTTTCAGATACGGAATCTGCAACAAAGTAGGTGGCGATAAGGCCGTCAATAAGTGCTACCTCATCCATCGTAAAGAACATATAATTTCTCCCATCGTGAACAATACCAACATATAGTACCACACAGCGCTCTCAAGTACAAGATAATTCCTGTTCTGCAAAGCAGCCATGGAGCGTTTCATATTCTGCCAGCAGCTCCGATCCAGCGGCACGATGAATGCAGCCGTCCACACCGCCGCCACCCAGCAGCGACTCGTTGGCAGCGTTGACGATAGCATCCACCTTCATTTTTGTGATGTCATTTCTGACGATTTGAAGCGGCATAATCAAGCCATCCCATTCGGTTACTTCGCGCCGGTCAGCAGCTTGTCCAGCGGGATTCGTTCCGGGTATTTTCCTTCGGTCAGAATGTCGTATAAATACCTGTTATCCAGAATCATATCGTCCCGGATAAGCTGCCAGTTTGCCTTTTTCCTGAAAAACACCTTGAAGATCAGAAAGTTCATGATCGCCCCAATTACCGGCGTGGTCATGCCGAAAGCCTCGGTGTGAGAGAAATTGCATCCTGTTTCCGTTCTTTTTCCTTCAAAGGTGATGAACGCCGTCTTCTTGTCGCTCCGGAATACAATGCAGAAGTGGTTCTCATCCTGTTCGCATTCCGTAATCGTGCCTGTCACATCGTAGTCCAGCCCCATAACAATCTCGCGGAAGCGGACCTTACTTCCAGCATGATAGTTCCCGTTATAGAGATTGCATTCGATGTGGTAGGGACTCCATTTCACAAACTCTTCCTCAAAGTTAGCAGTCCATGCCTTTAATTTTTCATAGGAAGCCGGAATCTCTATCTGCTCGGTAAGTACAACCATTTTTCTATTTCTCCTGTCAAAGCTGTCACCCCAAAATGATTTTTCTAAGTCTTTCTAAATCGTCCTCATCCGGATGGGAAAGCGCACGGTCAAAGTTATCGATCAACGCATCAATATTTGCCGGATGCTCCGGCTGTGCCTTCATTTTCATATAGCGATCCCGTACAGACTGCGGCATTTTCCCCTGACACATATATTCTCCGACCACAGTATTGCTTGGGTCAACAGACTGCTTGATGTGATCAAGAATCTTCTGGAAATATGCCGCACTGCCGCCGAAGCCCGCCGTCCCGAACAGAAAAATCTTTTTGCCTCTCAGCTTTGACAGCAGTTGCAAGACAGCACTGTCCGCATTGCCCTTATCCGTCCAAAAGCCGACATAGAGCATTTCAGAGTGCAATTCCGCCGTTTCCGGCGCACCGAAATAATCACAGTCTTCTGACGGAAGCACTGCGCGGATTGTGTCGGCGAGTTTTTTCGTGTTGCCGGTCAAGCTGCTGAATATAATCGAATATCTTCCCTTATCCATAGCAAAAGCCTCCTGCCTTATCAAAGCGGCATCGGTGTCCGGGCAATCAGTATGACCGCAAGAATTGCGCCCACAAATGCCGCAGCCCCTATAACCGCCAACACCTTTTTGCCGAGTTTCTTCTTCACTGCCTTGCAGATCAGCGCGGCGCAAGCCATGCAGACAGCCGCAGCAACAAGTGCAATGCCCAACATTTCCCATAACCAAGATAGTTCATATAGGATTTTCATGCGCTCAACATCTCCTGTTCGTTAAATTGGAAGTTATCTGGTTGATGCCATTTTATCGGTCGGCCATGATCTCCTGAGAGCCACATAGGAGATTAAAAAGTTCGCAAGCCAACCAGCTGGTACAGCAAGCCAGACAAAGGCAATGCCGAAACGCGGTGCACAGATCAGGGCAACGGACAGACGAATCGCAAGGTTCACCATGTTTGCAACGAGAAACGGACGCATAATTCCGAGACCGCGAAGGACTCCATCGGTTGCCATCTTGATACCCATGAAGATGAAAAAGTAACCAATCCACCTCATATAATCACCAGACACCTGATAGGCCAACGCCGTTCCGTCTTTTCCTAAGAACAGCGAGGAGATCTGCGTGTGTAGCGTTTCAATGACGAGAAAGGCAAGAATGGCAAAGCACACATCCAGCACCAGCGCCGCATGGTAGCCTTTTTTGATGCGTTGGGGTTTGCCTGCGCCAAGGTTTTGGGAAACAAACGGCGAAACCGCATTGCCGATGGATACAAAGATCAAAGAGAACACATTCTCTACTCGCATTGTCGCCGAATAGCCTGCCAGCGCCTGTGTACCGAAGGGATTCACAACTGCCTGTACAATCAGCATACCGATGGACACCGTAGACTGCTGAAGAATCGACGGCACGGCAATTTGCAGCATGGATTGCAGCCCCCGCCAGTCAAATCGTTGAAATGGGCTCTCGTATCGCCGCATCCGATGAAGAAAAATCAAAAGGGAAAATACGGCGGCAATGCCTTGGGCAATCAAGGTTGCAAGAGCGGCACCGAACACGCCCAGACCAAGCCCGGCAACCATCCAAAGGTCCATAAAAATATTCAGGACAGAAGAAAAAATCAGGAGTGCCAAGGGAATTCTTGATTCACCGATGGAGGTAAACATGGTGGAGAGAATGTTATACATAAACAAGAACGGAAATCCTGCAAAATAGACCCGCAGATACAGCACTGCCTCATCCAGAATGTCGGGAGGGGTTTGCAAGCCCCGCATCATCGGGCGGGAAAAGCATAAGCCAAAAACGCCAAGGACAATGCTTAGAATCAAAAAGCTGAGCAAGGACGTTGACACAATGGTTTTCATTTTGCCATACTCTTTGGCTCCAAAATAGCGGCTCACCAGCACACCGGCACCTATGCCGGCTCCCAGTGCCACACAAATGAACACATTGGTTAATGCTGCACAGGCACCGACAGCTGCAAGTGCAGAAGAACCAACAAACTGGCCGACAATAATGGAGTCGGCCATATTGTATATTTGCTGAAAAAAGCTCCCAAGAATCATCGGCATTGCAAAAACCGTCAACGCTTTGAGGGGCGCATCGGTTATCAAATACTCATCTTTCGACATTCTCATATTCCTCCATGGTATCTTGTATCGTAGTATCCGATTCATTTGTAGTCACAACTTCCGATTAGTTGACATCTTATCACATCGGTATATCGGGCGCAAGGATTGGCATGTCCGTGGGAGGAATTTAATGGAGCCTACCTGAATAAATGAAATCATACATACAGACATACAGAAGAAAAAAGAATTGATGGTTTGTAACAGTATCATTTGGCATAAGAGAAACTGCTAAACTGAAATCAATCTCCACTCACTTCTCTTTGTTAGTCTCTGATACCACGCCGGTATCAGAGACATTTTTGTTTTTTCAAATCCGTGGGTGGTCAAAAGGGTGCTATTTTCTACATTTATTACGAGAAGTGCAAGCGAGGTGTTTTATCTCTTGGCAACTGTATCTTCTCACTCAATTTTCCCAGTGCTGTACCTTGAAAATTGCATACGATTCCAAGACATCACCGTGTCCGAGCCACTATGAGCAAGTGAAAGAGGCGTGGTCAAGCCTCGTTGCGACGACTGCACGGGAAAACAATGGTACACTCGTCCGGCTAGGCCTCAAACCGAGGGACGACGCACCCACAAGCATGGGCCGAGGCTGAAATGCCTGTGTCCCCCTGACCAGGGGACTTGGAATCGATATCTTAAACCTATTACTTTGCTGGAAAGGGGGTGTATGAGATGAACTGCATACAAAAGCAACAATTAGTGAGCTTTCCGAAAGTCAGGATATGGAAACCGTGGTTCCGTCACTTTAATAACCACAAGGAATTCCATAATGAAGGAACCGTCCATCTTTTCAGTCTCATGGCACTCTTTAGCTATGCGAACTTCCGTTCAAATGAGCGTATGATTAGTGGGGTGAGATACATGGAGGCGCCTGGCCAATGGATCTGCAAGCTTGGATCATTACCCAGGATTCTGCGTGTCCATTCCAAAAGACAAGCTCTTGAGCAATTGGACTATTACGAGAAATACGGGTTCCTGACTTATGAATGGCTGGATAAAGAGAATGAGATCATTCGTTTTTCCATCATCAATTGGAAAGAGCATTGCACGAGCCTACAGTACAATTATTATAGCTATAAGGGCTCCGGATTCTTTTTCTTCCCATTGCCTGTTGGCCGAATGCTCCTACGAGTCGCTCACAAAACAGAAGGAATCGTATTTAGTGAGTTGGATGCCATTATGGACATGTGGCTGCACACCATCTTAAACGATCCCAAGGTGCGAGGTTCGGAGTATATGCCGGTCGTGTATTACTCCAATATGAGAGGTGTGCCGTTGCTCTCATATACTTACCTTGCAAAACGTTGGGGTTGGTCAAAATCCCGCGTTGGCCGCTTCATGTTGAAAGCTGGCGAATATGGAATTATCAGCCGCGTGAGTTTTTCAAGCTCACGCGGCTCTGTCATTTCAATGTGTAGGTATCGAGAAATGATTTTCGGTGATACCTGCGAAGAGCTCGAACTAAGCAGTATTGGCGAAATCATTGGCATTACAAAGGCTGCTGATTTGGTCGATCCCGATGAAGGCAAGATGGATATCAGCATTGAAACTCGCGTCCCGCCCGCTCACACTATAGGGAAGCCCCGAAAAGCCTTGAGAATTCAAGTGTTTCTGGTGATCCGAAGTTCTTTTTTTGCTCGCCAAATTCCATTAGTCTTCCACAGTGCTTTAGACTGGGAGGTAACGAATCAGGAGAAGAATAGCCGCGATCCACCGACTGAGTCCCAATCCGGAAAGGAGATGAAACAATGACATCAGATAGCACTCCCGCGTTTGAGATAGAAAAAGAAGCTTTGAAAACAGAGATCGAAACCGGCATCCAATCCGGCGTTGATCATTTAGAGGCGAAGACCGCAAAACGCAAGGATGCGGATAAGTATCATAACACAAGGCATCTGCTCAAGCAGTACCGGAAAGTAGCATATGCGATCCAAATCTCGGAAGCAGATATGAATGTTCGAATGGAAATGGAGCATGGCACCCGCCTTTCCACACTTGAAGTCAATGCCGAATTGGCTGGCGTGGATTTGTCCGGTTCTAAACTGGAGGGGTACGCCAGAACAGTTATTCGGAGCAAGAACATGCTCCAGATCATTGATAACGCGCTTAATACGGTGCGAATGGATCCAGACCACGGTGAGCTGATGTATCAAGTCCTCTACCTCACATACTTCTCAAAAAAGAAGCCCGCGAATCGTGAGGTGATCCTAGCGGAACTTGATCGGCAAGGATTCCCCATGTCGATGGTAACCTATCATAGCTATCTCAACATGGCAATTCGAGCGATTGACCGCATTCTGTGGGGTTACACGGCGCGTGATTGCATGGAGATTATCAAGCAGTTTTTACCTTGAAGCACTATTGAACTATTTCCGAACGAAACTTGAAGTTCTGCTTAATTGCATCTGTATCCCCTAAATGGTAAGATGATAGCGTCGAAAAGATTCATTGATGGACTGCCTCCTTTCATCGGGAGGCATTTTTCATGTGAAGCCAGGAACTCAGGTCGTACTGCCCGAGTTCCCGGCTTTTCTTTTCGGCTCTATTTGAAAGGAGGACTTCCCAATATGAATCTAAACAAACCTGCCGTCATCAAGAAGCTGCAGGAGCGATTCAGAAATGTAAATGCAGGCCGAGGCCTATATACTGCCTTTCTCGTGCCTACGATGCTGACCATGTTTTCCACACGCGCCTTTGCTGCTGACACCATTTGGACGAAGGCGAGTGCAATCATGCAGGATGTGTACACTCAAATCCTCGGCATCAGCACCATCGCAGCTGTTGTTACTGCGGCTATTGCGCTTCTTCTGATGAACTTCTCCAGATCTGGACGAACGGTTGATGAGTCCCGTGCATGGTTAAAGCGGATCATTATTACTTGGGCCATTCTCAATAGCCTTGGCTTTATCATGGCCTATGTGACACCATTCTTTTCCGGTGGCACTTGGACTCCCTAATTACGAAGGAGAATCAAGACATGAAGAATATTATCTGTTTCTTATCCGGTATTGTCGCTGGCATTGCCATGTGCCTCACCGCAGCATACTACCTGCCTGAAAGTAGCTTCGATGATGAGTTAGGCCACTTCTAAGCAGATGCAGGAGGAGCCGCATGGGAATCTTAGACAGTATTGTTGAGTGGATTGCCACACAGGTCATGAATCTGCTGGATCTGATCACAGGGTCCGTACTCGGTGCGCTAGGCTGTGATATGAGCACGTTTCTACGCTATTTCCCAGCCGCTGAAACGCTCTATGAAATATTCGTAGCGATTGGTGTAGGCTTCATCTTACTGAACCTTGTGTGGCAGCTATTCAGGAACTTTGGGCTTGGACTGGGCCTTAGTGCGGAGGATCCAGTCAAGCTCGCCATCAAATCCATTCTCTTTATCTTTTTAGCACTTTTTGCGGATCAGATTATGGTGCTCGTTTTGGGAATCGTAGGAACGCCATACGACTGGGTGGTAGACACAGCACTTCCCCCAATCGAGTTTGCAAGTTTTGCCAGCGTAGTAACAGTTTTGGTGGGCAGCCTTGTGTCCGGCTCGGTAAGTTTGATTGTACTCATTTTGGTGCTCATCGTAGCATGGAACTATATCAAGCTTCTATTCGAGGCAGCGGAGAGATACATTCTCGTCGGCGTTCTGATCTACACAGCTCCAGTCGCATTCGCTACAGGGGCATCAGAAAACACATCAAATGTCTTTAGTGCATGGTGCAGAATGCTTGGAGGCCAGCTTTTTTTGCTGATCATGAATGCATGGTGCCTGCGCTTATTCACGAGTATGGTTGGCAGTTTTCTTGCCAACCCGTTATCCGTTTGAGGAGGTAAAGATGAAGAGAAAAGCACATATCATACTGCTTGTATTGCTGCTCTTATGCGTACTTTCGACAACCGCCTTTGCCATCGATGAGAGCGAAGTAGAAAGTGCCATTGCGGCATCGAGCAAGGAAGAAGTTGCTGGCAATGTTTTTATCTGGTTTCTATGCGCCATTGGATTCCTTAAAGTCAGCCAGAAAATTGATAGTTTTATGGCTTCTTTGGGAATCAATGTCGGCAGAACCGGTGGAAGTATGTTGACTGAGCTCATGGTTGCCGGACGCGGCATTGCTGCTGTTGCGGGGGCTGTAGGTGGAACTGTATTTAACCATCATTCCTCAAGTAACAGCACTCACACAAATGCACAGGCCGCCGGCGCTGCTTTTACAGGTGGAGGAAACGGCCTTGTCGGCGTTACGAGACGTGCTGCTGGAAACGCGGCAGCCGCAAGCGCTACAGGCAATGCAAAAGGACTCAGCAATCTTGTGGGTGGCGCTATGTTCGAATCAAGCCTACAAAATGGAGGCAAATTTGCAATGAGCGTTGTTGGAGCTGTGGCAAAAGGCAGCATATCCTCAGTCGGGTCCATCACCGGTGATCAGGCGGCTGAGGCGTTGACGAGCTATTTGGGCTATTCGCCTGTTGACTCAGGTAGCGCACTTGCAGATGATGGTGGCCTCATCCCTCCATCTCCCATTACGTCAGAAGACGTAGTTACGCTTGATGGCGGCACAGCCGCAGGAACAGCTTCTCCTACTGCGTCTGCAAATGGGACACCTATCCCATCTGGCGCTAGAGAGCACGACGGTTCTGTGGTTGAGAGTGCACGCATTTCTGGAGCGCCACCCATATTTCAGAATGTTGAAATCGGCGGTGGACGCATCACGGGCCTTGAGGTCTCACCTGATAGGCAGTCAGATAGGGAGTTTGCTATGTACAGCACAGAACAATACATGGCCCCAACTGGCCCGTATGATACCGTCCAAACAGTAGACGGTGCCTCGTGGTATCGGCAGTATGCTCAGCCCAAAGTTGAGAAAACGCCCTATACCGATGAAGGTGACAAGATTAGGTATGAGGAACGCATCGTTTCTCAGATGCCGCCTGTTCCCAAAAGAAAGGACAAAATCTAATGAGTGATGAAAAAAGCCAGCAGCAAACATCGACCGAATCCACAGTTGCGGGTGCCGCAAAGACTGGCAAAGCAATTTCCAATATTGCCAAGGGCGCAGCTGCAGGTGGTGCTCATGGTGCGGCAATTGAAGCAGGGAAGTCTTCTGCGAAATGGCTGATTCCGTTGATCGCGGCAGTTTTGTTGCCTCTAATTCTTGTAGCTATGCTTCCTTCTATCATCTTCGGATCATTATTGGGCGATGGAACGGACTCCCCGAATGGAATCTCGAACGATGAAGTGTTAGTCCAGAATATGACAGCCATCAACGAGGGCATCAGTTCCATCCTCTCTGAAGGATTAACGGATGTTCTTGAACGCATTGATTCTGATTTTGCATCGTCCGGCTGTGATGGAAAAGAGATCAACAATCCCTTTGGCGCTGATGTGGTGTTTAATGCAAATGCGTTTGTTTCCCAGTATTGCGCACACAAGGACACAGAAATTGCATCTATTTCCAAGGAAGATATGGAGGCTTTGCTCACCGCTAACAAGGATAAGCTCTACTCTTTTGCTTTCACGGATGAAGAGCGAGAAATTCCCCCTGAGCAAGGTGACGAAGACTCGGGCGAAACCATTCATGAGACCATTCGGATCTATACCATCTCCTATAATGGAGAAGCGTATTTTGCCGATCAGGTCTTCCACCTGTCAGACGATCAGAAACTCCTTGCAAGCCAATATGCGCAAAACTTGACTGTCCTCTTGGGCGATGGAATTTACCAAGGTCTAAGTGAAACAGAGTTCTCAGCAATGGGCCTATCCTACGACGGGGTCATTTTTGCTGACGGCGAAACACAGGTTGTCTATTACAATCAGTTAGATGAACGGTGGAAGTACTCGCCCTATGGTACAGATACGATTGGTGGTTATGCCTGCGGCCCGACTGCAATGGCCATAGTGATATCCAGTCTTACCTCAGAAACCATTGATCCACCTCATATGGCACAATGGGCATACGAGCACGGGTACTGGTGCAGCGGTAATGGTTCTTATCGTTCTTTGATACCAGGAGCAGCGCAAGCGTGGAGCCTGAGTGTCGATGGCTGCACAGCTTCTGAACCACAGCGTATCATTGATGCGCTTGCGGAGGGCAAGTTAGTCGTTGCACTCATGACGAAAGGCCATTTTACATCGAGTGGCCATTTCATTGTCCTGAGAGGCTGCACATCCGATGGGAAGATACTCGTCGCAGATCCTTCCAGTTATAAGCGCTCCGAGAAGAGTTGGGATATGTCCATTATCCTCAACGAAGCTAGTAAGCGCGCTGGATCCGGTGGGCCGTTTTGGATCATCGGAAACTGACAATAGAATAGAGGCAGAACATGAGCAAACCGAACGAAGAACGGGATATTTACTATATCCCGCCAAACTTTCTTGCAAGTGGGCGCTTATTTGGCGGAATGATTCGAGCACGCAATGCGATTGAAGCTTGCGTGCTCGTTTTGTTGACGGGTATTCCCATCATCAAGTTGCCTATGTCGCTTACTGTGCGGATTATCATTCTTTGCCTGCTCCCACTCCCGCTTGGTATTTTTGGCATCATTGGTTTTGAGGGCGATTCACTTTCGGAATTTGCGATCAATTGGTTCCGCTGGTTTATTCACCGGCGGAACCTTTATCGCTCTGATGTCACTATACCTGAAACCGCGAGAAAGCAGAAAAAGAGGATATGGGAGCAAGAAGCTACCAAGCCGCCCGAACAGTTAGGCATTCGGATCAAGCAGCCTCGCAAGAAACGAAAACGCCCTGCAAAAACCGAAAAGCAGCTCAACAAAAATAATCGCAAGATGGTGCCAAGTCATAAAAAGCAGGTGACTTACTCGGAAGACTTTGTTCCAGTAAAGGATATCCGCAACGGCATTATTGAAATGGAGGACGGTCGTTACATCAGAGTCCTCGAAGTTGAACCGATCAACTTTCTTTTACGCAGTACATCTGAGCAGAAGAATATCGTTGCCAGCTTCGCGAGCTGGATGAAGATTTCCCCCATAAAAATCCAAATCAAAGTGTTGACAAAGAAGGCCGACATCGGAAAACACCTGAGTACCATTGAGCGGGATATGGAGTCCGAGAGTAATCCAAAGTGCCGAGAATTGCAGCTGGACTACTATCGCCTTATCCAGACAATTGGCTCGCGAGAAGCAATTACCCGCAGATTCCTTGTGATTTTTGAGTATGAAGCTGTCACGAATCGCAAACCGGAGTACTCGGAGATTGTCTCGGCTCTGGAAACGACTGTTCAGACAGCGCGGCAGTATTTCCTACACTGCGACAATGCGGTTGTTACCCATGATGACGAAAACGCTTTCCTGTTGGAGATTCTCTACACCATTTTCAACCGATCAACTTGTGAGGTAAAAACAGTTGAACAGCGCATCGGGGAGCTCCAGCTAGCTCGGAGGGATACCGACATCACAGTACCAGTCTCCCTTAAAAGTGTACTGGCCCCCGATTCCATTGACTTGACTCATGGGTCATATGTAGTAATGGACGGAGTATACCATGCATATCTCATTGTTCCCTCTGATGGGTATAATCCTCGCGTTGTGGCTGGGTGGACGAGTATTCTCGTCAATGCTGGCGAAGGGATCGATGTCGATTTCTATTTTTCCCGCGAGCCAAAAGAACGCATTCAGGCTAAGCTGGGTCAACAGATCCGAATCAACCGCAGTCGCTTGAAAGACACCTCGGATACCAATTCGGACTTTGATGATTTTGAAAGTGCAATACGTTCTGGCTACTTTCTGAAAGAAGGCCTTGCAAATTACGAGGATTTCTACTATTGCAACACACTAGTCACAATCACTGCAGATACACTCGAAAATCTGGAGTGGCGTATATCTGAGGTGCGTCGGTTGATGGTTTCACAGGATATGGATATCCGGATCTGCCGATTTCGTCAGGAGCAAGCGCTACTGTCGATCCTCCCGCTTTGTAGCTTGAATAAAAAGCTCTTTGAGGCGAGCAAGCGAAATATGCTTACCTCTGCGGCTGCCAGTTGTTATCCTTTCACCTCGTTTGAGATGAGTGATGAGAATGGCATCCTGCTCGGAGTCAATCAGCATAACAACAGCTTGGTCATAGTTGATATCTTCAATAGCCGCGTATATAAAAACGCCAATATGGTTCTTCTGGGAACCAGCGGTGCCGGCAAAACCTTTACGCTCCAGCTGATAGCTCTCCGCATGCGTCGGAAAGGTACCCAGGTCTTCATCATAGCACCTCTCAAAGGCCATGAGTTTCTGAGAGCCTGTAATAACATTGGCGGTGAGTTCATTTCCATTAGTCCGGCATCGAAGCAATGTATCAATGTCTGCGAGATCCGCAAGCAGGATCTCAGCGCCAATCAGTTGATCGATGGTGTAATTAGCGAGAACTCGATCTTGGCAAAGAAGATTCAGCAGCTGCACATTTTCTTCTCGCTGCTAATTCCAGATATCAGCCATGAAGAACGGCAGCTCCTTGACGAAGCGCTAATTCGAACCTATGCGAAGAAAGGAATCACGCACAATAATGAGTCGCTGATTGATCCAGAGCATCCGGATCGCTACCGGGAGATGCCGCTCCTTGGTGACATCTATGAGATTCTAATGGAATCTCCCGAGACGAGGCGGATGGGCAATATTCTGAATCGTCTCGTGAATGGATCCGCCAAAACCTTCAATCAGCACACAAATGTCCAGCTCGACAATCTCTACACAGTCCTTGATATTTCCGAGTTAACGGGAGAGCTTCTGCCTGTAGGCATGTTTGTCGCACTCGACTACGTCTGGGATAAAGCCAAAGAAGACCGCACAAAAGAAAAGGCGATCTTCATTGATGAAGCATGGGAACTTATTGGAGACGATGATACCAATAACCCAAACAACACCAAGGCCCTTGCAGGCGAGTGGGTTCAGGAGATTTTCAAGATCATTCGTGGCTACGGCGGTGCGGCCATTGCTGCCACCCAGGATATTGGCGACCTTGATCGAAGCCGGTTCGGCAAAGGCATCTTAAATGTTGCAAAGACCAAAATCATTTTGAACTTGGAAAATGATGAGGCGCAGCGCGTCCAGCACATTCTCCACTTATCTGATGCAGAGATCATGTCGATCACTCGTTTTGAACGCGGCCAAGGACTGATCTCCACAAACTCCAACCACATCACAGTTTCGTTCAAGGCATCCCCCTTGGAGAAACAACTGATTACAACCGACCGCATGGAACTCAACCAGATTCTCAAGGAAAAGATCGCCCAAAATACACATAATGTTGTCGAATGAAAACACAGCAAAGGTCATGTTTACATTAGCTCTACACTAAGCGTAGTTGCGGTTTTCCTTTACACTATGCGGTTTCCTATCTCTACACAAAGGAGAGCATAATGAAGTTTTCCAATACCGTTCGAAGGAGGGAAGTTGCCTTTATGATTCGGCTGCTGACCATCTTCGGTGTCGTTGAACAGCGACAAATGCGGTTGCTCTTCGATCATATGAGCAATCGTTCCTATGGCCAGATCCTCGCACGTCTCCGGCAAGAGGGCCTGGCCTATTTCTCGCCGGACGGCCAATTCCTCGCAACAAGTCGATACTCATTAGATCACGGGAAGACGCAGGAAGCCATCATGGCTTTCTGGGCATTCATCCAGATGAGAGATCATGTGCTGGATTTTTGTGCGAGTGAACCTCCGGCAATTCTCTCATTCTCTTCAGCCGATAAGGATTATGATCTGATTTCCGGTAGCCAACGCAATATCCCATCGATCAACGCCTCTCGCACACTCGTGCCAGAGGCGTCCGTTCGTTTGATTGTCGTAGATGATATGAAGTCCCTGGATGAGCTGATTCCAAGAGATGATAACGATTATGGAGTCCTGACTGGCTCTGACGGCGTTGAGCAAATCTACAAACTGTGAGGTGTGATATGGATAACCCCAAGTACATTCAAGTCATGCGCCAAGTGGCTTCTGATTTTGATGGTATCAGCCACGAACTCTTTCAGGTCGCTAGCGACTTAGAGCGTATGGATCAGTATAACCCCCAGCAAAAACTCTTTAGTCTGGTTCGATCGGCAGAAGTATCCTCGGTTACTCTGAGAAATCTGACCGCCAGAACAGTTCGTGATGATACGGCGCCATTCTATTGTGAGGTGGCGGATCTGCTGGGGATTAAGGTCGAGGAGACTCATGATTGGCTCAAGATCTCAGTTCCCGCGATTCTTCCGAAAAGGAATCAGAGAGATAATCAAGCATTTTTGACTCGGCCACTTCGGTACGCGATTATGGACTATCTCAAAGAGAACCCAATGGAGCGCTTTGGTAGCTGCGCCATCTGCATTGTTCATAACTATGATGCTGCTCTTGGAAAAAGGCGCATTCGTGACTATGACAACATTGAAACCAAGCGGTATTTGGATGTCATTGAATCGATGCTACTGACCAATGATAGCGGTCTCCTATGCACGGTCCTCCAGGCTACGAGGATGTCTGATCGGGACAGCGCAGAGTTCTACCTGATGAGACCTGAAACGCTTTCATCCTGGGCCAAAAATCACATTAAAACAACTACCAAAACCTGCTCTGAGTAATGGGCAGAAATTGGTAGTGATTTCGTGCATACGAGCTGTCCCCACTCAGGGAGCGCAGAAATAGGTAGTGTTAGGCAATACAAATTCTGTCTGGGTGTTTTTTGCTTGGTCAGTTTTGCTCTTTTGTGAGTAGCTTTATGATGCAGCCTCTGGCAGCCTGTTGGCAGCCTTGCTGCTGATTTGATTGGAGTGTCTATGATTACATGTAAGAATGATCGCTTACTCGAATTGCTCTGGTTTGTTGGATACTGTATCGAGTTTCCGACGCAGCTGGCGGTGCGGATCGGTGGCGGCGCTGAATGGAATCGCAGGGTCATGTATCGTGCGATTCGGGAAGGCTATGTGCGGCTATATCGGAAGAAGCATAAGCGCCATGTGATTCGCTCAATGAGCTTGACACAGAAGGGATTCGAGTATGTTGCACAGAGGGATCCGGAAGCGTTATCCATGATCTATTCAAGAGTCAATAGCTCCGAACGCGTTTACCCCGGTTGGATCGACAAGATCCTGCGGCTTCACGCAATTGCCATCGGGACGGTTATGTCTAATGCGGCAGGTGCGACGCTCCTCATCTCTCAAAAGCCATCTCTCATGTCGCCTGCCAAAAGAGCGACGAATGCGGTCGTGCCGGATTCCAACAAAATCTATTACTACGCCGCACACGAGTTGCGTGTCGCCATCGAGGAGTATTCCCCGGAGTCAGTATCCAAGAGCTCACGCACGATCGGTATTATCGTCAAAGGGCGGTGTTGCTTCTTTCTTTACTTCACAGGGAGCACAAGAATGTACTGGATGAAGAATAGCGAGGAGAACTATGCTGCCGCTGTGAAAAGCCTTCTGCTCGCAAGAGGGTTCGGTATCACGTCAATCCACCAGATCGTCATCGGATCCACCATGAGTGTGGCACAGCGCCTCTGTCATGGAGCAAAGCCATTTGGGAACAAGTACTTCGTCGTTTCGACTTTCTTTGCTCAATGTCTGTTCCTTACCAATAACAAGGAAGGTGACACTCTCCTGAAGCTCATTCTCCACGATGAACTGGCAATGGAAATCAATCACGCCGCATTATCACCTTTCCACCCACCACGAATCCCTACCCGCGAATATGACGCAATCGAGACCTCACTCGACAGGCCTGTTCTCTTGAACTACCAATGTGACCTACTCATGCTATCGGATATCCACCCGATGCCGGAAGGTTTTCGAGGTAGCCCGATCATGCTCTGTTTTGACTATCAGACGCAGGTTATCCAGAGAATTGTGGGGCCGGCCATTGAGGTACGTCCGTTAGAAAGCAGATTAGATTATGGATAAAAGAAAACTGAAAATAGCACTTAGCCTTGCCGTCCTGATTCCTTGCGTGCTTTACGCTGCTGGTATCATTGCGCAATTCATTATTAACATCAATGCTTGGAAAGCGGCGGGTAGTGACTATCGTATTTCGCCAGGGCTTCCATCCTCGCAGATCAGCGAAGTGGTTCGAGCGCTGTTTCACTTTCCAGAAGGACTCATTGCCATTGGGGTTGTAGTCCTTGGCATTGCCGTACTCTGTGTATTTGGACTCCGAATTGGATGGGGCCAAAATGGTGTGACAGACTCTGATCGCAATCTGACCGTATCGAATTCTGGAAGCTACGGAACGGCAAGCTTCATGTCACCCAAAGAGGCATCTGCATGCTTTGAGGTGACGAGTGCAAAAAGGACCAGCCAAGACATCCTTGGGATGCTCCCGGATGGTCAAGTCCTGACGCTTCCAAAGGATACCCGTCTCAACGCAAATCTTGCCGTATGCGGATCTTCCGGTACGGGAAAATCCAGAGCCATCTCACGAAACCTCGTTTTGCAAGCGGTCAAGCGTGGTGAGAGCGTGATCCTGACTGATCCAAAATCCGAACTATATGAATCCATGGGCGAGTATCTCCGTGAGAACGGATATATTGTCAAAGTCTTCAACCTTGTTGAAATGGATCATAGCGACTCCTGGAACTGTCTTGGTGAAGTCGGATCAAGTGAGCTCATGGCCCAGACCTTTGCTGACATTGTGCTTCAGAACACCAGCGGTGATTCGAAAGACGCGTTCTGGTACAACGCAGAACTCAACCTTCTAAAAGCGCTTGTTCTCTATGTTGCGTTGGAGATGCCTCCGGAAAAGCGGAACATCGCGACGGTGTATGACCTTCTCTATACTCAAACCGAAAAGGGCTTATCTGATATGATGGCCAGCATTAGCCACGAGCACGCGAACCAATACACGGGAGAGCTGCTTCCTCCATCACCTGCATCTGCGCCCTACGCAATCTTCAGGCAATCGAGCGAAACCGTTCGCACGAGTGTTATCATCGGCCTCGGAAGCAAGCTGGCAGTTCTGCAAGCCCAGCAGGTGCGGAATATCACCTCCTACAATGAGATCGACCTGGAGCTGCCCGGTAAACAAAAGTGCGCATATTTCTGCATCGTCTCCGATCAGGATAGCACTTATGATTTCCTCAGCTCCTTGTTTTTTAGCTTCCTGTTCATTCGTCTGATCCGCTATGCCGATGCTTATTGTGAGGGCGGGATGCTGCACCCGAAGGTAAAATTCATCCTTGATGAGTTTCCCAACTGCTGCCTTATCCCCGATTTCACTAAAAAATGCTCTACCATCCGTTCAAGAGGTTGCTCCGTCGCCGTCTTTTTTCAAAATGTCGGCCAGATGCGCAACCGATACCCAGACGATCAATGGCAAGAGATCCTCGGCGCCTGTGACAGCACGGTTTTTCTCGGATGCACAGATATGCTGACCGCTGAGTACTTCAGTGACCGCATTGGAACAGCATCAGTCGAAGTGGAAGGTACGATGCGGGAACTCAACACCATGCACATTACCGATTATACCCCAAGATTCCGTAAGACCAACTCACTTGGCCGGCGCCCATTGCTTACCCCTGATGAGGTCTTGCGTTTACCCCCGGATCAGGTCCTGATTTTCATAAGAGGTCAGAAAGTCATGCGAGCCAAGCGCTTTGACTACTCCCTGCATCCGGACTATAAAAAACTGAAGAGCCGCAAGGCAATCTTACACGAGCCTGACTGGAAAAGCAGTCAGGCTTCCTCTGTATCTGCCAGCGGTGTATCTTCACCATCCGTAACCGCGGCCATACCGGCAGAAAAAGCTAATGTTGGTTCCCAGAAGAAACCACCTGGGAAGCCAGCACGCAGCACAACTCGCAAGGTCGTGAATGCGGATGAACTCTTCTAGGAAAGGAGAAGAAAAATGCCTAAGAAGAAAGTTACTGAAGCCGTTGAAGAGACCGCTCAGGAAACCATCCCTGTTGAAAAGGCCCCTGCACAGATGCCACGCCGTCAGGGTAGTGAGGATCTTCTTGAACTGAATGATCTGGAACGTGGCGTCACACGCGAGGATAGTGAAGAAGCGAAATGGGGCTATCTTGCTGGCGCAGTGCGAAGACAGCAGATCCTGACTGGAATCGTAAGCGCAGGGATGACCTATACCGAAAATGGCATGCCAATCGTTCCCATTGATTTCGAGGGACTCTGTGTCAAAATCCCCGTTCGCGAGATGACTCTGATCGAATGGCCAGAAGATGAACCGATCCCTCGAAGTGTCCGAGTCCAAATTGGGCGGATGCTTGGCGCTACGATCGACTTTATCCCAGCTGGTGTCGATTTCAAAGAGCGCGTTGCAATCGGGTCCCGTAAAGCTGCCATGTTGCAACGGCAAAAGCGCTACTACGCTTCAGGGCGTGTGAAGCCCGGCATCCTTATGGCATGCCGAGTCCTTACCGTTGGAAATAACACGATGATGGTAGAAGCGTGCGGCGTTGATACGGAAATTTACGCACGCAACGTGTCCTGGGAATGGTTTTCCGATATTGCGGATCTCCACTCCACAGGCGATCTGGTTGTCGCAAGAGTTCTCGATGTGACCTACAATGAGCAGCGTGACACTTACGCAGTCAACCTCTCAATCAAGGACGCCTCTGAAAACCCGGATCGGGCAGCCTTAGAGAAGATCGTCCCCAACTCCAACTACTTCGGCGTTGTTACCGGTGTGAAAGACCGCGTTTTCTTCGTCCGTCTTCAAGCGGGTGTCAATGCCAAAACGAAGCTGTATCGCTCCATCGACATGCCCAGCAGATTGGATACGGTCAGCTTCCGCGTCACAAGGGTCGATGAAGAAAACGGTATTGCGCTTGGATTTATCACCAGAATCATTAAGCGCCATACCAGATTGAGGTAACCCAACATGAACTATTCTCCCAGCAGCCGCGATGCGATCGATGAACACTGCAGGGAGGTCATTCGGTCATGCCTCAATATCGTGGAGCAGCATGGTGACACATACGTTGCCATCCACAAGGACGATGATATCGAATGCATCGTCCTTGTCTCCATGATCCGAAGCTATCCCATCCTATCCATCATAGTTGCAGACAAACTTCTGCTCGCAGATATCAACGCAGAACAGATGCACAGCATCGCGAATGAGCTGAATCTGGTGTCAGTCACAGGTTGGCATTCCGTCTTCCTGACGGATGACAGCATGATCTATATGTACCGGCAATGTCTTTGGCTATCGATGAGCTTGACCTATGAAGACCTCCTTACCATGCTGAAAGAATGCATCAGCGAGTACAAGCGCGGCAAAGGCCGCCTTACTACAGGCGAGTATCCGACCGACCCGGTCGCGTAACGCCTCAAATTATGAAAGGGTTAAAACCATGAAAAAGCGAATCACATCATTGATGCTCATTCTTGTCGTCGCAGTATCCATGACGATGGGAGCGAGCGCGGCATCGTACATTCCGGACGATGTCACCTACCAGAATCTGAACGGCCAGCAGCTTGCCATCAAGACCTATACGCTCCTGCCCGACCAGGACCCTGCTGATCTCTATGAAGAGGACTTCGAGCATGATGGATTCCTGTACTCCATGAGTGACATCATCAAAGAAGAGCAGCACTTTCAGGAAGAGAATCTGCACACTGAGGTCGTCACTGTCACAACTGCCAGTAAGAACCTCGAAGATATCCTCGCAGAGCTGAAGCCCACGATCGAGTTCGACGATGGCATTTCTTCCGGTACTCTGTCTCTGGACCATAGCACGATCAAGACGGAGGCAGCCGGCTACAAGAGCAGCTCTTACACTGTCACCGCAACCAAGAACTACACCGGCCTCGACCGAAATGATTCTTCCTACATCGATAAGACCGTAGAGAAGAATGGCAGAACTTTGAGCCTCTCCAATGTAACTTGGAGCGTTGAGAGTACTGCTCTGGTCGGCGATGAGCTCGTCCCGGCAACTTACTCTGCGGTAGCCACCTATTCGGGCTCTGCCAGATCTACCGTCGCAACTGGCTATATTACGACCGCCGAATACAAAGGCACTGTCGTATCCTCTGGTATTTCCAGCATTCTCTATACCGTAACCTACCTGGGCACCAAGATTGAACCGACGAAAGCGGAACCCACCTTCAAAGGTGCGGTCTTGGTGATCTCCATTATCGGCGGAACCGCCCTTTTGGCCGCACTGTTGTTCCTCGGCCTCACGCTTCGTAAGAATACTACAGTCTACAAAGCAACAGGCAAAGGCAACGAATATGAAAAATGCGGCCGGCTTCATCTGAAGGCCAAGAATCCCGAGCTGCGTATTGACCGCTTGAAGGATATTCCTGAAGGTGTGATCGCAATCGAAGTGGATCAGGCAGTCGCAAAGAAGCTCTTCGGCCAGACCATCGCCATCCGTTGCTATGACAATACTGTCGAGCACACCGTTGGTGAGGTCAACGGTTCGTACTGGTTCAAAGTCGATATTGGCTCTCAGGAAGGTGAATCCAATTATGAGGAGGAACTTTAATATGAAGCTCAAACGACTTTTGACCTTGTGCTGTGCGCTGAGTATGGCACTCGGCATGGTGACTTTCGTTAGTGCCGCAGACTATTCCTTCAAAACCTCTCCTGACCCTGTCTATTACGGCAGCACGAACTACGAGGATCTCTACGACGCTGAGTATCGTTACGGCTCACGCAATCAGGTCGATTACGACATCCCTGAGATCCAATACGGACTCAGTCAGGAATTTCTGGAAAGCTCCCTCAATAATCCCTACCTGAATGGCAACACACAGTACGGCTTTGGCGGGAGCAGCTCGAATACGCAGTACCCGGAGTCCGACTTCGGTAGTTCCAGTATCATCTCCGACGGTGGTACGATCGTGATGCCGTATGAACCCTCTGTCACCTTGAACGATCTCAAGCAGAGCGATGGCAGTATCGGCCAAGTCTCCATTGACCGTGTCGGGCTGAATTGCAAAGTGTATGAAGGCGCCACCGACAGTTCCATGTCTAAGGGCGCCGGTCATTACAGTTCTTCCGGCCTCTACACCGGGAATGTTGGCTTGTTCGGCCACAACAGAGGGAATCATCCATACTTCGGAAAGCTGAAGAATGTGAAGGATGGGGACATTGTTAAGTACAAGACCGCAATCGGCACGAAGACCTACAAAGTGACATTCGTTGGTGCGATCTCCTACACCGATTTCTCTTACCTCAATGAGATGGGAGATAATCGCATCACCCTGATCACCTGTATTGCTAACCAGCCCTCTCTGCGCCTGTGTGTGCAGGCCGTAGAGATTCGATAAATGAACTGGAGGAACACTATGAAAACCAATAAGCCCCGCAATCGTGAGAGTCGTACCAAGCCCATCCCCACCGAGTCCAGCGTAGCCATTCGGCTGCGCCTGCCTCGCGAGTCCTATGACCAGATGAGAGATCTGGTTAAGAACAGGCGGGCAACCAAGGAAGACATCTTCCTGCGTGGCCTCCAGGCCTACTGCAATCAGTAATTCATCCCTACGCCTTTCCCCCGCAGAGAGTGGCTGGAATACACTTGATGAGGTGAAAGAAAATGAAGAGAATCGGATCCTTTATCGCCGGTCTTCTGGTCGGCACCATGCTCTTTGGCGGCTCCGTGGCCTATGCGGCCGGCGTCGTTGCTGAGCTGAGCAGCCATCGGTTCTTTGTCGATGGTCAGGAAGTGAAGATGACCGCATACGCTATCAACGGCAACAACTATGTGATGCTCCGCGATATCGGCAAGGCGGTTGGTTTCAATGTTCATTGGGACAGCACCAACGGCTGTGTCCAGATTGAGAGCGATAAGCCGTATACCGGCACAGCTCCCGCGAAGACGCAGAGCGTGGCAGTGGGAGCTAAGAAAGCTGACTACACACAGGCGGATGTCATGCCCGAGCCCAAGGCGGGCGACAAGATCCCCTGCAGCGACGGCTATGTGTATGAGATCACCGATGTGAGCAAGTACCAGAACAGTATGTTCGCTATGCAGGAAACTGACACCCTGCCGGACCCCACCTGTGACTGGAGCCTGCTGGATCAGCCGACTCTGCCCGAACCCGAGGCGAACCACTTCACTTCCGGTGGTAAGGAGTACATGTTCGTGCGCAACCTCTTTGAGACCCGTCGCATGCAGTACACCCTCTATAACGCCATCGGCGACAATCCGCAGACCTGGCAGAACGGAAAGCCCGTGACCAGAGCGGATGGCAGCCCTCTTGTGACCGTGAAGCTGTCTATTCCCGAAAGCGTGGCAGCCAACAGCTTCTGGCCCTGGCGTTCCGACCAGATCGTCGAACTTTTCAATTCCTGCCCTCCCGGCGAGTACGCCTTTGAGGCATGGGATGTCTATTGTGACGGAGCCTTCCAGTACACGGAATATTACATCTCCGTAAAATGAAAACTGAATATTGTTCCCTGCGGAGGCAGTGTGCTGAAATACGCACACTGCCTTTTTCCATACCGATCCACCCCAAGAATGCTTTATGCATTCACGATAATAAGCACGGAGGTCAATCAAAATGAAAAAACGAGTTGTTTCGATGCTTCTCGCAGTTGTCATGATGCTTGGTATGTTTCCAGGCACAGCTCTGGCAGCCGGTTCTGTCGAAGAGGCGCTTGGAGAAGTCAACATCTACAACGGCGAGCAGAAGCTCAGTTACCTGTCGATCAACGGCAGAGTGCGTGAGCTGATCTATACCTACTACAACTATGTGGATCGCAACGGTCAGACGAAAGAAATCCCTGCGTACTGCGTCAACCCCAATATCAAGGGTGTACCTCAGACTGTTGCTCCCGGTGAGAGCATCAAGTACCTCGCCAACGAAATCGGCAGTGATCCCAAAGTCATGGGCATCATTGCAAATGGCTATCCCCATCGCAGTCTGAGCGAACTCAAGCTGGAGAATAAGTATCAGGCATACTATGCGACCAAAATGGCGCTCTGGGCGTACTTGCTGCCCAACTGGGACATCAACAACATGAAGGTCAACCCCAATCTGACCGGAGTGGAGCTGGAGCGTGCCAATAAGATGCTGGCAGCCGTGAAGGATATCTACCGTCGCGGCACCGTATGGAGCACTGTCCTTTCTCCTAATGTCACGGTGGAAGCCGACCAGGAGACCGCCTATCCTGCAACCATCAATGGTCAGGAATATCTCCAGCAGATCTTCACGGTCACTTCTGAAACCTGGGTGTGCAACTACGCTGTAAATGTTGCCTTTAGCGATCCCTCTGCGGTTCCTGCCGGCACGAAGATCGTTGATATGGACAACAAGGAAATTGATGTCATCACCACCAAGGCCACCGGAAAGGGATATGCCGGACAGTTCAAGGTCCTGTATCCTGCCAGCGCAGTCGATGGACAGAGCGGCAGCGTCCAACTGAGCTTTCGTACCAATGTCTATAAGTACGCCATCTACTACGCTGTGTGCGCCGAGAAGGACAAGTATGGCAACCTGCAAAATTACATGTGCGATACCGATCCGACCACACCTCTGGCTCTGACGGCATACAGCAACTACACCGACACCCCTGAAGAGGAACCCACCGAGACCAGCATGAAAATCCTCAAGTACGAGGAAGGCACGACCATCCCCCTGAAGGGCGCGATGTTTGAAGTGGTTGATCCCGAAGGCGCATCGGTCGGAACCTTTGCCACCAACTCCAAGGGCCAAATCGTTATTCCTCTTACTCTGGCCGGCAACTACACAGTCTATGAGCGCGAAGCCCCTAATGGCTACCTGCTTAGCGAGGAACCCGCCCAGAATGTCAAAGTTGAGTACGGCAAGCAGGCTACGGTGACTTTTGAAAATGCTCCGTATGGCAACCTAATGGTGAAGAAGTACTCCGACTCCGGTATGCAGCTGCCCGGTGCCGCGATTCGAATCGAGCACATTGAGTCCGGTGCCGTATATACCGGAGAAACCAATTATGCCGGTACTGCTGTTTTCACCGAGATCAAGCCTGGCGCTTATCGCATCCAGGAGATCGCAGCGCCTGCCGGCTATATCAAATCCGATGAAGTCTATACTGCAACCGTCATCTCCGGCGACACTGTGGAAATTCCTATCGTGAACGAGGAGAAACCCGGCCTGCGTGTGATCAAGTATGACTCTAAGACTCACGAGGCTCTGCCCAATATCTCCTTTGAAATTTCCAAAGATGCACAGTCTCTGGGCACCTTCCAGACTGATGAATTCGGCGAGATCCTGTTAACCGATCTGGAACCCGGCACCTACCTTGTAAAGGAAGTCGCTACCGACTCCTCTCACATCATCAATTCCACACCTCAGCAGATTGAGCTGGAAGGCTCCGATGGCATTCTGGAGTTGATCTTCTTCAATGATCAGAAGCCGGGTATCCATCTTGTAAAGCTGGACAGCACCACCTTGGAGCCTCTGCCCAACGCACGGTTCCGTATTGAGCTTGTCGGTGGCACCTTCTCCAAGGAGTACACCACCGATGCAAATGGCGAGATCGACCTGACCGATCTGGAGCCTGGTGCCTACAAGGTGACGGAGCAGGCCGCGCCGGATGGCTACCTGATTGATGACGCCACTCGTGTCATCCAGATTAACGGTAACGAAAATGCCCAGTTCGTGTTCACCAACACCCAGAAGCCCAGCTTCCGTCTGGTGAAGCTGGATAGCTACAGCGGCCTCGGCCTCGCTGGTGCGACCTTCAGAATTGCGCGGATTGAGGACGGCTCGCATTACCTGGATCGCGTAACTGACACCAAGGGCGAAATCAACATCTCCGATCTGGAACCCGGCATTTACTCCGTGGTGGAGATGGATGCTCCGGAAGGATATGTGAAGGACTCCCGTGAGTATCATGTGGAGCTGTTCCCCGGTCAGAACAGCGAACTGGTCGTTTCCAATGATCGGATGCCCAATTTGGAGATCCTAAAAACTGATGCCATTACTGGAAAGCCTGTCGCCGGTGTGACCTTTACCGTCAAGCGTGTGGATTCTTCCACACTGACCACCGTGACCTCTGACGAGAATGGCCGCTGCTATCTGGAAAAGCTGATGCCCGGTGTCTATGAGATCTGGGAGCAGTCAGTACCCGATGGCTATCTGCTCAACGAAGCACATCAGATGATCACGCTGTTTCCCAACAGGACTGGCACCGTCCAGTTCCAGAACTATCCCAAGCCCACCCTGACAGTCAATAAGATCGACAGCATTACCGGCGATCCCATTAAGGGTGCGAAGTTCAATGTTACTTTCCGTTCCGATAAGACCTCTACCGGTGAGATTCGTGATCTTGGTACCTACTACTCGGATGAGAACGGTCAGTTCTTCATCGATAAGCTGGATGACGGCTGGTACACCATCACCGAGCTGGAGCCTGCTGCGGGCTATTCCATCAAAGATCCCACTTCCCAGCAGGTCTATGTGGAAGCGGGGCGCGGCAAGGTCGTCACTTTTGAGAACACCCCCCTGAGCGCCATCATCGTCAAGAAGGTAGACTCCAGCACCGGTGATCCTCTTCAGGGTGCATGGTTCCGCGTGCGGTTCCTTGGCGGCACCTCCGGTACTGGAGGCACAGTCATCGCTGAGCGTCAGACTTCTTCCAACGGCACTTTCATCCTCACAGGTCTGAAGGCTGGCACCTATGTCATTGAGGAGATCTCCGCACCAGACGGCTATGTGCTGAGCGAAAACGATATTCAGACGGTATATTTGAGTGGCAACGAACAGGATGTCATCACCGTCACCTTCGGGAATGAGGCCAAGGGTAGTGTCCTGATTAAAAAGATTGATGCAATTACCCGCGAGCCTCTGTCCGATGTGGAATTCATGGTCACAGAGTCCAACGGCACCGTCGTGGGCAACAGAGACGGTAAGTATGTAACCGATAGCGTCGGCACCATTCTGATCGATGGCCTTGATCCCAACACTACACTGGTCATCAAGGAAGTGCGTGCAAAATCCGGCTATGTCCTGGACGACACGCCACAGACCGTCAAAGTGCGCTCCCACGAGGTCGTGACGGTGGAATTCCGCAATCAGCCTCTCGGCGGCCTGCGCATTGTGAAACTGGACAGTGTTACTCGCAAGCCTCTGGCAGGCGTTGAGTTCCGTGTGGCTTACGCTGATGGCAGCTATGTGCCTGATGAAGGTGGCAAGCTGTCTTCCAACGGGATCTATCGGACGGACGAAAACGGTGAGATCTTGATCAGCGGCATCGTTGGCACGCTGGTCGTCACAGAGACGAAGACCATCTCCGGCTATGTGATCGATGAAGAGACCAGATCCCAGACCGTCGTAATCGATCCCGATGATCTTCAGACGCTGACCTTCTATAACAGACCTGCTGGTGGTCTCCAGATCATCAAATCTGATGAGGATACCGGCGCACGCATCAAGGGTGTCAAATTCGAGGTTCGGAAGATCAACGGCGAGATCCTTGGCACCTACACGACTGACCGCAACGGTGTCATCAGCATCCCCAATGCGGAGAATGGATGGTATACCATCACCGAGCTGAAGGCAGCCGAGGGCTACGAGCTGGATGCCACGCCCGTCAATGTCTGCGTCAAGGACGGTGAGACCACCACGGTGGAGATCACCAATCAGCGCATGGCGTCGATTATGATCCATAAGGTCGATGCGGCTACCGGCGAGGGTATCTATGGTGTCAAGTTCGTCCTGTACGATGCAGGCAAGAATCCCATTGGCGAGTACACGACGGATCAGGACGGCTACATCTACATTGATGATGAGCTGGTACCCGGAAAGTACTACCTGCGTGAACTGGAGGCGGCCGAGGGCTACATCCGCGATGAGCAGTACAAAACCGTCTATGTTGAGGCGGGCAAGTGCGCGCAGATCGAATGGGAGAACAGCGCTGTCACCGGCCAGATCCAGATCCGCAAGTATAGTGCTGACGATAACCTCGTCACTGGCCAGCGCGCCGGCTCTGCTCTGGAAGGCGCGGTGTTTGAGATCACGCAGGCCCGTTCCGGTAAGGTCGTGGGCTATATTGTGACCGATGCACGCGGCGTCGCCGCTTCCGGCCCCCTGCCTCTTGGCCGCTACTTCGTGACGGAGGTGTCCGCACCGAAATATTATCAGCTGAGTGGCGAGAAGATGGAAGCTGAGATCGAGTATCCCAGTCAGATCATCAAACTCTCCGCCTACAATAAGCCCGCGGCCCTAGGCGTGACCATCAAGAAGAGCGGCAACTATGAAGTGCAGTCCGGTCAGGCCATGAGCTATGACTTCTCCGGTATTGCCAATACCTCCAATGTCGCGCTCAACCACTTCTTCTGGCATGATCGCATTCCTACGGATGCGACGCGTGCGCTCAGCATCAGCACGGGTACCTACAATGCGCGCCTGTACTATAAGGTCACCTTTAAGACCAATCTCAATGACTACCGGACTTTGGCCAGTAACCTGCTGACCTCCAACAACTATTCCCTGAGCCTGAATGCCGCTACGCTGCGGCTCGTGCAGGGCGAGTATGTTACCGATGTCCGCTTCGAGTTTGGCACGGTGCCCAGCGGCTTCTCTTCTGTTGTGAAGCCTACCATGCGTGTGCAGGTGCTTGGTACCGTGAGCAATGGCTACCAAATCATCAATCGTGCCGATGTTGGTGGCCAGTATCTCAATGAGTGGCAGACGGCAAAGACCACCTGGGTCACTACCGTCCGTTGCTTCAATACCACGCCGCTGCCGAAGACCGGATATTGATCTCGAGAGAGGTCGTTTCCTATAACCCCCGCCAGCCCCGGAGCTTACGCTTCGGGGCTGATCTTTTGAACATGAGGAGAGTATTATCATGAGCAAGTTTTTACCTATTGGTACCAAAGGTGAGCTGCTGAACAGCGACATGATCGCCCGCATCATTCCCAAGGAAGATGGCGGATGCATCATCCTCACCAAAGATGGTCAGCACTTCCACAGTGAGATCGACCTTCACGACGAAGTCAATGACTACAACTCCATTCGTTCCATCATCCCTTGCCAGGGCGTCAGCGCTGTCTATCTGGATGATGATGGCGACAGCGAAATCTGCCCCTGCGCTTTTGTGATGCTGATGTCTGACGGCAAAATTGAGCCTTTCGTCTTTGCAACGGACAAAGACATCGAGCGAATCGCCAATAAAGGCCATACCGGTTTTACCGGATTCGTTCCAACCAAGTAAATAACGAAGGCCGCTGCTCCGGCAGC
>JBBNGO010000090.1:0-8052 GCA_040095065.1 Hominicoprocola fusiformis
CTGCACGCGCTGCGCAATCAGGTGCGGTGTACATGGCTTCGCCATGAACCCCTGCGTTTCGTGACAACTCTCAACCGCGCCTTACTATCGTGAGGCGCGAGTGACGTTTGCTTGGCGGCAGACTGCGTGCCGAATGCGGCATTGCTGGCGCTCGCCGCATTGTGGAGTGCTTCGGTAGACGGTGATTACTGTGTACTTCTACAAGATGGGCAGAGCGGCAGCGGATAATAGAAGTAGGCCAAATCGTATAGCAACGCTAAACGCGGCTTCGCCGCGCGCAGGCATTTCCATTCCGGAGGCATAAAGGTCATTCGAGATTGAGACTGCCAATCTAAACGCCTTTCTTTTGGACGGGCGACGCCCATTTTCTTTCTCGGGAAAGAAAATGGGGGTTGCATTGCGTGCAGCGCCGTCGGCGCTGCTTTCCCTCCGCGCCTGCGCGGAGTAAAAAGGGAGCCGGGAACCGGCTCCCTTTTTGTTTAGCAGAGTTTCGCGCCAGCGGGGATCTTATCATCCACCATAATAAGGTTAAGGACCTCCTTACCCTTTTCCGTGTGGACAGCAGAGAGCAGCATGCCGCAGCTCTCAAGCCCCATCATCTTGCGCGGGGGCAGGTTGACGATGGCGACGAGCGTCTTGCCGACGAGCTCTTCGGGCTTGTACCACTTGTGGATGCCGGAGAGGATCTGGCGGTCGGTGCCGGTGCCGTCGTCGAGCGTGAAGCGCAGGAGCTTTTCACTCTTCTTCACGGCCTCGCAGGCTTTGACCTTGACGGCGCGGAAGTCGGACTTGCAGAACGTGTCGAAGTCGACCTTTTCCTCGACCATCGGCTCGAACTCCATCGCGGGGAGAGCTGCCTTTTTCTGAGCCTCCTGAATGGCCTCAAGCTCTTCGAGCGCCTTCTGTGCGTCGACGCGCGGGAAGATGGCCTCGCCCTTGTGGACGGTGACGGTGGCGCTCAGGCTGCCCCACTTCGCGGCGCTGTCCCAATCGCGGCAGCACTCGCACGCGCCGATCTGCGCGAAGATCTTCTCGCAGGAATCGGGGATGAACGGGGTGAGCAGCACCGTGCAGATGCGGATGCTCTCGAGCAGGTTGTACATGACGGAAGCGAGGCGAGGCTTGTTGGCCTCGTCCTTGGCGAGCGCCCAGGGTGCGGTCTCGTCGATATACTTGTTGGCGCGCTGGATGCACTTGAAGATGAGCTCGAGCGCGTTCTGGAACTGGAACTTCTCCATCTCGGCTTCATACTTGCCGCGCAGCGCGGAGAGCTGAGAGATGAGCTCGTCGTCGAGCGCATCGGCCTGACGGCTTTCCGGCAGCGTGCCGCCGAAATATTTTTCGACCATGGCCGTCGTGCGGGAGACGAGGTTGCCGAGGTCGTTGGCGAGGTCGACATTGATGGTGTTGATGAGCAGTTCATTCGAGAAGTTGCCGTCCGAGCCGAACGGGAACGTGCGCAGCAGGAAGAAGCGCAGCGCGTCCACGCCGAAGCGCTCGGCGAGCACATACGGGTCGACGACGTTGCCCTTGGACTTACTCATCTTGCCGCCGTCCATGACGAGCCAGCCGTGGCCGTAGACGTGCTTGGGGAGCGGCATGCCCATGCTCATGAGCATCGCGGGCCAGATGATGGAGTGGAAGCGGACGATCTCCTTGCCGACAAAGTGCACGTCGGCAGGCCAATACTTGTCGTAATCGTCGTACTTCTCGTTCATAAAGCCGAGCGCCGTGCAGTAGTTGAAGAGCGCGTCGACCCAGACGTAAACGACGTGACCCGGGTCAAAGTCCACGGGGATGCCCCAGGTGAAGCTCGTGCGGGAGACGCAGAGGTCTTCAAGACCCGGCTTGATGAAGTTGTTGACCATCTCGTTGACGCGGGAGGCGGGCTGGAGGAAGTCGGTGTCCTCAAGGAGGTGCTGCACGCGTTCGGCGTACTTGCTCAGCTTGAAGAAGTAGGCCTCTTCCTCGGCGTCCTCGACCTCGCGGCCGCAGTCGGGGCACTTGCCGTCAACGAGCTGGCTCTCCGTCCAGAAGCTCTCGCAGGGCTTGCAGTACTTGCCCTTGTAGGTGCCCTTGTAGATGTCGCCGTTGTCGTGCATCTTCTTGAAGATCTTCTGGATGGCCTCGACATGGTAGTCATCCGTTGTGCGGATGAAGCGGTCGTTCGAAATATTCATGAGCTTCCACAGATCGAGGATGCCCTTTTCGCCGCAGACGATGTTGTCGACGAACTGCTGCGGGGTCACGCCCGCGGCCTTAGCCTTATCTTCGATCTTCTGGCCGTGCTCGTCGGTGCCGGTCAGGAACATGACGTCATAGCCCGTCAGGCGCTTGTAGCGCGCCATCGCGTCGGTCGCCACGGTGCAGTAGGTGTGGCCGATGTGGAGCTTGTCGGAGGGGTAGTAGATGGGGGTCGTGATATAGAATTTCTTCTTGTCCATTGGTGTTTTCCTCTTTTCTGCCCGCGCCGAATGAAAGCGGGGCGTAATTATTTACAGTCTACCACCGAAAGGGCAGTATTTGCAAGGTTTTACAGAATTTTTCCCCAAAAGAAGAAAGCGCGGCGCGCCCAAAGCACCGCGCTCTTCCGATTTGAAAGAGTAAGATCGCCGCATTTGCCGCCCCCCCAGGCGGCAAACAGGCAAAAAGCGTCGCAGACTTTGCCGCCCGCAGGCGGCAAATAATTTTAATCATAAATCGCCGCGACATGCGCGTGGCGATTTATTCTTCTCAGTCCGCAAGTGTGGAATTTGCCCGCTGTCAGCGGGCAAATTATGCGCGCAGCGGGCTGTGATCCCTCTCAAAAAACGGCATCGCCGTTTTTTGAAATTATAAAGAGTCATCCTCGTCGATCCACTTTTGCACCGGAACGATATCAAACTCCTCCTCCGTCCGGCGGATCACCACCTCGTCGATGCCGGCGTTGATGATCATGCGGCGGCACATGGGACAGCTCGTCGCGTCGTGCAGCAGCTCGCCGCTGCGCGCGTCGCGGCCGACTAAATAGATCGTCGCGCCGACCATGTCGCGCCGCTGGGCGGAGATAATGGCGTTCGCCTCGGCGTGGACGCTGCGGCAGAGCTCGTAGCGCTCGCCGCGCGGGACCTTGAGCTGCTCGCGCGTGCAATAGCCGAGGTCGACGCAGTTTTTGCGTCCGCGCGGCGCGCCGTTGTAGCCGGTGGAGATGATCTCATCGTTTTTGACGATGATTGCGCCGTAGACGCGACGCAGGCACGTCGCGCGCTCGAGCACGGTCTGCGCAATGTCCAGATAGTAATTCCGCTTGCTGACACGCTCCATATCGAGTCCTCCTTGTATTGATGAGAAAGAATATTACAATTTGCTATCGGAATTCGTGCTCACAGTACGGGCAGCGGCCATAGTCAAAGTCGAGCACCGCCCCACAGACGGGACACTTTTTGCGCGGCAGACCGCCCGGCGCATCGGGCGGGAGATAGCCGGAGCCGGTCTTTGCCTCGTCCGCCGTACCTGCGAATTTGTCGCTGCCGGGCTGGAAGAATTCGAGCTTTCCGCACTTGGGACAGACGTAAATTTCGATCTCCATCGCGCCCGCGAAGAGATTCGGCAGGTCGCCGAGCACCCAGCCGGTCTGGCCAAGCTGGAATTTTTCACGCCTGATAAATTGCATCCCCGCGCCGCAGCGCAGGCAGTTGAGCTGATTCGCCATCCTATACCCCCTGTAGGTCGAAAACGGGCGTGTATTCCTCTTTCGCGCTCGAGAGCTCCTGACAAAAGCCGTCGGTCAGGCCACAGTCGCGCATGTACTGCACCGCCGTGCGGTACTCGCGCTCATTTAAGCGCCGCGCGAGCGCGCCGGTCGCGCCGCTCTGCGGCGTATACTGGCTCATGAGCGAAAAGAGCACAGTCTTTGGCGGAAAATGCGTCGAGACATAGTCGATGACACGCTTGGTGTTCTCCATCTGCCCCGGCAGGACGAGGTGGCGCAGGATGACGCCGGACTTCATCAGCCCGTCGTCCCCAATTTTGTATGCACCGACCTGGCGCACCATCTCGTCGATGGCCGCGGCGGCGACAGAAAAGTAGTCCGGCGCGGCGGAAAGCTCGCGCGCGGGGCGTTCCATGGCGTATTTTAAGTCAGGTAGATAGATCTGCACCTTGCCTTCGAGCGTTCTGAGCGTTTCGACGCGCTCGTAGCCGCTGCTGTTCCACACAACGGGGACGGGAAGCGGCTGATCCAGCGCTTCGAGCACCCAGGGGGTGAAGTGCGTGGGCGTGACAAGATCGATGCAGTGCGCGCCCTGCGAAACGAGGCCTTCCATGATCTTGCGCAGATGCACGGGCGTAATGACCTTGCCAAAATTCTCGTGGCTGATGCGCCCGTTCTGGCAGAACACGCAGCCCAAATTGCAGCCCGAAAAGAAGATGCAGCCCGCGCCGTTTTTCCCGCTGAGGACGGGCTCTTCCCAGAGGTGCAGCATCGCGCGCGCGACGACTAAGCCCGCGGGCATGCGGCAGACGCCGCCCGCTTTTTTCTCCGTGCGCTCCGCATTGCAGCGGCGGGGACAAATTTCACAGCGCATCAGTCGCCCGTGCCCTGACCGTTGAAGTCGGGGCCGAGGTCGCCGAGCATCCAGTGCTTGCGGCACAGGCCGATGTACTGGTCGTTCGCGCCGATGACGACCTGCGCACCCTGCTTGACGACATGGCCTTGCGCGTCAAAGCGCGCGTTGAACGCGGCCTTTTTGCCGCACCAGCAGATGGTCTTGACCTCTTCTAACTTGTCGGCCATGACAAGCAGCTCGTAGCTGCCGGGGAAAAGGTCGCCCTTGAAGTCGGCGCGCAGCCCGTAGCAGAGGACGGGGATGCCGCAGTCGTCGACGAGATGGACGAGGTATAAGACCTCCTCCTTTGTCAAAAACTGCGCCTCGTCGACGATGATGCAGGCGTTCTTTTTGAGTTCCTCCTCGTCCATCTGCCGCATCTCATGGAAGTAGACGCAGGGGTATTCAAGCCCGATGCGCGAGTGCACCATGTGGTCGCCGTCGCGCGTGTCGAGCTGGGGCTTGCAGAGGAGCGTCTTCTGCCCGCGCTCTTCGTAGTTGAAGCGCGCCATCAGCGCGTTGGCCGTCTTGCTCGAGCCCATCGCGCCGTATTTGAAGTAAAGCTGTGCCATGGTCGTTGTTCTCCCTCTCTTATTGCAGCCGCGCGCGAACGAGCGCGGCAAATTTCTTGAATGCGGTGGGGATGGCGGCGGCGTCGAACGCCGCGGCGTCCGCCCAGAATAGATCGTCGGTTTCGCCCGTCACGTCGGCGAAGTAGCCCTTCATATCCCACTCGATGTGGGTGAAGATGTGCTTGGCGCTGCCCGCGGGCTCGATGGACTTTGCCGAAAGCCCCATCTGCGCAAGCGCAAGCGAAACGCCCGCCTCGTCGAGGTTCCCCAAAACGCTCGGGAATTCCCAGAGTGAGGCGAGAAGTCCCGTGTCCGCGCGCTTTCGCAGCGCGGCCTTGCCGTTTTGAAAGAGCAGCAGCACGGTGCGCTCCTCGATCTTGCGCGCCTTTTTCTTCGCGCGCACGGGTAAGACTTCGGTGAGGCCGTTTTTGTACGCCTCGCACATCATTCGCGCGGGGCAGATCTCGCACTTCGGCGCACCGTTCGGCAGGCACACGGTCGCGCCGAGGTCCATCATCGCCTGATTGTACGCGCCGGGGCGGGCTAAGTCGATGGCGGCGTTGAGATGTGCGGTGAATTGCTTTCGCACCCTCGCGTCCATGATGTCGTCGGCGCATCCGCTGACGCGCGCGGCGACGCGCAGCAGATTCCCGTCCACCGCCGCGACCGGCTCGGAGAAGTTGATGGACGCGATGGCAGCGGCGGTGTAGTCGCCGATGCCGGGGAGCGTTTTGAGACTTGCACAAGTGCGCGGCAGCTCGCCGCCAAAGTCCGAGACGATGACCTTTGCCGCCTTTTGCAGATTCCGCGCCCGCGAGTAGTAGCCAAGCCCCTCCCAGAGCTTCAAGAGCCGTTCCTCCGGCACGGCGGCTAACGCCGCGGCGTCGGGCAGCTCTGCCATAAAGCGCTCGAAGTACGGAATGACGGCACTCACGCGCGTCTGCTGGAGCATGATCTCCGAGACCCACGTGCGGTACGGCGTGACGACGCTGCGCCATGGCAGCGTGCGGCCGTTTAAGTCATACCACGTGAGCAGCGGCGCGGTCAGGGCATTTAAGTTTTCCCAATGTTCTGTCATCATATCATTTGTTGAAGCGCGCGGCGAAGCCGCAGCGGCGGCAGAGCTCTTCGGCGGGCTTCCGCCGGGAGAAGCCCTCGCGCAGAGCACACGCGCGCGGGGAGGTCAGAATTTTGGTAAGCGGCTGAGTGAAGAGGTTCCCCAGCGCCATGTCGCCCTCGTGATCGAGGCAGCAGGGCACGACCGTGCCGTCGACAAGGACACCGAGCTGGTCGCGCAGACCGTAGCAGAACTGCGCACCGGATTCGTTGGCGCTCAGGTCGGGCCAGTCAAACTTGCCCGCGCGCTCCAAATACAGATGGTCGCGCAGAAGAAAGCTGCCGTTTCGCATCTCGGGCCAGTTATCGCCTGTGCGGGAGCGCAGAAAGTCGAGAATTTCGCCGTTGCGCGCGTCCGCGCCGCCGTCGTTCCAGAGGCGCAGCGCTACGATGACGCCTTTTTTCGCGGCCTTTTCAGCAAAGTTCCAGACCTGTGTCAGGTAAGAAAGCTCCTGCTCGTCCGCGCCGTCGTTGCCCTCAAAACTGTGGAGCGAGACGCTGATCTTGTGCAGGCTTTCGGCGGCAAGCAGCTCACTGGAACGCTTTTGGAGCAGCGTGCCGTTCGTCGTGATGCAGATCTTCATATCCCACGCTTTGGCGAGGGCGAAGAGCGTCGACAACTCAGGGTGCAGCAGCGGCTCGCCCATCACGTGCAGATAGACATACTGCACATACCCCTCGAGCCGCGAGAGGATAAGGTCGAATTCCTGCGCGCTCATCGTGCGCGGCGTGCGCTTTGTCTTGGGACAGAAGGAGCAGGCGAGGTTGCAGCGGTTCGTGATCTCGACATAGGCTTTTTTCAGCATCGCGCGGCTCCTTTCGTGAAGTCAGGGGATAGATTCAAATATTTTACCATATCCGCGCGATTTTGCAAAGCCTTTTCCCCTTGCGCCGCGCCGCGGCGTCTGCTATGATACTACAAGCAAACTTCCATCCTCCAGAGCGAAAGGAGAAACCGCATGACCGTCACGTTTATCGCCCACAGCGCGTATCTTGTCGAATGGGACAAGTTCTACACGCTCTTTGACTACACCTACGAGCCCGACTACACGGGCGCGCTGCCGGAGCTGAACCCAGACAAGCCGCTGCTCGTCTTCGCGAGTCACAGCCACGAGGATCACTTCGACGCGAAGGTGTTCACACTTTTGGAAAAGTACCCCGACGCGCGCTTTTTCGTCTCGCGCGATACGCGCCTCACCGAGCGCAAGCGGCAATGGCTGAACATCTCCGACGAGGCCTTTGCCCGCACGACCGTCCTGCGGCCCGACAGCATCCTGCTCACCGACGTTGCGGGCGAGGATTTGAGCATCCGTGCCATCAAGTCGACGGACATCGGCAACGCCTACCTTCTGCGCTGCGAGGGGAAGATGGTCTACCACGGGGGCGACCTCAACTGGTGGAACTGGGAGAGCGAGGGCAAGGCTTACTGCAACAACATGACCGTCCACTACCATGCGGCCATTGAAAAGCTCGCCTCCGCCGTGCGCAACGAGGCGACGGACAACAACATCGCGCCCGAGATCACGGCGGCGATGGCACCGCTTGACCCGCGCCTTGGTGAAGGCAGCGAGGGCCTCGGCATCGAGTATCTGCTGAAGAATGTGACGGTGCAGCACATCTTCCCGATGCACATGTGGAAAAAGTATGAGGTCATCGACCGCTACATCGCCGCGCACCCGGACGAAAAGGGCATCATCGCGCGCATCACGCGCGACGGTCAGCAATTCGAGATTTGAAAATAAAAAGGAAAGCGCCTTCCGCATCGCGGAAGAGATCGG
>JBBNGO010000091.1:0-7420 GCA_040095065.1 Hominicoprocola fusiformis
CGCAGGCAGCTGCATTCCGGAGGCACAAAGATTGTTCAAGCTCCAAACTGCCAATCTAAACCTTTCTCTTGGGGGATCTAAAGGGGGCCATTCTCTTTTGTGAAAGAGAATAGCCCCCTTTGCCGTTCCCCTGCGACGCGCAGGGAAACTCCTCCCGCATTGGTGCGGGAATCATTGCAAATTATTCTGCGAAAAATCTTTCAATTTCCCCGCGCGCAGCGGCCACGCTGCCTTGCACAAAATTCGGCTTGCCGCCGCCGCGGCCAGAAAGCTCGGCATTCATCTTTTTCGTGAGCTCACGAAGGTCTCCGCCGATGTGCCCGATGGCGTACTTGTACGCGCCGTCCGCGCCGGCAAAGACCGCGCAGCGGCCGCCGCAGTGGTTCGTGACCGCGTCGCAGAGCTTGCGCAGGCTGTCGCCGGACATCTCGTCCTCGAAGAGCAGCACGTCGCCCTTGCCTTCGTACTGCGCGGCGGTCTGGGCGAAGACGGACTCTTCGAGCTTTGCGCAGCGCTGCTTGAGCGCGGAAAGCTCAGCGAGCACGCGCTCGACGCCCGCAAAGCTCGCGTTCGGCTTGACGGAGAGCGCCTGTGCGATACGCACGTCCTGCGCCCAGCACTCCGAGAGGTAGCGGTGCGCGCGCTTGCCGGAAAGAAGCTCGATGCGAACGCCGTCGCGGAACTTCTGCACGGAGAGGAACTTGACGAGTCCCACCTGACCGGAGCGCACAACGTGCGTGCCGCAGCAGGCGCAGCAGTCCGCGCCGGGGAAGGAGACGATGCGCACGTCGCCCTCGAGCGGCTTTTTGCTGCGGTACTCGACCCGGTCGAGCTCTGCGCTGCGATAGAACTGGATGTCGATGGGGTGATCCTCGTAGATGTACAGGTTGGCGAGCTGTTCAATCTCCATAAGGTCATCCCACGAAATGTCGGCGTTGAAGTCGATCGTGACGACGTCCGCGCCCATGTGGAAGCCGACGTTGTCGCAGTGGAAGCGCTCGCAGATGAGGCCTGAGCAGATGTGCTCGCCCGAATGCTGCTGCATGTGGTCGAAGCGGCGCGCCCAGTCGATCTTGCCGGAGACGCTCTCTCCCACCTCGAAGGGCTTGTCGCAAAGGTGCGTGATGACGCCGCTTTTCTCGTGGACCTCGAGTACGTTCGCCTCGCCCAAAACGCCGGTGTCATACGGCTGGCCGCCGCCCTCGGGGTAGAAGGCCGTCTCCGCGAGCACAACGGCGTAGCCGCCCTTGACAGCGTCGCAGGAGACGACGGTGGTGGCAAAGCCCTTCTGAAAGGGATCTTCATAGTAGAGTTTTCTTGTTTCCATGGGGTTCTCCTTTAGTCGATCAGGCCGAGCGCCTGTTTTTCGTGCAGCACGCGGAAGACGTGCGCGTCAATATCGCTTTCGGCGATCTCGCCGGACTGGACGGCGGCGATCACCTGCGGGATCTGCGTCTGATAGTCGGTGGTCACGATCATGTCGTTGCCCGCCTGAATGGCCAGCACGGCGGCGCTGCCGTCCTGCGCGTAGGCTTTGACGGCATCCATCGCGAGATCGTCCGTCACGATGACGCCGGTGAAGCCGAGCGTGTCGCGCAGCAGCGTGTGGACCTTCGCCGAAAGGGACGCGGGATACGCGCCGTCCATGCACTCGACGATGTTGTGGCTCACGAGCACGAACGGCGCGCCCGCGGCGATGCCGGATTCAAAGGGGACGAGGTCGGACTTTTCAAACGTGGTGTACGGGCGCGCGTCGAGCGCGATGCCCGTGTGCGTGTCGGCGTTGTTGCCGTAGCCGGGGAAGTGCTTTAAGACGCAGGCGATACCGGACTGCGCATAGACGGGCACGACGCTTGAGATATAGTCCGCGGTCGTCTGCGCGTCCTGCCCGAACGAGCGCGCGTAGATGAAGTTGTCGGGATTCGTCGACACATCGCACACGGGGGCGAAGTTCACGTTGACGCCGAACGCTTTGAGCTTCTGGTTGTAGCTGAGCGTTCGTTCGAGCAGCCCGTCGAGGCCGCCCGCGGCATAGAGCTCCTGCGGGGAGGGGAGAGGTTCGGAGAAGAGGTTCGGGTTTTTGCTCGCGCGCGTGACCGTGCCGCCCTCTTCATCGCTGCCGATGAAAAGCGGGATGGCCGCCGCGGCCTGATAGGACGCGAGCGCCGCGGTGAAGTCGTCCTCCGTGAGCCAGTCGCCGTTTGCATCCTTATAGTCCCTGCCGAAGAGCAGCAGGCCGCCGAGGTGATAGGTTTCGACGTCCTCCGCCGCGCCCGTTTCGGGGCAGCGGACGAAGAAGAGCTGGCCGACCTTTTCCTCAAGACTCATGCCTGCGATGATGTCGTTGATGCGCTCATCGGGCGTTTTTTCCACCGGCTGCTCGATAGGAGGTTCCGGCGTCGGATCGACGGCGGGTTCATCGGGGGTGTCGTTTTTCGCGCCGCAGGCGGCGAGAAGCAGAACCAGGACGAGGGAAAGTGCGGTGATTTTCAACTGTTTCATGGGAATTCTCCTTTATGACTCGGAAACAAAGTGCTGTTCGCGGTAATACTGCGCGCAGAGGTACCTGCGGCAGACCTCGGCGACGCCTGGGGGCACGTCGAGCGTGATGGAACCGTCGACCATGCGGTAGCCGTCCTCGTGCATCAGCGGCGTGACGGCGCGCGTCTCGCGCTGGAGCTGCATGAAGCCGTCGCCCGTCCAGCCGCACTCAAAGAAGAGCTTGTCCATCAGGAAGCACGGGGAAATGTCGCCGCCGTCGCCGCGGAAGTCCTGACCGAGGGATTCCTTGGCGGCCTTGTTGGCATAGATGAGGTAGGGGGTGGAGAAGTAGTTGTAGAAGCCGTCCTGCGTGGACACGTCAAGATTGACGCCCATTTCGGCATACACGCTGCTGCCGTTGCCCATCCACGGCTTGTGGTCGCCGAAGAGAACGAGCACGACGGGCTCATCGCGCGCTTCCAGCTCGCGCGTGAGGCGGCGCATCTGCTCGATCGTGCTGCGGATGCCGGCCAGGTAGTTGTTGATGACGCAGCAGCTTTCCATCGACCAGCCGGTCTTGGCGGGCGTGACGTACTCATCCCAGTAGGTCTCGGAGCTGTACGGCCCGTGGTTCTGGTACGAGACGGAGAAGAGGAAGAGAGGGTCATCGTCCTCCGTGCGCGAGTCGATGTCGTTTAAGAGGTAGTCGACGAGCACGGTGTCGGACTTGAAGAGCGCGTCCTCGATGGAAATGAGGTCGCCGAAGCCCGATTCGTTAAAGACGCACTCGTCAAAGCCAAGGTATTCGTTGACGTTGCTGCGGTTGTAGAACCACGAGTAGCCGGGATGGCGGTAGAGCGCGTCGTAGCCCTGATCCTTGAAGTAGCGGACGTAGGAATTGATCGGGCCGCGGAACTCCTCGTGCTGGCTGTAGCCCGTGAGGAAGCCCCACTCGGTGTTCGTCGTGCCGCCGGCGAAGATATTCGTGAGGAGGTTGCCCGAGACGCTGCGGCTCTCGAGCTCGTGCAGCGGCTCGTAGAGATTCCGCACGGCGGAGATTTCATTTAACTGGGGGAAGTCGGACAGGTCGGAGAACGCCTCGAGCATGATGCCGACGACCGTGATCTTCTGCTCGTCGGGAATGTCGGTGTCCGCATACTGCTCAAGGATCTGCTTGGCCTCGCTCTCGCGGTAGCCCTCCGGCGGCTCGGGGAACATGTCCTGCACGCTGTGGAGGAACGGATACGTCGTGCCGCGGGAGATGTAGACCTCGACCGCGGACCACGGGGAAATGAGGTCGTTGTTGGCGGTCTCTTTGTAGATAGATGAACTGGTGTAGAGCTCAAAATAGCACGCGAGCGTGACAGAGAGCATGAGCATGATGCCCGCAAGGCGGGAGCGCGGGCTCATGCGCTCTTTTCGGAGCATCAGGCACGAGAGCACGAGCATCAGCACAAAGCCCTCAAGAACGACAATCACGGGCGCGGAAATTTCGAATGTGTAGTTGCCCATGATGCCGCCCGCCGTGCGGATGAGCCGCAGGTCGGTGGCGAGCACGGGGTCGCCGCGCAGCTGCACCTTGTAGTAGCTCGCGAGCGCGAGCGTGAAAAACGGCAGCGCCGAGAGTAAGTAAGCCGCCCACGGCCGCGCGAAGAGAAAAAAGCCGAGGTAGACGAGCAGGATCGGCGCGAGCAGGTTCATCATGACGAGCAGCGGAATTTTGAAATACGACTGCAAGAGTGCCGTCGCGTCGATGCTTGCGTAGGAATGTGCCGTGAGGTAGAGCGAGAGAAGGCCAATGCCAGCGCCCAGCACCGTGAGCCAGAAGAAGACCCAGATGCGGTGCACCCAGCGAATCACCGCGCCCGTCGACTCGTCAGGCCGCACCAGAGAAGAGAAAAAACGCATGTTGGGGATGTCCCCTTTCCGAAAGCATAATAACAGAGTATATCATTTCGACAGGAAAAACGCAACTAAGAGAGCACTGACAAATCGTACTTGTCTGCACAATACATTGGTTGGATCGTTCGGTAAAAAAGCGGATGAGTTGTCTCTATAAAGAGACAACTCATCCGCTCGAATTGTTTTGTTTTACAGAATGTGAACACGCTCGTGAAATGCTTTTTTAGGGCGCTGACTTACCGGCCCGGCAGGTTTTCCGAACGGAATGATGGTACGAGGTGTTTCGCTGTCCGGAATATGAAGCAGTTGGCGGACAGCATCAGTATGACCATCGAATTTCATCATGCCATCCATCCAGACTCCGGCATAGCCGGAAGCGGTGATCGCCAACATGATATTTTCTGTGGCAGCGGCGTAGTCTTCCGTTTCAAACTGGAGGTTATGATCTCCGCTGTGTATACATTGGGAAGTGACGACGAGAATGACGGGGGCAGTCTGCACGGCTTTGGTGGGAAAAATTTCAGCGAGGCTGCGGCGCAGTAATTCATCCGTAACAGCGTAAAAAGTGGCCGTTTGCAGATTATAACCGGATGGGGCGCGAATACCGGCATCCAGAATACGGTATAGCTCTTCCTGAGGAATGGAGGATTGCTTAAACTCACCGCGATAGCTGCCGCGGCGAGCAATCACATCAAAAAATTCCATAAGCAGATCTCCTCTTCTGCAATATGGTGTTGAAAAGCTCAGCGAATCAGAACGCGCACTTTTCGCGCAGGAAGTTCTTGACCTGATCGATGGGGATACGGACCTGCTCCATGCTGTCGCGCTCGCGGATGGTGACGCAGTGGTCGGCCGCGATGCCGTTGGCCTCGTCGCCGACGGTGTCGAAGTCGAACGTGATGCAGTACGGCGTACCGATCTCGTCCTCGCGGCGGTAGCGCTTGCCGATCGAGCCGGTCTCGTCGTAGTCGACCATGAATTCCTTGGAAAGCTCGTTGTAGAGTTCCATCGCGGGACCGGCGAGCACGTCCTTCTTGGAAAGCGGCAGGATCGCGGCCTTGAAGGGGGCGAGTGCGGGGTGGAAGTGCAGCACGACGCGCACGTCGTCGTTGCCCTTCTTGTCCTGGCCGACGACCTCTTCATCGTAGGCGTCGCACAGGACCGCGAGCACGCTGCGCTCCACGCCGAGCGACGGCTCGATGACGTAGGGGACGTATTCGACCATGTCCTTGCCCTCGCCCTCGCGATAGACCATCTTCACGCCGCTGGTGTTCTGATGCTGCGTGAGGTCGTAGTCCGTGCGGTCGGCAACGCCCCAGAGCTCGCCCCAGCCGAACGGGAAGAGGAACTCGAAGTCCGTCGTTGCCTTGGAGTAGAAGCACAGCTCCTCGGGATCGTGGTCGCGCAGGCGGAGGTTCTCGTCCTTCAGGCCGATGGAGAGCAGCCAGTTGTGGCAGAACGTGCGCCAGTAGTTGAACCACTCAAGGTCGGTGCCCGGCTTGCAGAAGAACTCGAGCTCCATCTGCTCGAACTCGCGCACGCGGAAGATGAAGTTGCCCGGCGTAATCTCGTTGCGGAAGGACTTGCCGATCTGGCCGATGCCGAACGGCAGCTTTTTGCGCGTGGTGCGCTGGACGTTATTGAAGTTGACGAAGATGCCCTGCGCGGTCTCGGGGCGGAGGTAGACGGTGTTCTTTGCGTCCTCGGTCACGCCCTGGAACGTCTTGAACATGAGGTTAAACTGACGGATATCGGTGAAGTTGTGCTTGCCGCAGGTGGGGCAGGGGATGTTGTGCTCTTCGACAAAGTCCTTCATCTCCTGCTGGGAGAAGGCGTCGATGGGCTTGGGAAGCTCGAAGCCGGTCTCGGCGCACCAGTCCTCAATGACCTTGTCGGCGCGGAAGCGCTCGTGGCACTCGCGGCAGTCCATCAGAGGATCGGAGAAGCCGCCGAGATGGCCGCTTGCCACCCAGGTCTGCGGGTTCATCAGGATCGCGGCGTCAAGGCCGACGTTGTAGGGATTCTCCTGCACGAACTTCTTCCACCAGGCGTTCTTGATGTTCTTCTTGAGCTCGGCGCCGAGGGGACCGTAGTCCCAGGTGTTGGCAAGGCCGCCGTAGATCTCGCTGCCGGGGAAGACAAAACCGCGGTTTTTGCACAGCGCGACGATCTTGTCCATCGTCTTTTCGGTGTTTTTCATGGTGAATTTCTCCTTTCGGTACTTGGCTCAGGAGATAAAAAACGCCCTGAGCCTATTAAAGTAGGCTCAGGGCGAACAAATCATTGTCCGTGGTTCCACCTGAATTCCCCGTTGGATGCGGGGCACTTCGTTCCCTTGTAACGGAGGGACCGGCGCGGCATTTCCGCCGCGCGGCTCAAAAGCGCCGCCTTTTCCGTTCCGCAGGGACTTGCACCGGCCGTCCCCTCTCTTGAGCGGGTGAAAAGAAAAGGCTTCTTTCTCAATGCCTTTATTGCGCACAGCATACCATGACTGAAATTGTTTGTCAAGACAAACCGAGAATCCCTGCGTCCCGCAGGGGAGCGGGCAAAGGGGGATATTCTCTTTCACAAAAGAGAATATCCCCCTTTAAATCCCCCAAGAGAAAGGTTTTCACATTGCAAGCGAGCAGCTCGAAGAGCTGCAATGCTTGCCGATGCTACTTCCTGCGCGCGGCGTTGCCGCGTTTGGAGTTGCTAGACGATTTGACCTACTCCTATTATCCGCTGCCGCTCTGCCTGTCTCGTAGAAGTGCAGACTAATATCCGTCTACCGCGGCACTCCTCAATGCGGCGAGCGCAGCAATGCCGCATTCCGCAAGCAGTCTGCCGCCAAGCAATCGTCACTCGCGCCTCACGATAGTAAGGCGCGGTTGCAAGACGTAACGAGACGTAGGGATTCATGGCGAAGCCATGTACACCGCACCTAATTGCGTAGCGCGTGCAGCTCTTCAAGCTACAAACTGCCAATGTGCGGGGTCAAGGGGCAAGGCCCCTTGCGTTCTCTTGGGGGATCTAAAGGGGGCCATTCTCTCACGTG
>JBBNGO010000092.1:0-7400 GCA_040095065.1 Hominicoprocola fusiformis
TCTGCTGCGTGACGCAGGCCTCCCGGCTGCTTTGTACTGTATGTTCCGGCTATGTAAACCTTTCGCCACGCTCTATTGCAAGTCGCACAAAATAATAGAAAATTTTTATTTCCAATGCTAATTGAAAAAATATATTTTTATTACTATAATGTCATTATAAGAATACTATTATTACCATCAGATTTGGGAAGAATCTTTTCAGCACTGCCCATCCGGCGTATAGAGCAGATGGTTCTCCGAAAGGAAGCCCTCCACGCGTTTCATGTGTTCCTGTGCTTTCTCGCGGTGGCGCTGGCCGCATCCGGTCAACACAAGGCTGATCAAACCGACTGCTCCGGTAAGCGAGGGGACGTTGTTGCACGAGTCCACTTCGCAGACCATGGTAAAATCTGCCTTTGCGGCGACCGGGCTGAGCATCGTATCGGCAAAAGCGACGTGCGGCACACCACTCATATCTGCATTCTGCGCAATCAGCACCGCATCAGAAGAATAGCGGGAAAACGAAAAGGAGATCAACAAATCCTTCGGTGTCATGCGCATGGAAAGCTCATAGAGATCGCCTGCTTCCGGCGCAAGGAGTTGCGTGCGATATCCGATCTGGCCAAGAGAAAGGCTCATAAACCGGGCGAGTACGGATGAGGAGCGAAAGCCCATGATGTAAATCGTCTCCGCGCGGTCCAGAGCGTCGAGCAGCGCTTCATAGTTCTGCTGATTGATCGGATTGGAAAACGTTCCCTGCAGGTTTTTGACTTCCGTTTCATACGTGGAGTAGGCGCTCTTCGTACCAACGGAATCCAGATGCGTTTCAAAGCGCGAATGCCAGTCCGCATTCACCTGAACGGCATTGGTCACCTGCCGCTTGAAATCACCGTAGCCCGAAAACCCCAGCTGCATGCAGTATTTGATAATGGTCGTGTCGCTCACACCGATCTCGCGGGCCATCGCCGTAACAGAGAGAAACGGGATATTCTGATAGGACTCGACAATATAGCGGGCCACCGACTTCTGCGCGGGGGCCAGCGTTTCATAAGAATTCTTGATCAAAGTAAGCAGGCCATCTATGTTCTTTATCACCATAGGGAAATGTTCTCCTTCGCAGCTTTTATTGTTCTGCGGACATTATAGCAGGTATTCCTATCGCTGGAAAGAATTTTTGCGCCGCGGATGACATCTTTTCAGGTTTCTCGGCCAGCTGGCCAGGAAATAGATATCAAAAACGGAGGAAAAGAAAATGTCAAAAACAGGAATTATCATCGTTGCGATCCTGGTCACGCTTGGCCTGACCTATGGTCTGAGCCTGCTTCTGACACGCCGCAAAACCAAAACGGGCGGCTCGGTCAGCGCAGATGACTGGGAGGTCGGCGGCCGCGAGCTGCCGCTGTACGTTGTCGTCGGCACGCAGTTTGCAACCGCTATGGGCGGCGGCATTCTGGTCGGTCAGGTGGGTAACGGCTTTAATAACGGCCTTTCCTGCTTACTCTACGGTATCCTTTGCCAGCTTGCCTTTATCGTGCTCATGTTCATTGCAAAATGGCTGCGCTCTCACCAATTCGCCACCGTTCCGGAGATCCTCACACATTATACCGGCCAAAGTAAAGCCGTGCGCATCATTGCCGGTGTGATGACAATCGTTGTTCCTTTCGGCTGGTGCTGCTCGAACCTTACGGCCTTCGCAAAACTCTATTCCCCCATCACTGGCCTTTCGATCAATGCGCTCATTATAATTATGGCCGTGCTGAGTCTGTTCTTCATCATCCCCTCCGGTCTGAAAACGGTCGCGTGGACAGATTTTATCTTTGGCTGTCTGATGGTGGTCGTCGGTGTGATCGTTGCCGTGGTCACGGCAAACATGGCCGGCGGTATGACGCATGTGATTGAGACCGTTCCCTCTGAGATCGTTGAGTTCCCGGGCGCGTTTTTCAGCGTGGGGCTCTCCACTGTTCTTCTCTGGATCTTCTCTCTGACGCCGGGCGGCATGACCAACCAAATGTATTATCAGCGCATTCTCGCCGCGAAAGACACCAATCAGGTGAGAAAAAGTTTGCTGATCTCTGCCATCTGCTGTATGATTGCTTATGTCTGGGCCGTTATCGTTGGTCTGAGTGTCCGCTCCATGAATCCCTCGCTTGAAGGCGAGATGGCCACCGGCTGGCTGATGGATCAGATGCCTGTCTGGGTCGTTGCCGTGTTCTCCGGCCTCGTTGTCTGCACGATCCTTTCCACAATCAGTTCCGGTGTGCAGTCCGTCGTCGTTAACCTCAACCGCGATATCTATCGCGTGGTCAAGCCCGACGTGGAGGACAAGAAAGCGGTCAAGGTCTCCCGCATTTTGTCCGTCGTCATTGTTTTCACCGCCGCGCTGGTCGCGATGTTCTTCCCTCAGGTTTTGAGCCTTCTGGTCATCACCTATTCCTACTCCGCAGCCGGTCTTGTCTGCCCGATTTTCCTGAGCTATATTCTGCGCAAGAAAGGCATCGTCACGAAAAACGGCATTGTCGCCGGTATGCTGAGCGGTATTCTGGTCTGTGCCATCTCCATGCAGTTTAATTCGGTCGTTCCCTATGTCATCTGGGGCTGCCTTGCCTCCGGCATCGCAATGATCGTTTTCAGCAAGCTCGACAAGACCAATCCCGTTTACCTCGAAAAATAAGGAGTCGCTATGTTAAAGATTCAGTCCCCCGCGAAAATTGCCTGTATCCAGATGCGCATTTCTTACTGCCGTGTTGAAGAAAATCTAGCCGAAGCTGACCGTCTGATTGAAGCAGCCTGTGCAAACGGCGCCACACTGCTGATCCTGCCGGAGACCTTTACAACCGGCTCTGCCTTTGATACCCGTGCAGAGGCATACGCCGTAGCCGAAGCAATCCCCGACGGAAGGACTTCGCAGTTTCTTTTGAAAAAAGCACGCGAGCATGGTGTTTATATCACCGGTTCCTTTGTTGAACGGGATGGAGCGGACCTCTATAATACCGCGGTCTTGGCAGGGCCGGATGGTCTGGTCGGCAAGTTCCGCAAACTCCACCCGTGCGAAGACGAGGTCTACTGGGCCGAGCCGGGAAACCTTGGAATCCCCGTCTTCCATACTCCTATCGGCCGGATCGCGCTGCTGATTTGTCTGGATGCCTATTATCCGGAGTGCTTCCGCATCTGTGCACTTCAGGGCGCAGATATTATCTGCACGATGTTCAACGCATGCCACGTCAAGGAAAGCCGTCGGCTTCCGGACCCTTACGCAACGATGGCAGGTGTTTTATGTATGGCAAATGCGCTGTCCAACCATGTTTTTGTCGCTTGCTGCGATGCGGTAGGCGAATGCAACGGCACGCGCTTCGCCGGGCAAAGCATGGTCGCCGACCAGTGGGGTGCACCGCTTGCCGGTCCAGCAAGCGATGAAGAGGAAGCTATCGTATATGCTGACATTGACCTGGCTGATAGCCGCAGGAAGTACTTCCACCCGACAAACAGCCGTCTGGCCAACCGCAGGATCGATGTGTACAGTCAGGACCTCGGCTATCATCCGGAAAAATATCATTAAGCCTCATCTCTATTATTTTCACAGGCGCGGAAGCGCCGGGGGGGGGGTGGCCCCCCCCCCCCCCCCCCCCCCGGGGAGGGGATGGCCATCGGTCATCCCCTCCCTTTTATCGATTCTGACGCGCTATGCTTCCAGTATCCCTGGCGCGGCGGAAACTTGGCCGCCGTACCAGCACCTTCGCCTGCCTCTGTCCTCCTGCATAATGTAGATAGTGGATATTTTTGCCAAAACCGTGAAATGAGAGAGTGTCGCCGCAATGCGCCCCATATCGTGCTGCGGCATGTGAGGAGAGATGGCTATGAGTACGCTCGCGCTTCGGAATGTAACCTACTATCAGACGTAATACCAGAAGGTGGACACCCTGAAGGGCATCAGCCACCGTTTTGACATGGGGCTGCTCCACGCGTGGTGGACCGTTCCGACAGCAGCAAGGCCGCACTGCTCCTGCTGGATCAGAGCTTTACCGAGACCGCGAGCGCGCTCCGCGGCCCTGTAAAGAGCAGATCATTCCGCCTTTATGAGCTTCTGCGCGGCCCGCAGGGAAAGCGGCGCAGCGCGCACTCTGCACTCGAACGTCCGGGTCGGATGTCCATATTCAGCGCCGCCGTCACGCAGATCATGATCTACGTTCTTTTTTTCTATCAAGAAAATAAGGGGTTTTGAGGGTGGAACGCAGAACGTGGAACGGGAGGTGGGACGACCTGCGAAGTGCGTAGGCTCTTTTGAGGATGGATTTGGAGAAATTACCTCCCCCCCTCAAAAAATTATTTCAATAAAATTTTTTGTGCATGTTAGCCAAAGGCGCTAACAGTGCGGAATTTCATTGGAACAAGCATCCTCATTGTCACAGAATCCCGCTACTTGGAGCAGAAGTAAAGCTATATGACGCGTCTTACAATCGCTTGCAGTGATTGAGATGAAGACATCAAGCAAATCAGGGAAGATTTTATCCAGATCCTCAAGAACCGCATAACCGTATGCTTTGTTGATACGAACCATATTGTCGGTGGGAATAGATGCTGTTTCAGAAAATGCCTCCGTTGCTTCTTTGGTTGCATCAGTATGTGACAAAATCCTGAAGCTTGGAGCATTTTTGAAAACTCTAACCGCCTTTTGCTGAACTCTTCGCGCTCCCTCAGACAGCCGAAAAAACTGCATAAGCAAAGCGACATCCGTCTCACGTGGATAGTCTAATGACACGAGGTGATCCACAACGTAAAATGCTCGATCTCGGGACTGACGATCAAAAAATAGTTCTACTCTGGTTGTGTTGGGCTCTAAGCCGAGCACAACCTCCGGTGAACACCGAAAGAAAGCACACAACAGCAAGAGACGGTTACGGCTGATTTTCTTACGGACACCTTTTTCAACTTGAGAAATAGCTTGAAAGTCCACACCAATGTAGTCAGCAACTCGCTGTAAGGAACAGCCCCTTTCAGTGCGCAGTTCTCTGAGCTTTTTGCCATACTGCTCGATAATATTCTTGTCGTCGAACGTAGATGGTGGAATCTTCTTGAAATAATCTGAATCCTCTGTGAGCTCCATTTCGGGAAATAGTTCTATCATCAACTTTGGATCTCCGGCGTAGGCATAGTCAAAAAATTCATTTCGCCGTTTTCGAAGCAGCGGACGAAGATCGCCCTCCGCTCTCCGCTTGCGGCGAGCATCTTTTTCTCCATCGGAAACCCTCATTCAATAAAATTTTGTCGCTGCCTCTGTCAATAGGAAAGTCCCCCAGCACGTGGCATAATCCTCCCATCAAAATTCCGAGGAGGAGAATGAAATGGCTATTTTTTATGTCGAAGGTAATGATGCCCAGACCATCGCAGCAGCAGCAAGCATCGAAAACGCAGCAGAGCAACGCGCACGCGCAGAGGCAGACAAAACAGGCGGCAAGCCTACCATGACCTTTTTCGCGTCAGCACAAGAGGCAGCGGTCGTGATAGCCGCTGACGACCTGCGTGCACAATATAAGGAAGAGTTCGGGCTTGCCAAGCGCCCCATTCTCCTTCCCTATGGTAGCCCGCTGATGCCGTATCAAGGACAGCACAATCAGGGAAGCAGAGACGGAACCTTCCACCGCTACGAGCGTCGCTTCGCTGGCGGCGGAGTGTCGCATGTCGAACTCGCCAAAATCTTGCTGTCCCGCGTGTGGCTCAAGCGCTGCGGTGAGGCTCTCTACATGCGGAAGCACCCCTGTTTCCGCCGTCTGACCGACAATCAGCTCTCGTCTCTGATACATCCGCAGTGTTACGGCCTTGTCGCTATGGCCGAGCGCTTCGGATACGTTGGCCACATCCGCGCCGTTGGTAATCGCAACGCTTGCAAAGGTGTGACGCAGCTTGTGCGGGCGAAGATCAGGCAGCCCGCAATGGTCGGACAATTTTTTGAGATAGCGCGTGGGGCTTTGCGGGTGCATTGGCTCCGGACTATCCTCCTTTGTAAAAGCATTGGCACGACTATAACCGTCGAGCGCGAACGCGAGCTTTTCGGAAAAGAACTGAATACCGAACGCAAATAATCCGCTATACTAAGATGAAAAGCCGCCCTTTTGAGCAGCTTTTTTCTGTCGGTACGGGTTTTTGTATGGGTTTTCTAAAGAGTTCAAAAACCGATCACAATCCTTTTCTCTTTAAAAATTGCAAATATAAAGCAAAAGCCGCTCAAATCAAACGATTTAAGCGGTTAATGTTGGAGCTGCTGGGCAGATTCGAACTGCCGACCTCATCCTTACCAACTGCCGTAGAGCCTTCCATCCCCTGCTGCACAAGGTTTTTCGGCAGTTTTTTGTCCAAAAAGGATGAGGTCGCAGCCTGTTTGTTCCATTGTTTCCGTCCGCACGTTTCCCCGTGTGGGTCACGGTGCGGGTCAAAGCGCTTTCAGGACGCGAACGAGGGGCGCACCTCCGACAGCGGTAAGCCGAGCCTCTGCGCCCTGTCCCGCTCATAGGTAACGCGGGTCACTTCTTCAATAAAGCTTTTCTCCTTCGGCGTGGCGCTTGCCCAACGCACGCTGTATTTGCGGCACAGCTGAAAGAATATCTCATAAAAACGTTCTTCCTCTGCATCTTTGCGGCAATACCACGCCGCATCAGACGCCGGTCTGATTTTATTCATATCCATGCAAAGCACCTCCTCGCAGAAAATCAATCCAGATAGGTGAAGAAAATTCGTTTGGCAGCTTCGTCCGCAATCAAATACCTTGGCGCAGAAGATTGAAAGGTTGGAAGCAAAACGGCCCCAAAGTCTTCCTCATAATGCTTCGCCAAACTCGTCGTCTTCGCTTCAAGCACCACATCACCGGTCAAACCGCTGTCAATGGACAGCTTGATGCCATAGGCGATCAGCAGCCTCCCTATCCCTCTGTACTTCGGGGTTCCTCCGTCGAGCGTAGGATTTGACTCCGGCTGTGCCTCCATATACACAATGTGTACGACCAGCGCAGTCGGAAGAACCTCATATGCTGCCAGAGCAATCAGCTCATCTCCAACTCTGGCTGCGTATTTTTCGTAATTTTCGTCGGCCAGATATTCGCTGGCCCAGGAGGTCTGCCACAAGGGTTCTCGGTCTGTCAATGCGGCATCCTGTGGCGTCATCGGCTCAATAGCCACCGGCACTTGTCGATTCATTGCATCGTAAACAAACGGTCGAAACTGCACAGCCCTCACCTCATAAACAGTATACCACGGTTTTTGTGAAAAATGAAGTGGGAAATTAAAGCTATCGCAGTCACGTTTTTTGTTCTAAAAAGGCACCGCTGTAAACCTGCTAAAAAGTCAAGCCCTAATTAAAAAAGTTATAGGCAGAAAAAGAGTATAGCAAAGCAGAGGCGGCAAAACGGAACACTTGGCCGCCTCAAATAAAGC
>JBBNGO010000093.1:0-7205 GCA_040095065.1 Hominicoprocola fusiformis
AGGGGCCTTCCCCCTCGACCCCGCACATTGGCAGTTTGCAGCTCGAAGAGCTGCGCAGCCTGCGGAATCAGGTGCGGTGTACATGGCTTCGCCATGAATCCCTGCGATTCGTTACCGACAGCAACCGCGCCTTACTATCGTGAGGCGCGAGTGACGTTTGCTTGGCGGCAGACTGCGTGCGAAATAGCGGCATTGCTGCGCTCGCCGCATTGTGGAGTGCTCCGGTAGACGGAAATTAGGCTGTACTTCTACAAGATGGGCAGAGCGGCAGCGGATAGTAGGAGTAGGTCAAATCGTATCGCAACACTAATGCGGCAACGCCGCGCACGAGGCACTTTCACTTCGGAGACATCAGAGTTGTTCAAGCCTGAGACTGCCAATCCAAGGCCTTTCTCTGGGGGTTCCAAAGGGGGGATTCTCTTTTGCGAAAGAGAATCCCCCCTTTGATCCGTGCAGCGCTGCGGGCGCTGCTATCCCCCTCGCGCCCAACGGGCGCGACTTAATCCCTCCAAACCAGTTTGGAGACCGAATCTCCAAAAATCCGAAGAGCTTCCTCTTCGATTCTTTTGCGCTGCAAGGATTGTAAAGGCATTAATCCTGTCAATTCGACAGTTTTTCCACGACATTTCCAAATGCCGACGATCTTCCCGTCGAGCAGAATGGCAGGCCGCACGATGCCGGATAGCGTGAACACGCTGCGCAGTGCATCTTCAGGGAGAAACGGATTTGCCCGCTTTTCATATCCGAGCATCAGCGGATCGAAGCCTGCAAGAAAACGGCAGCAGGATAAATCGCCGGTAATGTTGATATCGCCTAAACTATAAAATATTTTACCTTTACAGATGAGCTCCTGCGGGGAGAGCGATTCGATGACCGGCAGCAGCTCTCGCTGGGGCAGACCGAAGAAGTATGCGGCGTCCTGTACTGTTACGGGACCGTAGTGCGTCAGATACCGCCGCATGAGAGCGCGCAGGGCGTCGGCTTTTGTCATCGGTGCAAACGGCGGGCAGGGGCGAAAGGCCTTTTTCTGCTGCGCGGTGTGGCAGAGCACGCCGCTTTCGCACAGCGCGCGGAGCAGCCCGCCCCAGGGATCGAACGCGTTTTGTTCTTCATCAGGAGTCATGCCGTGCTCGCGGCAGAGAAGGCGCAGCTCCTTGCGGTCGCCGCAGCCTTTTTGGGCGGCGTCTAAAATGATCGCGGCCAGCTCGCGCTTGCGCGCGGCGGAGAGATGGTCGTCATTTTCCATTGTGTCGCATGGACGAAGAAAATGGCTGCGCCCATTGTAGAGGAAGAGGGGCAGGTCGCTCTGTGCGATCAAATGCAGTGTGCCGCGCAGTGTCCATGTTTTGACGGTGGAGGTGCGCAGGATATCCTCATCCGGCGCTTTCCCGCAGCGGAGACGCAGCGCATGCAGGCAGTTGCCGTAAAACTGCGCCTGTAAGCCGCAGAGACCGCGCAGCACTGTGAGCTCGTCCTCTGCGGGGGTAAAAAGATACTGCCGGTTCATGCGAAGCAGAAGAATATCGTCGATCTGCATGGGACGCCTCCGTTCGGTGCAAATTTTTCCGCCGGAATACTTGCGAAAAATGCGGTATTTTGATATGCTATTCTGCATTGTAACATGTGTGATATCCGGGAGGCAACTATGAAAAATCCGAAAGTCCGCCAGGTGGTGCTGCCGCTGATCACGGCCCTGATCTGGGGCAGCGCATTTGTCACGCAGAGTCTCAGCGCGGCGCATCTTGGGTGCTTCAGCTTCAACGCGCTGCGCGCCATTCCCGCGGTGCTGGTATTGCTGGTGCTGCTGGCCGCCATGCAGCGCATCCACCCGCGCGAAAAATACAGCGCGGAGGAAAAGCGCGCGCTGCTGCGCGGAGGGCTGGTCTGCGGCGCGTTTCTGGCGCTTGCGATCAACTTGCAGCAGTTTGGCATGGGGACGACGAGCGCGGGCAAGGCGGGCTTTATCACGGCGCTCTACATCGTGCTCGTGCCGGTGTTCAGCACGGTGCTTGGCAAAAAGGCGAAGAAAAGCATCTGGCTCTGCGTGATCGCCGCCGTCGCGGGGCTTTACTTCCTGTGCTTTGACGGCAGCAGTACGCTTTCGTTCAGCAGCGGTGATATGTATGTGTTCCTCTCGGCCTTTGCTTTCACCGCCCAGATCCTTGCTGTGGACTATTTTGTGCAGCAGGTGGACGGCATTGCGCTGTCCTGCGCGCAGTTTGCAGTGGTCATCATGCTCTCAGCCATCGGCGCACTTGCATTCGGCGAGCACACCACGCTCGAGGCGGTGAAGACCTGCATCCCGTATCTGCTCTATGTCGGCGTGGTGTCGAGCGGCGTGGGCTACACGCTGCAGATCATCGCGCAGAAGGACGGCGACCCGACGGTCGTGTCGCTGCTGCTGAGCCTCGAGTCGTTTTTTGCCGTTGTCTGCGGCGCGATCGTCCTGCACGAGCGCATGAGCCTGCGCGAGTATTTCGGCTGCGCGCTGATGCTTGCGGCGGTCATCCTCTCGCAGCTGCCGGAGAAAAGCGCCAAAGCGGTTGAAAGCGGCAAAAAAGAGTGATATAATAAACTGCTTTAATAAAAATGTGAAAGAAACGGACAGACTATCATGCGGATCAATATTTTAGGTGTTGGCTTTGATAATGTGACGATGGACGAGGCGCTTGCGCGCGGGGAAGAACTTTTGTGCTCCGAGGGTGCGCACTATGTCGTGACGCCCAATCCCGAGATTGTGGAGACCTGCCGCGCGGACGCTGCGGCGAACGACGCCGTCAACGGCGCGGACCTTGTCCTGCCGGATGGCATCGGCATCGTGTACGGCGCGAAAATTCTGCACCAGCCGCTCAGAGGCCGCGTGCCCGGCATCGAGTTCGGCACGGGCATGATCGAGCGCTGCGCCAAGCTCGGCAAGAGCGTTTACCTGCTCGGCGCGAAGCCGGGCGTCGCCGAGCAGGCGGCGGAAAACCTCAAAAACCGCTTTCCCGGCCTTGTGATTGCCGGCACGCACGACGGCTATTTTAAGGAGGATGCCCCCATCGCCGCGGAGATCAAGGCGAGCGGCGCGGACATGGCACTCGTGTGCCTCGGCGCGCCCAAGCAGGAGCTCTTTATGGCGAAATATGGCGAGGCGACGGGCTGTCATCTGCTGATGGGCCTTGGCGGCTCGATGGATATTTTTGCGGGCGTCGCGCAGCGCGCGCCGGAGTTCTACTGCAAGCATAATTTGGAGTGGTTCTACCGCCTTATCAAAAATCCGTCCCGTATCGGCCGCATGATGAAGCTGCCGCTCTTCCTTGTCCACGTTTCGGGGGAGAAGCGCAAATGAGCGGCAAGCTGATCGTATTTGAAGGCACGGATGGCTCCGGCAAGGCGACGCAGAGCAAGCTGCTCTTCGAGAGGCTGCAGCGCGAGGGTGTCGACTGCCGCAAGCTCAACTTTCCCCGCTATGGGGAAAAGTCCGCCGCGCTCGTCGAGCTGTACCTCGGCGGCGCGTTCGGTACGCACCCGAGCGATGTGAACGCCTACGCGGCGTCGACGTTTTACTCCGTCGACCGCTACGCGTCCTACAAGCAGGACTGGGGCAAATATTACGAGGCGGGTGGACTTCTGATCGCTGACCGCTACACGACCTCGAACGCCGTGCATCAGGCCGGCAAGCTGCCGGACGGCGAGCGGGAGAAGTATCTCGACTGGCTCTTCGGCTTTGAATACGGCCTTCTGGGCCTGCCCGAGCCGTCGCTCGTCTTTTATCTCGATGTGCCGACCGAGCTGACCGAAAAGATGATGCGCGAGCGCGAGCGGGCGACCAACACGAAGGCCGACATCCACGAGCAGGACGAAGCTTACCTGCGCGCGTGCCGCGAGAATGCGAAAAAGGTCGCCGAGCGCTGCTCCTGGCAGCGCATTGGCTGCTCGAAAGACGGCGCGATGCGCACGGTCGAAGACATACATGAGGAAATTTACCGCCGCGTGACGGAACTTTTGAAGGCTTGACCACATTAAAAACAAGTGAAAAGGGGACGCTCACGCGCCCCATCTTCACAGGAGGAGAGTGCCTTAGCAGCAGCAATCGTTGCTGCTGCCGCAGCCGCAGTTGTTGCTGCAGCCACAGCCGCAACCGCAGCCATTGCCGCACCCGCCGCAGCCGAACAGCACCAGAATGATGATGAGGATCAGCCACACGCAGCTATTGTTGTTATTGCACATTTTCGTTTCACCTCACTTGTCATGCCCTATCCTATGCGCGAGCGCGCAAAGGTGAGCCTGACCGATAGAAAAAGGTGAGGGAATTTCAAATCAGCAAGGAGGAGCTATGAGCTACGAGGACAATTACGATCAAACCGCCCGCTGGGACGCCGAGAGCGTCCGCGAAGCGGAGCAGCGCACGCAGCACCGCTCCACGCGCAGCAGCGCCGAGCGGCAAAAACTGAAGAAGAAAGGGCAGCGCCGCCGCTTTACGCTGTGGCTCGCGTTCGTGCTCATCACGTCGGCGATCCTCGCCGGTGTGGGCTGGCTGCTGGCGAACGACATGTGCTCTTTTAACAAGGCACCGGTCGAGACGACCATCGAGATCACGCGCGACGACAACCTGAACACCATCGCCACGAAGCTCCACGACGAGGGGCTCATTAAGTACAAGTGGTTCTTCAAGGCGTTCGGCAGGCTCCGCCACGCGGAAAGCCGCATCGGCATCGGCACCTACGCCGTCGACAGCGACATGGACTACGACGCGCTCATCAACCGCATGAGCAACAAGAACGCGTCGCTCACGGCGAATACCGTTAAAATTTCGATCCCCGAGGGCTATAATGTCCGCCAGATCATCGCGCTGATGGACAAGTATGGTGTCAACACGGCGGAAAAGCTCACCGACGCGGCGATGAACTCGGACTTCAACTATACGTTCATCGACAACAATAAGAAGGGCGACCTGACGCGCCTTGAGGGCTATCTCTTCCCCGATACCTACGAATTCTTCGTGGACGAGGACCCAACGCACGCGCTGTCGAGACTGCTCGACAACTTTAATACAAAGATGAGCGATGAGCTCATGCAGAAGGTCGAGGCCTCCGGCTATTCGCTCAACCAGATCTTGACCATCGCCTCGCTCATCGAAAAGGAGACGGACGGCACGGACCGCGAGAACATCGCGTCGGTCATCTATAACCGTCTCAACAACATCGGCGAGACGTATCACAAGTTACAGATCGACGCCTCGCTCATTTACGGCCTTGGTGACAACTACACCGGCACGCTCACGAGCAGCGACCTCAATTACAACACGCCCTACAACCTCTCGATGTATGAGGGCTTACCGCCCACGCCCATCGCGAACCCCGGTCTCGCCTCCATCCAGGCGGCGCTCGAACCGGCGCAGACGAACTACTACTTCTACGCGCTCGGCAAGGACGGCGTGCACCACTTCTTCAAGACCTACGCGGAGCACGCGAGCTTCGTCAGCTCCAGCCAGTACGCAGGCTAACATAAAATGACGCGGCAGCGTGGCTTATGCCACGCGGCCGCTTTGAAAGAGGACAACGATGAGAAGAAAACCCGAGATCCTCGCCCCGGCGGGCGATATGGAAAAATTGCAGATGGCCGTGCTCTACGGCGCGGACGCGGTGTATTTGGCCGGTACGAGCTTTGGTATGCGCTCGTTTGCGGGAAACTTCACGCCGGAGGAGCTTCCCAAAGCGGTGCAGTTCGCGCACGACCACGGTGTGCGCGTCCACGTGACGGTGAATACGATGCCGCGCAACGACGAGGTCGCGCGCCTGCCCGAGCACTTGGAGCGTTTGAACGACGCGGGTGTCGACGCGCTTATTTTGGCCGACCTCGGCGCGTTTACGCTCGCGGGGAAGTATGCGCCCAAGTGCGAGCGCCACATCTCGACCCAGCAGTCGATCGCAAACTACGAGTGCGCCCGCGCGTGGTACGATTTGGGCGCGAAACGAGTGGTGCTGGCAAGGGAAGTGTCTTTACAGGAAATTCGCGAAATGCGCGCGAAAATTCCCGAGGAATTGGAGATAGAGACCTTCTGTCACGGTGCGATGTGCGTGAGCTATTCGGGCAGATGCCTGCTCTCGAACTACATGACAGGGCGCGACTCGAACCGCGGCCAGTGCGCCCAGCCCTGCCGCTATCAGTACGCGCTGATGGAGGAAAAGCGTCCCGGAGAATATTTCCCTGTCTTTGAGGACGAGAAGGGCACTTACATCATGAACTCGCGCGATATGTGCATGATCGACCATTTAGACGATATCATGGACGCGGGCATCGACTGCATCAAGATCGAGGGGCGCGCGAAGTCGGCCTACTACGCCGCCATCGTCACAGGTGCGTACCGCCATGTGCTCGACGACGTCGCCGCGGGCAGGGAAGTCGACCCCGTATGGCGCGATGAAGTAGAGCATGTCAGCCACCGCCATTATTCGACGGGCTTTTACTACGGCCAGCCGGGGCAGTATTACGACAATTCTCGCTACATCCGCGACTGGCAGGTCTGCGCGGTCGTGACGGACTGCGATGCGGACGGCAACGCGACGCTGTCGCTGCGCAACAAGTTTGCCGCGGGCGACGAGATCGAGCTCGTCGGCCCAGACAGCCGACCGTTCACGATGACCGCGCCCGTGATGCACGACCTTGAGGGCTTCGAGCTCTACGAGCCGCGCACACCGCAGACGGTGTTTAAGATGAAGCTGCCGCGCTATGTGCCGTCGATGAGCTTTGTGCGCCATGCGGTTTCTTTGAGCGCAAAGGATTAAAACGCTTTTTCGCGCCCTTTCGGGCGCGGAGGATAGGCAGCGCCGAAGGTGCTGCACCACATTTCCTGCGACCTGCAGGGGTGCGGATAAGGGAGGGGTATCTCTTTTTCAAAAAGAGATACCCCTCCCTTACACCCTCCCAGAGAAAATTTCCATTGCAAGCGAACAGATTGAAGAGCTGCAAAGCTTGCCGATTGCACTGCCCATAGCGCGGCAAAGCCGCGTTTAGCATTGCAAGACGATTTGGCCTACTCCTACTATCCGCTGCCGCTCTGCCTGTCTCGTAGTAGTGCAGCCTAATCACCGTCTACCGAAGCACTCCACAATGCGGCGAGCGAAGCAATGCTGCATTCGGCAAGCAGTCTGCCGCCGTTCTACCGTCACTCGCGCCTCACGATAGTAAGGCGCGGTTGCTGGATGTGTCGAATCGCAGGG
>JBBNGO010000094.1:0-7139 GCA_040095065.1 Hominicoprocola fusiformis
ATCTCCGCCGGTTTCGAACCGGGGGGACTTCTTTCATATATGAATGCTTAATCGGCACGCTGCACGCGCTTTTCTTTGCGGTCAAGATAGAGGTAGAAGCCGACGTTCAGGAGCACGCCGACCAGCGTGGACACCGGCGCGGCAAGGCCGATCTTCGTCAGGCTCGCGTTCGGCTGGATGCTCATCACATACGCAAACGGCAGGCGGACGAGCAGCGTTTGGATGAGACCCTGTGCCATGACCCAGAGCGTCTTGTTGTTGCCGTTGAAGTAGCCGAGCATGCTGAAGAGGATCGCCGTCAGGATGGTCTCGGGCGCGAAGCCCTTCAGATACTCAAAGCCTTTCTGCGCGACCTCTGCATCCGGCGAGAAGATTCCCGCCAACACATCGCCCTTGAGCATCACGAGCGCGAACACGGCGCAGCCGAAGACCAGCCCCACGCCGATGCCCGTCAGCATCGACTGCCTTGCGCGCTTCTGATTTCCCGCGCCCACGTTCTGCGCAACGAACGACGCCATCGACTGCATCAGCGCGCTGGGAATCAGCATGGCGAAGTTGACGATCTTGCTCGCAACGCCGTAGCCCGACGACGCTGTCAGGCCCAGCCGGTTGACGAACGCGCAGAGCGCGAGGAACGACAGCTGCGTCAAAAACTCCTGCAAGGCGAGCGGCAGACCGATGCTCAAAAACTTTCTGCACTGGGGATTCAGGCGAAAGTCTGCGCGCGTGATGGCGAACGGCAGTTTCTTTCTGACGAGCAGTGCGACCGCGAGCACCACGCTGACAGCCTGCGCCAGAACCGTCGAGATGGCCGCGCCCGCGGCGTCCATGCCAAAGCCCGCAACCAGAATGAGGTCGCCCGCAATGTTGACAAGGCACGCCACCAGCACGAAAAGAAGCGGCGAGCGGCTGTCGCCAAGACCTCTAAAGATGGCAGAGAGCAGGTTATACGCAACGATGAAGAAAATTCCGCCTCCGCAGATGCGCACATAGCTCACCGTGAGACCGACGGCCTCCTCGGGCGCCTGCATCAGAACAGAGATCGGCCGGGCAAAGCCCACGAGCAGGATAAATATCCCGACGGATAAAATTGTGAACACGACCGCCGCACCGCCGAGGACCGCGCCGATCTGCTCCGGCCGTTTTTCGCCAAGATACCGCGCGATCAGGACCGTGACTCCCATCGCGAGCTGCGTGACCACGAAAGTCACAAGGTTCAAGATCTGGCTGCCGGTCGAAACGGCGGAGAGGCCCGCCGTCGAGCCGAACCGGCCGACGACTAACAGGTCGACCGCGCCGTAGGCCGCCTGCAAAATGAGCGCACCGAGCACAGGCAGCATGAAGAGCGACAGCTTTTTTAAAATGCTGCCCTGCGTAAAATCGCTGCGATCAGTAGTCAAGGGTAATTCTCCTTTCGGCCATGACGTCGTAAAGCGCCCGAATGGTGCGGATGGTGCATTCTGCATCCTCGTCGGAAATATCGTCGAGAAGCGGCGCGAGCTGGGCGAAAAACTGCTCGTTGAACGTCTGCGAGAGCTTTCTCCCCTGCTCGGTGATGGTGAGATACGTCACGCGCCCGTCCTCTGCCGAGGCGGACTTTTGCAGATACCCTTTGTCCTCCATCTCCCCGACTGTGCGCGTCACGCCGGGGCGCGGCAGATGCAGCGCGTCGCTGATGTCGGACACCTTGACGCGCACGCCCTCGCGCTCGAGCCGCTCGATCGCGTCGAGATACTGGATATAGGACGACGCGACGCCCTTCGGCAGCGCCGGGAGCAGCTCACGGGCGCGCTTGGCCTGATAGCAGGCGTCCAGCAACGCCTTGATCTTTTCGACTGTCATCGGCTTTTCTCCTTTTAGTTATCTCCGTTAATTATCATAGGTAATTATAAGAATATTCCGCAGGATTGTCCATGCGCACTTTGAAGAAAACACGTCCAAAGCTTTCTCTTAAAATTTGTGCAAAAAGCCCTGCCGCAAAGCGGCAGGGCTCTCCTTTTCGTTTTACAGATTCAGCAGCGTTTCGCTCAGGCGCTTGCCGGCGCTGCCGGCAAAGTCCTCCGCCCGGCGGATGCGCAGGAACGACGCGCCGTAGATCATGCGCTCGTTTTCAAGCTCTCCGTCCTCGCCGAGGAAAATGCCGATGACGTGCGCGCCCTCGCGCCGGAGCTTTCGCACCTGAAAGCAGGTGTCGCGGATGGCGGCGTCGCCGACGTAGGTTTCCGGCGCGCCCTCGCGCTTGCGGCCGCTGACCATGTCGTTCGGTAAGCCGTCGCTGAACACGATGATAATTTTGTGCTCCTCGCGCCGCTTCTTGAGGTCGAGTCCCGCCGCGGCCAGCGCAAGGCCGTCGCGGTTATTCGACGTCGCGCGGTACTCCAAAATGCGGCGGTCGGCCTCGCTCTTGTCGTCGTAGTCGCGGAAGCGCCGCAGCACCGTGTAGTTGCCGTAAGTGCAGTAGCTCATCACGCGGTGCGGAATGCGGATGCGGCTGAGCGCCGCGCTGAAGAGGTAGCTTTGCAGCGCCACCATGCTCTGCCGCACGCTCTGCGAGCCGCTTGCGTCGATCAAAAGCTCCACGACGACGGCGGACGGTTCCTGCCGGACGATCTTTTCAAAGAGCTGCGGATTTTCGCAGCGGTCGACCTTCCAGAGCAGATCGTTTTGCAGCACGCCGTGGTCGGCGCGGTAAACGTCCGGCTCGCTGCGCAGGCTCAGCGCATTGCGAAAGGCCTGCTCGATGCTGCGGATGCCCTGACGCGCGGCGTCCTCGTGCTCTTGAAGCATTTTGAGGTTCCCATCCCGACTGGCGCGCAGCGACTGGGCGCGGGGCTCGCTGCCCTCGTAGGCATCCTCGCTCAAGCCGTCGGTGAAGAGGAGCTTTCGCTCCTCGTGGATGCCGGTGCAGGCGGCGCTTTCGATCTCCTCCATCGCCTGATCGGTCTGGAAGCTGGGGCCAAAGTTGCGCGCCAGATAGTCCGGAATGCCAGCGAGTGCGTCGTCCGGCAGGACAAGTCCGTCGGCCGATGCCTCGCCCGCTTTGTCGTATTGAAGCTCGAGCTCCTCGGTCTGTGTCCACTCGATGTCCCCCGGTTCGGCTGCGGGCTCCCACTCTTCCGTCTCGCGCTCGGGTAAGATGTCCTGATTGTGGTCGGGCGCAAAATAGCGGATGAAAATTTTGCGGTACAAAAGCGCCGCGAGTTCGACGAGCGACTTTGCGTCCGCGCAGCTCTCGCTGCGCGCGGCAAGGTCGTCAAACTCGGCCAGCATATCTTCAAAACCGCCAAAATTTTTCATAATGCGGCGGTCGCCCTCCGTCGCCGCGGCGGGAAACTGCTTCGTCAGATCGTAAATGTACATCCAGCCGCGCGAACTGCACCGGTAGCGCAGAAGGTCGCCGCGCAAAATTTCGCCCGCCGCCTGCTCTGCCATCACAGCGACGCCCGGGCGCTCGCCCATCAGCCTCGCCCGCACGGCGCGCTCGATGCACAGATGCGCGATGGGCAGCAGCACGTTCATATCGTAGGCCGCGTAGCGGTGCCGCCGCAGCCACAGATTCAAGTCATCGAGCCCGAAAAACTTGTCCGCCCCGCCGAGGACGACGCCCTCGTACACCTCCGCCATGCCGCCCGCGTGCTCAAAGGGTTCGCTCATTTTCTGCACGTATTCGGGGCAGGTCCGCTTGCGGTGATTTTCAGAAACGGTCAAAAAAAGGCTCTCTTCTCTGCCGATGCTCATATCTTCAGGCAAAGCGCGTCAGCGCTACGTCGCGCACGAGCTCGTACTCGTACTCATCGAAGCATTTATTCGTAATGCTCACGGCGATGGCGTCCTTGGGTGCCATGCCGTCGGTCATCAGGTGCAGGGCCGCGATCATGCCGCGCATATCGACGGAGTTCGTCGATATCTCGCCGTTCACGGCCTTGGCGTTCAGATCGAGGAACAGCCCCGTGCAGCGCTTGATGTTCTCGTCCGATGCCTCAGACACGTTGGCGCGCAGCAGCTCGCAGAGCTGCGCCTCCTCGAGCGTCGGCATGCGGATGACCGTAAAGCGCGAGACAAGCGCTTCGTTCAGCTCGCGCGTACCGGCGTAACCGTAGTTCATCGTGGCGATGAAGCGCGCGGCGGGGTGGATAGGGATACACTCATAGCCCGGCACGTCGATGAGGCGGCGGTAGTCGAGCGCGGAGTGCAGCACGGCCACGGCGTCGTTTTTCGCCATGTTGATCTCATCTAAGATGCAGAAGCCGCCGTACTGCGCGGCGAGCGCGACAGGGCCGCGGCGCAGCCGCACTTCGCCGCCGGTGAAGGTGTCGGTGCCGATGAGCGTGCTGCTGTCGGTATTCACATGGAACGACACAGTGTAGACCGGACGGCGGAACAACCACGCAAGGTTGTCCGCCAAGATATTTTTGCCCGTGGCCTTGCCGCCGGAGAGCAAAACGTTCTCCCCCTGCAGAAGCGCGGCGACGGCCAAATCCATGATCTCATCGCCGATGAATTTGACGGGCGGCTCGGCGATGCGGCTGCGCACCGCCTCGTCCGCGACGTATTGCTTTTTGAATTGCTCCAGTCGGAGCGATAGATCCTGTCTCATGTCTTTGATAGTTCCCTTCTGTGTGCGGAAACGACTCCCGCGCGATGCGCTCTTTTCAGCGCTTTTCCATGCAGAGCATTATAGTATTCACGCGGAGCCTTGTCAATTTGTGCCGCTATTGCACGCAGGAAAAGCATGTGGTAAAATCAATACAGAAACTCTATATAAAGGGGGCCGTATTATGCTGACGATCTTCAACCGCAAGGAACTCATCACCACGATGGACATGCAGCGCCAGTCCAACATCCGCAGCGTCCTGTCCGCCAACGGCATTGCCTACACGGTCAGAACCGAGAATTTGCAGGGCTCTTCCACGTTCGGCGGCCGCAGCCGCGGGCGCAGCGGCAGCTTCGGCGTTGACCCGAACTATTCGTATGAATATCATATCTACGTTCACAAAAACGACTATGAAAATGCTCTGAGACTGATTCGGTAACGTCCCTGAGCCCTAGAACGATAAAAGGCATTCCGCGCGATAGACGGGTGTCCGTAAAACAGTTAATCCTCCGTATGGCTTAGACCATGCGGAGGATTTGTTTATGTCTAATCTTCAAACTTGCTGGCGGCGAACGGTTTGTCAAAACCGTTTGCGGACGGCAAGTCCACAGGGGATAGCCGCTTTAGCGGCGCAAGGGGGTGTAGCCACCTTGACGGAACGAAGTGACGAAACATTCTCGGTCGGGCAGTTTTTTCTCTGCCGACCGGGAATGAAGCTCCGCAGGACGCACTACTCTCGACAGAGAGTATAGAAGTGCGCCCTTTAGTTCCTAAAGGGATTTTATCAGTTCGACAAACTGGAATTTTTCTTGTTACTTATTTTTTTGATTGTGGCGTTTCTTATTCCACAGTGAACCTACCAACATACCGATTGCAGAGATTATTGCTCCGGCTACAATCATTCCCAAGTCAGGGGCATTAAGTTTGTTAAAAGCCATGTTGTTTGCCATTTTGAATGTGCCATATTCAGCAAGCATATACATTACGCCAAAGAAAAGAGTGAATGCCCATTTTCCTTTTCCCCAAAAGTTATTTTTACCAATAACAATAGATACAATAAATGTGGATATAGGAAGAATAAACCAAAGAAACATCAAACTGTAACCCATAGCGTCACTTCCACTTGTAAAAAACCAGAACACTATCATTGCAAACGCCCAAATCAAGAGATAGGAGAGAATCGTAATAATCTTGTTTCTGTTGGCATTGCTTTTCACAACATTCGTACTTTCTTCAAGATAATCATAATAGCTTTTCATTTTTTGTTCTCCTTTCAATAGATAGTCAAGAGAGACATCGTAGCATTCGCTCATTTTAATGACGCTGATAATATCTGGATAGGATTTTTCATTTTCCCAATTTGAGATGGTCTGACGACTCACACCCAACAATTCGGCAACCTGTTCTTGCGTTAGCTTTTTTTCAATTCGGGCTGCCTTGATTTTGCATCCAATATCATGCTCCATGCCACTATACCTCCTTGCACTTTTATTGTAGGAAAAACGCTCACTATTGTCTACAAAATAGCTTTGACATCACTTATTATGCGTGTCAAAATCCTTTTACATCTGCCAAATTCCGATTTGTTGCGCAATTATCGTGCTTAAATTATACCATAAAACTTGTGAATAATTCTACCGCAGCTTTGGACTATATGAGAAAAGTCCGAACAGTTTTCTGCCCGGACTTCCTCGCTCAATCATAAATCAATTCCGCTTTCACAATCTCTTCTGCCTGTGCCTTGCAAGCGTTCATCTGCCGCACCCATTCCATTTGATTATCGGCTTTCAGTTGCTCGGTCACGCCGTACTGCTTTGCCAGCTTCGGCACGATCAGCTCCATGCGGTTTCGTGCCGCTTCTTAAATCTCGGCGCAATACTGTCTTACGTACACCCAGCTATCGCGCGGAATGCCTTTTCTTTTGTTTTACAGCGCGGTCCCCTTTTTCGGCACGAAAAAGGACTTCATATCCGCCCTTTCAAGCTCGAGTAGATTGATCTTTTTGTCGACGCCGCCCGCGTAGCCAGTCAGGCTGCCGCTTGCGCCCACCACGCGGTGGCAGGGGATGATGAGCGAAATATCGTTGTGCCCCACCGCGCCGCCGACGGCCTGCGCGGACATGTGCGTTAGGCCCTGCTTTTCCGCCAGCTTTCGCGCAAGCGCGCCGTAGGTCGTCGTTTCACCGTAGGGAATTTCCAGCAGCAGCGCCCATACTGCCTGCTGGAATGCCGAACCCACGGGGTGGAGCGGCGGCGTGAAGTCCGGCTCGCGGCCCGAAAAGTAGATATCAAGCCAGCGCTTGGCCTCGCACAAAACAGGCGTCTCGCTCTCGGCATACTCTTTTGGCAGCGTGCGGGCAAAATATTTCTGCCCGTCGAACCACAGGCCCGTCAAGCCCTCTTCGTCCGCCGCAAGCAGGATGCCGCCGAGCGGCGAATCATAATGCTGGGTGTAAGTCATCGTCCTCGCCTCCTACAATAATAATTACGGTTTAAGGCGCGGCAGCCAGCCGCGTCTTTTCCCATCTCAAAGCCGAAGCTGTTAG
>JBBNGO010000095.1:0-6369 GCA_040095065.1 Hominicoprocola fusiformis
AAGGGAAACGCGGAAGGGCAGCGCCCTTCCGCTTTTTTGTTATTCGTCGATGCGGGTGATGTCGTGGATCCACTTGCCGGAGTGCAGGCGGTAAAGGCCGATGGGGGACTTGATGATGTATTCGATCATCAGGCAGAGGCAGAAGACCTCGTTCGGCACCTTGAGCACAAGGCCTAAAAGGCACATGATGGGCAGCGTGCCGCACCAGAGGGGGAAATTGTCGATCACAAGCGAGGCATTCACATCGCCGCCGCCGCGCAGCACGCCTACGACCATCGTGGTTGAAAAGCTGTGCAGCGGGATGGCGCAGGCATAGCACATGAGCATCACACTGCAAAGCCGCTCGGCGACCGCCGAGAGCGAGAAGAGCGGCATGACGAACGGGCGCATCAGCGTCACGAACATCGTGTATTCGGCGAGGCCGAGCACAATGCCGAACGCGAACGCCGTGAAGCACAGCGCGCGGCCGATGTTGTAAACGCCCTTTAAGTTGCCCGTGCCGATCTCTTTGCCGACGATGACGGATACCGCCGCCGCGATGCCGAACACGCCCGAGGTCATCAGCTTGTCGATATTGCCCGCGAGCGTGTAGGCGGCGATGAGATCGCTGCTATTTGCCATGTGGCCCATGATGACCGTGATCATCGAAAAGCCCGTGCCCCAGAGCGTCTCGTTGATGAGCACCGGCGCGCTGTAGCGCAGGAATTTACGCAGCATGTCCATGCCGGGGCGGAGGATGGCGTGCTTCATGAGCGGCATCGTGCGGCAGCGGAACGCGTAGGAGAACGCGACGACGAACTCCACCACGCGGGACAGAAGCGTCGCTACCGCCGCACCCGTGATGCCGAGCACGGGCAGACCGAGCTTGCCGAAGATCAGCACATAGTTGCCGAGCGTGTTGCAGAGCATCGAGATCGCGAAGACGATCATGCCGAAGCGCGGATTTTCGATGCTGCGCTGCATGCCGATGTAGATGGAGGAAAGCGAGTTGAAAATGTAGGAGAAGCCGACGATGCGCAGGTACGGCTCGGCCAGCTCCACGAGTGTCAGATTGTCGGTGATGAGGTAGAGCACCTGCGCGGGAAACGCGCACAGAATGGCGGCAAACAGCACGCTCACGCCGCCCGCGATCATAAAGCCGATGCCCATGACGCGGTTGATGCTCTCGCGGTCGCCGCGGCCCCAGTATTGGCTGATGAGCACGCTTGAGCCGCTTTGCAGGCCGAAGACGACGAGCTGGATGATGAAGACTGGCACGTTCGCCACCGTGACGGCGGACATCTGATCGCTGCCGAGAAGTCCTACCATGAACGTATCGAGAAAGCCGAGCGACGTGGTGATCAAATTCTGCACGATGACCGGCAGCGCCAGTAGAAAAAGATGCTTGTAAAAGCCCTTGGGCTGGTGAAGATAGGAGAACATAATAACCTCGAATCGTGGAATTACAGCATGGGGAAGCGCGTGTCGCGGTGCACCTTGAGCGCGGAGACGAGTGCGTCGATCTCTTCTTTCGTCGTCTCGGGGCCGAAGCTGACACGCAGCACGCCCGCGGCGGCCTTTTTGTCAAGGCCCATCGCGCGGTAGACGTGGCTCAGCTGCCCGCGATGACAGGCGGAGCCTGCCGAGATGCAGATGCCCTGTGCGCCAAGTTCCGTAACGACATTCGCCGACGGGTAGCCGACGAGCGAGATCGACAGGATGTGCGGCGCGGTCCCGTCGCCGATGCGGACGACGCCGTCGAGCGCGAGGAGCTTTTCCTCGGCGTAGGCCTTGATGGCGGCGACGTGGGCGAGCTTTTCATCGAGATGGTCGGCGCGCAGCTCGACCGCCTTGGCAAAGCCTGCGATCTGGCCCGTGGCCTCTGTGCCGGAGCGCAGGCCGCTCTCCTGCCCGCCGCCAAAGATCAGCGGTTTGGGCGCGCGGATGCGCTCGCCCAAATACAGGCCGCCGATGCCCTTGGGCGCGCCGAGCTTGTGCGCGCTGACGGAGATGAGGTCCGCGCCCAGCGTGTCGGCGCGGAACGGAATTTTCAAAAAGGCCTGCACCGCGTCGGTGTGCAGCAGGGCACGGGACTTTTTCGTTTTCAGAAGCTGCGCGACCTCGGCCACGGGGAAGATGCAGCCCGTCTCGTTGTTGACGAGCATCATCGTGACGAGCGCGGTGTCGTCGCGCAGTGCACTTTCGACCTGAGAGGCGGTGATGTCGCCGTTCTTGTCGGGCTTTAAGTACGTGACGGAGTAGCCCTCCTGCTCGAGGGCCTTGCAGGTCTCGAGAATCGCGCTGTGTTCCACGGCGGTCGTGATGATGTGCTTGCCGGCGTGGCGGTTCTGGTGCAGGGCAAGGCGGATGGCCCAGTTGTCGCTCTCCGACCCGCAGGAGGTGAAGACGAACTGTTCACTCTTGCAGCCGAGCGCGGCGGCAATCGTCTCGCGCGCCGCGGCGACAGCGTCGCGCGCCTGCTTTCCGATGGGGTATTGCGAGCTGGGGTTGCCCCAGCCAGAAACCAGCGTATCGTAAACGGCGTGCGCCACCTCTTCGGGAACGGGGGTGGTGGCCGCGTGATCGAGATAGATCATATCGGGAAAATCCTTTCTTTGGTCTTGTCAGAATGCTCAAATGATTATACAATATAAAAATAAAAAAGCAAGGGCGGCGGACGCTTTATGTCGGAAACGGCAGAAAAAAGCGAGACTTTACCGCCCAAATCGCGGAAAAGGATACAAACATACATGAAAGTTGCGATCTGCACCCTCGGGTGCAAGGTGAACCAATATGAAACGCAGGCACTCGAGCAGGAGCTTTTGCACCGCGGACATACACTGGTGGATTTTGAGGAGACGGCGGACGCCTACGTTGTCAACACCTGCTCGGTCACGGCGGTGAGCGACAAAAAGTCGCGCCAGATGCTCCGTCAGGCGCAGCGCCGCAACCCGAGCGCGGTCATCGCCGCCTGCGGCTGCTACGCCCAGACGCATCCCGAGGACGTCAAAAAGCTCGGGCTCGACGTCATCGCCGGCACAAATGACCGCGCGAAGTTCATCGACCTTCTGGAGCGCGCGGCACAGGACAAAACGCCTATTGTCGATGTCGACGACGTCTGGGAGCGGCGCGATTTTGAGGTGCTGCCCGCGGGCGGTATGGTGAATCGCACACGCGCGATGCTCAAGGTCGAGGACGGGTGCGTGAACTTCTGCACCTACTGCCTCATTCCTTACGCGCGCGGGCGCGTGCGCTCGCTGCCGATGGACGAAGCTGCAAAGCAGGTGAAAGCGCTGCGTGAGGAGGGCTACCGTGAGATCGTGGTCACGGGCATCGAAATTTCGTCCTACGGCTCGGACTTCAAGGACGGGACCTCACTCATCGACCTTTTGGAGCTCATCGCGCGCGAGGGCGGCGACATGCGCATCCGCCTCGGCTCGCTCGAACCGCGGACCATCACGGAGGAATTCTGCAAGCGGGCGTCGAAGCTTCCTTACCTCTGCCCACATTTCCACCTCTCGATGCAGTCGGGCTGCGACGCGACCTTAAAGCGTATGAACCGCAAATATGATACGGCGCGCTATATGGAATCCTGCGACCTGCTGCGTCAGTATTTTGACGACCCTGCCATCACGACGGACCTCATCACGGGCTTTCCCGAGGAGACGGAGGAGGAATTCGCGCAGACGCTTGACTTCATCGCGCGCGTCGGCTTTGCCGACATGCACGTCTTCCCTTATTCCATCCGCCCGGGCACGAAGGCTGCGGAGATGCGCCAGATCGACATGCCCGTGCGCGAAGAGCGCGCTGCGCGCGCCTCGGCTGTCGCCAAGACGATGCACGAAGCGTATCTTGCGTGCTGCGTGGGCAAGATCTTCCCCGTGCTCTTCGAGCGCGACCGCAAGGGTGGCAGCGCGGGCCACGCGCCGAACTATATGGAGGTATCCGTCGCGCAGGAAGGCCTGCATAATCAGGTGAAAAACGTGAAGATCACGGCGGTCGACGGCGGCAGTCTTCGCGGCGAGTTGGAGGAATAACGCATGGCCAACCATTTTTATGCCTATATCTCCCGCATGCGCTGTGTCAAGCGCTGGGCGCTCATGCGCAACACCGAGGAGGAGAACATTCAGGAGCACAGCCACATGGTCGCAGTGCTGGCGCACGCGCTCGCGCTCATCCGCACGCGTGTCTTCGGTCTGCCCACGGACGCGAACGCCGTGGCGGTCGCCGCGCTCTACCACGACGCAACGGAGATCCTGACCGGCGACATGCCGACGCCCATCAAGTACTATAACCCCGAGATCCGCGACGCCTACCGCAAGGTCGAGGCCGTGGCAAGCGACAAGCTGCTCTCGATGCTGCCGGACGAGCTGCGCGCGGACTATGAGCCCATCATCAAGATCGAGGACGAGACGACGAAAAAGCTCGTCAAAGCGGCGGACAAGCTCTCGGCCTACATCAAGTGCGTCGAAGAGCTCAAGGCGGGCAACATGGAATTCAAAAAGGCTGCGGAGCAGACGCGCCGCGCGCTGAGCGAGATGCACATGCCCGAGCTCGACTATTTCATGGTCAACTGCATGGAGAGCTTCTCCATGACGCTCGATGAGCTTGAATGACGCGGAATTAAGGAGGAAAACACCATGAACATCATCTGGCTGGGCCATTCCTGTTTTGTGGCCGAGAGCGCGGGCTGGCGCGTCGTGCTCGACCCCTACTATGTAGAGACGTATCCTGCGCTGCACATCGAGGCGGACGAGGCGCTGTGCTCGCACGGCCACCGCGACCACGCCTTTTTGGAGGCGGTGACGCTCTCGGGGCGTGATAAATCGGAGAGCCCGTTCACGGTCGAGACGGTTTCAACGTTCCACGATGACAAGAAAGGTTCACTTCGCGGCGAGAACGCCATCCATATCCTGCGCGCAGAGGGGATGACAGTCGTGCACTGCGGTGACCTCGGCCACGAGCTGAATGAGGAGCAGCTTGCGGCGGTCAAGGGCTGCGATGCGCTGCTGATTCCCGTTGGCGGGTACTATACGATCGACGCGAAGACGGCAAAAAAGGTCGCGGACGCGATCGCGCCGCGCGTGCTCGTGCCGATGCACTACCGCTTCGGCGCGCACGGCTACCCTGAGATTGGCACACTCGATGAATTTCTGGCGCTGTATGAGGCAAAGAAGATCCACAAACTTGATGGGAACTCTTTCGAGCTGACGAAGAACGCACCTGCGGGCGTCATCGTGCCGCGATTTGCCGAATAAGAGAAGAAATGCAAGAGCCGCCCGTTTAGGGCGGCTTTTGCTGTATAAAGCCCTTCTTTCCCGCGTAGACTATAGTGCTTGCCCGGCTTGACCGGGGCGGAAAGGGAGGACGGAGCATGAAACGGGAGCTGCGCCGATGGGAGATTGTCGGCTTTATCGCAACTGGTCTTTTCGGGACGCTGCTGCACTTTATGTACGAATGGACGGGCGGGAATCGCGTGATCGCGGTGTTTTCGGCGGTCAACGAGTCGACCTGGGAGCACATGAAGCTGTTGTTTATCCCGTTTCTCGTGTTCACGGTGGTGGAGTTTATTGTGTTTTCCGAGGCGTTCCGGAACTTCTTCGCCGTCAAGGCGGCGAGCATCTTGCTGGGCCTTGTCTCGATTCCGGCGCTTTTCTACACGCTGACGGGAATGTTCGGCAAGCTCCCTGACTGGGTGAACATCACGATCTTCTTCCTCGCCGACGCGCTGCTGTACTTTGTGAGCTACCGCCTGCTGACCGATGGCGCGCTGCGCGGGGGCGCGATGCAGCTCATCGGCTTTGTACTTCTGTGGGCGCTGCTGTTCGCGTTCGTCTGGTTCACGTACCGCCCGCTGCACCTGCCGCTCTTTTTAGACCCCGTGAGCGGGTGTTACGGACTGGAAACACCGTGTTAAAAAAGCCCTGCCGAGAAATCGGCAGGGCCTTTACAGTTTCTATACAAATAGTATATTTTGCAGAGCTTCTGCAAAATGCGTGTGCAGAAAGGCTCTTGTGATTCGGCAGAACGGCAAAAATAAAAATCAGCAGACATGACGGAAGTTGCGAAAAGCCGTCAAAGTAGCCGCGTTCCCGACAGAATCCGCCGCGATGCGGCAATGTTTGATCGAAACTGACAGATTAACATAATAAATTCAATAAAGAGATTCTACGGTGAGTTATCCACAGTTTCCACAGAGTTTTCCACACAAGGGGGTTTCTCAAAATCCCCTGATTTGACAGGGAAAAATTGATTTGATTTCCGCGGAGTGGAAAACATACTGTGCAGATAGGCGTGTGTCGAAATTTACATAATTCTGGAATTGGAAAATTTGTGGCAGAACAGAAATTCGATTTGTTACCATAATCGTGGAATTATGCAAGATGGAAT
>JBBNGO010000096.1:0-6245 GCA_040095065.1 Hominicoprocola fusiformis
AAAACACTTGACTTTTTGATGGAAACAATATAACATAGCGTTTGTGAAAATACAATAGGGAAAACAAAAAAACTTTTATGCGGTACGCCGCGGCGAAGAGCAGCACAACGAACACAACGAAGATCCATGCATAGCCGTCGTACTCATACGTTGCGATGAAATCGTACGTGCCGTGCAGCAGCACCGGCACGAGCACGGCAAGGCGGCGGCTGCGGCGGCTGCGGTACTCGTCGCCAAAGTTGTCGTAGCGCTTGGCAAGGCCGTAGAAAGCGCCCATGAACACGCCGAAGCACGCGTGTCCAGGCACAGCCGTGACGGCGCGGACAGCCGCCGTGCCGAGACCGTACATCAGCACATAGCTGATATTCTCCCACAGGGCAAAGCCGAGCGCGACGAACACGGCGTAGACCACGCCGTCGAACTGGCAGTTGAATTCGCTTGAATACCACGTGCGCTTCTTGAGCAGCAGGTACTTAAAGCCCTCTTCCGACAGCGCGACCACAACGAAGTAGAGCAGCACGTTGTAGGCGGTCGAACTCTGCGGCAGGAGAATGCCCAAGATCGCCTCGCCGATCTGCTCGGTCACGATGGCAGCAAATGTCGATAGAATGCCGAAAATCACGAGCGAGAGCAGCAGCCCCGGCGACTCTTTGTCGAGCCGGTCCTCCTTGTAGACAAAGCGCAGCAGGACAATGGCCGGAATGACTGCCGCAGCGATCAATATCGGGTTTACATAAAAGAGAAACATGACAGCTTTCCTCTCTTTTTTCTGATGATATCACAGCATATCAGCCGCGAGAATATTTGTCAACGCGGTGTTTTTTCTTTTTCCCACTTGACCGGAAGGAAAAGCGCGCGTATGATAAATGCATTCACTTTATTCATATAAAGGAGGGGAGAATCATGGAACGTCGAACGCCGTGGCTCGGCTATCTCTGCGTGATCCTGAGCGCCGTCATCTTCGGCTGTATGCCGCTGGGCGCGAATTTTCTCTACGCGCAGGGCGTGACGCCGATGTCGCTGGTGTTTCTGCGCAATCTTCTCTCGCTCCCGGTCCTCGCGCTGCTGTGCCAAAAGCAGGGCGGGCTGCGCATCAGCCGCGGCGCGCTGCTCGAGACCAGCCTGACCGGCTTTTTCGGCTGCTGTATCACGCCGATCCTGCTGTTCAGCTCGTATTGCTATCTTGCCTCCGGCATGGCGACGGTATTCCACTTCGCCTATCCCGTCATCGTGGTGCTCGGCGGCCTGGTGCTGCGCGAACGGGTGCAGAAAAAAGCGCTTTTCTGCGCGATCCTGTGCTCCCTCGGCATTCTGCTTCTCATCGACCCAAGCGGTGCAGTCGATCCGCTCGGTGTCGCGCTGGCGCTGACGTCCGGCGTGACCTACGCCGTCTACATTCTGCTTTTAGCGCATTTCCGCCACCGCGAGGTCATGGGCTTTCGTATGACCTTCTACATGGCGCTCATCAGTGCGGTCTGCATGTTCTTTCTCTGTCTCTTCTCGCACCAGCTCTGCCCGCCGCAGACCCTCGCCGGATGGCTCGCGGCGCTCGCCTTTTCGCTGATGATCTGCATCGGCGCGGTCATGCTCTTCCAGAAGGGCACGTTCCTCATCGGCGCACAGCGCGCAGCGATTTTGAGTACGTTTGAGCCGATCACGAGCATTTTTGTCGGCATTCTCTTCTTAAATGAAACGCTCACGCCGCGCATCCTGCTCGGCTCGGCCATCACGCTGGTCGCGGGCGTGTTCATCACCCTGGGCGGCAAAAAGGACGAAGACAAAGAAGAGGCGGCCAAGGACTGATTCCCTTATTCCGCCTCGCTGCCGCCGCTTTTTCCGCACGCGCGCAGAACGACGATCATCGCAAGGCTGTCGCCCAGCTGCGTAAAGATGGCGGCGAGCAGCGCGACCTCTTCATCGCTCTTTCCCTGCGCCATGGCCGCCGCGGCGGCGCTGACGGCGGCGGGCAGCGCGTCATGACAGGACATCGTATCACCTCAGGTCAGTTTATGCACCGGGCGCAAAAATAACCGGCGCATTTCTGCTTCGTTTCATCACCACAAGGAGGTTTCCCGTTCCCATGCACAGCAAATCCCCCGCAGTTGCGGCACTGAAGGCCGCGTTTCCGCACACCATCCCGATCTTCGCAGGCTTTTTATTTCTCGGCATGACCTATGGCGTCTATATGCGCACGTCGGGCTTTAGCTTCTGGTATCCGATGATCATGAGCGTCGTCATCTTCGGCGGCAGCCTTGAATTTGTCGCGACGAGCATGCTGCTCGCGCCGTTTGCGCCGGTACAGGTCTTCCTGACGGCGGTAATGATCCAGGCGCGCCACCTGTTTTACGGTATTTCGATGCTCGACAAGTACAAGGGCACGGGCTGGAAAAAGCCCTACCTCATCTACGCGATGTGCGACGAGACGTTCAGCGTCAACTATACGGCGGAGATCCCCGAGGGCGTGGACCGCGGCTGGTTCTACTTCTTCGTCTCGCTGCTCGATGAATTTTACTGGTTCCTGGGCGCGACGCTCGGCGGCATCCTCGGCGGGCTTCTACGCTTCAATACCGAGGGGCTCGACTTTGTGATGACGGCGATGTTTGTGGTCATCTTCATGGACCAGTGGCTCAAGGAAAAGCACCATTTCAGCGCGTGGATCGGTCTTATCGCAAGTGTTGCGTGTCTGCTCATTTTTGGTGCGGACAACTTCCTCATTCCCACGATGATCTGCATCCTCGTCGCGCTGACCGCGCTGAGAAAGCCCGTCGAAGCCAAGACGCAGGAGGCGGTAAAATGACGATCTTACAACAGGCCATCACCATCATCCTCTGCGCGCTCGGCACGATGCTCACGCGCTTCCTGCCGTTTCTGGTCTTCAACCCGAAAAAGCCGACGCCCAAGTACATCCAATACCTCGGCTCAGCACTGCCGGGCGCGATCTTCGGCATGCTCGTCGTCTACTGCCTGCGCAATGTTGACGTGCTGCACTTTGCCTACGGCCTGCCCGAGCTCATCGCCATCGCCGTGACGATCAGCCTGCACCTGTGGAAGAGACAAATGCTGCTCTCCATCGCGGGCGGCACGGTGTGCTATATGCTGCTGGTGCAGTTCGTGTTCTGATTTTGATTTCAACAGAAAGGAAGATGTTCCCATGCGCGTGCTTGACCTGACCCACACCATCGCTGAAAATATGCCGGTCTATCCCGGCACGGAGACACCCATTTTCGCCGGCGCGAACACCTATGAAAAGGACGGCTTCAAGGAGACGAAGCTGACCATGTACACCCACACGGGCACACACATGGACCCGCCCGCGCATCTGTTCGCCGGCCGCACGACGCTCGACGCGTTCCCCGCCTCGCAGTTCATCGGCAAGGCGCTCGTTATCGAGTGCAGCGACTTGAACGAAGGCAAGGCCATCACGCTCGAGCGCATCCTGCAATACGGCAAAGACGCGGAAAATGCCGATTTTCTGCTCTTCCACCTCGGCTGGGACAAGCGCTGGGGGACGGATGCCTACTTTGGCGACTATCCCTGCCTTGATGATGCGGCGATGGATTACATCATCGCGGGCGACTACAAGGGCATCGGCTTCGACGTCATCGGCCTTGACCCCATCGCAGACGAAAACCTGACACGCCACAAAAAGCTCTTCCAAAATAAGGACATCGTCAACATCGAAAACCTCAAGGACCTCGACAAATGCGGCAAGGGGTTGTTTTCGTTCAGCTGCTTCCCGCTCAAGCTCGAAAACTGCGATGGTTCGCCCATCCGCGCCGTGGCATGGTTCGAGGACTGATCCGTTACGCTTTGATGCAGCAAATTGAACGTTCAGGAGGAATACCATGGTAGAAAAACAGGCCTTGACCGCACTTTTTGAAAAATATATCCGGAAACTGAGGATTACACCCACGTGGGATATCCGCCTTGAATTTGTGGAAGACCCCGCGTGGCCGAAAACCGGCGACATCAAGATCGACTGCGCCGACAGAAAAGCAATCATTCTTCTGAATATTGCAAATCCCAAGCGGGAGGAAAACTTTGAAGAGATCATCGTTCATGAGCTGATGCACATCAAAATGTATCCGCTCGATCAGGTGACCGAATCGCTGATCGTGAATTGCTTTGAAGAAGGCTCGGCAGCAAACAAGTTTGCCTATGAACAGTTTTTTACGACGCTTGAGCAGACCGTGGAAGAGCTTGCCAAATGCTTCTTGCTGGAATTTGGCGAAAACAAAGAGCTCTCCTACGGAAGATGCCGTCAGGAAATGTCCTTCAACGATCTATATGACGGTCTGAAGAACATCGACTGACAACAAATTTCTCCGTCTCATTATGAACAACACTTGCCCCCTCCGTATTCAAAATACGGAGGGGGCAAGTTTATGGTTCTTTTTATCGCTCAATGAGTTTCTGGCCGCTGCCGTAAAGATAGTCGTAGTTTTCGCGCATGATGTTCTTGATAAGCGGAATGCACAGCACCGCGTCGGCTGACATCCACGCAAACGGGTCAGCCACGCACAGGCCGTAGACCGCCGCCTGCGGTGCCTCCGCGCTGACCACGCCGCCCGCGAGCGCCGCAGGCAGCAACAGACAGACGGCAACGCGCGCGACAAGCTCGGCCGCTCCCGCGCCCAGCACGAACTGCGGCTTGCCGATGCCCTGCACACAGTTTCGCGCGACAAAGATAAGCCCCAAGAACGCGTAGAGCGACAGGTCGATATAGAGGTAGGAATTGCCAAAGCGGAGCGTCTCCGCCGTCACCTTATCCGCGCTGAGGAAGATGTGAAGATAGGTGCCGTTGATCGTCAGCAGGAGGCCAATCAGAATGGAACACGCCGCCATGATGAGCATGATGATAATCGACTGGATCGTGCCCTTTTTGATGCGCTTCGTGTCGCCCGCGCCGAGGTTCTGCGCCGTGAAGCTCGTCATCGCGGAGCCGAGGCCATTGAGCGGCGTCATCAGCAGGCTATTGACCTTGTTTGCCGCGCCAAAGCCATTCTGCGCGGAATTAGAGACCATCACGCCGTTCAGCATGTCAAACTGGACGACGATACTCTGCACCACAATGATGCCGATCGCCAGCACGGAAAATTGAAGACCGAGCGGGATGCCCTGGATCAGATGGCGCGTCACATCATGGCGCGTGATCTGCCAGTCCTCCTGATGCAGGCGCAGCTCGGGATATTTGGAGAAAGCATAGGCAAAGCAGCCCAGCGTGCTGATGAGCTGCGCGCTCACCGTGGCGATGGCCGCCCCGGCGACACCCCAGCGGAACACAATGATAAACAGCAGGTCGAGTCCCACGTTCAGTACCGTGGAGAACAGCAGGAACGCCAGCGGCGTCACGCTGTCACCCATGCTGCGCAGGAACGAGCAGATGAAGTTATAGAACAGCTGCGCACCGATGCCTGCAAAAATGATCGCGCAATAGGTATAGGCCGCGCGGTAGACCTCGCCGTTGTCCGGCGTCACATTGATCCACGCAAGCATCGGATCGAGCAGAAGCAGCGCAAGCACCGTCAGGATGACCGTCAGCGCGGCGGAAAGAACGATCTGCGTTGTCAGCGAGCGACGCACGCCTGCAGGATTGTGCGCACCGACATTACAAGATGTGACCACGCAGAAGCCCGCGCTGACGCCGAAAGCAAATTGCAGGAAGATAAAGATAAGCGACGTCGTATCGTTGACGCCCGCGACCTCCTGCGCCGTCAGTGTCTGGCCAACGATCGCCGCATCGCTGATCGTATAGACCTGCTGCAACAAATAGGAAACAATGATTGGGAAAGAAAACGCCAAAATCGTCTTCCAGCATTCGCCCTGCGTGAGCTCCACCGGCTGGAACAGGGCAGATAAACTTTTTTTCTTCATAACTAAAATCTCCATCATTTTTTGACTGGCAGATTATAGTCTCCCTTTTCCCCCTTGTCAAGGCAAAAGTTGAACAAATCAGATAAGGTCTTGGTGAAGAAACGCACGGAAAACGGCACAGTTAGAAATATCATCTTCCGCAGTTTTCAGTCTATCTACGCACTTCACCTTTGGCAGTATTTTGAGAGTGTTCCGCAAAAGAGTTCCGCATTTACATCATAAGTAAAAACGAACCGCGGAATGGCGATGGACTCTCTCTCCCGCAGTACGAATATAAAAGAGAAGCCACTCTCTTGAGTGGCTTCTCTCCATGTTGGCGCTACCTATCTTTCCGGGCCGTCTCCAGCCAAGTATTGTCGGCAGAAGCGAGC
>JBBNGO010000097.1:0-5926 GCA_040095065.1 Hominicoprocola fusiformis
AGCGAGCAGCTCGAAGAGCTGCAATGCTTGCCGATTGCACTGCCCATAGCGCGGCGTTGCCGCGTTTGGAGTTGCTATACGATTTGCCGCTGCTTCTATCATCCGCTGCCGCTCTGCTCATCTTGTAGAAGTGCGCAGTAATTCCCGTCTATCGGGGCACTCCACAATGCGGCGAGCGCAGCAATGCCGCTATTTCGCACGCAGTCTGCCGCCGAGAAAACGTCACTCGCGCCTCACGATAGTAAGGCGCGGTTGAAAACGGTGACGAATCGCAGGGATTCATGGCGAAGCCATGTACACTGCACCCGCACTGCGCAGCGCGTGCAGTCATTCAAGAATAAGACCCGCAATGTCGGGGGTCGAGGGGTCCCCCCTCGTCCTTCTCTGGGGGGATACAAAGGGGGTATTCTCTTCGAGAAGAGAATACCCCCTTTGACAGCGCACTCCATGCCAATGGGAGCCCCCCTTCAGCGCTTTTGCGCTGAAAAAACACGATGTAACATCAAAGTTGCATGCAAATGCAACCCATGTAAACCCCAGCTTGCTGGAAAGACAAAACTCTCTTCGGTAGAATAGAGCCAAAAGGAGGAGGGCATGGCAATGGCAAATATTTTGCAGTCGCTGGGCGACGCAATAGAGCGCCAGCAGCAGCGCAAACACGAGAACAATATGGAGGTGCTGCGCGCTATCTATACCCGCCCGGGCATGATCGTGCTCGGCGTGATTTTGCTGGGTGCAGCGCTGGCGTTGATCTGGCCGCAGATCGCGCCGGAGGCTGACAATACAAACAGCATTGTGATCGATATGAGCGACTTTGACTTCGGCGATGAAGAGATGAACCGCACCGTTCAGGAAATGGTGGAAAACGATCGGAAGCAGAAGGAACAGAGCGGACGCTCCGGTGCAATTTTCTTCGGCCTCGGTGCGGCGGTCTGCTTTGTCCGCGCGGCGATGCCGTGGAGAAAGAGAAAAGCGGCGGAAACAATTTCTGACGATTCTGCGTCTAAAGAGGCAGAAGAAATCCCCGTTCCGCCAAAGCCTGCGGAAAACGCCGCGCCGCAGAGTGCGGAGACCGACAGCAGGGAGGACCGGCTTGAAAATCTCAAGCGGCTCTACGAGGCGGGCATTCTGAGCAGGGAAGAGTACGACGAACGCAGAAAGAAGCTGTGAGGAGGTCACCATGAGAAGAAACATCCACTATAAGCCCAGCAAAAGCGCGAGCATTCTGTCGGGCATTATCGCGTGCGCGATGGGCGTGTTCGGCCTGTTTGCCATTCCGAGCATCGGCGCGATGATCGGCTTTAAGGCCATTTGGTGCCTGATGACGTTCGGCATGGGCATCTATAATTTTCTGCTGGCGGCGGGCGTTGTGAAGTACAACGGCGGATACGAGATCACCGACGAGTCGGACGATGGCGCAAAGGGCGGCAAGTCCGACGCCGAAGCGCGGCTCGAGGAATTGCAGACGCTCTACGACCGCAGACTCATTACGGAAGAGGAGTATCAGGAAAAGCGCAAGGACATTCTGGACCGGCTGTAAGGGAAAGGAGCGCGGACAATGGAAATTTTAGGCCTCATCATTATCGTACTCATCTGGGTTTTTAAGGCGGCTGCCGCCAACGAGGACAAAAAGGTCAATGATCGGGAAACGGGCAGCGTTTCGGCATCGCCCGACGAGTTGATCAAAAAGGCAACGCGCACAGCCGAGGATCTTGATGCGCTGCGCGGGCAGACGGAAAAAAAGCGCCCGAGCCCGACAGAGATCAAGGCGCTCCACAAGCAGCACCGCGCCGACGAGTGGGAGAGAAACGAGCAGCGCCGCGCCGACGAGCGCGCGCACAGCGAAAAGCGCTGGGAGATCGCGCGTAGGAAGCAGGCCGACAGCGGCGAGGTGCATTCTGTCCACATGGACAGCTGCGAGGACCGGCTCGAAAGCCTGAAGGTCTTATATGACGCGGGCATTCTGGACCGCGAGGAATACGCCCAGCGCGTCGCGCGCGTCAAGAAGGCGCACGCGCAGAGCAGAGGGTAAGCAAAATAAAAAGGAAGCGAACACACCATGTATGACGAACTGACACAGGTCGACATTGACAAGATGAAGGCAGAGCTGGAGCACCGCCGTTTGGAGCTTCGCCCCAAGCTCATCGAAGATGTGCAGACGGCGCGCGCATTCGGCGACTTGAGCGAAAACTACGAGTACAAGGTCGCCAAGCAGGAGAAAAACCGCAACGAGAGCCGCATCCGTTACTTGGAGCGCATGATCGCGACGGCGAAGGTCATCGAAGTGAACGAAAAAGAGGGCACCGTCGGCCTTTTTGACCACGTGGCGCTCTATAACGAAAAGCTGGGGAAAGAGCAGAACATCCAGCTCGTGACCACCCTGCGGCAGAACGCGCTCAAGGGCCTCATCAGCAAGGAATCGCCCGTCGGCAAGGCCATCCTGGGGAAAAAGGTCGGCGACCGCGTCGAGATCGTCGTCTCGCCGGAAATGAAGTACACGGTCGAAATTCGTTCGATCACGCCGGGCGAGGACGATGCATCGCTCGAGATCAGCTCTTATTGAGGAAACGCATGAAACAGGTCATTATCTATACCGACGGCGCGTGCTCGGGCAACCCCGGCCCCGGCGGCTGGGGCGCGGTGCTCAAATACGGCGCGCATGAGCGCGAGCTCTCCGGCGGCGAGGCGAGCACGACGAACAACCGCATGGAGCTCACCGCCGTCATCGAGGCGCTGCGGCTCTTAAAAGAGCCGTGCGTCGTGGAGCTCTATTCCGATTCGCGCTACGTCATCGACGCGCTTGAAAAGCGCTGGGTCTACGGCTGGAAGCAGCGCGGCTGGGTCAAAAGCGACAAAAAGCCCGCGCTGAACGTCGATTTGTGGGAGCAGCTCTTGTCCCTCATCGCCCGGCACGAAATGCACTACCACTGGGTCAAAGGCCACGCGGAGAATGAGTACAACAACCGCTGTGACGAGATGGCTGTGGCAGAGTGGCATAAGTTTAAGTGAGGGATAGCGTGGCCTTTCGCCGGAAGTCCGGCGGCGCGAGCGGCGGATTCACTTCGCCGCCGCAAGACATGGAATAAAACAGGGCTCCCGCGCGGCCTGCCGCGTGGGAAAATAATGCCGCGACGGTGAATTAGTTTAAGTAAGAATAAAACCAACGACAATTACAGAAAGAAGGTTGATTCCGGAGAAGACGGTTGGAAAGCTCAGGCAGGGTTGGGACAGCATTTGCTTCCTTTTAGCGCCCTGGTGGAAGTACGGCAAGACCTTAATGGTCGGCTCGTTTATCTCATCGGTGCTGTTTGTGCCGGCGGCGGGGTATTTTTCCGCGACGCTGGCGCAGGCGGTGATCGAAATGATCGAAGCGGGAAAGCCGTTTGAAGCGGCATTTTTGACGGGCCTGACATACCTTTTGCTCGCGCTGGCGCTCAATCTGCTCCACGCGGTGTACGAGGATTTTTACCTCCGGTGGAAAAGGCAGGAGATCGAGGGGACGATCGAGCGGTCGATCTACGAAAAAGCCCTGATGGTCGACTACCGGCACTTTGACGATCCGAGCTATTTCGACAGCTACAAGCTAACGACGGAGAAATTTGCCTCGCAGTCGTCGGAGACGCTGCAAAATCTCTTCTCGCTTTTGAGCGGCGTCGCGAAATGCATTGTCTACGGCGCGCTGATCGCGTCGCAGGGCGTTGCGCTGCTGCTCATCGTTCTGGGCTGCTCTGCGTTTGTCGCGTATGCGCAAATTTACTGGAGCAGGGTGTCCGCGGAGCGTGAGACGGCCATGGTCAACGACCAGCGGAAGGCTGACTATCTGCGGCGGCTGTTTTTTGACCATACGGCGGTCGCCGACCTGCGCGCGTCAAACATCAAAAAGCCGCTTTTTTCGCTGTTCGACGGCTCTTTGAAGAGCAGGGCCGCGATCTATCGAAAATACGGCGCAAAGGAATTTTTGACCGATATTCTGGCGAACCTCGCACAGCTCGGCACGACGTTTGCCGTGCCAGTCTATGTCGCATGGGGCGTGATGTCTGGCAATATCGGCGGCATTGGCGTCTATGCGACGCTGATTGCCTCGTCGCTCGCGCTCAAGGAGGCGCTCAACGCGCTCGGCTGGTGGAGCTCGCAGGTCGCCTTAGGCGTTGCCTACGCGCAGAAGGTGCAGCACTTTTTCGACACAGATTCGACCATCGAAGCGTCGACAGACGGCGAAAAAGCGTCAGACGGCCCGTTTTCCGTCCGATTCGACCATGTGTCCTACCGCTACGGCGGCTGCGATGAGTTTGCCATCCGTGATCTGAGTCTTGCCATCGCGCCCAGAGAAAAGATCGCCATCGTCGGCGAAAATGGCGCGGGGAAGACGACGCTCACAAAGCTCCTGCTCCGCCTGTACGACGCGGACGGAGGAACGGTGCAGATCAACGGCCGCCCGATCGCGGACTATGACGTGAGCACGCTGCGCGGCAGGATCGGCATCGCGTTTCAGCAGTCCCGCCTGTACGCGCTGTCTGTCCGCGAAAATATGACGGCCTACGCCGACGCGGACGATGCGCGGCTCAAATCCTGCCTTGAGGAGGTCGGCCTGCGGCTTTCTCTGGACGCGCAGGTCACGAAGGAGTTCGACGAAAACGGCGCGGTGCTCTCGGGCGGAGACGCGCAGCGCCTATGCCTGACGCGGCTGCTGCACAGCGAATTTGGGCTGCTCATCCTCGACGAGCCGTCCAGCGCGCTGGATCCAATCGCCGAGTACCGCATCGCAAAGCTGATCTTCGACCGCTCGCCGACGACCACCATTATGGTCGCGCACCGGCTCTCCACGGTCGTGGACGCGGACCGAATTTATCTTCTCTCCGATGGAAGAATCATAGAATCCGGTACGCATGCGGAGCTGATGGCGCAGAACGGAAAATATCGGGAAATGTTTTTAAAGCAGGCCGAAGGGTACTTGAAAGCTTAGCGGAAGTGTGGTACAACAAAAGCAAATTTTTTCTCAGCAGGGAGGGGAGACTCTCTTTGTTGAAGTTTATGTAAGGAGCAAAAGACTATGGCAGAATTCAACGCAAAGCAGCAGCTTCCGGGACTTCTCGACTGGATGCGCGCGCAGATGAAGGCCTGCGGAGGCAAGACCGCCGTCATCGGCATTTCGGGCGGCAAGGACAGCTCCGTCACGGCGGCGCTGAGCGTGGCGGCCTACGGTCGCGAGAATGTCGTCGGTGTGCTGATGCCCGACGGCGTGCAGCCGGACATCGACTATTCCAACGGCCTTGTCGACGTGCTGAACATCCGCCACTACACGTTCAATATTCACGGCGGCACGAGCGGCATTCTCGACGAGATGGCGCGCGTGGGCATCGACGCGAGCCGCCAGACGAAGGTGAACCTGCCGTCCCGCATCCGCATGGCGACGCTGTACGCCATCGCGCAGAGCGAGGAGGGCGGCATCGTCATCAACACCTCGAACCTCTCCGAGGACTGGGTCGGCTACTGCACGATCTACGGCGACAGCGCGGGCGCGTTCTCGCCGCTCGGCATGTACACGACCGAGGAGGTCATCGCGCTGGGCGCGGAGCTGGGTCTGCCCGAGCGCTTCCTCATCAAGCCGCCGTCCGACGGCCTGACCGGCAAGACGGACGAGGACAACCTCGGCTTTACCTACCACGCGGTGAACGAGTACATTCGCAAGGGCGAGGTCGACCCCGCCATCAAGGAGCAGATCGACCGCAAGCACAAGGTGTCGAGATTCAAGTTCCAGACGCTTCCGGTGTATCAGAACGGGCTGCCGATCGTCCTGCCGGAGGAGACGGATTATTATAATCCTAACAAAAAGTAAGCAGCGCGCAGCGCTGCACGAGCCAAAGGGGCCATTCTCTCACGTGAGAGAATGGCCCCTTTGAAACCCAAAGAGAACGCGAGGGGTGTT
>JBBNGO010000098.1:0-5790 GCA_040095065.1 Hominicoprocola fusiformis
TGCTTCGCTCGCCGCATTGAGGAGTGCCACGGTAGACGGAAATTAAGTTGTACTCCTACAAGATGGGCAGAGCGGCACCCACAAGGGGTGTGCCGCATCCGTAAGGCAGCAGAGCTGCCAACGGCTGCGCAACAGCGGATAATAGAAGAAAGACAAATCGTATAGCAACACTAACCGCGGCAACGCCGCGCGCAGGCAGTTGCATTCCGAAGGCATAAAGGTTATTCAACCCCGAGACTGCCAATCGAAACCTTTCTCTTGGGGGATTTAAAGGGGGATATTCTCTTTCGTGAAAGAGAATATCCCCCTTTGCCCCGTTCCCCATGCGGCATGGGGAAACTATTTTCTGTCAGCGACAGAAAGAATTTTATCCACCGCTGCTTTCGCGCCGCCGCAGCGGAGGAAGCTCTCGCGAATATTCTGCGCATTCGCGCGGTACGACGGTGTTTGCAGAACGGCGTCGACCGCGGTGCGGATGGAGGCGGCGCCGGCTTTTTCGAGCTTGAGGCCCGCGCCAAGTTCGGCGACGCGGGCGGCGACGCCGCCCTGTTCGCTTGTCTGCGGGAAGAGGACGAGCGGCACGCCGAAATAAAGGCTCTCACTCGCGCTGTTCATGCCGCAGTGGGAGAGGAAGACGTCGGCTTTTTGCAGCACGGCGATCTGGTCGACGTGGGGGAGGGCGGTGATGTTGTCGGGAAGTGTGCCGAGGGCGGAACGGTCGATCTGCTCGCCGGTGGAGAGAATGACCTGATAGGGCGAGTCCGCGAACGCGGCGATACAGGCGCGGTAGAAGGGGAGGAGGTCGTTGTTGACTGTGCCCATCGAAATGTAGATGAGTACATCGTGGGTCTTTTCGATATTTTCTGTCGCGGGGCGGATGGACGGGCCGACGAAGGCGTACTTGTCTGAGAACGTGTCGGCGCAGGGCTGGAACTCGGGCGAGGTGTAGACGATGGTGTCAGTCTGATCGTCGTTCTGGATGATGTCGAGGATGTTTTTGATGGGATAGCCGCGGTCACGGAGGCGCTGGAGATTGTGGTTGATCTTTGGCATGGCGAGCAGCATTTTGAGCATCTGGCCGCCGCTCTGCTTCATGACCTTGGCGGAATAGCGGTTGAAGGCAAATGTCGTGGTCGAGGAGATGAACGGGATGCCGAGCTTTTTGGCGACGGCCTTGCCCCAGACAGCCATCGAGTCGGCGACGATGCAGTCGGGCGCGTAAGCGCGCATATCAGCGCAGACCATTTCGTCGAGGGCGAGGGTGGTCTCGACCAGAATGTGCGTCGAAAAGGCAATGTCCTTGCCGACGCGCGCGCCGTCGGCGGGCGTGAGGTGCTGTTCGCAGTCATACGGGTCGCAGGCGACGAATTGCGCGCCTGCGGCTTCGATGAGCGTGCGCATGGGTTCGTAGGAGTAGTAGCGGACCTCGTGACCGCGCGCGGTGAGCTCGCGCACGACGCCGAGCGTCGGGTTGGTGTGGCCGTAGGCTGGGATGCAGAAAAAGACGATCTTGCTCATTTGCTGTCGCCCCCGCTGTCCATTTCGGAAAAGATGCGCAGCATATATTCCCGCTGCATGGCCTTGGGCAGGATGGCGATGCCGCGCTCGTTGTCGCCGAGGACGAGCAGCTCGTCGCCGGGGTGAAAGCCGAAAATGTCGCGCGCTTCCTTGGGGATGACGAACTGGCCCTTTTCGCCGATCTTGACCATCCAGGCGTGCTTGCCCTGAGGTACTTCCATAAAATCAACCTCCTAAAGTATGATTAGTTATACTGATCATACTACAAAGCATAAAAAAGTCAAGCCAGCAGGCCTGACTTTTTTATTTCAATTCATGGCATCGGCGTTGAGCTCGAAGAGAAGCTCAACGCGGGCTTTGAGCAGCGGATGATTTTTGAGCGCGGGGTCGGCGGCGAGGAGCTGCTCGACGGCGGACTGCGTCTCGTGCAGGAGCGATAAATCGCACGAGAGATCGGCGACGCGCAGCGACGGCAGGCCGTGCTGGCGGGAGCCGAAAAAGTCGCCCGGGCCGCGGAGCTTCAAGTCCTCTTCCGCGATGGCGAAGCCGTCGCTCGTGGAGGACATGACCTTGAGACGCTGCTTGTTTTCCTCGCCCTTGTTGTCGGAGACGAGGACGCAATAGGACTTGTGCTGGCCGCGGCCAACGCGGCCGCGCAGCTGGTGGAGCTGGGAGAGGCCGAAGCACTCGGCGTTTTCAATCAGCATGAGCGCGGCGTTCGGCACGTCGACGCCGACCTCGATGACGGTGGTGGAGACGAGCACGTCGATCTCATGCGCGGCGAAGGCGCGCATGACGGCGTCCTTTTCCTTGGGTTTCATCTTGCCGTGGATGGGAGCGATGCGAAGGTCGGGGAAGACCTCTTTTTGCAGCGTTTCCGCGTAGGCGGTGACGGCCTTGCGCTCGTCGGGGAGCTCGTCGTTTTCCGCGACCATGGGGCAGACGATGTAGGCCTGACGGCCCTCGGCGACGAGCTTGCGCAAAAAAGCGTAGATACGCGCATGGTAGCTCGACGGGACGGCGAAGGTGTCGATCTTCTGCCGTCCGGGGGGAAGTTCGTTTAAGATGGAGACGTCGAGATCGCCGTAGATCATCAGCGCGAGCGTGCGCGGGATGGGCGTGGCGGACATGACGAGAAGGTGCGGGTCATCGCCCTTGGCGGACAGCGCGGCGCGCTGGTCGACGCCGAAGCGGTGCTGCTCGTCGGTAACGACGAGCCCGAGGTTTTGGTACTGCACGTCAGGCGAGAGCAGGGCATGCGTGCCGATGACGAGGGAGAGCTCGCCGGACCGGAGACGTTCGTTCAGCGCGCGGCGCTCCTTGGCCTTGGTCGAGGCGGTGAGCAGTGCGCAGGGGATGCCGAGAGGCTCCAAAAGCGGGGCGAGTGAGCGGTAGTGCTGCTCGGCAAGGATTTCTGTCGGGGCCATGAGGGCGCATTGGAGACCATTTTTTGCGGCCATGTAGATGGCGGCGTCGGCGACCATTGTTTTGCCTGAGCCGACATCGCCCTGCACGAGGCGGTTCATCGGGCGCTGACCTGTCAGGTCGCGCGCGATATCGCCGATGGCGCGGCGCTGTGCGCCGGTGAGGGAAAAGGGGAGAGAGGTGAAAAAGGGCGAAAGGTCGACTTTTTTGCACTGTTTTCCCGCGACGAACATGCGGCGCTCGCGCAGGAGCTTGAGGCCGAGCGCGAGCAGGAACAGCTCTTCGAACGCAAGGCGGCGGCGCGCGGCGGAGAGGGCTTCGTCGTCTGTGGGGAAGTGGATGTTTTCGTAGGCAAAGCGGGTGTGACAGAGCTGGTAGACGAGGCGGACGTTCTCAGGAAGGATGTCAGGAAGTTCGTCGACGCAGGCGGCAAGGCCCTGTTCGACGGCCTTATAGAGCATCGACTGGCTGACGCCCGCGGTGAGCGGGTAGATGGGCATGATGCGGCCGGTGATCTGGTGCGCGCCCTCGCGCTCGAAGAGGGGATTGGTCATCTGCGGGCGGCTCGGCGTACCCTCGGCACGGCCGAAGAAGACGTAGGCGTCGCCGGTGTGAAAGGTGTTTTTGAGGTAGGATTGGTTGAAATAGGTGAGCTCAAGCGCGCCGGTTTCGTCGACGGCGCGGAGCTTGACGAGGTCGAGCCCCTTGCGAATGCGCGAGAGCTTGGGCTCGCCCGCGATGACGGCGCAGACACAGGCATTCTCGCCGGGGATGAGGTCGGCGATCTTCTTGTACGCGCGGCGGTCGTCGTAGGCGCGGGGAAAGTAGGAAAGGAGGGAGCGCAGGTCGGTGATGCCGAGTTTGGCGAGCGACTTGGCGCGCGCTTCGCCCACGCCCTTGATATAGCGGATATCGGTGTTGAGCGTCGCCATGCGGTGGACCTCCTTTACAAATGCGGTGTCTGTCTATTATAATCAACTTGGATGGAAATGAAAAGACCCTTTGCAAGGATGAAGAAAGGAGTATTGTCATGCAGAAGAAACATTCCGGAAAGATGGGCGTGATCGCGCTGCCGGTCGCGCTGATCGCCGCGGCGGTCGGAGTCCTCTTATGGATGCTGACCGGTGCGCAGGGATACCGCGCGGCGGACTGGGCAGACACAGACGGGCAGCACTACTACCGCAACCTGGTGACGCATCAAGCCTTTGCGGCGGACGTTGACTGGGACGGGAGCGACGGCGCGGTGATCGTCATTCCCGATGAAGTGCACGGCTACAAGGTGACGGCGCTCGGCGGGTATATCGGCCGCGGTGTGCCGACGGCGTTTGCGCTGAACGCGCCGGAGATATGGAATACCCAGGTCGTCTTCGGTGACGAGAAAGTTGCGGCGGACGCGGAAAAGGACTATCCGAACGCGAAGATCGTCGACTGCACGGTGACACTGCGGCTTGGGAGGAACGTGAAAGCGCTGAACGAGGTCAGCTGCTTCGGCTGGCAGGGCTATGACGAAAACGGAGCTGAGACAGTGTGGCGTCTGCGCTGGAACGTCGAATGCGACGAGGGGAATGAGACGTTTTACGCCAAGGACGGGCGGCTGTATCGCTGCGCGGATGGGGCGGCTGTGGAAGCGTTCCGCTGCGAGTGATGCAGCGCGGCAGCGATGCGTGCTTTTCCCTGCGTACCCGCAGGGGTGCGGCAAAGGGGGCCATTCTCTCACGTGAGAGAATGGCCCCCTTGAACCCCCAAGAGAACGCGAGGGGAGTTCCCCTCGACCCCCGACATTGCGGGTTTGCAGCTTGAAGGGCTGCACGCGCTGCGCAATGTGGGCGCGGTGTACATGGCTTCGCCATGAATCTTCTGCGATTCGTTACTGGTTGCAACCGCGCCTTACTATCGTGAGGCGCGAGTGACGGTGGACCGGCGGCAGACTGCCTGCGGGCGCGGCATTGCTGCGCTCGCCGCGCTTTTTAGTCTTCTGATGGGATCAGTTTGATGTGGGCGATGTAGTATTTGGCGGGGTCTTTGGGTGGGGGTGGTTTGAGAGTAAAATCTTCACAGGCGGGGGTGTCCGCCTCTCGTTTTTTGCAGCGCCTGCTGGTACAGTGACCGTAGTACAATGCCCTGTATTCTCCATCGGTAAAGATATAATGTCTGCGAAAATGCTCGCAATCATTGCAGGTTTGCTTCTCCATGAAATCACCTCAATGCTCATCTTAGGACAATATGTCCAAAAAGTCAATAGGACATATTGTCTTACGATATAATCGCAGTGGTGATGTAAATGAAGTTACGGATTCGTGATTTGCGGGAGGATAAAGACTTCACGCAAAAGCAGATCGCAGAATTTTTGATGTGCGACCAGTCGCTCTATTCCAAATACGAGCGCGGTGAGCGAGCGCTTCCGCTGGAATACGCCGGGCAGCTCGCCGGATTCTACCATACAAGCATCGACTATCTCGTCGGCCTGACCGACGAAAAAGAACCCTATCCCCGCGAGAAACGCACCACCTAACCGCGGCGAGCGCAGCAATGCCGCCTTGGCAGGCAGTAGCAAGATCGTACAAATCCAAAGTAGACGGAAATTAGGCTGCACCTCCACAAGATCAGCAGAGCGGCACCCGCAAGGGGTGTGCCGCATCCGTAAGGCAGCAGAGCTGCCAACGGCTGCGCAACAGCGGATAATAGGAGAGAGTCAAGTCGTATAGCAACACCAAACGCGGCGAAGCCGCGCGCAGGCATTTGCATTCCGGAGGCATAAAGGCTGTTCGAGCCTCAGACTGCCAATCGAAACCTTTCTCTTGGGGGATTGAAAGGGGGCTATTCTCTTTCGTGAAAGAGAATAGAGAT
>JBBNGO010000099.1:0-5529 GCA_040095065.1 Hominicoprocola fusiformis
CGTCGTGTTGGAAGTACCGTTCGTCACGTTATTCGCAACCGCCCAGTTAATCGCATCAGCGTAGAACGCGTCGGACTGCACGTCGGTGAAGTTCGTGCTGCCGCTCGCGGTGCCCTTGAGGGCGCGGTACAGGAACGTCACGCTCTGGCCGCGGGTGCAGGTCGCATCGGGCGCGAACATCGTCGCGGTCATGCCGTTCGTGATGCCGTTCTCGACTGCCCAGGCAACCGCCTTGGCATAGTAAGCGTTCGCGGGAACATCCGTGAAGCTGCTTGCGGTCTTCGGCTCGGGGCTGCCGGTCGCGCGCCACAGGAACGTCACGATCTGCGCACGCGTGCAGGACTCGTAGGGGCCGAACATCGTGTCGGACAGGCCGTTGGTGATCCCCTTATCGACTGCCCACTTGACAGCCTCATAGAAGTACGCGCCGTTGGGCACATCGTAGAAGAAGTTCAAGACGCTGTTATCTTCCATAAAGGTCGCCTTGACCTCGACCTTACTGCCGGGCATGGTAAAGGTGTACTTGCCGTTGCCCTTGTCCGTGAGTTTGAGCTCGTCGCCGTTCTTGTCGGTGACGGTCAGGGTCTCGAGGACGTAGCCGCTGTCGGGCTTGACGGTGATGGTCACAGTGTCGCCCTTGCTGGCGCTCTTCGGGCTGACGGTCACGCTGCCGTTCTCGGTCTTGCTCGGGGTAGAGACGGAGTAGGTCGGGTCAGAGCTGCTGCCGGAGTAGTAGCTGGGCTCCACATAGGTGACCGTACCGGACAGCTCAAAGGTGCTGAACTTGGTGATCGTAAACACAGCGCAGTTGTCGCTATCCACGGTGAACAGCTTGGCGCCGCGCTTTGCAGTCTTGAGGAAGTATTCAACAGAGCCGTCAGAGGAGATATGCTTGATCTGCTTGGGAGTGAAGCCTGCAGGCAGAGGCAGCTTTACGGTGATGGGCTGGCCGTTGAGCATATCGTTGGTGACGGGAACCGTCGTACCCGTTGCAGTGCCATTGACCTTGACGGTGGCAACGGGAGATGCCTCAAAGGTCAGCTTGCCCTTAGCAAGGTCAGCAGCCTTAGCCTCAACCTTGACGGTGATCTCGGTCTCGATCATGTTCTTACCAGCAAGCTGCTCATCCGTCACATCGGCAGCCTTGGCGATAGCGGCCTTTTTATCATCGCGGATCGCCGCGGCCATGCCTTCAACGTTGGCCTTGTCCTTGACGGCTTCGATCTTGGCCTTATCTCCGGACTCGATGGTGTCGCTCACAGCCGCATTGGTCGCAGCCGTAACGATGATCGTAGCGTCGGACTTGGCACCCTCCTTCACAGCGAAGGGGTAGCTGCCATTACCGGAGTCCTCAACATGGTGAGTGGCAGGGACATAGGCACTGGGGTCGGAGGAGAACAGACCGCCAGTAATGGTGGTACTGACTTGGCCGCTATGTGCACCAAAGCCAGGCTTGGGGCTGGTCACGCCAATATCACTCAGGCTCAACTTATCATAGGCGTTGCGGGCAGTGGAGTTGGTTCCGAGCTTGGCCTCGTCGGAAATGGTAATCTCCATCACCTGCTCGACCTTGCCAAGATCATAAATGGCGACGGCGCTGCCCTGACCGTTCGCGCAATTGAAGGTACCACCAGTGATATTCAAATGCAGGGAGTTGCCATAGGTGGTATTTTCACTGTTATAGGTGCCGCCAAACACATACAGAGCGTCGGGCAGCCAAGCATTACCGGAATAATGATAATATCCCGCAGGAGAATCAAGGCCATCCGTCGCGGCATTGATCGTACCACCGCTGATGCTGACCTGACCCATACGGAGAGAGATACCGCCGTTCAGAACGCCATCAGTGATACTCAGGTTCACCTGGCCGGGCATATAGATAGCCGGGCCATGCTTGGCGGTCAGCGTACCGCCGTTGACGGTGAAGTTCATGTCGCCAGCAGTGTTATTGCCAGACAGAGGCGCATACTCAGACTCAATCGTACCACTCTTCACAATGAGGGCACCGCCATCTCTGGCGCTGATACCATACTTATTGGAAGCGATTTTGCCCGTGCCGGCAACACTGGTGTCCTGAACAGTCAGGGAAGCATCCTCGCCCGCCTCAATGACGGAAAAGTTGTCGGTGAAGGTACCGCTGACCGTCTTCCCGTTCAGGTCAAGCGTAATCGCCTTGTTGGTAAAGGAAAGCTCTACGGTAGTCTCGGCATTTTTCAGCAGAGTAACAGTCTCGTCATTCTTAGCTGCCGCGACAGCATCGGCGAGGGTCTTATAATAGGTATCGCCGACCTTGGCAACAAAGAACTTCTCAATGCTGCTGTCGCCCTTGACAACCGGCTGATTGGTCTGAATGATACCATCTTGGTCATCATAGACATACAAAATCTGCTTTGCATCTTCAGGAGAGGTCAGGTTCGTAATGTTAATAGTGATTTTTGTGAAGTCCTGAGTTCCTGCATCCTTTTTAGAATAATCCTGAAGAAGAATCAAGCCCTCATACTCACTATCTGCGGAAGTTGCTGCATAAGTGTAGGTATTAGAATCCAGATTAAAGGTCGCACTCACATTTTTGTTATTGCTGATACGAATACCGTTGCTGGACTTATTTGCAAGAAGGAACTGATTGTTTGTGATGTTAATCACTGCTCCTTCTTGCATATTGTAGAAGTTAAAGTAGTTATTTTTAATGGTCTTTGTAAATGTATTGCCGGAAATGGTTGCATTTTTCAAACTATGGTCATCGCCAATGCCAAACTCAATTGCATTGTAATAGCCATTATCAACGCCTTCAAAAGTATTATTTGTGACAGTGGCAGTACCGCCGATCTTCAGATAAACAGCTGTCCGAACTCCAACATTCCCATCTTTACCATACTCTGTATCCGGTGCGAATTGGCAGTTGGTCAGCGTGAAATCGCCGGTGGTATTCACAACTAGCGCAGCGTTGTCGCCAAATGTCACATTCTCAATCGTGACATTTGCGCCCGTAACGGTCATCGTGCCGCTTGTATATACAAGATTTTCGATTTTTGCATCGTCAGCACTATAAGTAACATCACCCGTTTTTGTTGTTTTCACAGCATGTGTTTCCACCGGCGTGGGCTCGCCGCCCGCAGGCGCTTCATCCCCTTCCGCCATTGCTGTCGGAACCAGTGTGAATATCATCGTCAGTGACAATAATATTGCAAGAATTCGCTGTTTCATCACTTTTACCTCCTAAAGTTTTCTTTATCTTTTGCCCGTCTCCGCGGGCTGGGTTTACTTGGTTTTGCGCTTGGTTCTTCCGGCGCAGACGGGACAGCCGCACCCTCGCTGCGGGTGTAAACCATGGCCTGCCATGAGTGGCCGCTTGGGCAGGTCCACCAGACTTTTTTGTGACTGCCGAAGGTCACATCGTCCGGCGTGAGTGGTAGATTTCGCTCAATATCCCACTGGGCAAGCAAAGCAGTCTTTCCCTGTTCGGTGCAAAACGCTCGAAATGTTCGTCGGATCGTCAGCCACCCCCTCACGAAAAAAGCTCCGTTCCAGCAAAGCCGGACGGAGCAGTGACAAGCGAATACATCAGTAAGTGTGCAACCGGCTGTCATAGCGTATTCTCCATTCGGAGAGGCGTTAGACCCATCTGGCTTTGCGTCGCCGCCTTTCGGCGGTTTTGCCAAAATATGAGATTTTGAGAACGGAATCTATATTCCGTATATGCAAAGGAAGCGAAACGATCTTATCGCTTCCCTTACTCGTAGCAAAGTATAGCACAATCTTCCGACAAAGGCAAGGGAAATTATGATTCCAAATATAAATTATGGAGTTTACAGGGGGAAAACGCACTGTAAGCTTGTGCCTCTGCACCCATTTGAGCGTTCTCTGGCGCAGACAGCTCGATCTCTGCATGTGCTTTAGTTGTGAATATAGTGGTAACTGTATTCGCTTTGGCATTTTTGCGCAACAGAATATAGATTCTGCTGTGCCTATGACACGAGCCTCAACCGCTCGAGCTGTCGCCGGTGCTCTGCCATGCTCGTAACAAGGTAAATGCGCGTCGTTTCGATGCTCGAATGCCCGAGAACATCCGCCAGCTTGACGATGTCCTTGTATGCGCGGTAGAAAGCTGTTGCAAACAGATGCCGCAGGTTGTGCGGAAAGGCCTTCCCCGCGTCGACACCCGCGCGGGCGCACAGCTTTTTCATTTTCGGCCAAATTTGATATCTCGACATGGACTTGCCGCTTTTGGCGCGAAAGATCGCGCCGGAGGCGGTTTTTGCCGCGCGGCGAACTTGAGCAGCTTGCGGCAGAGTTTTGACGGCAGTAGGATCGTGCGGATTTTGCCTTTGAGCGCAATTTCTGTTTTGCCGTTCTTCGCGGCCTCAACCGTGATCTACTGCACCTCGCTGACGCGGATGCCGGTGGAGCAGATGGTCTCCATCAGGAGCGCGAGACCGCGGTCGCCCGTGGCCTCCGCCGCAGCGACCAACCTCTCGTATTCCCCTCGCGTTAGCTCCTGCCTGCTGTCTCGAAACAGGCGGCGCTGGATCTTGAGAAACCGTGCGCGGCAGTCTGTCCAGCCGCAGAAGCAGAAAAAGCCGTTCAGTGCCGCCAAACAAGCGTTGATGGTCGACGGTGCGTAGTTTTTCTCGCGCAGGTCGTCTTTCCAGGGTCGAATCGTTTCCGAAGTGACCTTCGCACCGCACAGGAACGCAGCAAAACTCAACAGGCACAGCGGTATTTCTCGATCGTCGCCGCGGCGCGTTCTTCGCTTTCGAGGGCTTTCAAATAGGCTTCGATCTTCTCGTTTGCCATATAGTGTTCCATAATAAAAATACCCCTATCTCTCGTGATAGGGGTATTGTAACGTATTGTCGCGGATTTCGAACAGTGAATTGCACTCCCGCAGCTATGAATATAAAAAGAGAAGCCACTCTCTTGAGTGGCTTCTCTCCGTGTTGGCGCTACCTATCTTTCCGGGCCGTCTCCAGCCAAGTATTGTCGGCAGAAGCGAGCTTAACTTCCGTGTTCGGGATGGGAACGGGTGGACCCTCGCCCTAATCAGCACCAACTGCTATTGAAACTGCTTTTACACAGTAACAAACCTTTATTCATTTGTCAAGTTCGGAAAATGGTGACCCGTACCGGATTCGAACCGATGTTAACGGCGTGAGAGGCCGCTGTCTTAACCACTTGACCAACGGGCCATGCCTTGCGTCGTGGGGTCCCCACTGGATAGTGCTCCCATCCAGCGGGATGGTACACCTTCAGGGACTCGAACCCTGGACACCCTGATTAAGAGTCAGGTGCTCTACCAGCTGAGCTAAAGGTGCATGTTCTTTCGCTCATTGCATTCTGGCCCGTCTTCAGACCGAACCTTCAAAACCGAACAATGTAACTTCAAAGCTCCTCTCAAGGCCTTGCCTGCTTCATTCGTAGGTCAAGCCCTCGGACTATTAGTACCGATCAGCTGCACACATTACTGCGCTTCCACCTTCGGCCTATCAACCAGATCGTCTTTCTGGGTCCTTACTCCTTAAAGGATGAGAG
>JBBNGO010000009.1:0-70726 GCA_040095065.1 Hominicoprocola fusiformis
TGTTCTCTGCGGCTGCGCTTTTTGCATTCCGGCCACGGCGCAAACGGATGGCTTTGACCGTTGCCCTCGGTTTCTAAGGAGACACGAAGTGTGCTACATGGAAGCGTACTTCGTGATGGGATAAGATTTTTGCAGAAGATGCAGAAATCTGTCGAAACGGAGGTCTTGGCACATGAATCCATATAAAGAAATACTCCGAAAATTCTTCTCGGAATATGTCAGCGCTTTGAGAAAACGCAGGGGACTGACACAGGAGCAGATGGCGGAAAAGCTTCGCATCACCGGACGGGCATACAGCGATTTGGAGCGGGGCATATACTGCTTTTCCGCCGTTGCGCTGGTGTTCCTGCTGCTCATGCTGGAGGAGGGGGAGATAAAGGAGCTTTTATCACCCCTGCGGGATGAGATCGAAAAAGTTGAGGGCAGAGAGGTGGCGTAGGAATCCATGGAAATGGGGGACATATACGGGCTTTTGCGCTATCTTGGCCTATCTGCGGAAAGCACTCGCTTTTTTCACGTTTCGTATGCGGTCTATCTGACGACACGGCAGCCAGCCCGGACGCCGTTTGCCGAATGGTGGCTGTACCCGGCAGTTGCCGGACACTATCACACCTGCATTTTCAACGTGAAACACAGCGCCTGCGTTGCAGTAGACCGGGTATGGGAAACGAAAAGAGAAGCGCTGAGATCCATTACGAAGTATCCCTTGAAGCGGGAGCCTCTTCCTTCGGAGTTTATTGCCATTCTTGCCGCCTACATCAAGAACGGAGATGCAGCGTGAACCTTTTGCAGTACCATGTGCTTAGGGATGCAAGAAATAATCGGCACACAGGGTAAGGCTGAAAGCGAAACGTCATCATGGGGGAAAATGGGCTCTGCCCTTGTGAATTATTTATGGAGTACGAAGGTATGGGACGGACGAATGTCGGGAAAGGCTATACACAGATGCTCCTGCGGGAAAAGCGAGATGTCAAAGTCATGGCGAAAGAGGGCTGCACGAATGCGCCATCTGCGCCCGTTACAGCGACTGCGCCGCACCGATGGTTGAAGACCATTGGGAACAAATTCGCGGATGCGTTAAGAATCCCTTCGCTATGTCACTGCCCTCAATGCAGTGGCAATGATAGAAGATCTCTGCGATGTGTGTGATGACAAGTACGGCCGAGGGCAGATATCCTGCTTCGTCATTACGAAATTAACAGCATGCCAGTTGTGAAGGCTTCTCCGCAAACTGCGCGCTCTTAACAAAGATATTATGCGCTAAGAGGTATCCTAAGCAACATGAAGAGTTTTGCAGACGAAGAAAGGAAAATCAAAATAGATGAAATTGAACCAGCAGACAGCAGCACTTGCGTTATGCACGCTTCTTGGAGTCTCTGTACTTGCAGGCTGTGGAAGAAGTGGAGATTTTTCTGAACTGCAGCCGGCAGTAAATAAAATCGAGTACACAAACCTGAACGACAGCGGATCAAGGGAACTTTTGAAGGAGCTGCTGTCCGACACAGGCGTGTCGGACAGGCGTATTCAGAGCTTTTTCCGCCGTGTGGACCGCTTTAATGACAGCGTGAAGCAGGAATGGCTTACGGATGGCTTTGAGGAAGCGGAGCTGCTATATACAAAATATGACCCTTACGCAATGCAGGACGAATGGACGGCGAAGAACGGGACGTTTCCGGGCTATAACTGCCGGATCACCGCCATGAGCTTGTTTGGGGACTTCCTCTCCGTGAGCGCGGACTCTCAAATCAATACCGGTGAAGATGTGCTGTTTGTGGACGAGGAAACGCTGAAAGCAGATCCCGATGCGCTGGGCGGAAGCAGCCTTGCAGATTTCCAAGCACTGTATTCCTCCATGAAGGCGGAGGATACCACGGAGATCAAGCGTCATGTACAAACCGTACAAGAGGAATGGACTTCCCGCGGCGTTACCTTTCGGGAGAATGAAAGAATCCGCCTCATCACGGTATTCTTCCACGATAAGCCGACCGAGGAGGAATCTCTGCTGTTTGTCGGGCATGTTGGCGTACTTTTGACGGCGGAGGACGGGACGCTGTATTTCGTAGAAAAGGTCGCCTTTCAGGAGCCGTACCGGCTGCTGCGCTTTGCGGACCGAACGGCACTGAGCGATTACCTTATGGGGAAATATGACACCTCATGGGGGCAGGATACGGCAAGCCCCTTTATCATGGAGAACGACGAACTTATGGACGTAAAGTCCCGTCATGCTAAATAATAGCAGAGGGCGGCAGCATTTTGTGCTGTCGCCCTCTTGATTACCGAACAGCAAAGACGGGCGGGGCTGTCAACGGTGGGCGCAGCCCATTCACTTGCCGTTGACTGGCTTGGCTGGGTTTGCTATTTATTTCCTCACCATTCCTGTGTCTTGGCTTCCTTCCGGATTTTCATTATCTGTATTTGATATATACTGCCAGGAATTATAGAAACCAACGCAAAGATGCCAAAGATTATAGATTGCTTTGTAACTGCGAATAGTGCAAACATGAGCAGTAGAAATAGCCACGGATTGCGTAAGTTGCGATAATTTTTTTCTTTATCGTCATAAGAGGTATGGAGTTCAAACGGCTTTCCATCATTTGCTTTTTCCACAATCAATAGTTCTCGGTTAAAGGTTGTTGCGTTTGTCGCAATACGCCCGCCCCGTTCTGCCCATGGACGCCAACGAGCCTTTCCAACAGAATAGTTTAGATTGATATTTTTGAAAAATACCTTATATCCAATATCCTCCAAAAAGTTAGCATAGTCTATTGAACTCTCTTTTGATTTTTCTCCGATAAACTCTACGCAATAGGTCACTTCATCAGGCTTGCATTTTTCAAATTCGTATAGCAGTTTTCCTGTCCGAACAAGTCGATATCCCTTTTCAGCCATTTTGTTTAGCCATTTTGCCTGCGTATTCAGCAACCTACCAAAATATCGATAACACTTTTTGCTCATATCGCACCTCCAACAATTTTACTTGCAACGCTTACAAGTTCATTTAGCCTTGCAAGCTCTTTTTCTGCAATTTCTTTTCCCTGTGCTGTAATGTGGTATTCTTTTTTTCTTCCCTCACTATCTCCATAGGGCTCGATCCACTTCTTGCCCTGCAAAGAGTTTAATGCTCCATATAAAGTGCCTGCTCCTAACGAAAGCCGCCCGCCCGTTTTTTCTTCAACAAACTGCATAACGGCGTATCCGTGTTTTGGTGCATAAAGAGAGAGTAAAATATAAAAGGTCACTTCTGTAAGCGCGCCACCTTTTGCATTGTCTCTCATAGTTCCTCCTCCTTATTACGGTTACTGTAATAAATATATCACTAACCGTAATATAAGTCAAGCAGATTCAAGGAAATTATTTAAGGGGCATGAAAATGGAGCAGCAACATTTTCGTGTTACTGCTCCACTTTGATACAGAATGGTAGGGTACGCTGTTCTTGTTTTGTGTTGCTGCTTCTCTATCGTACATGAACACTGCCCTTGGGATAGAACGATAGACGACCGTCTTGCTGGCGCGATCATGCAGACTGACGGCATTGCCGTTCGCGTCATGTAAAGTAAAGTCAGGGACTTTCATTCCGGGTTCGAGCATATGCATCCTCTTTGTTTTTGTACACTGCCTATACGCAGATTGGAATGGGGTTATTTCTCTTGAAAGAGCGAAACAGAGTTTAATAAAATCGATATTCCTACACATACCCACAGAGCCTTGCTCATGGTTGGCATGATATCCATCAAGCCTCCCCAATCTTCATTTAGCACACGCATCGCTCCGTCTGAATAAAACGAACATAGGGTCAATGCAGTGAAAGATAAGGCTGCGAATCTAAACCACTTTTCATTCTTATTTTTGAAAGAGTAAATCAAATTGAATCCTGTAAAAATGATCGCAGAAATTCCGAAAAATAGCCACATATATATTATCTCCTCAAACTCTCGTACCCTGCACTCCTATGGGACAGGGCTTGCAATCGTATCGCTTGCTGACAGGAAACGCCAAAGAGAGGATCGTTCGAAGACTCTTTACCGATTCTCCGCCAGATATTCCTCCGCATAGTGGACGGCTACCGCGCCGTCCGATACGGCGGTGACCACCTGCCGCAGCGCCTTGGTGCGCACATCGCCCGCGGCGAACACGCCGGGGAGACTGGTTCGGGTGGATTCGTCCGCCATGATATAGCCGGAGCTGTCCAGCGCCAGCTCATCCCGAAACAGCTCCGTGGCCGGGGCGCGTCCCACGCTGATGAACACGCCGTCGCAGGCAAGCTCCCGCTCCGCGCCGGTGTTGACGTCTTTTAGCCGAAGCCCTGTCAGGCGGCTTTCGTGCAGCAGCGCGGAAACGGTGCTGTTCCAGCAGAATTCCACGTTGGGCGCTGCCATCAGCGGCTCATGATAGACCTTCGTTGCCCGCAGGCTGTCGCGACGGTGGATGAGGTAGACCTTTTTTGCGATGCGGGACAGGGTCAGGGCATCCGCCGCGGCGGAGTTGCCGCCGCCCACCACCGCCACAGTCTTGCCCCGATAGGGCGCGCCGTCGCAGGCGGCGCAGTAGTGAACGCCCTTTCCCGTGAGCGTATCCTCGCCGGGAACGCCCAAGGGACGGGGCGACGCGCCGGTGGCGATGACCACCGTTCGGCCCTGAAAAACACCCTCGCTGGTCTCCAGCGTTTTGATCTTCCCGGAAAGGATTACTTTGTACACCTCCGCCAGCTCCGTCACCGCGCCGAAGCGTTCCGCGCTCTGCTGCATTTTTTCGCCCAGCGTAAAGCCGTCGATGCCGTCCTCAAAGCCGGGATAGTTGTCGATCTGCTCCGTCAGCGCCATCTGCCCGCCTGCGGAGAGCTTTTCCAGCACCAGCGTGGAAAGTCCGGCACGGGCGGCGTACAGGGCGGCGGTGTATCCGGCGGGACCGCCGCCGATGACGATCATATCATAGATCTGCTCCATAGCCACGCCCTCACTGCGCCAGCGTTTCCCGGATAAATGTCTCAATGGCCGCCTTGGAACCGGGGGCGACAACAGAGCCGAGCACCTTGCCGTCCTTAAAGAGCAGCAGCGTGGGGATGGTATCGATGCCGAAGCGCTCTATGAGCTGCGGCTCCTCGTCGTAGTTGATCTTGCCGGTGATGAGCGTGTCGGCATACTGCTCGCCCACCTTGTCAAAGGCCGGGGCAATGCGGCGGCAGTAGGGGCACCACTGCGCCCAGAAATCCACCAGCACGGGCTTGTCCGCGTGCAGGACGTCATTTTCAAAGCGGTTGGTCGTAATGGTAAGCATCGTAAAATCCTCCTATTTGTGTGCAAAAAGTTGTGTTTCAATATCTGTGATCGTAATGTGCGAGAGATAGGCGGCGCATTCCTCGTTCATGTTCCGGTACAGCGCGTCCATCACGCCTGCCATGCCGGAGCAGATGGCGCAGTCCCGGTCAATGTCCCCGCTGTGCCACGCACAGTCCACAAAGCGGGCGTTTACCGCCTCCGCCACCTGCCGTAGGGTAAGGCTCGCAGGGTCGGCCGTCAGGCGGTAGCCGCCGTCCAAGCCCTCCCGGGTCTCCACCATTCCTGCCTTTTTCAGCCCCGCCAGTACCCGGCGGACGCGGGTGGGGTTGGTGCAGATGTTCTCCGCCAGCGCTTCGCTGCTGAGTGATCGTCCGCTGTGGCTCAGGCAGACCAGCGCGTGAACGGCCAGATTAAAAGAACTGTCCACAATTATCCCTCCTTCACAAGCTCGTAGGGCCAGTCGATGACGCCGCCGAAGTCGTAGACGCTCTGATACCCCGACGCCAGCAACTTTTGGGCGGCATCCTTGCTGCGGCGGCCGCTACGGCAGTAGATCAGCAGCGTTGCCTCCTTGTCCGGCAGCGCCTCGGGCATTTCGCTCCCGATGCTCTCGTTGGGGACAAGGACGGCATTTTCAATATGCCCGCCGTCGTATTCCTCCCGGGTGCGAACATCCACCACCACGACCTCCTGCGAGGACATCATCTCATAGGCTTCCTCGGCGCTGATCTTATGATACGCCGCTTTGCCGGTCATGTCCTCCGGCGTGTCCTTTTTTGTTTTGGACAGCGTGCAGCCGCTCAGCAGTGCCAGCGAGGCGGCAAGTGCCGCAAAAAGTAATATCTGTCGCATAATTAACCTCCAATGCAACTGCGCTCATTACTGATACAGTTTATACTGTAACTATAACAGGCACAGTTCGGTGTGTCAAGCTTTTTTTCATTTTTTCAACGTAAGCCCTCCATAACTGTTGACAACAGGGTGAATATGCGTATAATGGAAAACGAGAATAAGAATGGTTCTTGTTTTGGAGGGGGCAGTATGCCGAAATACGCAGAGGAGATATTGACTGCCGTCACGGAGCTGCAGCAGCATCCCACGGCGGAGCAGGTGTTCATGGAGATGAAAAAGGAGCATCCCAGCATCGCCATTGGCACCGTGTATAAGCATCTGAACGCCTTGGCGGAGGAGGGTCTGCTGCACCGCATCACGGAGTCTGGTTCGCCGGACCGGTACGACCGAACGGAGCGGCACGATCACTTGATTTGCAGTCGGTGCGGGAAAATCGCGGACGTTCACCTGCCGGATATGCAGAGCCGGATCGAGCACGCGCTGGGACGCGATATCCTCTCGTATGATCTTAAAATCCGGTATATCTGTCCCGATTGCAGGGAACAGGAAGAAAACAACGCTGAAGGAGGCACCCAATGAACGCTAACGTATCTAAGCTGCTCAACGAGCAAATCAACAAGGAGTTCTACTCCGCCTATCTGTATCTGGACTTTGCCAACTACTACGCCGCCGTCGGACTGGACGGCTTTGAGAACTGGTACCGGGTACAGGCGCAGGAGGAACGGGATCACGCCATGCTGTTTTATCAGTATTTGCAGAACAATGGTGAGGGTGTCACCTTTGAGGCTATCGCAAAGCCGGAGTGGGAACGAGGCGACCACATGACCCCGCTGAAAAAGGCACTGGAGCACGAGAAGCTGGTCACCGCCAGCATCGATGCCATCTACGCCGCCGCATACGAGGCAAAAGACTTCCGCGCCATGCAGATGCTGGACTGGTTCATCAAGGAACAGGGCGAGGAGGAGAAGAACGCCGCCGACCTCATCACCAAGATGGAGCTGTTCGGCGGTGACAGCAAGGGGCTGTATATGCTCAACAGCGAGCTGAAGGCACGGGTCTACACCGCGCCCTCGCTGGTGCTGTAAGCTCCGCGCGTCTGCGGGCTTTCGCATCAGGCAAAAGGCAGACTGCATACAGGTGGCCTGCCTTTTCTTCCACCAGACGGTTAGAGTAGACTAACTGTGTATAAAACAGAAAGGACTTCAGAACTTGAACAAGGAAAAGGAAATCGAAACCGTTACCCTCATGGTGCGCCGGTATTGTTGGGGTGTGCATGGGACAAGGGGCGGGGCACTTTGCCCGGCGTGCAATGCAATGCTGGAATACGCCAGAGAGCGGCGGGACAGATGCCTGCACGGGAAAATTTAGCGGCACTTTGAATCCTTTCCGAGAGGCACAATGCGGCAAATAAACAAAGAAGAGATAAGGGCAACGGCTATGAAAGAACATAAGAATTTTTGGGACAGAAATGCCGGTCGTTACGACCGCTTTATGCGAAAGGATCGGGCGGCATACGAAGAGATGTATAAGCTGATCCGGCCGGTGGTGAAAGCCAAAACGGTGCTGGAACTGGCAACCGGCACGGGGCTGATCGCAAAGCACATCGTGAATGCGGCGGCGCATATTGAGGCGACGGATGCCTCTGCGGAGATGATCGCCGAGGCGAAGCGGGACAACCGCTCGGCGAAGCTGCATTTTTCCGTGCAGGATATGTTCCGCCTGCCCTACGCGGATAAGTCCTTCGATGTGGTGATCGTATCCAACGCACTGCACATCGTGCCGCAGCCGGAGAAAGCCCTCGCCGAGATTCGCCGGGTGCTGAAAGACGATGGTGTGTTGATTGCGCCGACCTTCACCCACGCGGGGAACTCGTTTTCCGGCAAGGTCAAGGCATTTTTCATGAAGCTGGCGGGCTTACCTCTCCACAGCAAGTGGACGAGTGAGGAATACCTGCGCTTCCTACGGCAGAACAGCTGGACGGTGCGGAAAAGCGCTGTTCTGAAGGCGTCCTTCCCGCTGACCTATGCCGAGTGTGTGAAATTGGAGGTGTGATAAGATGTCATTTTTTGAGAACACCAGAAAGCCTGTGGGGCTTGGCGGGAAAATCATGGTCGCTATGATGAACCTGGGGCACAGTCCTGTGGCACGGTGGGGACTTCGCTTTTTGGAGCTTCCTCTGGACGCCAAGGTGCTGGACTGCGGCTGCGGCGGTGGTGCGAATATCAAGAGACTGCTGAAAAAATGCCCACAGGGCGTCGTCAAGGGCATCGACTATTCGCCCGTCAGCGTGGAGAAATCCAAAAAGGTCAACGAGGCTGCCATCGCGGAGGAACGCTGCACCGTCCTGCAAGGCAGCGTGGCGGATATGATCTTCGCAGATGACTGGTTCGATGCGGTCACAGCCTTTGAAACCGTCTATTTCTGGCCCGATCTGCCGCAGTGCTTCCGGGAGGTTTACCGGGTGCTGAAGCCCGGCGGGACATTACTCATCTGCAACGAAAGCAACGGCGATACGGACAAGGACAAGAAGTGGACGGAGATCATCGGCGGCATGACCATCTATAAGGACACCCAGCTGAAGGCGTATCTGGAGCAGGCGGGTTTTCGCGATGTCCGGATACACAAAAAGAAAAGTTGGCTCTGCATCACGGCGTGGAAATGAGGGAAAAGCAGACAGATGAAGGACAAGAAGCTCCTATTTGACCGCAAATGCCATGTGCTGTATTCCCGGCCCTGCAAGAAGGAGATACGGGCGAAAATCGCCCTGCACTATCCTGCGGCAGAGCGGGAGGTGGTATGGGAAAAGGTGCAGCGGCAGTATGCGGAATTTCTCTCCGACTGGCGCACTGATTTGGGCGGCAAACGGAACTTCCACAACGGCGTAGGCGGCACCTACGACTGCATTGCAATCATGTGCTACTATGTAGCCTGCAAAGCTGTCACATCCTTCCACGAGATCGAGGAGATGGAGGAAAACCTGATCCTGCCGGTCTTCCGCAGGCTACGCTTTGTGGACTGCAACAAGCCGCTCTGGAGGAAGCTGATGTACAGGGCGTTTGTACGGGCGAAACGCGGCTGCGACAAGTGGCACGATTACGAGATGATGGTTGCGCCTTATGAAACCGGCAAGCCCATTTATTATGAGTTTATGTCGTGTCCGGCAGCGGAGTTTGCCATCCGGCACGGCCTTACGGATATCATGCCCGCCCTGTGCAATGTGGACTACGCATCTATGGAACTGCTCCACGCAAGGCTGGTGCGGACGACTACCTGCGTGGACGGCTGCCGATGCGATTATACCATCTGCGGCGATAAAGACCCGTATCTGAAGGCGCATCCCGAATACCGGGACGAGGCGGGATTCAGAAGAAACAAATAATACTGCAATGCAAAGGCGGTGAGACAAATGGAAACCTTTCTTGGAATCATGATCCCTTTCTTGGGTACGGCACTGGGCGCGGCCTGCGTGTTCTTTATGAAAAAATCCCTTGGCGATTGGTGCGGCGCTCGCTTGCGGGCTTCGCCGCCGGGGTGATGGTGGCGGCGTCGATATGGAGCCTGCTGATCCCCGCCATAGAGCAGTCGGAGGGCATGGGCAAGCTGTCTTTTCTCCCTGCTTTCATCGGATTTTGGGTCGGCGTGCTGTTTTTGCTCCTGCTTGATCGACTGATTCCCCATCTTCATGTGGGAAGCAATCAGGCGGAGGGCCCAAAAAGCAGGCTGGGCCGCAGCACCATGATGGTGCTGGCAGTGACCCTGCATAACATTCCGGAGGGCATGGCAGTCGGCGTGGTGTATGCAGGCTTCCTCGCGGGGAACACGCAGATCACGGCGGCCAGCGCGCTTGTCCTGTCCCTTGGCATTGCCATTCAGAATTTCCCGGAGGGCGCGATCATCTCCATGCCCCTGCGAGCGGAGGGCGAGAGCAAGGGCAAGACATTTCTCGGCGGCGTGCTCTCCGGCGTGGTGGAGCCCGTCGGCGCGATGCTGACGATTCTTGCGGCGCAGCTCGTGATCCCGGCGCTGCCGTATTTTCTGAGCTTCGCGGCGGGCGCCATGCTCTATGTGGTGGTGGAGGAGCTGATTCCCGAAATGTCGCAGGGAAAGCACTCCAACATCGGCACGGTTTTCTTTGCCGTGGGCTTCAGCGTCATGATGACGCTGGATGTGGCGCTGGGATAGGCGTGGAGGTGCCGCTGCTTTTGTGACAGCGATGACATCAGCTACGCCGGTCTGCATCCGAAGCTCGTTTGGCATCGAATGAAAACGCTGAGACGCGGCGACGACCGCTGCGATTTTTGCATGAAGACCGTTAGAAAAGAAAGGAGTCCCAAGAATGAAGCCTGACTACAAAAACTGGATCCCCAAGGGAATGATGTTTTCGCTCATTGCGGGAACAGCACTATCGCTTGCGCTGCTGCTCGTTTTCGTCGTATTCGGCATCGGTGTGAGCGGAAAGCTGCGCGTCGTGCTGGGCATGGTATTCGGCATCGCCTTTGTCGTCTGTGCAAAGTACACCCAGTGGTGCGTGTATGCCTATCGGAGCTTTTCCTATGACGGCGAACGCAAGATCTCAAAGCAGATTATTGACGGTACGGCGGAGCAGATGACGCTGCCGGATGGCGGCGTGGGGCTGGACATCGGCTGCGGCAGCGGCGCGCTTACCATTGCCTGCGCAAAGCGCAATCCGCAGGGAAAAATGGTCGGCATTGACCGCTGGGGTAAGGAATACGCCTCCTTCAGTCTGCCGCTGTGCGAAAAAAACGCTGCTGCGGAGGGCGTGGAAAACGCTTCGTTCCGGCGCGGGAACGCCTTAAAACTGGATTTCCCCGACGAGAGCTTCGACGCGGTGACCAGCAATTATGTCTATCACAATATCACAGGGGCAGACAAGCAGGCACTTCTGCTGGAAACACTGCGGATTCTGAAAAAGGGCGGAACGTTTGCCATCCACGATCTGATGTCGCCCGGTAGATACGGCGATATGCAGGCATTTGTCCAAAAGCTCAGGGATATGGGCTATGAGTGCGTGGAGCTGATCGACACGACCGACGGCAGCTTTATGACGCCGAAGGAGGCCAAACGCCTGATGCTTCGCGGTTCAACATTGCTGGTGGGAAGAAAGTAAAGCAGCGATGACATCAGCAATTCTGGTCTGCATCCGAGGCTTACTTGGTAGAGAACCATGGCATTGGGGCGCGGCGGCAGTCGGTGATCTTTGAAGAGCCGCCTTCGGGCGGCTTCTCAAGGGCTATTTGGTTAGAGTATGCTAACCAGCAAACGTTCAAAGGAGGCGAGAGCGGAGAGTTTCCACGCGAGGTGGGACTGTTTCTCAGCTACCCGCCGGAGGATGTGAAGGGCTTCATCGACCACCGTGCGAGCGGCTTCAAATGCGCCGGGCTCTGGAAGGTCTACGGCGACGAGGAAAAGGCGCGCTCGCTGTTCGCACAATACAAAAAATGTACGGAAATCTACTGCGCACTCTGGCAAAGCGGCTCGAAGCTCGAGCAGCTGGCCGTCGCGGTTTGATCATATAAACTCATCAAGAGAAAGGAATTTACGAAAATGAAAACTGCTGTTGTTTATTGGAGCGGTACGGGCAATACGGAGGCGATGGCGCGTGCCGTTGCCGAGGGCATGACCGCCGCGGGCGCAGAGGCTGTGCTGCTCACGCCCGCCGAGGTCGCACCCGGCAATCTGAACGCCTACGCCGCCATCGCCTTCGGCTGCCCCGCCATGGGCGCCGAGGTGCTAGAGGAAATGGAGTTCCAGCCCATGTTCGATGCCTGCAAGCGAAGCCTCGGCGGCAAGCGCGTGGCGCTGTTCGGCTCCTACGGCTGGGGCGATGGCGAGTGGATGCGTACCTGGGAGAGTGACTGCGACAGCGCAGGGGTGAACCTCGTTTGCGAGAGTGTGATCTGCACGGAGACGCCCGACGACGCGGCGCTTGAAGCCTGCCGCGCCTTGGGCAAGGCGTTGGTGGAATGAAAAATGATGCCTACCGCTGACGGTAACTTTAGCGGCAGATTGCGTGGTTTGCGTTTGCCAAACAGCCTATCCGAAAAGGCAGGGACACCTCTTGCGGTGTTCCTGCCTTGCGCTGTATGGCGATGCTTTGAAAAAGAATATGCTCAAGCACCCAAGACAGGTGAACAGAGAGTCTCTGCATTGAACTTGGCAAACAGAAAAATCACAAACCTCATTGACAAACTCAATCTGCTCGGTTATAATATACCGGCGGTATATACCACCGGTATATCGGGAGGCATCAATGGAACGTACAGAGACTCAAATGAGGATCCTCGAAGTTGGGAAAAAAGAATTTCTGGAAAAAGGATTTAAGGACGCATCTCTGAACCAAATTGTCGCGGAGGCGGGCTTCACGAAGGGTGCCTTCTACGGCTACTACCCGGATAAGACCGCTCTGTTTGAAGATCTTGTGGGAGAGACCGCAAGCGAGCTGCTTACCCGCTTCAAGGCGGCACAGGACGATTATTTTGACCTCGTCCCGGAGGGAAAAGCAAAAGACAGTCTGGCACTCTCCACCCAACACCTGCACGAGCTTGTCGCGTTCATGTACGACCATTTCGACGAATTCAAGCTGATCCTCTGCCGAGCGGAGGGAACGGGCTATGCGGATTTCATCGAGGTGCTGGTAGAGCTGGAGGTCGATCGATCCGAAGAATACTACGCCCTCCTCAGAAAAAACGGTATGCTCTCCGGGAGCATGACCCGTCAGCTTCATCACATGATCACAAGGGCCTACTTTACGGCGGTGTGTGAAACCATCGTCCACGATATGCCGAGAGAGGAAGCCATGAAATATGTCGATGAACTGGCTGTATTCTTCCACTCCGGCTGGAGCGGACTTTTAAGGCTCGAATGAGCCTTAAAAAAATAACTGTCGGTTAGTTGTCTCTAACCGATGCGGCGCATCCTCCAACAAACCTATATATTTTAAGAAAGGAACACGGAATATGAGCAAACAGAAAAAAACAAAGCAGCCGCCGGTGCTGGGCAGGCTGCTGGCGTATGCCGGAGGGCATAAGTGGCTGTCCGTCTTGGGCTGCGGGCTGTCCGGCGTTTCGGCAGCAGCCGGCATTTTCCCGTTCGTCTTTGTCTGGTACGCAGCCAGAGGCATTTTAACGCCGGGAGGCGGCGTTCCGGCAGGGCTTGCCCGCTACGGCTGGTATGCGCTGGCGGCGGCGCTTTTAAGCGCGGCGATCTATTTCGCCGGGCTCATGTGTACGCACCTTGCGGCCTTCCGGGTGGCGACAAATATGCGAAAGGCGGCGGTCGCCCATCTCGTTGACCTGCCGCTGGGGTACTTTAACGCCAACCTTACGGGGTGGCTTCGCAAGCAGATCGACGACAACGCAGCGCTGACAGAAACGCTCCTTGCCCACACCATCCCCGACGCGGTGGGCGGGATCGTAACGCCGATACTGGCGGTGGTACTGCTCTTCGTCTTTGACTGGCGCATGGGGCTTGCCTGCCTGATCCCCATGATTATCGGGCTTGTCTGCCTGATGAGCATGATGACCGGGATGGGCATGAAGTTCTTTGAGGAATACCAGCGGGCAGGAGAGCGCATTTCCGCCGAGGCCACAGAGTATGTCCGGGGCATCCCGGTGGTGAAGGTGTTCCAGCAGACGGTTTACTCCTTCAAGAGCTTTCATGCCGCCATCCTCAGCTACCGCGACCTTGCCAGCGGCTACGCCATGATGTGCCGTATGCCATACACGCTGCTTACAGTAGTGCTGAACGCCATGTTCCTGTTTCTCATGCCCTTGGGAATGGTTCTCATCGGCGGCGCGGCGGACGGCTGGGCGGTGCTGGCCGATCTGGTGTTTTACATCTTCTTCGCGCCCCAGCTTGCCTTTATGATGGAACGGCTGATGTACGCGGCCAACGCGCAGATGGAGGCCGCCGAGGCGGTGAACAAGCTGGAGGCGATATTGAAGGAGTCCCCCCTTCCCGAGCCTGCGGCGGACAGCGGAAGCAAGCCCGCGGACAGCAGCATTTCCTTTGAAAACGTCACTTTTTCCTATGACGGCGCGGACAGGCCCGCGCTGACGAATGTGTGCTTCCAGCTGCCGCAGGGGGAGACGTGGGCGTTGGTGGGCCCCTCCGGCGGCGGCAAGACCACCATCGCCCGGCTGATCCCGCGCTTTTTCGATGTGCAGGCAGGGGCGGTGCTCCTGGGCGGACGGGATGTGCGCAGCATCCCCACCGCGGAGCTGATGGAGCAGATCTCCTTTGTCTTTCAGGAGGTGCGGCTCTTTAAAAAGAGCATCCGCGACAACATCCGCGCCGCTCGGCCGGACGCCACCGAGGCGGAGATATTACACGCGGCGCAGCTTGCCCAGTGCAGCGATATTCTGGAAAAGACGCCGGGCGGGCTGGACGCCGTGATCGGCGCCAAGGGCGTGTACCTCTCCGGCGGCGAGATGCAGCGCATCGCGCTGGCGAGGGCGATCTTAAAGGACGCACCCATCGTGGTGCTGGATGAGGCCAGCTCCTTTGCAGACCCCGAGAACGAGGCGAAGATACAAAAGGCCTTCGAGGCGCTGATGAAGGGCAAGACCGTGCTGATGATCGCCCACCGCCTGTCCACGGTGCGGAACATGGATCGCATCCTCGTCGTCCGGGACGGCGAGATCGCCGAGGAAGGAAAGCACGACGAGCTTCTTGAAAAGGGCGGCGTATACGCCGCCATGTGGGAGGAATACCAAAAGGCTGCGCAGTGGAAGGTAGGAGGTGCCGCATGATCGAACGCATCCGCAAAAAATACGCCATGACGGAGAAGGGCGCAAAAGACTATGTGTCCGCCGTGTTCTGGTCCGTACTGGTCAACATCAGCAAAATGCTGCCGGTGGGCGTGCTGGCCACGGCGCTCTCCGGCATCGTAGAGGCACTGACAAACGGCACCGACCCAGGGGCGGGGCTTACGCGCTTCCTGGTCGCGGGCGTTCTTGCCCTCGCCGCGCTCTTTGTGACCTTCCTGATCCAATACAAAGCCCTATACGAAGCAACCTACCGGGAGAGTGCCAACCGACGCATCCGGCTGGCGGAGGTGCTGCGCCAGCTCCCGCTGTCCTTCTTCGGAAAACGTGACCTGACCGACCTGACCACCACTATCATGGGGGATACGGAGACGCTGGAAAAGGCGTTCTCCCACTTTTACCCCGCCATGCACGGCGCGCTCATCTCCACGGCGCTGATTTCCGCAGGCATGCTGCTTTACGACTGGCGGATGGCACTGGCTCTTTTGTGGGTGGTGCCCGCGTCGCTGCTGATGGTCTATCTCTCCCGGCGCATGGAAAAGCGGCATATAAAGAAGGGCCTCGTCACCCGCCGCGCGGCCACAGACGCCATGCAGGAGGTGCTGGAGTGCGCGCCGGAGATCAAGGCGTGCAACCAGAAGGCGCGGTATATCGCCGACCTGAACCGCAGGCTGGATGAGGCGGAGCGGGACACCATCCGGGGCGAGCTGTTTACAGGCTCCGTGGTCACGGCGGCACAATCCTTCCTAAAGCTGGGCATCGCCACCACCGTCCTCACAGGGGTAACGCTGATGAGCCGCGGCGGCCTGTCGCTGATCCCGTTTCTGATGTTCCTTATCGCCGCCACCCGTGTATATGACCCCATCGGCTCCATGTTTGCCAACATGGCCGCTGTTTTCGCCTGCGAGGTGCGCATCGAGCGTATGCAGGAGATCGAGAGCGAAAAGCGCATGACCGGTATGACCGAATACGATCCCGACGGCTACGATATCCGCTTTGAGCATGTGACCTTTGCCTACCGGGAAAATGAGGACGTGCTAAGAGACGTTTCCTTTACGGCGAAGCAGGGGCAGGTGACGGCGCTGGTGGGCCCCTCTGGCGGCGGCAAGTCCACGGCAGCCAGGCTGGCAGCCCGCTTCTGGGACATAGCGGAGGGAACGGTGCGGCTGGGCGGCGTGGACGTGTCCACGGTGGACGGCGAGGCACTGCTGAAGAACTACGCCATCGTATTTCAGGATGTGGTGCTGTTTGCCGACACCGTGATGGAAAACATCCGCCTCGGCAGGCGGGACGCCACCGACGAGGAGGTGCTGGCGGCGGCAAAGGCGGCGCAGTGCGACGCCTTCGTATCCAAGCTGCCGGACGGCTACCATACCCTGATCGGGGAAAACGGCTCCCGGCTCTCCGGCGGCGAGCGGCAGCGCATCTCCATTGCCCGCGCCATCTTGAAGGATGCGCCGGTGATTTTGCTGGACGAGGCAACGGCCTCGCTGGACGTGGAGAACGAAACGGCGGTGCAGGCAGCATTGTCCGGGCTTATCCGGGATAAGACGGTGCTCGTCATCGCACACCGCATGCGTACCGTCATGAACGCCGATCAGATCGTCCTGCTCTCCGGCGGCCGCGTGGCGGAGATGGGCTCTCCCGCAGAGCTGCTGCAAAAGAACGGCCTGTTCCGCCACATGGCGCAGCTCCAGAGCGAGAGCATGGAGTGGACGGCGTAGAACGCTGCGAGATAAACAGAATTCCAAGTACAATATTGGAAAACGAAGTGTCGAAAACAAGGAGGAGTTTATGAAAGAAACAAATAAATGGTCTGTCAGGGATGTGATCACCACGGTGCTGCTTTCGGCGGTGCTGATCGTCATCCAGCTCGTCGTCAATATGGTCTGCATGGCCAACGACTTTGTCAGCATGGTGCTGTCGGTGGGGATCACCATGTTCCTCTGCGCGCCGGTCTATATGCTCATGGTCAGCCGGATCGGCAAGCGTTTTGTGACGCTGATCTATATGACGCTGCTTGGCGTGATTTTCCTGCTGATGGGAAACTGGTTTTTGCTTCCCTACTTTATCGTTACAGGCGTCATCTGCGAGGTGATTCTCTGGAAGGAAGGCTCCTGCCAAAAACCGAAACGGCTGACTGCCGCCTGGACGGCGGCGAGCCTTTTATACAACGGGGTCAATCTGCTGCCCATCTGGTTCTTCTGGGACACCTACTACGATTTTGCGCTGGCAAGCGGCATGGAGCAGAGCTACATCGATTCCTATGTGCGTTACTACACCTCTCCCGGCTGGCTGGCCTTTATTCTGCTGTTTACGACGCTGATGGGCTTTTTAGGCTGCATGGTGGGCAGCCGGCTAATCCGCAGGCATTTTAAGAAGGCCGGCGTTCTATGAGAGCGGACGCATCCTTTGCGGTGCCGGTCAAGCTGTGGGCGCTGCTGTGCGTCTTTGCCGGAGTAACCATCGGCGGGAATGTGCTGCTTACCTGCATCCTGACCGGCGGGGCGCTTCTTTATCTCGTCTTACAGCGGAACTTCCGCCTTGCCGCGTCCTATGGCTGCTTTTATCTGCTGCTGGCGCTGCTGCTGTACGGCATCCGGTTTCACGGGCTGCGCATGCCGGTCTTTTCGGAATTTTATGTTCTGATGTTCTGGAATCTGTCGCCGATCTTTCTGGTGTCATGGGATCTGATCACCACGCCGCCGGGAATGCTCTCCGCGTTCTTATCCCGCCTCCGTATGCCCACCCCGTTCATTCTCGGGCTTCTTGTGGTCTTTCGCTTCTTCCCCACCATGCGGACGGAGCTAAAGGGTGTGGGCAGGTCGATGAAAAACCGAGGGCTGACCGCGGCGGGGCAGCTGCTCACGCATCCCGTGCAGAGCATGGAGTGTGTGCTGGTTCCGTTTCTTCTTCGGGTATTGCAGCTTGCCGATCAGCTTTCCGTTTCCGCTGTTGCAAGGGGCGCGGAGCGCCCGGGTGTGCGCGGCAGCTATTATGAGAAAAGGGCCGGGGCGCGGGATCACATCGCGGCAGCCGCGTGTGCGATAGTCACGGCTTCCTATTTGGTTTTGGAAAGGAGCATGGCATGATCGAGCTTACACACGCCTCTTTTCAATACGAAAACTCGGACAGAGGCGTACAGGATATCTCCATTTTGGTAAAAAGTGGCGAATGCGTCGTGCTGACGGGGCTTTCCGGCTGCGGCAAGACCACCGTGACAAGGCTTGCCAACGGGCTTGCGCCGTCCTATTACCCCGGAGCCTTCAGCGGGAGCGTAAGGATAGACGGCAAGGACATATCCGCGCTTTCCACGTGGGAGATCGGACGCTTGGTGGGAAGCGTTTTTCAGGACCCCAAAAGCCAGTTCTTTTCCTCTGAGCTTGCCGGTGAGGTGGCCTTTCCCTGCGAGAATTACGGCCTGTCCGCCCGGGAGATACGGGCGCGGACGGACGCCGCCATAGAGGCATTGAAGCTGTCCCATTTGAAAGACAGGGCGGTTGACGCCCTCTCAAGCGGAGAAAAGCAGCGGGCGGCCATTGCGTCCGTATATGCCATGAAGCCAAAGGTCTTTGTGTGTGATGAGCCGACGGCCAACCTCGACGCCGCCGGGACGAGGCAGCTTGCGCAGACCATCCGGCAGCTCAAGGAGCAGGGCTTTACCCTGCTCATCGCGGAGCATCGGATCGACTGGCTGATGGGGATCGCAGACCGGTTTTTATATCTGCGGGACGGTATGATCGCGGCCGAGTATACACCGGAGGATTTGCTCCTTCTGCCGGAAGCAGACATCTTAGGCATGGGTCTGCGCTCTCCGCACGAGGGAAAGAGCCTTCCCGTTCCCTCCGTATCGGACGAAAGCCCTGCCGTCTTGAAGACAGCAGGGCTCTCGAAAAGAATACGCAAAGAAGTTATTTTTGAGGATATTTCGCTGTCCGTTCCAGAGGGCGGCGTGACCGACATAACGGGGCAAAACGGCGCGGGGAAAACCACCCTTGCGCAGATCCTCTGCGGGCTGGCGAAGCAGACAAAGGGGCATATCCTGATAGACGGGAAAAAAGTAAGAGCGGCAGTCCGGCGCAGGGAGATTTATTACTGCGGCAACGACACGTCAACGCAGTTCTTTACGGCAAGCGTGGCGGAGGAGCTGCTGCTGAATACCGAATTGACAGAAGAAAGCAAAGGCCGTGCCAGACACTTGCTGAAGGAATTTGGCCTTTACGAGTACAGGGACACGCACCCGTCCACCCTGTCCGGCGGACAGAAGCAGCGCCTTGCCATTGCCTGCGCCATCTTTTCCGGCCGCAGGATATTGATACTCGATGAGCCCACCAGCGGCCTTGACGGGCGAAACATGCGCCTGATCGCAGAAAGGTTGAAAAGCGAAGCGCGGAACGGCAGGACCATTCTCGTGATCACCCACGACAGGGAGCTGATCGAGAGCTGCTGCGATAATGTTGTGGAGGTTGAAAAACGATCATCATGAAACCGCCAAGGACTGCTATGGGATATCCGCGCCGGGGGAATCGTTTTCTGCCCCTGCCGGCAGTTCTACCGCGATGGTCGTGCCCTTGTCCGAGCTTTCCTCCACCCAAACGGAGCCGCCGTGGAGATTGGCGATCTCCCACACCAGAGAAAGCCCCAGTCCCGCGCCGCCGTACTCCCGGCTGCGGGACTTGTCCACGCGGAAGAATGGCTGGAAGATGCTCTGCTGATACTTCTCCGGGATGCCGCAGCCGGTGTCGGAGACACAGATTCGGAGCTTTTCCGGCTCCTGTGTGACGCAGACCCGCACCGAGCCGCCTGGGCGATTGTATTTGACGGCATTTTCTGTCAGGTTGAAGAGCAGCCGGTAGATCAGCGCGTCGCTGCCGGTCATGACGCCGTCGCCCTCCGCTTCCAGCGTGATGCTTCGCTTCTCCGCCAGCGGCGCGAGATCCGTGAAGATCTCCTCGACCATGGGGGCGAGCTGGAGCTGTTCGTTCCGCGCCACCTGCTGCAAATTGCTCATCTCCAGCAGCGTCTTGGTCATCTGCGCCAGCCGCTCCGTCTGCTCGCGCAAAAGCGTGAGGAATTCCGCCGTCTCCGGGCGCACATCTGGATGCTCCGCGGAAAACAGCTCCAGCTGCGCCTGCATCAGCGCAAGCGGCGTGCGCAGCTCGTGGGCGGCGTTGCCAGTGAACTGCCGCTGGGCGGCAAAGGCGTTATTCAGCCGCTCCAGCATCTGGTTGAACGAGCGACTCAGCTGCCGGAACTCCGAAATGGTGTCTTCATCGATCCTCATATCGGCAAGATTGTTCAGCTGCACCTGCTCCACCTGTGAGGTAAAGCTGCGCAGGGGCTTGAGAGCGCGTCCGCTGACGAAATAGGCGAGGATGCCGCTGAGCAGCGTTACCGCCGCCGTGATGTACCAGTTGGTGGTGCGGAAGCGCCCCTGCACCCCATCGACGACGATGGTCAACTCCTCGTTGGGCGCTATGAGCTGCGGGTCAAAGCTCGCCGCTCCGCCATCATTCAGGATCACCGTGCCGCCGCCTTGTAAACTGTCCGCAATGGTGTCCATATAGTACACACCGGAGGAGCACAGCAGCAAATTCATGGCCACGCAGGTGATGCCGATGAGCAGGACGGACATCAGCGTGATGCGCCACTGCAGGGATAGACGCTTCATTCCTCCTCGCCTCCCATCAGATAGCCCTCGCCGATGCGGTTGCGGATGGGGTCGTAGCCCAGCGCGGCGCGGAGCTTTTTGCGCAGGGCGGAGATGTGGACGCGAATGGAATTGCTGAAGCTGTCCACGCTGTTGTCCCAAACGTGATCCATCAGCTCCTCCTGACTCACGGGCCGCCCCTGATGCACCATCAAATATTCCAGAATACCCGTCTCCTTGCGGGTCAGTGTCAAGGTCTGCCCGTTGACGGCGGCGGTGCGGGAGCGGGTGTCGAAGCTCAGGGCTCCGCAGCTTAGCAGCACGTCCTGCTGGGTGAACTGCCGCAAGGTCAGGCTGCGGATGCGGGCCTCCAGCTCGGCTAAGTGAAACGGCTTTGCCAGATAGTCGTTCGCCCCGGCGTCCAGTCCCTGCACCTTGTCCTCCACCTCGCTGCGGGCGGAGAGGATCAGCACCCGCGTCTCCCGGTCGGTCTGCCGCAGGGTGCGCAGTACCGTCATGCCGTCCTTTTTCGGCAGATTCAGATCCAGCAGTACCAGATCGTAGCGCTCCACGCCCAGCAACTCCAGAGCCTTCTCCCCGTCGTAGCAGTAGTCCACGCTGTAGGCCAGCCGCCGCAGGCTACGGACGATCGTTTCGCACAGGGCGCGTTCATCTTCAATTACTAAAAGGTGCATGAGAGCCCTCCTTTTTATTTCTCCGTTTTTGTGGTGCTTTCATTATAGCAAAAATAGATAAGGTTTGCGTTAAATTTTCGTTCTTAACAGAGACTTTAACTCTCCCGCGCTATGATGGGGGCACAAAATCGGAAAGGGTGATGAAAAATGAGCTGCGGGAAAAAGGCCGCGGCGCAGATCGCGCTGCTGATGGCCGGAGCCGCCATGCTGTGCTTCGGCGTCTGGCGGGGCGAGGCGGCGACGGTGCTGAGCAAAGCAATCAAATTATGTCTGGAGTGTGTGGGCATTGGGTAAAAAGTTTTCAGGCGTTTCACAGACCATGTCCCGCTTCCGGGGCTGGATTCAGGCGGGGGCGACGCTGCTGACCAACCTGCACCTGCCGAACTTCCTCAAGGGAGGACTGTATCAGGGCGCTGGGAAAACCGTCTGCGTGCCGGGGCTGAACTGCTACTCCTGTCCGGCAGCCTCCGGGGCCTGTCCCATCGGGGCGTTTCAGGCGGTGGTGGGGTCGTCAAAGTTCAGCTTCTCCTATTATATCACAGGTTTCCTCATTTTGCTGGGAGTCCTGCTGGGGCGCTTTATCTGCGGCTTCCTCTGTCCCTTCGGCTGGCTTCAGGAGCTGCTGCATAAGATCCCGACAAAGAAGCTCTCCACAAAGAGGCTGAAGCCGCTGACATACCTCAAGTACGCTGTCCTGCTGGTGATGGTTTTCCTGCTGCCGGCGTTCCTTGTGAATGACGTGGGCATGGGCGACCCGTTCTTCTGCAAATACCTCTGCCCCCAAGGCGTGCTGGAGGGAGCCATCCCGCTGTCCCTTGCCAATTCCGGCATCCGGGCGGCGCTGGGCAAGCTGTTTACATGGAAGTTCAGCATCCTGCTGTCGGTGATCGTGCTGAGCGTACTGTTCTACCGGCCGTTTTGCAAGTGGCTCTGCCCGCTGGGTGCGTTCTACGCCCTGTTCAACCGGGTGTCCCTCTTCCAGATGAAGGTGGATAAGAATAAGTGCATCTCCTGCGGGAAATGCGCCAGAGCCTGCAAGATGGACGTGGATGTGACGAAAACGCCCAACCATACCGAGTGCATCCGCTGTGGGATGTGTATCCGTGCCTGTCCGACGAACGCCGTGTGCTTCCGCTACGGCTTCGGCAGCGGGGAAGAAACATCAAAGAAAACAACGATGGAGGAATCGAAATGAACATGAAGAGAATTTTTGCACTGGCTTTTGCCGTGCTGATGGTGCTGGCCCTTGCAGCCTGCGGCGCAAAGGACAACGACAAGCAGGCGGATATGAGCGGAGACGGCTCCGCCATGACCGGCGAGCCGAAAACCGCCGAGGAGGCGCTTGCCCTGCACAAGGAGCTGCTGGAGCGGGAAAACGCGTTCCTGTCGGAAAATGCCGAACTCTGGGAGAAGGTGTTCAGGGCGGCCGATAAGGGCATGACCATGCAGGAGGACGGCAAAAACTACGGCGACTTCCTGCTCAAGACCATCGAGGACGCCAAGGAAGAGTTCAGTGACAAGGAGTATGAGTGGCTGAAGGAGTCGGCCACGGAGATCAGCAATATTGAAAACAAGCTGACCGAGTTGGAAGATAAGTATCCCGAGATCATGCAGAAATCCATGGACGGCGATATGAGTATGCCCGCGGGCAGCGACACGAGCACCCCTCCCGACGACGGCAGCATGCAGAAGTTCCCCGCCTTTGAAGGGAAAGACCTGGATGGCAACACGGTGAAGAGCGACGAGCTGTTCTCCGGCAACGCCGTCACCGTAGTGAATTTCTGGTTCACCACCTGCAATCCCTGCGTGGGAGAGCTTGCCGAGCTGGACGCGCTGAATAAGGAACTCGCGGAGAAGGGCGGCTCCCTCATCGGCGTCAACACCTTCACACTGGACGGCGACGAGGCAGCGATTTCCGAGGCGAAGGACGTGCTGGCCAAGAAGGGCGCCACCTATCAGAATGTGTATTTTGACTCAGATGGTGAGGCGGGAAAGTTTACCACCAATATCTTTGCTTATCCCACCACCTATGTGGTCGACCGCAGCGGCAATATCGTGGGTGAACCCATCGTAGGAGCCATCACGGAAAAGAAGCAGGCGGAGACGCTGCAAAAGCTCATCGATCAGGCGCTCGCCGCCGATGTGGGCTGACCCGAGATTTAAAAAAGCGCCTGCTGCGCGCCATTGCATTGCCCATGGCGGGTAAAGGGCAGAGTGAGCCCAGCTTCTCCTGAAAGGAGGAAACGCGATGTATCGAAGTGTATTGGCACTGCTTTTCGCCTCGGTGCTGCTGCTGGGCGGCTGCGCCGCCGAGAAGCAGACTGTGCCGAAGGAAAAGAGCGGACAGGAAGCAAACATGGACGGACTGGCTTTTGACCGGTCTGACGAGGAGATCACCTATATGGATACCACAGACAATGTCATCTATCTGGCGGGCGGCTGCTTCTGGGGCATGGAACAGCTGATGCAGTCCATCCCCGGCGTCATCGACGCCGAGAGCGGCTATGCCAACGGCACCTGCGAGGCGGATGCCGATTACAAGACCGTCTGCAAGGGAGAGACCGGCTTTCGGGAAACGGTGCGCGTGGAGTATGACCCCGAGCAGGTGAGCCTTGACGCGCTGCTGCTGGCCTACTTCTATGTCATCGACCCCACGGTGCAAAACCGGCAGGGCAACGACCGCGGCAGCCAGTACCAGACCGGCGTCTACTACACCAACGAAAGCGCGAGAGAAACAGTGAAGCGCATCGCGGAGATCGAGCGCGGCCGCAGCGAGAAATTCTTCGTGGAGATCGGCCCGCTCAAAAACTACTATCCCGCCGAGGAATATCACCAGAACTACCTCGAAAAGAACCCGAACGGCTACTGCCATATCCCGCGCGCGGAGATGGCGCTGTTCTCCCGGCTGCGCATCGACCCGGGCGACTATCAGAAGCCCGCGGCGGAGTCCATTCGGGACAAGCTGACGGCGGAGCAGTACCGCGTCACGCAGGAGAGCGGCACGGAGCGCGCCTTCACAGGCGAGTTCTGGGACAAGTTTGAAAAGGGCATCTATGTGGATGTCGTGACCGGCGAGCCGCTCTTTTCCTCCACAGATAAGTACGAGAGCGGCTGCGGCTGGCCTGCCTTTACGAAGCCCATCGAGGGCCCCGCTGTGGTGGAAAAAGAGGATTTGAGCCACGGGATGCGCCGCACGGAGGTCAGAAGCCGCGCCGGAGACTCCCATCTCGGTCATGTGTTCACCGGCGACCCGGAGTCGCCCAACGGCGTGCGCTACTGCATCAACAGCGCGGCCCTGCGCTTCGTCCCCTATGAAAAAATGGAGGCCGAGGGCTACGGATACCTGCTGTACCTGTTTGAAAAATAGGACGCAAGCGGTCGGCAATCACTATCAGAACATAACAGCATATCGGACTGCCCTGTGGCAGTCCGATATGCTGTGAATGGAATTTTCCGCACTCTCAATGAGATGATTTCGAAACGGAGAAGCACCATGTATCTTTTTCAAATAAGCAACTACGATGATCCTGCTGTGGACAGAGAAACCGCGGAACTGCTGCACCAGCGTTTGGAAGCTGAGAGCCGGCGGCGCTACCCCTCTATCTGGAATGCGATAGACCGCATCAGAACGCACGCCGCGAAAGGCCCGGGGCGCGAAAAGCGGACGGTGCGCTACCGCATTTATGGCTTGTTTCTGCTGGCTCTGGGTCTTTTGACGTTGATTCTTGGCTTGATGCCGCCAAAAACCACCGATGTGATCATTGCGGGCGCAGCCGCGATCATTGCAGGCTTGCTGGAGTTTGCCCTTGTTCGCAGAAGAACGCCGCCGCGCATACCGGCATCCTGCAAAAAGGAGGCGCGGAAAGCGCTGGAGCTGCAGCGGGCCGTTGATTGGGAAAAGCTCAAAACCACCATCCGCTTCGAGGATGCCGGCATAACGATCTGCGCGGAGGAGAACGAAGAACATCTCCCGTACACACGGATAAAGAACGCCTTTGAATCATTGCATTTGTGGCTTGTGGTCTGCGATGATGAATGCGCGCTGCTGCTCCAGAAAAAGGACCTGAGGGCCGGGAACGCAGACAACTTCCTCTCTGACATCATTTCAAAAATGAACACAGGAACGGATGCATCCGGCTGAACACGGCAGCTATGTGACGTTACCAGCCCGTTTGTCCCAGTGGGACTTCAACTATGGTCCAGCTATCGACGGAAGCACACAAATGAGCGATTTCCAGAAGGATGATCGGAGGCAGATGAATAAGCGAGGGATAGCTTTTATAGCGGTAGATATCAGGGCTGTTGTCAGCAAAATGTAGGAACAAGAGACCAATCGGTAGGCAACGAACATGGGAGTTGAAGCAGCATTTTATATCCGCCTAAGAAAGATCCAGCAGGCATTCGACCACTGAGAACACACCATCTGATACCTCCCCCTGTTCAGAGCTTCTGAACAGCCATCCATGTCGAAAGCGGAGAGACTGCGATACAGCAATCTCTCCGCTTTTCTGCCGTGATCTCCTGCTTTGAGCGGAGAGGCGAACCTGCACGGCAATGAAAAAACATTGGTTCAATGCCAGGACAGGCGGTTTTTATGGGGTATCCTCACATCCGCGGTACTGTCGTCGCTGCCGAATGGCAGCCTTCCTTCATTCACCTATGGCTGGGCATCGGATGCCCCGACTTTTTGCGTCCTTTTGAGGATACCCCGCCTCCGTCCGCCATCGTTACCCTCGAATATCCTTATGCCCACAGCGGTGTCGCTGTGGGCTTTTTTTGCGCCCTGTGCGCGACCCCGCTGCCGTGGCCCTCCTGTGTTCTGAAATTTGCATCCAACAGATTTCAGAATATGGAGGAACCAAAAATGTATGACAGACGGAGCATCTACGCACTGAACAAGAAAAATCCAGATGCCATTGTACTTCCAGACGCCGATGGAAATCTGATCTGCCTGACCTGCGCTGATTTCACCGATGAAGCAGAGTTTCGCCGTTGGAAGAGGTGGTCGGACCAGGACTTTCACGCAGAGGATAAAAGCGATGTGGAGGAAAGCGACCACACCACATCTATGGACATGGTTCCGGAAGCCGCCCTTGCTGTTCCCAATGAGGAGGCTTTGGCAGAGGAAAGGCAGGTCAGAGAAGATCAGATTCGTTGTGCGGAGGCGGCGGTTTCTGGGATCAGAAGCATACTGACTGGGGCACAGTTTTACAGACTCCGGCAGTATTGCATCGAAGAGAAAACAGAGAGCGAAATCGCCGAAGCAGAAGGCGTCACACAGTAGGCTGTGTCTAAATCGCTGGTCTCCGCTTTGAAAAAACGAGAAAATTTTTGAAAAGGGGTCCAAAAATGGTTGTGAAAAAGCCTGAAAAAAGATGATTAGTGAAGGGACAAGTATCCCCCATCTTCTGAACCTTGAAAAACACCGCCCAGGCGGTCATATCCGGTGACTGGAATACCTTTGCTGACGGCGCGAGCGTCAGACCGGGTGCGCGAGGACCACCTGTGCGGAGCATGATCCGCATATTAGGACGGCCAATGGAAGGTGCAGAGCGATACCCACTCAGGTCAAGGCAGCTTTGGCAGGCTGCTTCGCCATGACCCCGTCAGCCCACAATGATACTCCTGTACGCAGCTTCGAGAGAACCTCGGAGGGGTGAAACTCCCGTGACGCGCGCCAGCGCGGTTCCAGCCGCCGCCCTTGCCTGGGGAAGTAGTGTCGAATACAGGCAGCAACGCAAGAGCAAGAAGGCCACTCCGCAGGGAGCAGTTCCGCCCCGTTACGGAGCGGCCTTTTCTGCTTTGCGGCAGAAGTATGGGGATCGTCCCCCTCCTCTTTCTCTTTTCCGCCATCCATTCTCTTCTCTCTTTTAATCCTCTGAACGGCCTGCATTCACCCCCTCCTTATCCCCCGGACGATCCTCATATTTGTGCCGCAAGGCAAAATTCAGAAAAGAGGTACCGATATGGATCAGAACGTCAATTATTACGGCATCATCCTTCTGCTGCGCCAGCTTCGGGAAAGCGGCAGCTTCAGCGAAAAGGAGCTGCGGAGGGTGGCGGCACGGATTGCCGCGGACAGCGGCGCGGACATCATGATTTCTCTCTGATTTTCTTCATCTTTCAGTAGCTTTCCAAACAAGGTTGTGGTAGTGTTTGTGTTGCCAAAACAGGAGGTGAGCAGGCATGGCGGAAAAGCATCTGACAGACGGCACAACGGCACTGGCAGCGCAGCCCCGCGTCATCAAGATCGAGGCGGCGGAGAAGCCGCGGAATGCGCAGCTGCGGGTAGCGGCCTATACCCGCGTCAGCTCGGACTCCGATGACCAGCTCAACTCCTTCGCGGCGCAAAACCGCTACTACGCCGAGCTGATCTCCGGCAAGGCTGAATGGCGCATGGTGGATATCTACGCCGACGAGGGCATCACCGGCACCTCCGCCGCAAAGCGGGAGGACTTCCAACGCATGATGGCGGACTGCCGCAGAGGACTCATCGGCCAGATCCTCGTCAAATCCATCTCCCGCTTCGCCCGGAACACCAAGGACTGTCTGGAGGCAGTGCGGGAGCTGAAGGAGCTGGGCGTCAATGTCCGCTTCGAGCGCGAGGGCATCGACACCGCCAATGTGAGCAGCGAGCTCATCACCGCCATCTACGCCGCCTTCGCCCAAAAGGAGAGCGAATCCATCTCCGGCAATATGCGCTGGAGCTATCAGCGCAGAATGGAAGCAGGGACTTTCCTTCCCTCGTCCATGGCCTACGGCTACAAACTTGTTGGCAGGAAAATAGAAATCGATGCTGACGCCGCACTGGTGGTCTGCCGCATCTTTCAATGGTACCTCAACGGTGTTAATAGAATTGCAATCGCAAAAATGTTGAACGAGGAGGGCATTTCCAGCGGCCAGCGAAAAAAATGGCACAGTGCCTCTGTCCGATACATCCTCACCAACGAAAAATACACAGGAGATTCCCTGTGGCAAAAAACCTACACCAGCGATACACTTCCTGCGACCCACCACAAAAACACCGGTGAGCATGAACAGTATTACGCAGTAGGAACACATCCGCCCATCATTCCACGGAAAACTTTCGACCAGGTACAGACACTGATGCAAAAGCGCAGCGTCGGGCAGGCTGTCACCCATGGAAGGCTCTGCGTCCGGATGCGCTGCTCCTGCGGCTCCCGCATCCGGGCAAAGCAAGTCAATAGCAGATGGTACTGGTGCTGCTGCCGACACGATGAAAAAGGCGACTGCGCCATCAAGCCCGTGCCGGAGCGCAGACGGATGAAGCCTTCTGCCGCCTCTACTATAAGCTCAAGCATCAGAGCCTCCCCATTCTGGAGCAGATGCTCGAGACCCTCCGGACGATCCGTGATCGCAGATTGCTCTGGAGCGAGGACATCGTTTCCCTCAACAAAAAAATATCCGAACTCTCCAGTCAGAATCAAACGCTGGCCTTCCTCAAGCAAAACGGCCTCGTTGATCCTGACATTTTTATATCCAAAAGCAACGAGCTGACCCGCCAGCTCCGGCAGGCCAAGCTGGACAAAGAGAAGCTGATGGATGCCGAGGGGGATGCCACCGCCCAGCGGACACGGGAGCTGATAGCCCTGCTGGAGGATGGGCCGGACTTCCTCGACCGCCCCGACACAGAGCTGTGCGGCGCGCTTGTTGCGGAAATCATCGTGGAGAGCAACGATGCCCTCCGCTTCCGCCTGCATAACGGGCTGAAGCTGCGGGAATCCATTGAGAGGACGGTGCGATAATGGGAAACCGAAAGCAGCCATTCGGCTACCGTATGACGCTGGGCGAGATCACGATCCAGCCGGAGGAAGCAGAGCTGGTACGGTTTATCTTCCAAGGCTACGGCGCGGGAGCCACGCTGGGGGAGCTGACCAAGGTGCTCTGCCGACAGGAGATCCCCTACTATGCGGGGCGGGCATGGAACAAAAACATGGTCTCCCGTATTCTGGAAGATGAGAGATATATCGGAGAGAAAGGCTATCCGGCACTCATCGAGCCGGAGCAGCTCCGCACGGCGGCGGAAAAGGCTCTGCGGCGGCTCTGCGGCACACCGCCTCCCGCGCGGGTGGAGAAGATCGTCACCGACCTGCTCAACGAGCTCATACGCTGTCCCGACCGTATTCAGCCAGCGGTATCCCAAGTGGTCGGCACTGCCTGCGGAAAAACGCGGGAGGAGCTGACCTCCGCGCTGGAGCGGCAGCCCATCGACGAGGACAACGCCAGAGCGCTTCTCCTTCAACTGGCGGCAGAGCAGTACGATGCCATCGGGAACACGGAATACGAAACTGTGCGGCTGCGGCGGCTGCTCACTGGCTGCAAGCCCATGACGGAGCCGGATGCGGAGCTGCTGCAAAGCACGGTGTCAAAGGTGCGTGTGACGAACAAAAGCGTGACCGTGACGCTGAAGAACGGACAGACCATAGAGAGGAGAGATCAGATGTGAACGAAACCGCCCCAAGAGTCATTAAGATCCCCGCAAAGCCGGAGTCGGTCCGGCAGGCGGAGCTGCAAAGACAGCTCCGGGTCGCCGCCTACTGCCGGGTCTCCACCAAGGAGGAGGATCAGGCAAACAGCTATGAGGCGCAAAAGGAATACTACACCGACAAGATCATGTCCAACCCCGTGTGGACCATGGCGGGCATCTTCGCCGACAAGGGCATCACCGGCACCTCGGTGAAAAAGCGAGAGGACTTCATGCGCATGATCCGCCACTGCCGCCAGAGGAAGATAGACGTCGTCCTCACCAAATCAGTCTCCCGGTTCGCCCGGAACACGGTGGACTGCCTCTACTACACACGGGCGCTCAAGGAACTGGGCATCGCCGTCATCTTTGAAAAGGAGAACATCAATTCGCTGGAGGAGGACAGTGAGCTGCGCATCACCCTCTCCGGCGCCTTTGCGCAGTCCGAGAGCGAATCCATCTCCGCCAATGTCACATGGGGGAAACGCCGTGCCATGGAGAGCGGAAAGGCGACCATCCAGTACAAATACCTCTACGGCTACCGCAGGGGCGCGGACGATAAGCCGGAGATCATCCCGGAGGAGGCAGAGGTCGTCCGCTGGATCTACGAGCGGTACCTCGCCGGAGCCAGCACACGAATGCTGCGGGACGAACTGCATGAGCAGGGCGTGATATATTCCGACAAGTCCCCGCAATGGACGCTGCCTCATATCAAGAGCATCCTGCGGAACGAGAAATACTGCGGCGATGTGCTGATGCAGAAGACCTTCCAGCAGGATGTCATCAACCGCAAGGTCATCAAAAACACAGGGCAGCTCCCTATGTACCTCATAGAGAACCACCATGAGGGCATCGTCAGCCGCGAGAAGTACAACGCGGTGCAGGCGGAGATGGCGCGGCGCAAGGCGGCAAAAAGCCCCTCTAAAAGAGCCACCACCGGTCTTTCCGCCTACACCAGCCGCTACGCCCTCTCGGACCGTCTGGTGTGCGGCGAGTGCGGAACGCTGTACCGCCGCTGCACATGGACGCGCCCCGACGGAAAGCGCGTCGTGTGGCGCTGTGTGAGCCGCCTGGACTACGGTAAGAAATACTGCCACAGCTCGCCCACGCTGGACGAGGTGCCGCTCCAGCAGGCGATCATAGCCGCCCTCAACACCGTCCTGCCGGACTTGGATGGCCGCATCCGCCAAATCACGGAGGCGTTGGAGGCAGAGGTCATCCCGTTCCCCGGCAGCGGCATGAGCCTTGGCGACATCGACCGCAGACTGGCGGAGCTGGAGGTGCAGTTCCAAAGGCTGCTGGAAAAGGCGGCGGATGATCCCATCGCCTATGGGGATCAGTTCAAGGAGATATTGGACGAGCAGACCGCGCTCAAGGAGCGGCGGGCCTCCATCCTTGCCGAGAATAAGGAACACACCGAAGCGGATCGGCGTATCAGGGATGCCGCGGGGATGCTGGAAAATGCCGTGCCCCACATCACGGAATGGGACGAGACTGCCATCCGGCAGTTGGTGGCACAGGTGAAGGTGCTGTCCAAAAACGAGATCAGCGTGACGCTCAGGAGCGGCATTGAGATCCGCCAGAGCATATCAAACTAAGATAGGAGATGGGAAAATGGTATTTGTGACCGGCGACTGCCACGGAAATTTTGCAAGGTTTGAACCAAAACACTTCCCGGAGCAAGCTAACATGACGAAGGATGACACGGTCATCATCGCAGGAGACTGCGGCGGCGTGTGGTTTGGCGACAGCCGCGACGATGAAACGCTGGACTGGCTGGAACACCTGCCCTTCACGCTGGCCTTCGTCTGCGGCAACCATGAAAACTATGACGCGCTGGAACGATACCCCGTAGCGGAGTGGCACGGCGGCAAGGTGCATCGCGTTCGGCCTCATGTGCTGCACCTGATGCGCGGTCAGATCTTCGAACTGGAGGGCCACCGCTTCTTCACCATGGGCGGCGCAAAAAGCCACGACATCGAGGATGGGATTCTGGAGCCGGACGCCCCGGATTTTGAGCGAAGGCTCATGATGCTCCAGCGCAAACCAAGAGCGAGATACCGCATCAACCACATCTCGTGGTGGGCGCGGGAGCTGCCCTCCGATGAGGAATACGCCGAGGCACGGCGAACCCTCGACGCGGTCGGCTGGGCGGTGGACTACATCATCACCCACTGCGCTCCCACCAGCATTGCCCTCATGGGGAGCCGCCACAACGAGGCGGACCGGCTCACGGACTTCCTGCAAGAGGTACAGGAAAGGGCAAAATACCACTACTGGCTGTTCGGCCATTATCACGACAACAAAGCCATTGACGAAAAGCACATTCTGCTGTGGGAGCAGATCGTGCGGATCATCTGAAGCAGGTCAAAGCAGAGAAAAACACGGTGACATCACCGTGCTTTTCTCTGCTTTGAGCGTTGATCAGGCGCACCGCGCAGGAAAGGAGAAAGCCAATGAATATCCGCAAGCCAACAGATTACACCGCCATGTTCACCGCGCTGGACGTCGCTGTTGTGGAACGGCCGTCACAGATGGAATTGTACCGTGAGATCGGTCGGGTGGTCAGCGGCAGGATCGAAAAAGGAGCGGCTGTCGCAGCGTCGGAATACCTGCAAGCCGCCTATCCCACAGCCGAGGGCTTCTCTCCCCGCAACCTGCGCCGTATGCGGGACTTCTACCGGATGTACGGCGACACGCCTGAATTGCTGGTGGAGACAATGCGTCTGAACTGGACGCGGAACGTGGTCATCATGGAGGCCGAATTGACCATGGACGAGAGGTGCTGGTACATTCGGAAGACCGCCGAAAGCGGCTTATCCAAAACAGAGCTGCTGCGGATGATTGAGAGAGCCGAACATTCGGAAATTGCTCTTGGCGAAAACGAGGATACCTGTTATACTGTAGAAAATGATGAGTTTTCGGAGAAGAACCAGTATGAAGAATATCCTGTTTATCTGTCATGGAAACATCTGCCGCAGCCCCATGGCCGAGTTCGTGATGAAGGACTTAGTGAAGAAAGCGGGGCTGGCGTCGCAGTTCCATATCGAATCGGCGGCCACCAGCCGGGAGGAGATCGGCAACCCGGCCTATCCTCCGGCGCGGCGCAAGCTGGCGGAGCATGGGATCTCCTGCGACGGCCACGCGGCGCGGCAGCTCACAAACCAGGACTACGACAAGTACGACCTGCTGATCGGCATGGACAGCGCAAACCTGCGGAATATGCACCGCATCTGCGGCGGCGACTTTGCCGGCAAGCTGCACCTCCTGATGGACTATACCGACCATCCACGCGATGTTGCCGACCCGTGGTATACCGAGGACTTCGAGGCGACATGGCAGGATGTGCTGGCGGGGTGTCAGGGATTGCTGAAAGAGTTGTTGCAGGAGTGAGGTGAACAGAATGGCACAGAACGATAAGATCCAGCTATTCGAGGACAAGCGCATCCGCACGGCGTGGGACGAGGAAAAAGAGGAATGGTATTTTTCCATTGTCGATGTCTGCGAGGTGTTGAGCGGCACAGATAATCCACGCCGTTATTGGAGTGATCTCAAGAGAAAACTAAAGTCTGAGGGCGCAGTTGAACTGTACGAAAAAATCGTACAGTTGAAAATGACTGCTCCAGACGGAAAAAAACGATTGACCGATGTAGCGGACACCGAGCAGCTCCTCCGTATCGTCCAATCTATTCCCTCTCCAAAAGCAGAACCATTCCGAGCATGGTTAGCACAGGTTGGCCGGGAGCGCATTGAGGAAACCATCGACCCGGAACTGACCATCGAGCGGGCACTGGAAACCTATCTCAAAAAGGGGTACACCCGCGAGTGGATCAACCAGCGGCTGCAAGCCATTCAGGTCCGCAAGGAACTGACAGATGAATGGGACGCCCGCGGCGTGCAGAAGGGCGTGGAGTACGCCATCCTCACCGATGAGATCTCCCGCGCATGGTCGGGGATGTCCACCCGGCAGTACAAAAATCTAAAGGGCTTGAAAAAGGAAAACCTTCGTGATAACATGACCACGCTGGAGCTGGTGCTGAATATGCTGGCGGAAGCCACCACCACACAGTTTTCAAAGGATCGAAAGCCCACGACCTTCCAAGAGAATCTGGAAGTTGCTAAAGCTGGCGGACAGGTTGCCGGACGAACAAGGAAAGACATTGAGTCACAGTCCAATACGCCGGTCATCTCCCCGAAGAACGCCGCGCAGCTCAATCAGGTCGTGACTGACCTTCTGGAAGGGGCGGCCGCGGATATGAGCGAGATGCCAGAGGAAAAATAGCGTTTTCGCATAATGGTTTTTCACGCGGCCAATTAGCAGCTCTTGAAAGCACCCATTAAAAAAGTTTGAGAAAAGTTAAAAAAGAACGGAGAATTCCGACTTGCGCATGGCATTTTTGAGCCGGGGGTTCAAAAATCTACAGTGGTACGGCATGAATGACCCTACCCAATTCGAACAAGTCGATGAGACTTGAGGATTGGGTAGGGTCATTTTATGTCCTGAAAGTCTTGGTATGACAGGGATTTCAGCGAGTGGCGCGCTGAAGCAAATATGAGACACAAAAACACAAACCGCTTCAATTTGGCATAGAAAACAAAAAAATCAGGCGGTTCGAACACGGATGTCTCATTTGACATTCTCGGTGGACTATTCTTCCATCTGGCATGGCGTCAGATTTTTCAATGTACGATGGGGGCGCTTAGTGTTATAAAACTCAATATAGGAAGCAACGCTGGCTTGAAACGCTCTATCGGAAGGATGATCCTTTCGGTAGAGCTCTTCTTTTTTCAGCGATGCGAAGAATGATTCTGCGACCGCGTTATCATGCGGCTTGCCGGGCTGAGAAAAGGATTGCTTCGTATTGTATTTATGCAAAAGCTGTTGAAACCGGTGAGATGTATATTGTGCGCCGCGATCACTATGGAAAATAAGTTCGGCTGGGGGATTTCGCTCCTCATAAGCCATCTTAAACGCGGCCGTAATGAGTTGGGTACTGTTCTTCTTTGAAATCTTATATGCGATCACTTTGCGGGAGAAAAGATCAATGATCACACAGACATAGAGATAGTGATCTCTGAGTCTAAAGCAACTAACATCGCTGACCCACCTCTGATTTGGCTGGTCAGCAGTAAATTGCTGCTGCAGGAGATTTTTCTTTCTCTCCGGCTCACGCAGCTTTAGATATTCCTTCTTTGCTGTCATCCGAACGCTGCGCAGTCCCATTTCACTCATGAGCCGTGAAACATACTCCTTACTGACTTGATGACCTCTCTGGACAAGGATCGTTTGAATTTTCTCCGCGCCCAGCACCTGCTGATATTCATCGAACACATCACGGATCAGTTGGCAATACTCTTCTCGGCGTTTCTCAAACCAGGCATTTTCACGTTTGTTGCGTATCATATGGTTGTAAAATGTACCACGGTCGACATCCAGTGCTTCGCATATTGTGTGGACCTCATACTTCCCATAAAACGGTTCCAGCGCATGCAGCCGTTCCTTTAATGGCGCAGATACCAAACAATCGGCGGACTTCAGAATCGTGATGACATTTTGTAATTTTTCAACTTTACGCTGGAGCAATGTGTATTCTTGATAGGAAAACTTCAACAGCTTTCCAGCACTGCCCGTAGGAAAAGATTTGATCCAACGATATAAGGTACTGCGCGGGATAGCGAGCTCATTGGAAAGAGCGGCGACACTTTCCCCTTGCCGGCAACGTGCGACAATGGATAGCTTTTCTTCGTTTGAATATTTCATAGCAATATCCTCCTTTATTATTAGGTTAGGATATCACGGAAAATGAGGCGAGGAAACTTGCAAGACTTCGGTGCTAATGTGATGTACGAGATTAGCAACGATGGAAAACAAACAAGGCGAAAATATTGTGTACTGCACTGAAAAGCCCCTGCGTCAATTTTTATCACAGCTAAAAACCACATTTGTTTTGGCCGCTTCCGCCTTACTTTCTCACTGACTATCTGCTCCATTTTCTGCATCTGGAACAAGGTCACTTCCATAAAATCAGTGGAAATTGAGTCTTTCTGCAAGCGAGGAATCAGGCAACTGATTACGATCTCAAATTTCAAGTTGATTACAATCTCGGTTAGGCTATGGATCCTTCTGTGTAAATACCGAATCACTAAAGGAATATTGAAACGAGCACGATGTACAGTCCCCATTTCGTGTAAGTTAATGAAACTTACAAATTGGATGCGGGTGTTTTATTTCTTATCATAAAAGCTGTAACTAAAGCGACACATCTTTTTTGTCAACACAGTCCAAAAAAGCCACCTTAAACGACAAGTTTAAGGTGGCTTTTTGCTGAAAAGATATTTTCAAAGCGGTACTACTTTCTGCATAGAATGCTGAGAACAATACGATTGGTGTAGTATAAGGTGTGGCGACAAATGATCGATCCCCCGGCTGAGCCGGGGGATCGATTGGATCTGGCCTTGCAGATCCCGGGCCTTAAAGAGAACGTATGGAAAAAAGTAATCAGTGTTAAGCGACGGTGTGCTTCTCGCTGTACTCGTCGTGGATCATGCCTTCGCTTCTGGCGACGGCGATAGTGCTGACAACGTCACCGGTGCAGTTGATGGTGGTGTGCGCGATGTCGATGATTTTATAGATGCCAGCAATCATACCCATGATGTCGACGGGGAGACCCATGGTGGTGAGCAGCATGATGGTCATCACAATACCGCCGCCCGGGATGCCGGGAGAGCCGACGGAGATAAGCGTCGCGAGAATGACGATGGTGATCTCCTGCGTGAGCGTCAGGGGCACGCCGTAGATCTGAGCCGCGAAGACGACAGCCGCGGAGTAGTATGCGCCGCCGGCGTTCATGTTGATGGTCGCACCAAGGGGAAGAGAGAAGCCGTAGAGCTCTTCTTCGACCTTGAAGTCATCGCGCGTGATGCGCATGGTGACGGGCAGAGAGCCGGAGGAGCTGGTGGTCGCCGCGGTCATGGCCCACAGAGGCAGGATCTTGCGCATAAAATACGGGAACTTGACCTTGCCTATGAACTTTAGTATCAGGAAGTACATGACAAAGACGATGACGGCGCAGTTGAGATAGTCGCAGAGGATGAACTTGCCAAGGGGCCCAAAGATCTTTGTGCCGTACTGGCCAATCGCACAGGCCATCAGGGCGCAGACGCCAAACGGGGAGGTCTCCATGATGATGGCGGTCATTTTGTACATGATATCCGTGGTCTGAACGATGAAATCCTTGACGACAGAGACTGTGGTGCCCAGCATGACCATAGCGCAGCCGAAGATCGCACAGAAGATGATGATGCCCATCATGTTGGTGTTGGCCATTGCATTGATGATGTTATCCGGAACCATGGCCAGCAGCGTGTCGGAAACGCTGTTCATTGCGGTGGCTTCATAGGAGCCGATTGCGGAGGAATCGATCTGGAAACCGACACCGGGATTGATCAGGTGTGCAATGCCAAGGCCGATGAAACCAGCCAGCAGTGTGGTGACGACGTACATGCCAAGGATCTTCGCGCCCACGCGCTTGAGTTTATTGACGTCCGTGAGGTTGGTAATGCCGCTGATGATGGAGAAGAATACCAGGGGAACCGTCAGCATCTTGATGAGCTTGAGGAAGATATCGCCGATGATCTTAATGACAAGGATCTTTTCGCCGAAGATAACGCCGAGCAAAATACCTAAGCCGAAGCCGATAAACACTCGCGTGGATAAGCTTAGCTTTTTCACAATGTTTCCCTCCTGTTGTGATGTCTGATTAGAATTCAAGGTCGCGGTAAACGACCTGTCCGTCCTTGATCGTAGCGACCGGCTTGAGCAGCTGGTGGCCGGTGTAAAATGCTCCGCCGCGGTCGCGGTAGATAAAGTCTTTATCTTTCAGGTCAAAAATTGCAACATCTGCAAAGGAACCGGCGCTTAAGCATCCGATCTGATCTTCCATGCCGATCCATTTGGCGGGCTTCTCGGTCGTGGCCGAGATCGCATCCGTCAGGCTCAGACCCAGACTGAGCATCTTGGACAGGATAAACGGCATGGAGAACATCAGGTGCTCACGAAATGCGCCTTCTTCGCAGGCGTCGGTGCCGATCATATCGGGCAGGAAACCCTGCTCGATGGCCGCTTTAGCGACGGAAACGTCGCAGTGTCCCTGTGCATGGCCGACGTCGAACAAAACGCCGCGCTTTCTCGCCTCCCATGCCTCGGGACGGACCTTGCCGTCAGGACCGAGCAGGATCGAGTTGTTGCGCTTATTGTACATGTGCGTCAGGATGTCGTCCTTACGCAAAAGATTGCACAGTCGCCCGAACGGGATCGCCGTTTCTGAAGAGTGGATGACGAGGCGCGCATGGCAGCGCTCTGCCAGCTCCAGCGCCCGCAGCAGAGGCTTTTCACCCATGTCCTTGATGACGCCGGTGTTGACGCGCAGCTTGATGCCAATCAGCTCGCCGCGATAGCGATCAAACAGCTGCTCGATCTCCCGCTCGTATACGCCGCCGAGATAATCCGGGTCAACATTTTCAAGGTATCCATTGCACGGCAGGCCCATAGGGCTGACGTTGACCAGCGTTTTTACACGTACCTTGCAGGTGTTGATGAAGCCGCGGCTCGTCTCGTAGGTCGCCCAGCCGGCGCTGCCGGCGTCGATCGCCGTTGTGACGGCACTGGGGATGCAGGTGCATTCTGTGGAAATGCCCATCTTGGTCAACGGCCACAGATGCGCGTGGGCGTCAATCAGGCCGGGGGTAACAATGTGCCCTGCGGCATCAAGAACGCGGTCGCTTTCTGCGTTCTGATAATCACCGACGCCAACGATTTTTCCGTTGTAGATGGCTACGTCCGCTTTGGCGTCGAATTTGTTCTGCGGGTCGATCACACGGCCATTGCGGATGATGATGTCATACATGATGGATCGTTTTCCTCCTTTTGCGCTTTTACACAGTACACGCGGTTTTTTCATGGGGTAAGTGAACCATACCACGCACAGCGCCCAATGAAAAGCGCCGATTTGTGGACGAAAATATTGCGCACGAGAATATTTTGACAAATCCATGAAAATAACGGAAGACGTTCTTGCGAAAAGTTGCACGATCTGTCATAATATCGCGTACAGGAATATTTAATGCTAAAATTATTCTCTTTTGTTCCGCGCGTGCGGATGGTATACTCCAGACATAACGCAGCGCATGCTGCATGGGGTATCCTTCGTTATACCAATGTTTACCGGAGGAAATATGATCGACTATCGTTATATTGAAGCATTTTTGGCAGTGGTCAATACCAACAGCCTATCAAAGGCGGCGGAATCCTTGTATGTCTCGCAGTCGAGCATCAGCAAATGGATCTGCCAGCTGGAAGAGGAGATCGGTGTTGAGCTGATCGTGCGCCACAAAGGTCAGCGCTCGATAGAGCTGACTGCCAGCGGCAAGGAGCTTGTCCCGCTGGCGGAGGAGTGGATGAATCTGCACGGCCAGATCATCGGGATGAAGGAGCACAACCGCACGAGCATCCGCATCGTCAGCGTGGATTCGCTGAACAATACGCTGATGCCGCCGATCTATCAGGAGCTTCTGCGTACGGATCCGGAGCTGGAGCTTTCGGTTCTCACCGGGCAGTCTCCCGATATCTATTCGATGGTGGAACGCAAGCAGTACGATGTAGGTATCGTGACCGTGGAACTTCATTCTCCCAGCCTGATCGTAACGCCGCTGCTGACGGAACCGTTCGAGCTGCTGCTCTACTCGGAAAAGGAGGTGGACACATCCGCGCCGGTCACTCCGGACTCGCTGGATGTGCGCAAGAATCTCTATATTCCGAGCGGATATTCTCTGCGGCAGTGGCATGAGTACTGGTTCCACACTGCCAAAAGCTATCTTTGGGTCGATCCGCAGACTCCGGCAAGAATGCTCTTCTGCGAGGAAGGACTTTGGACGGTCGTACCGCTGAGCGTAGCCGCGCAGCTTTCCAGACAGCCGCATGTGCATCGCCTGCAAATGACCTCGTCCCCATCCCCAAGAAGCACCTATTATATTACCCACAAATATCCGCGGGACAACTGTAAGGCGGTGCTGCCCATGGTCAAGGACCTTTTGCAGCGCTATGCTTCGGCCTATCCCCTGGATGTTTGAAACGGAAAGGACGATTTCTATGATTTCTCAGCGGGCACAAAATATTGTCGCATCTGTTACCGGTGAGCTGTCTGCAAAAGTTACGGAGCTGAAAGCACAGGGCAAGGACGTTATCAAGCTCAATATTGGTGAGCCGGATTTTCGCCCGCCCGAAAATATTGCAGAGGCGGCAGTCGCCGCCATTGAAGAAGGCTTTTCCAAGTATGTGGCGATCCCTGGCATCATTGAACTGCGCAAGGCGATCTGCACAAAACTGGAAAAGGACAACCATCTTGTTTACTCTCCCAATGAGATCTGCGTCAGCACAGGCGCAAAGCAGGCTGTGATGAACGCCTTAATGGCTCTGTGTGACCCGGGCGATGAGGTCATCATTCCCACGCCATGCTGGGTCAGCTACAGCGAGATGGTCAAGCTCACCGGTGCTGCGCCCGTGTTTGTTCCCTGCAAGGCGGAGACGGGCTTTGCCCTCAATGTTGATGACATTGCCGCGGCTGTTACGCCGCACACCAAGGCGATCATCATCTGCACGCCCAACAACCCCACCGGCGCGGTTTACAGCGAGCAGACGCTGCGCGCGCTCGCGGCGCTGGCCGTTGAAAAGGACTTTTACATCATTGCGGACGAAATATACGAAAAGCTGATCTTCGGAGATGCAAAGCACTTTTCCATTGCATCGATCTCCGAAGAGGTGCGCGAGCGCTGCGTGACCATCAACGGCTTTTCCAAGGCCTATGCCATCCCTGGCTGGCGTTTGGGTTATTCTGCCGCCGTCGGTGAAGTTGCCGCCAGCATCAAATCCATCCAGAGTCATGCGACTTCTGCGGCAAACTGCATTGCGCAGCGCGCGGGCGTTGCGGCACTGACCGGACCGCAGGATTCTGTGGAGGCCATGCGCCGCGAATATGAACGCCGCCGCGATTATGCTTTTGGTGCACTGAAAGCGATGCCGGGCGTGGAGCTGGAAATGCCGCACGGCGCGTTCTATCTGTTCCCCAAGGTTGATTCGTACTTTGGTACGCAGTATCAGAATTATCAAATCAACAGCTCAAAGGACCTTGCCAATTACCTGCTGGACGAGGCGGAGATCGCCGTTGTGTTCGGCGAAGCATTTTACATGAACGGCTATCTGCGCATTTCCTACGCAAACTCCATGGAGAATATCCAGGAAGCGCTGCGCAGAATGGCGGAAGCGCTGAAAAAGCTTGGAAGGGAGTGAAGAAAATGTCCTGCGGAAATAGAATCTATACCAAACGGACCTTGGCTGAACCGGAGCTGATCGAAAGCTTCCGTGAGCTGCCTGCCGCAAATGTGGCTGACTGCATGGGCCGCTCCTGCGCCATGAACCCGCGCATCCATCTCATCAGCTCGCCTAAGCGGCCGCTGGTCGGTTCTGCACTGACGGTCAAATGCCGGGCAGGCGATAACCTGATGATCCACGCCGCGATGGAAATGGCGGGGGAGGGCGACGTGCTTGTCGTTTCCAATGAAGGAGATGACAAACGCGCGTTGATCGGAGAAGTCATGATGACCTATCTGCGTTATGAGAAGAAGATCGCCGGCATCGTGCTTGACGGACCAATCCGCGATATAGAAGAGCTCTCACAGTGGGACTTTCCCATTTATGCGACGGGCAGCACGCCTGGCGGACCCTATAAAGAAGGCCCGGGCGAGATCAACGTTCCCATCGCCTGCGGAGAGATCAGCGTGTATCCCGGCGATATCATTCTTGCCGACCACGACGGTGTGATCGCCATTCCCATCAAGGATGCGCCGACGGTGCTGGAGGCAGCTCGCGTCTATCACGGAAAGGATGAAGCTAAGGTAGCGGCGACCAAAGCCGGAAAGGCTGACCGCGGCTGGGTAAAGAAGTTGCTGGAGAAAAAAGAAGTCGAAGTGATCGACGACCTTTGTGTTTCCGGATGATCAGCGGCAAAGCAAAACGACCATATAAGGCGGTACCTTGATAGACATGCTGTTTGACACCAAAGATTCCCCCTCGAAGACTCTGTACAGCGGAGTTTTCGAGGGGGAATCTTTAGCTGATGGCAAAGACACCTCTGCCGTTGGAGCAGCTTGTTTTCCTTTGAGGCCGCGTGATGTCGTTTTTGGCTCTGAAAGAGAAGTATACTGGCGATGTGTAGAGAGCCATGTCTGGAAGGCGAGCGTTTATTCCCACACCAGCTTCCGTGAAAGCAGATGCCCTGACTGTTATGTCGAAACCAAGGACTGGCTGGCTGATTCTCCGCTTGTGCAGATTTGGCACCCAACTAAAAATCTGCCGCGCGTACCGGAGGACGTAACAGTTCGGTCCAACAAAATATTTTGGTGGCAGCACGGGGAGTTTGTATGGCAGGTAAGCGCGAAAGACCGCCAGAAAAAAGATGGGCCGGTATTGCAATTATCATAAACACCTGCGGCTATCTGTGACGCATCCAGAGCTGGTAGCGCTGTGAGAAGAAACAATGAATGGGAGGCATCTGTCAGCAACCGAAGCAGAAGAGGACATAATTGTCCGTACTGTGCAGATCGTTCTAAAAGACTGAGGAGCATCGCGGCGCAGCGCCCTGATCTGCTGAAGGAATGGGATTATGAGAAGAACGCGAAGCCGCCGCAAGAGGTTACTGCGCGCTCGAATAAAAAGTGTGGTGGAAGTGCAGTACATGCGGTCACGAGTGACAGATTTCTCCTGACGGCAGGTGCGGCGTAAGCGGTTGCCTCTCCTGCGCAAAAAAGCAACGCCGAATCGCACCCGATGACGCGCACAAGATGTAAATCATTTCGCCCGGCCTGCGGGACTTTTGCCGCACGCAGCGTGTGCTGCCGCGCTTTTCTCATTGACAATTCGACGGGAAATGCTATAATCTGCTATGTCTGAAAAAATGTAAAATTGTATCGCAGAGGTGCCGCCGCGAGGCGGAGAATAGAGAATCCGGTGCGAATCCGGAACGATGCAGTCACTGTGTACGGGAACGGCCTGCGTAGCCACTGGGAAACTGGGAAGGGCAGCGCCGCGATGAACGAAGTCAGGAGACCTGCCTCTGCGGGAAATCTCAAGCCCGCTGCACACAGGCTGATATTTCTGCGAGTTTACCCGCGGCGCGATTTTTTCGCGGCGCGGTGTTGCTGGTTGGAATCGTGAGAGCGGCTGTGGGTCACCATGGCCGCTTTTATATTTCTTTCAGAACGATTTTTGAAGAAGAAGGTAAAGAGAAACATGAAAAAAGCACTTGCAATCCTGCTCACAGCCGTAATGCTGCTGGGCGTGCTGACCGCCTGCGGCAGCAAGAAAGACGATGCTGCCGACGACACGCAGAACACGGAGGACACCGACAAGGCCGCAGCCGACAATGTCGCCGCGCTCATCGACGCGATCTACGTTCAGGAGCGCACCGATGAGACCGACGCGCAGTGCGAGGCCGCCAAGGCTGCCTGGGACGCGCTGACCGACGAGCAGAAGGCCATGGTCGAGGGTGAGGAAGCGAGCCCTGAGTACTTCGGCCTTGACACGGGCGATGCGTCCAAGGACGATCCCCGCAACCAGGACGAGATCGGCGAGAACGAGCTTCTGGTCGTTTCCTTCGGCACGTCCTACAACGACAGCCGCGTCAACGATATCAAGAGCATCGAGGACGCCCTGCAGGAGGCCTATCCCGACTGGTCCGTCCGCCGCGCTTTCACGGCTCAGATCATCATCAACCACATTCAGGCCCGCGACGGCGAGAAGATCGACAACATGACCCAGGCGCTCGACCGCGCCGTGGCCAACGGCGTCAAGAACCTCGTCGTGCAGCCGACGCACCTGATGCACGGCGCGGAGTATGACGAAATGTGCGCCGCCATCGACGAGTATCGCGATCAGTTCGAGTCCGTCTCCATCGCGGAGCCCCTGCTCGGTGAGGTCGGCAGCGACGCGACCGTCATCAACGCCGACAAGGAGGCTGTTGCCAAGGCCATCACCGCCGCTGCGGTCGAGGCAAGCGGCTTTGACTCTCTCGAGGCTGCCAAGGAAGCTGGCGCCGCGTTCGTCTTCATGGGCCACGGCACCGCACACGTCGCCAAGGTCAGCTACAGCCAGATGAGCGCCCAGATGCAGAACCTTGGCTATGAGAATGTCTTCATCGGCACGGTCGAGGGCGAGCCGGAGGAGACCTCCTGCGAGTCCGTCATCGAGGCCGTCAAGGCCGCGGGCTACACCAACGTCATCCTGCGCCCGCTGATGGTCGTTGCGGGTGATCACGCCAACAACGACATGGCCGGCAGCGACGACGATTCCTGGAAGACTATGTTCGAGGCTGCCGACTTCACCGTCGACTGCCAGATCGCGGGCCTCGGCGAGATTGCCGATGTGCAGGCGCTCTACATCGCCCACACCCAGGCCGCCATTGACGCCCTGAACGCATAAAAAGGATCAAAAAGGGGCTCCGAAGCGATTGTGCACCGCTTCGGAGCCTTTTCCGGATGGAGGTATTTCCCAATGAAAAGAACACTGACACTTGTACTCACTGCCCTGATGCTCTGCGCGCTGCTTTTCGGCTGCGGGCAGAAGAATGAGGACGGCAATCCGCAGGACAACAACACTGAGTCCGCGCTCGCCGACGGCGTTTACACCGCAGACTTCAACACCGACAGCAGTATGTTCCACGTGAACGAGGCCTGCGAGGGCAAGGGTACGCTGACGGTCGAAAACGGCCAGATGACGATCCACATCAGCCTGCCGTCCAAGAGCATTCTGAACCTCTTCTGTGGCACGGCGGAGGACGCGCAGAAGGACGGCGCGTCGCTTTTGCAGCCCACGACCGACACCGTCACCTATTCCGACGGCCTGAGCGAGGAGGTCAACGGCTTTGATATCCCCGTGCCCGCGCTGGACGAGGAGTTCGACGTCGCCATCATCGGCACGAAGGGCAAGTGGTACGACCACAAGGTCTCCGTGACGAACCCCGTTTTGAAGGAAGATGACGCCGCCGTGCCCGCCGAGACGCTGGCCGACGGCACCTACACGATCGCCGTGACGCTCGAGGGCGGCAGCGGCAAGGCGAGCATCCAGTCACCCTGCACGCTGACGGTCGCTGACGGCAAGATGACCGCCACGATCGTCTGGAGCAGCAGCCACTATGACTATATGCTCGTGGACGGCGAGCGCTGCGACGTACTCTCGACCGAAAACGGCTCGACGTTTGAGATCCCAGTCGCCGCGCTGGATACGCCGCTTGCCGTGGTCGGCGATACCACCGCCATGAGCACGCCGCACGAGATCGACTACACGCTGACGTTCGACTCTTCGAGCGCCGAGGTGAACGGATGAAACGCCTGCTGTGCGCGCTTCTCGCACTTCTGGCCGTGCTAATGCTCTGCGCCTGCGGCGACAAAGCGCAGGACGGCGCAAACGGCGGAGAGGCGGTGGTTGCATGGGACGCTTTGTCGTTCGATGAGACCATGCCGCTTGACTGCGCCACGCAGTTTTCCGTTTCGTATGCGGGGGACGACTACAAGCGCATCACCATTGGGCAGGATCAGGAATTCCTGCTCGTGGCGGAGGGCGCGGCTGTGCCCGGTGGCGTGCCGGAGGGCGTGACGGTTTTGCAGCAGCCGCTCGATGAAATTTATCTGGTCGCCAGCGCGGCGATGGACAGCTTTGCCCAGCTGGACGCGGTCGACAGCATCCGCTTCAGCGGACGCAAGGAGTCGGACTGGTATATCGAGCAGGCGAAGGAGGCCATGAGCGCGGGTGACATGCTTTACGCGGGCAAATACTCCGAGCCCGATTACGAGCTTATCTTGTCGCAGGGCTGCAATCTGGTGCTTGAAAACACGATGATCTACCACTCGCCCGAGGTCATCGAGCAGTTTGAAACGCTGGGCATCCCCGTGCTCGTGGAAATGTCCAGCTACGAGAGCGAGCCGTTTGGCCGCATGGAGTGGGTCAAGCTCTACGGTGCGCTCATCGGCAAGGAGAACGAGGCCGCGGCGCTGTTTGAGGAGAAAATGGACAGCGTTTCAGGCATTCTGGGCGCTGCGCCCACGGGAAAGACAGTCACATTCTTCTATGTGACGAGCAACGGCGCGGTCAATGTGCGAAAGTCGACGGACTATGTCGCTAAATCCATCGCCATGGCGGGCGGGGAATACGTCTCCTTTGACAACACGGAAGAGGAGAACGCCCAGTCCACCGTCACCATCCAGATGGAGGCATTTTACAGCGGCGCGCACGACGCGGATGTGCTCATCTACAACAGCATCATCGACGGCGGGCTTACGACGATCGACGAGCTTTTAGCACTCGAACCGCTGCTTGGCGACTTTAAGGCCGTGCAGAACGGGAACGTCTGGTGCCTGACGAAGGACTTTTATCAGGAATCGCTCGAATTGAGCGACCTCGTCGTGGATCTCCACACCGTTTTGAGCGGGGCGGATACGCCGCTCCGGTTTTTGACAAAGCTGCAATAATTTTTGACTGGAAAGTTGAAACAGACAGGAGGGACGAGCATGGAGCAGAAGCGGAAAACACGGACGTGGTGCGGCTTTTTGCTGCTGCTCGTCCTTTTGGCTGTTTTTTTGATCTGGAATTTATTCGCGGGCAGCGTGCAGCTCTCCGCGTCTCAGATAGGACAAATTCTGCTCGGCGGCGGGGATGACCTGACGCAAAAGCAGATCATTATGCAAATTAGATTGCCGCGCATGGCGTCGGCGCTCATTTTAGGCGGTGCGCTGTCCGTGTCGGGGTATCTTCTGCAAACGTTTTTCCACAATCCCATCGCGGGGCCGTTCGTGCTGGGCATCTCGTCGGGGGCGAAGCTCGCGGTGTCGATCGCGATGATCGTTTTCCTCAGCCGCGGCGTCAGATCATCGTCGGCACTGCTGATCGGCGCGGCGTTCATCGGCGCGATGCTCTCGATGGGCCTCATCCTGCTCATCTCGCAGCGGGTCAATCAGATGAGCCTTCTCGTCGTCTGCGGCGTGATGATCGGCTACATCTGCTCGGCGCTGACGGATTTTTTAGTCACGTTCGCGGACGATTCAAACATTGTGAACCTGCACAACTGGTCGAACGGCTCGTTTTCCGGCATGAAGTGGGAAAACGTGACGACGATGGCCTGGGTGTGCGGGATCGCGCTGATTTTGACATTTTTCCTCTCCAAGCCGATCCGCGCCTATCAGCTCGGCGAGGTCTACGCGCGCAACATGGGCGTGCCGATCAAGGCGTTCCGCGCGGCGCTCATCCTGCTCTCCAGCGTGTTATCTGCCTGCGTGACGGCCTTCGCCGGCCCCATCTCGTTTGTCGGCATCGCGCTGCCGCACCTGATGAAGGCGCTTTTCAAGACGGCGGAGCCGCTTTTGCTGATCCCGGCGAGCTTCCTCGGCGGGGGCATCTTCTGCCTTGCGTGTGATCTCATCGCGCGCACGGCCTTTGCGCCCACGGAAGTCAGCATCAGTTCGGTCACGGCGGTGTTCGGCGCGCCGGTCGTCATCTACATGATGGTGCGCAGAAAGGCGGGGCGGGAATGAGCGGCTATTTGGAGACAAAGAATTTATCCGTCGGCTACCACGGCAAGCCCCTCATCGAGGATGTGCCCCTCTGCGTGCAGAGGGGAAAGATCGTTACGCTGATCGGGCCGAACGGCTCGGGCAAGTCGACGATCCTGAAAACGATCATCGGTCAGCTGCCGGAGCTTTCCGGCACAGTGTATCTGGATGGCGAGACGATGCAATCGCGCAGCCGAAATGATATCGCACGCCGCATGGCGATCTTGATGACCGCGCGCGTCGAACCGGAGCTCATGACCTGCCGCGATGTGGTCAGCTCGGGCCGATACCCCTACACGGGAAGGCTCGGCGTCCTGCGGGACGAAGATAAGAAGATCGTCGAGCAGTCACTTTCTCAGGTGGACGCGCTCGCGTTCGCCGATGCGCCGTTTTCCGCCGTCAGCGACGGCCAGCGGCAGCGCATTCTGCTCGCAAGGGCCCTGTGCCAGCAGCCGCAGCTTATCGTGCTCGACGAGCCGACAAGCTTTTTGGACATCCGCTACAAACTGGAACTGCTCTCCGTCCTCAAGCGCATGGTGCGCGAAAACGACCTCGCCGTGCTGCTCTCGCTCCACGAGCTCGATCTGGCGCGGCGCATTTCGGACACAGTCATCTGCGTCGCGGGCGACCGCATCGACCGCATCGGCACGCCGGAGGATATCTTCACGAGCGACTACATCGCGCAGCTCTATCACTTGGAGCGCGGGAAGTACGACGAGTGCTTCAGCACATTGGAATTTGTACCGTAGCGCATACGAGTAAAAACGCTTTATAGAGATTGCAGAAGGAGGGGAGACCATGCAGGAAGCGGTGCCGAGATTGCTCATTGCCGGGACGAACAGCGGGTGCGGCAAGACGACGGTGACCTGCGCGATCTTGCAGGCGCTCGTCAATGCCGGTGTGCCCGTCGCCGCGGCGAAGTGCGGTCCCGATTACATCGACCCCATGTACCACCGCGAGATCATCGGCGCGAAGAGCAGCAATTTAGACCCCTTCTTTTTTGACGATGACACGCTGCGTTTCCTCCTTGCGCAAAACGGCGCGAGGAAGGACGTGACGGTCATCGAGGGCGTGATGGGCTATTACGACGGCATCGGCCTCGACTCCTCGCGCGCGAGCACCTTTGAGGTCGCACAGCGGACGGAAAGTCCCGTCGTGCTCGTGCTGAACGCGAAGGGCGCGGGATTGTCAGTGCTGGCCGTGCTCGACGGTTTTCTGCACTTTGCGCCGGAAAACTGCATCCGCGGTGTCATCCTGAACGGCTGCACGGCGATGAGCTATCCGACGCTCGCGCGGGCGATCGAAGAACGCTTCGACGTGCGCGCCTGCGGATTTCTGCCGCAAATGCCCGACTGCTCGCTCGAGAGCCGCCACCTCGGCCTCATCACCGCGGCAGAGGTGGACGATCTGAAAGAGAAGATGCAGCGTCTCGCCGCTAAGGCGCAGGAGACGATCGATTTGAACGCGCTGCTGCAAATCGCGAAGAGCGCGCCGCCGCTTACATTCACGCCGCCGGATATTCCGGCGGCGGGCGAGCATGTGCGCATCGGCATCGCGCGCGACAGGGCATTTTGCTTTTACTATGAAGACAGCATGGAACTCCTGCGCCGCTTAGGGGCGGAGCTTGTGCCGTTCAGCCCGCTGTCGGATGAACGCTTACCGGAAGACCTGCACGGCCTGTACCTCGGCGGCGGCTATCCCGAGCTCTACGCGGAGCGGTTGGAGGCAAACGCCGCCATACGCGCTTCTATCCGCGCGGCGGTGGAAAGGGGACTGCCCTGCGTCGCCGAGTGCGGCGGCTTTATGTACCTGACGCAGTCCATCGCGGGACATGCGATGGCGGGCGTTTTATCGGGCAGCTGCTTCGACGCGGGGAAGCTGACACGCTTTGGCTACGCGACATTGACGGCGCAGCGGGATTCGATGCTGTTCGCCGCGGGCGAGCAGATCCCCGCGCACGAGTTCCACCGCTGGGACGCCGAGCAGCCGGGAAACGATTTTCTTGCGGAAAAGATCAGCGGAAGAAGCTGGCGCTGCGCGTATGCGGGCGAAACGCTCTACGCGGGCTATCCGCATTTCCACTTTTACGCAAACCTGAGCGCCGCGGTGCGCTTTGTTGAAGCCTGCCGAAAGGAGAAACACCGCTATGAGTGAGCCGATGAAGCCGATGGAAATTGAACAGCGCAGCTTCGAGATCATCACGGAGCTGCTGGGAAACCGCGTGCTCGACCCCGAAAACGAGCTTGTCATCAAGCGCGTCATCCACACGACGGCGGACTTTGACTACGCCGACAATCTGACATTTTCCGATCACGCGGTGCAAAAGGGCATCGCCGCGCTGAAAGGCGGCTGCGGCATCGTCACCGACACGCAGATGGCAAAGGCGGGCATCAACAAGACGATCCTCGCGAGCCTCGGCGGCGAGGTGCATTGCTTCATGTCCGACCCCGACGTCGCGCAGGAGGCGAGATCTCGCGGCGTGACGCGGGCGTTCGTCTCGATGGAAAAGGCGGCGGCGCTTGAAAAGCCCTGCATCTTCGCCATCGGCAACGCGCCGACGGCGCTGCTGTCGTTAGAGCAGCTGATGGAAGAGGGAAAAGCCGCCCCCGCGCTCATCATCGGCGTGCCGGTGGGCTTTGTGAATGTGGAGATAAGCAAGGAGCTCATCATCGAAAAGGCGCGCGCGCCGTACATCGTCGCGCGTGGACGCAAGGGCGGCAGCAATGTGGCGGCCGCCATCTGCAACGCCCTGCTTTATCAAATCAGGCGGTAGCACCATGGAAGAATATCTCGTAAAGGACGGTAAGCGCCTGCGCCTTGGCTATACGACCGGCTCGTGCGCTGCGGCCGCGGCTAAGGCCGCGGCGTGGATGCTGCTGACGGACAGAAAGAAAGAGACGATCCGCCTGCAAACGCCGAAAGGCATCGAGCTCAATTTAGACGTGCTGGACATTCAGCGGTCCGCGGACGAGGTGCGCTGCGCCATCCGAAAGGACAGCGGTGACGACCCCGACGTGACGCGCGGTACGCTCATTTTTGCCGCGGTGAGAAAATCGGCCACGCCCGGCGTGACCATCGACGGCGGCGAGGGCGTCGGCCGCGTGACGAAGCCGGGACTCGACCAGCCCGTGGGCGCGGCGGCTATCAACTCCGTGCCGCGGCAGATGATCGAAGAGAACGTGCGCGAGGTCTGCGCGCTTGTCGGCTACGACGGCGGCCTTGACGTGACGATCTCCGCGCCGGAGGGCGAGGCGCTCGCGAAAAAGACTTTTAACCCGCGCCTCGGCATCGAGGGCGGCATCTCCATTCTGGGCACGACCGGCATCGTCGAGCCGATGAGCGAGCAGGCATTGCTTGACACCATCCGCGTGGAACTGCGGCAGCGGCGCGAGAACGGCGCGGACTACATCCTCCTTGCGCCCGGCAACTACGGCGCGGACTACATCCGCGATTTTATCGGGCTTGACCCGAAGACGGCGGTGCTGACGTCGAACTTCATCGGCGACAGCCTGGAATTCTGCAAGGAATTCGGTTTTCACGGCGCGCTGCTCATCGGGCACATTGGTAAGTTCGTCAAGCTCGCGGGCGGCATGTGGAACACGCACTCGAAATTCGGCGACTGCCGCATGGAGATCATCGCCTCGCACAGCGCGGCGCTGGGCCTGCGCGCAGAACGCACGGAGGAAATTCTGCACTGCGCCACCTGCGACGACGCGCTGCGCATCCTGGACGAAGAGGGGCTGAAGGATGCCTTCCTCGTGCGTCTGGGACAGCGCATCGGCACAATGCTCGGCTATAAGAGCGGCGAACTCCAGAGCGGCGCGATCTTATTTTCGAAAGAATACGGCTTCCTCTGCGAGACGGAACACGCGGAGGACTTACTCAAAACGATCAGGGAGGGCTGAACGTGGTACATTTTGTTGGCGCCGGAAGCGGCGCGCCAGATCTCATCACGCTGCGGGGCGCAAGGCTCCTTGGCGAAGCAGATGTGGTGATCTACGCGGGTTCGCTGGTGAATCCCGAGCTGCTTACACTCACGAAACCGGGCTGCGAGCTTCACGACAGCGCGAAGCTGACGCTTGAGGAGGTCATCGCCCTCATCGAGCGGGCGGAGCGCGAGGGAAAGACCACCGTGCGATTGCACACGGGCGACCCGAGCATTTACGGCGCGGTGCGAGAGCAGTTTGACGCGCTCACTAAGCGCGGCATCGACTTTGATGTCTGCCCCGGCGTCAGCTCATTCTGCGGCGCGGCCGCGGCGCTGCGGGCGGAATACACGCTGCCGAATGTGAGCCAGACGGTCATCATCACGCGCACGGCGGGCCGCACGCCGGTGCCCGAGCGTGAGTCCATCCGCAGCTTGGCCGCGCATCAGGCGACGATGGTGCTGTTCTTGAGCACCTCGCTCACAGAAAAGCTGCAAGGCGAGCTCCTTGCGGGCGGCTATGGAGAGACAACGCCCGCGGCCATCGTTTACAAGGCGACATGGCCGGAGGAGAAGATCTTTCGCTGCACGGTGGGCACGCTGCATAAGACAGCGACGGAAAACGGCATGAAAAAGACGGCGTTGATCGTGGTGGGCGGCTGCCTTGGCGACGAATATCTGCGCTCGCTGCTCTACCACCCCGACTTTACGACGGAATACCGCAAGGGGAAGGCATGAAGATCGCAATTTTTGCCTACAGCCACGGCGGCTGCGCGGCAGCGCGGCGCGTTCGCGCGGTGCTGGCGGAGGCGGAAACCGTCTGCTACGCGGTACCGCGATTGGAAGAAGCGGGCTTTCTGCCGCTTGCGAAGGACATCTACCGCGAGTGCTTTTCGTCGATGGATGCGCTCATCTTCATCGGCGCGTGCGGTATCGCCGTGCGTGAGATCGCGCCGTATCTTGTGAGCAAAAAGACCGATCCCGCGGTGCTCTGCATCGACGAGAAAATGCAGTTTGTCATTCCGCTGCTTTCCGGTCATATCGGCGGGGCGAACGATCTGGCGCGCCGCCTTGCCGCGGCGCTCGGCGCATCGGCGGTCATCACGACGGCAACGGACGTGAACGGTAAATTTGCCGTCGATGCCTGGGCAGCAAAAAATGAATGCGCCATTTCGAGTATGCTGCTTGCAAAAAAGGTCGCAGCGGAAATTCTGGAGCGCGATGTACCGCTTGTGAGCGATTTTCCGATCAAGGGTGCATTGCCCGGCGGAATTGTGGAAAAAACGCAGGGCGCGCTGGGAATTGTGATCGGATACTGCACGAAAGAACCGTTTGCCGAAACGCTGCGCCTCACGCCGAGAGTATTGCGTGTCGGCATCGGCTGCCGCAGGGGAACTGCACAGGAAACCATTGAAGCCGCCGTTGCGGCGGTGCTTTCTGCGCATCAGCTGGATCCAAGCGCGGTCAAGGGCGTCTATTCCATTGACTTAAAGCAGCAGGAGGCGGGGCTGCTTGCCTCCTGCGCGAAGCACAACTGGCCGACGGTATTTTACACGGCAGAGGAATTGCGCAGCGTACCGGGCGAATTTACGGATTCCCCCTTCGTGCAGGAGATGACGGGCGTCGGCAACGTCTGCGAGCGCGCAGCGATGCGCGGCGCGGAGAAATTATTGGTGAAAAAGACTGCGGTGGACGGCGTGACCGTCGCCGTGGCGGCGGAGCATTGGGAGGTTTCCTTTGGGTAAAGTGATCGTGGTGGGCATCGGCCCCGGCAGCTATGAGGATATGACGATCCGCGCCGACCGCGCGCTGCAATCGTGCGACGCCATCGTCGGCTACGGAGTTTATGTTGACCTTGTGAAGGAGCGCTATCCGGACAAGGCGTTTTATGAAACGCCCATGACGCAGGAGGCAAAGCGCTGCGCGCTTGCGCTCGAACTTGCGCGCGCGGGCAAGACCGCGGCCATGGTCTGCTCGGGCGACAGCGGCATTTACGGCATGGCGGCGCTTGTTTACGAGCTGCGCGGCGAAAGCGAAGAGCCCGAGATCGAGGTCGTCCCCGGCCTGACCGCGGCGTGCAGCGCCGCGGCGCTTTTGGGCGCACCGCTGACGCACGATTTTGCCGCCATCAGCCTGAGCGACCGCCTGACGCCGTGGGAGACCATCGAAAAGCGCCTGACGCACGCGGCAAAGGCCGACCTGACCATCGCCCTTTACAATCCCGCGAGCCGTTCGCGGCCCGCACATTTGAAGCGTGCGTGTGATATCCTGCTGCGCGACCTGCCGGACAGCCGCCTCTGCGGCATCGCGCGCAACATCGGCCGCGCGGGGGAAAGCTGGCGCACCCTGACGCTCGGGGAGCTCAGAGAGGCAGAGGTCGATATGTTCTGCACGGTGATCGTCGGCAACGTATCAACGAAGGAAATTGCGGGGCGGCTCATCACGCCGCGAGGGTACAAAAATGTGTAAGATCTGCGTTTTCGCAGGCACGACGGAGGCGCGCCGACTCGTGGAGCTTTTGAGCACCCAGCCGGTCTCCGTCACGGCCTGCGTAGCAACGGAATACGGTGAAACGCTCCTGCCCGAAGGGGGCAACGTGACGGTGCGCTCGGGGCGTATCCCGGTGGACGGGATCATTCAAATGCTCTCCGACACGAAATTTGATTTGGTGATCGACGCGACGCACCCCTACGCGGCATCGATCACCGAGAGCGTTGCGCGCGCCTGCGCGGAGACAGGGACAGAATATCTGCGCCTTCTGCGCGAGGAGTCTGACAAGGTATCTGACTTTACTTGCGTGTTGAATGCGGAAGCAGCAGCGCTGTTCCTGTCGAAGACGGACGGAAATATCCTGCTGACGACCGGCAGCAAGGATCTGAAAACGTATAGCAAGGTAAAAGACTTTACAGATAGAGCCTATGCGCGCGTGCTGCCGCTGGACGCGTCGCTCGCGCTCTGTCGCGAGGCGGGCGTGCAGCCGTCGCACATTTTAGCGATGCAGGGGCCGTTTTCCGAGGAGATGGACACGGCCATGCTGCGCGCCGTGTCGGCTAAGTGGCTCGTGACGAAGGACGGCGGCGAGGCGGGCGGCTTTGCCGCCAAGGTCGCCGCGGCGCGAAAGGCCGGGGCAAATGTGCTCGTGATCGGACGGCCAAAGCAGCGGGAGGGGAAGTCCTTTTCGCAGGTGTTGGACAGCTTGGAGTGCCGCTTTGGTTTCCGATTCGCGCAGAGTGTGAAGATCGTCGGTATCGGGCCGGGCAGCCGGGACGCGATGACGCAGGAGGCGCGCCGCGCGATCGAAGAGGCGGACTGTCTCATCGGCGCGCGCCGCATGCTGGATGCCGCCGCGCGCGGCGGGCAGAAGACTTATGCCGCCATCGCACCACAGGAGATCGCGGACTTCATTCACGCGCACCGCGAATACCGGCAAAGCGCGGTCGTGATGTCGGGCGACACGGGCTTTTTCAGCGGCACGAGGAAGCTGCTGCCGCTGCTTTCTGACTGCGAGGTCAGCGTGCTGCCGGGCCTGAGCTCGCTCTCGTATCTCTGCGCGAAGCTGCAAACATTCTACGAGGATGTTCACGTCGTCAGCCTGCATGGCCGCGCGCACGACATCACGGCGGATGTGCGCGCGCACGCGCGCGTTTTCGCGCTCGTCGGCGGCGAGAATGGCGTGAACGGCCTGTGCCGAACGCTGGCGGAAAACGGCCTCGGCACCGTGACGGTGAGCGTCGGCGAACAGCTGAGCTACGAGGATGAGACCATTACCACCGGCACGGCGGAGGAGCTGCAAAGTAAGGTCTTTGCGCCCTTGAGCGCCGTGCTGATCGAAAATGGCCATCCCGATGCCATCGTGACGCACGGACTGCCGGACGAGGCGTTTTTGCGAGGCGCGGGCGAGGGCGGCGTTGTGCCGATGACCAAGAGCGAGGTGCGCGCCGTCGCGCTCTCGAAGCTCCGCCTGACCGAGCGCGCCGTCTGCTATGATATCGGCGCGGGAACGGGTTCGGTCGCCATCGAGATGGCGCTTCAGGCGAAGCACGGTCATGTCTACGCCGTTGAGCGCAGAGACGACGCGGTCGAGCTGTTGAAAAAGAATCAAGCGGCGTTCCATGTGGAGAACCTGACGGTCATTTCCGGCACTGCGCCGGAGGCGTGCCGCGATCTGCCTGCACCGACGCACGTCTTTATTGGCGGCAGCGCGGGCTACCTGCGTGATATTCTGTCGATGCTGCTTGCCAAAAATCCGCATGTCCGCATCGTGGCGACGGCCATCTCACTCGAGAGCGTTGCTGAGTTGACGGCGTGCATGAAGGACTTTGCTTTTACCGAGACGGAGGTCGTCTCCGTCCAGATTGCCCGCGGCAAAAAGGCGGGATCGTACCACCTGATGGCGGGGCAGAACCCCGTGTATGTGTTTACGATGCAGTCGGAGGAGAAGCTATGAGTGGGCCAATTTTGCCGCTTCTCATCGGCTTTGGCATCGACTGCGTTCTGGGCGATCCGCACAGCCTGCCGCATCCGGTCGTGCTGATCGGGAAGACGATCAGCGCGCTGGAGTGCGTCCTGCGGAGAATTTTCGCCAAAACGCCGCGCGGTGAGCACACGGCGGGCGCAGTGCTGTGGTTGATCGTCGCATTTCTTGCGACGGCGGTGCCCGCGCTGCTTCTGTGTTTGTGCGGCAGGGTGAGTCCGTGGCTGCGCCTCGCGATCGAGAGCGTCATGTGCTGGCAGATCTTGGCGGCAAAGTCGCTGCGGGATGAGAGCATGAAGGTGTATCACGAGCTCGAGCACGGCAGCATCGAATCCGCGCGCCGCGCCGTTTCGATGATCGTGGGACGCGATACTGCGGCGCTCGACGATGCGGGCGTGACGCGCGCCGCGGTCGAGACCGTGGCGGAAAACACGTCGGACGGCGTGGTCGCGCCGCTTTTGTACCTTGCCATCGGCGGCGCGCCGCTGGGCTTTTTCTACAAGGCTGTGAATACGATGGACTCGATGCTCGGCTACGTCGAGCCGCCGTATAAGGACATCGGCCTTGTGCCTGCGAAGGCGGATGATATTGCGAACTATCTGCCTGCGCGCATCTCCGCATTGCTGATGCTCGCGGCGGGCGGACTTCTGCGCATGGACGTGAAAAACGGCTGGAAGATATTCCGCCGCGACCGCTACAAGCACGCGAGTCCGAACTCCGCGCAGACGGAGTCGGTCTGTGCGGGCCTTTTGGATGTGCGCCTTGCGGGCGACGCGTGGTATCACGGCGTGCTGCACAAAAAGGAGTACATCGGCGACGCACTGCGGCAGATCGAGCATGAGGATATCCCGCGCGCCTGCCGGCTGATGTACGGCACGACGCTGCTGGCGCTGCTGCTTGGCTGCGCGGTCCGGCTGCTGATTTTTTCGCTGTGAGGGAAGAGAATGCTTTATCAAACGGAAAACCGCCACGGCGGAGATATCTACGACGGCGGTATTGCGCTCGACTTTTCGGCGAATGTGAGCCCGCTCGGCACGCCGAGAAGCGTGACCGACGCGATCGAACGCGCGCTGCCCGAGCTCTACCGCTACCCAGACCCCTACTGCCGGACACTCGTACAGACGATCTCGGAATATGAGGGGGTGCCGAAGAACTTTGTCCTCTGCGGCAATGGCGCGTCCGAGCTGATCTACGCCTACTGCGGGGCCGTGCGGCCCAAGCGCGCGATGGAGCTCGCACCGACGTTTTCGGAGTATTCGCTCGCCTTGCGGCGGACAGGCTGCGAGGTCGTACGCTTTGCGCTCAAGCAAGAGGAAAACTTTGACTTGCGGGAGAACTTTTTGCCGATCCTTGCGCGCGAAAAGATCGACGCGCTGTTCCTCTGCAACCCGAACAACCCGACGGGACGGCTCATTGTGGACGATTTGCTGGAAGAAATTCTGCGCATCTGCCGCGAGAAAAATATCGCGCTTTTTGTCGACGAGTGCTTTTTGAGCCTGTCGGACGGCGGCGTTGATCTGACGCCGTCCCTATCTGACTTCCCGCAGCTTTTTATCCTCAAGGCCTTTACGAAGAGCTTTGGCATGGCGGGGCTGCGGCTGGGATATGGCCTGAGCGCGGACGAGGCATTGCTGCGGAAGATGTCGGCGGCGGTGCCGCCGTGGGATGTCTCGACGCTTGCACAGGCGGCGGGCATCGCCGCGCTGGGCGATGCGGAGTTTCTGGAGAAAAACCGAACCATCGTCCGCGCGGAGCGCCCGTGGCTCGAGGAAAAACTGAGGAAATTCGGCTTTTGGGTGTGCCCATCGCAGGTGAATTACATCTTATTCCGTGGCGATGTGGGCTTGACGGAACAGCTGCGAGCGCGCGGCGTCGCGATCCGCGACTGCGCAAATTTCGAGGGCCTGACATCCGGCTGGTATCGCGTCGCGGTCCGGCAGTACGAGGAAAACGAACAGCTTATCGCGGCAATCAGAAGCGTGGGAAAGGAGTGAGCGCATGGCAAAAACTATCATGATCCAGGGGACGATGTCCAACGCGGGCAAGAGTCTGCTGGCCGCGGGGCTCTGCCGCGTTTTGAAGCAGGACGGCTATCGTGTTGCCCCGTTCAAGAGCCAGAATATGGCGCTCAACTCGTTCATCACGAAAGATGGCGGCGAGATGGGGCGCGCGCAGGTGGTGCAGGCTGAGGCCGCGGGCATCGAGCCGGATGTGCGCATGAATCCGATTTTACTGAAGCCGACGACGGACGTCGGCAGTCAGGTCATCGTGAACGGACGCGTACAGGGCAATCTGCCCGCGATGGAATACTATCGCAGAAAGCGCGACTTTATCCCCGCGGTGATGGAGGCCTATGAGAGCTTGGCACGCGAGTACGACATCATCGTCATCGAGGGCGCGGGCAGCCCCGCGGAAATCAATTTGCAGGAAAACGACATCGTCAACATGGGTCTTGCCCGCATGGTGGATGCGCCGGTGCTGCTGGTGGGCGACATCGACCGCGGCGGCGTGTTCGCCCAGCTCTACGGCACGGTCGCGCTGCAAAGTGAAGAGGACAGAAGGCGCATCAAGGGCGTTGTTGTCAACAAATTCCGCGGTGACCGCGCCATTCTGGAACCGGGGCTCAAAACGCTTGAGGAGCTCTGCGGCGTACCCGTGGCGGGCGTTGTGCCATACCTCCATGTCGACATCGACGACGAGGATAGCTTGAGCGAACGCTTCGGGCGGGATAAGGAGCCGCGGCTCATCGACATTGCGGTTATCCGTCTGCCGCGCATTTCGAACTTTACGGATTTTTCGCCGTTTGAGCGCTACGAGAATGTCTCGCTCCGCTATGTGGAGCGGGCGCGGGACCTGCGCGCGCCGGATATGATCGTGATTCCCGGTACGAAGAGTACGATCGCCGACCTCCAATGGCTCCGCCAGAGCGGGCTGGAGGCGTCGATCCAAAAGGCTGCGGGCGGCGGCACGCTGGTTTTCGGCGTCTGCGGCGGCTATCAGATGCTCGGGTGGCACATTTCCGACCCCGAACAGGTCGAGGCCGCGGGCGTGACGGAGATCGACGGCATGGGCCTTCTGCCGATCGAAACAGTATTTCAGGGCGAAAAGGTGCAGACGCAGACAAACGGCGTCTTCTCCGGCGTCGCGGGACTGTTCTCTGAGCTGAACGGCAAGCGCTACGCGGGCTACGAGATCCACATGGGCCGCAGCGAAGAAGCGCGCGGCGCGCTCATCAGCGCAGGCAATGTCTACGGCAGCTATGTCCACGGTATTTTCGATGAACAAGAGGTCGCCGACACGATCTTAAAAGCGCTGTGCACGAAAAAGGGTGTTTCCTTTGAATCGCTCGGCACCTTTGACGCGAGGGCCTACAAGGAGCGGCAGTATGATCTGCTGGCAGACGCGGTGCGCGCGGGGCTCGACATGCCGCTCATCTACCGCATTTTGAATCGGGAGGTGTGAGCATGCAGGGGATGATTCATCTGTACTGCGGCGACGGCAAGGGCAAGACGACCGCGGCGGTCGGACTGAGCGTCCGCGCGGCGGGCGCTGGAAAGCGCGTGCTGTTTGCGCAGTTTTTGAAGGACGGCAGCTCGTCGGAACTGAACGTCCTGCGCGCGCTGCAAAATGTTGAGGTCGCGTGCTGCACGCAGAACTTCGGCTTTTTCAAGGCGATGGACGGGCAGACGAAAGCGGCGGCGCAAAAGGCCTATTCCGCGCTGCTGGAAGACGTGATGCGAAAAAGCGCGGACGGCGTTGATCTGTTCGTGCTCGATGAGGCGGTCGCCGCCTGCAACCACGGCTTGATCGAAGAGGCAACTCTGATCGACTTTCTGCGCGGCAGACCAAAAGCGCTTGAAGTCGTGCTGACGGGGCGAGATCCGTCGCAGCATTTGCTGGACGCCGCCGACTATGTGACGGAGATGCGCAAGTGCAAGCACCCGTTTGAACGGGGGATCGCCGCGCGACGCGGCATCGAATTTTGAAGGAGGAGAGCCATGCAGAAAGAATTGGACGCGCTCGTGCACGCAGTCGCGCCGCTCGATCGCGGCACGATGACGGCGGCGGAAGCGTATCAGGCGCGGCTTGCAAAGCCCCCCGGCAGCCTGGGACGGCTCGAAGAGCTCTCCATCCAGCTTGCGGGGATCACAGGGCGGGTGCACAATGCGCTCAATAAAAAGCAGCTGCTCGTCTTCGCTGCGGACAACGGCGTGGTGGCCGAGGGCGTTTCCAGCGCGCCGCAGTCCGTGACGATGCAGCAGACCATCAACCTGACGCGGGGCAAGACGGGAGCTGCGGTGCTGGCAAAGCACTTTGGCTGCGGCTTGACCGTGTGCGATGTCGGCGTGAATGCCGATATTTACGAGAGTACCGTTTTGAACCGCAAGATCGCCTACGGCACGCAAAATATCTGCACCGGCCCCGCGATGACGCGGGAGCAAACCTTACAGGCCATCCTGACCGGCGCAGAGATCGCGAGGACGGTCGACGCGGACGTGATCGGTGTCGGCGAAATGGGCATCGGCAACACGACGACCTCTTCGGCGGTGCTGGCCGTGCTGCTGGGAGCGGACGTCGAGGCCGTGACGGGCCGCGGCGGCGGTATCACGGAGGAGAGCTTTCGCAAAAAGAAAGCGGTCATCCGCACCGCCATTGAGGTAAATCGGCCGGACAGGGACGACGTTGTCGGCATCCTTTCCAAGGTCGGCGGCTTTGACCTCGCGGCGATGTGCGGCGCGTTTTTGGGCGCGGCGGCGGCACGCCGGCCGGCGGTCATCGACGGCCTTATTTCCGCCGCGGCGGCGCTGTGCGCCGTCAGGCTGTGCCCGAATGTGCGCGGCTACCTGGTGCCGAGCCACGCCTCGTTTGAGATCGGCTACCGCCTCGCGATGGAGGCGATGGACCTGCGCCCGCTGTTTGACCTCGGCATGCGATTGGGCGAGGGGAGCGGCTGTCCGCTCGCCTTTCAGGTGCTCGACGCTGCGTGCGCTGTCATCAACGACATGGCGACCTTTGACGAGGCGGGCATCAACGACGACTATCTGGACGAAATTCGCCGGGGCGACCAGTTCACGCCCTGAGAGAAGGGAACGCGCATGGGAACGCTGATCATGATCTCCGGTGCAAACGGCAGCGGCAAGAGCCGTTATGCCGAGCGCATCGTCGCGCGCACGACAGGCGAACGCTATTACATCGCCACGATGTGCCCCTGCTCGGAGGAAAATTTGCAGCGCATCGAAAAACACCGCGAGCAGCGAAAGAACCTGCAATTTACGACGCTCGAATGCCCATATCAGGTCGGCGCGGCGGCGGTCGAAAGGGACGGCGTCGTGCTGCTCGAGGATGTGTCGAATCTGCTGGCAAACGCGATGTTCGAGCGTGGCGGGGATGAAGCAAGCGTGTACGCGGACATCGAAGCGCTGTGCTCGCGCTGCCGTCTGCTCGTCGCCGTGACGATCACAGGCCTGTGCGCCGACGGCTACGACGGCGAGACGGCGGCTTACATCCGCGCGCTGAACGGCCTGAATCAAAGACTGTACGACCGCGCCGCGGCGGCGGTCGCAATGAAAGACGGCGCGTCGTTTGCCGAAAAGGGAGACCTCGATGAGATTATTTGAATCGCTTTTGATCGCGCTGTCGACGTACAGCGTGGTGCCCGTTCCGCAGCTTGATTGGAACGAAAAAAATGTGCGCTACGCGATCTGCTTTTTCCCCGCGGTGGGTGTTCTCTGCGGCGTGGCGCTCTGGCTGTGGGCTGTACTTGCGCAGGCGACGGGCATGAGCGGCGTGCTGTTCGCGGCAATCGCGGCGTGCCTGCCGATTTTAGTGACAGGCGGCATCCACATGGACGGTTATCTCGACACGGTGGACGCACTTTCGTCGCACCAGACGCGCGAGAAAAAGCTCGCGATCATGAAGGATGCCAACTGCGGCGCGTTCGCGGTCATTTACGGCGGCGTGTATTTGCTCGCCTACGCGGGCTTTGCCTATGAGGTGTTCGCCGCGGAGCATATTTTGCTGCTCTGCCCGCTGTTCGTGCTCTCTCGCGCGCTGTCGGGCCTGTGCGCGGTGAATCTGCCGAATGCGCGAAAGTCCGGCATGCTCTGCGCCTTCACAAGCGGCGTCCAGCGCCGCACGGCGACAGCCGCGCTCGCGCTCGCCGGCCTTACCGCAGTTGCGACGATGGTTTGGATGTCTCCCGCAGTCGGCGGAATGGCGGCGGCGTTTGCGGTGCTTTCCGCGCTCAAGTATCGCAGATTTGCGCTGGCGCAGTTTGGCGGCGTGACGGGGGATACGTCGGGCTTCTTTTTGCAGCTCTGCGAGCTCTGCGGCCTGATCGGCATTTGGATCGGAGGGCTGCTGTGATTGAGCTTCTTTTCATCCGCCACGGCGCGACGGCGGGGAATCTCCGCCGCCGCTACATCGGCCGCACGGACGAGCCGCTGTGCGAGGCGGGCGTCGCGCAGGTCGAGACACTGCGAAAACAGGGACGTTCGGTCGACAAATTGTTCGTCAGCCCGCTGTTACGCACGCGGCAGACGGCAGAGCTGCTGTTCCCGCAGATGCCTTATACCGTCGTGGACGGCTTGATTGAGACAGATTTTGGCCGCTTTGAGGGGAAGGCCGCCGACGAGCTCTCGGGCGACCCCGCCTATCAGGCGTGGGTCGATGCGATGTGCCTGACGCCCATCCCAGACGGGGAGAGCGTAACGGACTTCAAAACGCGTTGCTGCGAGGCGTTTGCGGAGACAATCAAAAATGTGCCGGACGGCTCTCGCGTGGGATTCGTCGTCCACGGCGGCGTCATTATGGCAATTTTGGAGGCCTACGCGCGCCCGAAGAAGGACTTTTATGCCTACCACATCGGAAACGGCGAATGCCTGCAAGGCGTGTATGACGGAGAAACAATTCAGATCAAATAGTGAACACCGCCCGCGGAAAGGAACGAATTGATCTCACACATCGACCAGAGCTTCGTGACGGGATCCTGCTGGCGGATGCGCATGTTGTGCGTCTCCTGCGAGTTTGTGTACACGGTGCCGTCGATCACAATGCTTGCGGAAATGCTGCTGCCGTTGAACGTCTGTGTCTCGATCGTGCTGCCGTCGTAGATGGTCGTTCTGCGCAGGTCGACCAAAACGGGCGCGGCGGTGTTCTTCGGCGCGATGCTGATGCGCAGCGCGCTGGCCGACGCGCGCTGATAGGTCAAAATCAGGTCCTTGAGCGGAATATTCAGCGTGCTGTCTGCCGCGGAGAGGTCGACATGGTACTCGGTGAACGGCGCGAATAGATTAGGCGTCGTCAACTCCTGCTCGCTGGTTTGGAAGTGCAGCTTGTAGCTCAGTGGGGTGTCCTCCGCGACGGTGATGACCGGCGTTTCGCCGCTGTCGCCTTTTTCGCCTTGGATGCCCTGTTTACCTCGAGGTCCCTCAGGACCCGTAGAGCCATTGATATATGCACAACCAGAAAATGCCGCAACCATGCGGCTTTTAGCAATTCTAAAATAGTTTAACATCCTCTATGATTACACCTAAAACGCCGTAGCAAGGTTGGACAAGCCTTGATATGGCGTTTTTAAGGTAGAAGCAAGCTCACGCCTTAGTTATCAGCGATTATTGAGAATCAAAATCTGCTGTGGACGAAACGTGACGATGCACAAGTTAGTTTGCCCATAGAGATCAATACGAAAGGCAAAAGGTATCTTAGTTGAGTGCCATTTTATATATCAGGGAAGTGATAAAAGACATGAGGCTACCGCTAAATTTGCCCTATTACTACGGACACACTGGTGAACAATACGCTTTTTTCCGTATCCCCAAATTGTTAATTACCGACAGTCATTTTGATGGTATTTCTTCTGATGCGAAGCTGTTATATGAGCTTCTGTTGGATCGTATGGAATTATCCTACCGAAACGGCTGGATCGACGAGCAGAATAAAAAACAACGCCCCTTCGTCAAGCAGGCGGAGGGGCTTTTATGGTATTTTGCAACAAAAAGACATCTTTCCGCCAAATCGTTAAAAAAATGACGGATTGACACAATTTTAACACAGAATTGACCAAATCAATAAAATAATTGGTTCTTTTTGTCAGAAATGCCAGAAATAAGATTGAACCTTGACTTTAGTAGTTTTGATAGATATAATGACCTCAATCTTTATCAGACATAGGACAAATGACAAAGACTTAACGATCGCTGGAGGTAACTGTGTATGAAACATGGGAGACTAATCATAGCTGCGCTGGTAGGGGCCATGCTGATCACAAGCCTGGCCGGCTGTGGCAGTAAAGGAACAAACGATGGGGAGAGCGGCGAATATCAAAAGATCAACCTCTCCATGGCAGTCAACGGAACGGATACGCAGATCGACTCGCTGGTAGCGCGTCACTTTGCCGACCTTGTGTCTGAGCGCTCGGGCGGGAACATCGTGATCGACGTGTTCTCAAACGATACACTGGCGGGTGGCAACAGCACCAAGGGTGTTGAGTACATCGCCGTGGGCGGCTCGGATCTGGGTGCTTACGCAACGTGCGTGCTCGCAAATCTGGAGCCGAAGCTCTCGGTCGCGACGCTGCCGTGGTCGTTTACGTCCTATCAGCAGGCGCGCGAGGTCATCGATATCACCGGCGGCGAGTATTACGCTGAGATGCTGGCGAACAAGGGCATCACGTACCTTGGCTCGTTCCACAACGGCTTCCGTCAGCTGACGAACAGCAAGCACGCCGTCACCACGCCGGAGGATCTGAAGGGCCTTAAAATTCGTGTCCCCGGCTCCGCGGTGTACATGGGTGTTTTCAAGGCACTGGGCGCCAGCCCGACGGCCATGAGCTGGAGCGAGGTCTTCACTGCCATCCAGCAGGGCACCATCGACGGGCAGGAGAACGGCTGCTCGGTGACGAAGTCTGCCAAGATGGACGAAATTCAGGATTACATGACCATCTGGAACTACAGCTACGAAAACGACCTCTTCGTCGCCAACACAAAGGTCTGGGAGAACCTAGAGGACAACACGAAAGAGCTTCTCCAGCAGTGCGCCACGGAGTCCTGCGAGTGGGGCCGTGACCGCCTTGAGGCGGAAGAGGATGAGCTCATCAAGGGCTTCCAGGAAGAGGGTATGCAGGTCGATATCCTGACCGAGGATCAGCTCCAGGCCTTCAAGGAAGCGGTTGCCGGTGTGACGGCTGAGCTGAAGCAGAGCTACGGCGAGGAAGCCTGCGCGGCCTTCGGCATCAATTAAGGAGGGGAAGACATGTTAAGCAAGATCGAAAAATTGGTAGCCTGTGTTTGCGTCTCCATCATGGCAGTGCTGGTCTTCGTCAATGTGATCGCCCGCTATGTATTCGGCAATTCGCTGGCAGTTTCCGATGAGATGTCCACGTATCTGTTCGTTCTGATGAGCTTCATGGGTACGGCCGTCGCCGCCCGCCGCAAGGCGCATCTGGGCCTGTCTATCGTCACCGACCATGTCAGCCCCCGCGCACGCATGATCATCAGCATGGTCATGTATGCCATTTCCGCGCTGTTCTGCCTCCTGATCGTCATTTTCGGCATCCAGATGGTCATCAGCCAGTATCAGATGGGTCAGGAGACCGCCACGATGCAGTGGCCTGAGTGGATTTACGGCTCGTTTGTCCCCGTCGGCGCAGCGTTTGCCATGATGGCTTTTTTGCAGACCATGGTGCAGATGTATAAGGAATTCAAGGCAGAGGAGGACAAATAAATGGTAGGTATCGTTTTACTGGGTGTTTTTGTATTGCTGCTGGCGCTCGGCGCACCTATCGCGGTCTGCCTCGGTATGTCCAGCGTGAGCGCGATCCTTGTGCAGGGCGCAGGCAAGCCGCTCGAGGCCATCATGAGCGTTCTGCCCCGTCTGTGCTCTTCGGCGAGCAGTAAGTTTGTCCTGCTGGCAATCCCATTTTTCATCCTGTCCGGCAACGTGATGGAGAAGGCCGGTATCTCCGGCCGCCTCATCAATCTGGCGGAAAAGTGCCTCGGTCACATCCGCGGCGGCATGGCGATGGTCTGCGTGGTCGTCTCCTGCTTCTTCGCTGCTATTTCCGGTTCGGGTCCGGCAACGGTCGCGGCTCTGGGCCTCATCATGATCCCGGCGCTCGTCAAGGCCGGCTATCCCGCTTCGTTTTCCTGCGCGCTGATGGCCGCGGGCGGCGCGATCGGCGTCGTCATCCCGCCGTCCATCACCTTCGTTGTGTACGGCTCCATCGCGGACGCCTCCATCACGGATCTGTTCGTCGCCGGTGTTGTACCCGGCCTTCTGATGGGTCTCGGCCTGATTGTGGCCGCCATGCTCATGGGCCGCAGGATGGACCTCAAGGTCCTGCCCAAGGCCAGTGGCAAGGAGCGCTTGGCTGCGTTCAAGGACGCCTTCTGGGGCCTTTTGATGCCCGTCATCATCCTTGGCGGTATCTACGGCAGCGTGTTCACCCCGACGGAAGCCGCCGCGGTCTCCGTGTTCTACGGTTTGATCGTGGGTGTGTTCATCTACCATGAGATCGACTTCAAGAAGATGAAGGACATCCTCGTCGATTCCTGCTCCACCACCGCCACCGTCATGTTCATCACCATGGGCGCAACGCTGTTCGGCTATGTTCTGACCCGCGCAAGACTTGACCTTGCCATCAAGGACTTCATGCTGAACATCACCGGCGGCAGCACTGTCATTTTCTTCATCATCGTCAACATCGTGCTACTGATCGCGGGCTGCTTCCTCGATTCTACCTCCGCGCTCTACATCTTCACGCCGCTGTTTGCGCCGGTCGCGCTGCAGCTGGGCATTGACCCCATCCACCTCGGCACCGTAATGATCGTGAACCTGGCCATCGGCCTGTTCACCCCGCCTGTCGGTGTCAACCTGTATGTCGCGTGCGGCATTGGCGATATCAAGATCGAAGAGATCACAAAGGGCATCATCCCATGCCTGCTTGCAGAACTTGTGGTGCTCCTCCTCGTCACATATATTCCCAGTCTCTCTTTGATGTTCGTGGGTTGACCTCTCTATGCAAAAAAGCTTCGGACCGCTATGTCCGGAGCTTTTTTGTACAAAACGGCAGAAAAACGTGAGAAAAAATCATAAAAAAGAAAATTTTAAAAAGGACTTGATTTTGTCAGACAAAGCGCTATACTGTAATTGCCATTTGTCCGACATAGTATAAAGAAACCACAGAACCAAACTTATTCATGAGGTGATTTTTGTGAAGGATATTTCCATCAAGGAACTGAAAAACACCGCCACGCAGATGCGCATGAAGGTCATTGACATGATCTACAAGGCGCAGTCCGGTCACCCGGGCGGCTCGCTTTCTGCGGCGGACTTTGTCACTGCCTGCTACTTCAAGTACATGAACATCGACCCGAAGGATCCCCGCTGGCCGGACCGCGACCGCATGGTGCTCTCCAAGGGCCATGTGTGCCCCATCCAGTATGCCTGCCTTGCAAGCGTTGGCTTTTTCCCTGAGTCTGAGCTCGACACCCTGCGCAAGGAGGGCTCGATGCTTCAGGGCCACCCCTCGATGAACCGCTGCCCCGGCATTGATATCTCCACCGGCTCTCTCGGTCAGGGCCTCGCCTGCGCGGTCGGTATGGCCATGGCGGGCAAGATGGACCACAAGGACTACAAGGTCTTCTGCGTTGTCGGCGACGGCGAAGCGCAGGAGGGCGAGATCTGGGAGGCTGCCAACACGGCGCACAAGTATGGTCTCGACAATCTGATCGTCTTTGTCGACTACAACAACCTGCAGCTCGACGGCACCTGCGACGAGATCATGCCCAACGGTGACCTGGGCGAAAAGTTCAAGGCCTTCGGCTGGGAGACGCTCGAGCTCGACGGCCACAGCATGGAAGAGATCGTCGCGTGCATCGACAAGTGCTACGCCTCTAAGAACGGCAAGCCCAAGTGCCTGTATGCCCACACCGTCAAGGGCAAGGGTGTTTCCTTTATGGAAAACCAGTGCGGCTGGCACGGCGTTGCCCCGAATGATGAGCAGTACGCGCAGGCCATGGCTGAGCTCAAGGCCCAGCTGATCGATTAAGCGAGGAGGGAAGAGCAATGAGTGAGAAAAAAATGATCGCCACTCGCGAGGGCTTCGGCAAGGAGATCGTCGCGCTCGGCAAGGAGAATCCCGACATTCTGGTCGTTGATATTGACATCGGCAAGAGCTGCAAGACCGGCGAATTCCGCAAGGAGCTGCCGGACCAGTACATCAACGTCGGCATCGCCGAGCAGAACGGCGCGGGCGTTGCCGCGGGCCTTGCCACCTGCGGCAAGATCCCCTTTGTCGTCACCTATGCCGTGTTCGGTTCCCTCCGTATGTGCGAAATGATTCGCCAGGAGATCTGCTACCCCAACCTGAACGTAAAGATCGCCTGCTCCCACGGCGGCGTGACCCCCGCCAACGACGGAGCTTCCCATCAGGCCATTGAGGATATGGGCGTTCTGCGTACCATCCCCAACATGACCGTCATCATGCCCGCGGACTACAACTCCACCCGCAAGCTCGTCCGTCAGGCCGCTGAGGTCTACGGCCCCGTGTATCTGCGCTTCACCCGTGACGCCATTCCCCAGATCTACGACGAGGATGTGGAGTTCACCATCGGCAAAGCTCATCAGATTCAGGACGGCAAGGACGTCGTTATCATCGCCAACGGCGATACCGTCCGTCTCGCGATCGAGGCCGCCAAGGTGCTCGAGGGCAAGGGCATTTCCGCCCGCGTGCTCGACATGCACACCATCAAGCCGCTCGACGTGGAGGCTGTGACCGCCGCGATCAACGAGGTCGGCAAGATCATCACGGTCGAGGACCACAACATCCTCAACGGTCTCGGCTCCGCCGTGTGCGAGGTCGCCGCCGAGATGGGCAAGGGCATCGTCAAGAGAGTCGGCATTCAGGACCAGTTTGGTCAGTCCGCGCCCTACGAGCGCCTGCTCGCCATGAACGGCGTGACGGTCGAGAACATCACCGAGATCGCCGAGACGCTCGTCAAGGGCTGAGAAAAACCAGTTAAATAACATTCATCATAGAATTATCTGATACAGGAGGTTATTTACCATGAAAATCGGATTTGTCGGCTGCGGCGCGATCGGCAGCTGCTATGCAAGCTATCTGTCCCGCGAGCATGAGGTCTGCGTGCTGGATACCTATGCTCCGGTCATCGAGTCCATCAAGAAAAACGGCATTCTCGTCGACGAGTGCGTGCCCGGCACGGGCACCGGCGAGACCGTCGTCTTCCATCCCGCCATGGCGACGACCGACCCCAAGGAGATCGGCGTTGTGGATCTTCTGATCGTGTTCGTCCACTATCAGTATCTTGAAGCGGCTGTGCGCAACGCGCTGCCGATGATCGACAAGCACACCATGGTCCTCTGCCTGCAGAACGGCCTTGGCAACTACGATGAGATCGCCAAGGTCGTGCCCGAAGAGCAGATCATCATCGGCAACACTGCGTTTGGCTCCACGCCCGTGGCTCCCGGCCATGTCAAGCACACTGGCACCGGCGTGACGAACATGGGTTCCCTGAAGGCCCCCATGGCAAGGGTTGAAGAAATGGCCAATGCTCTGCGCGAGGCTGGCCTTGAGGTTCAGGTCCACGAGAACGTGATGAACGCCATCTGGCACAAGCTGCTGGCGAACGTCGCCATCAACGGTATGAGCGCCCTGCTCGAGACCAAGAACGGCTTTGTCGACGACAACCAGTACGCCCACGAGGCGGCCCGCATGCTGGTCGAAGAGGCTATCGTCGTGGCGAACGCCTGCGGCTGCACGCTCGACCATGACGCCGAGTTGGAGCACGCCTATGAGGTCTCCCGCATGACTGATGAGACCATCAGCTCCATGGTGCAGGACGTCACGCATCACCGTGAGACTGAGATCCGCATCATCACCGGCGCTGTCTGCCGCCTCGGCCGCGAGCACGGCATTCCCACGCCCTGCAACGACCTGATGCTCCAGCTCGTGCTGGCCAAGCAGTCTATCTACCTCGGCCGGTAAAAAAAGCCGTGCGGCGCTGTGCCGCGGCAAACGACGCAAAGCGGCTCGCGCAGCCTGCGCCCATATGAATTCCTGCAAAAAACGGCAGCTTGCCGTTGATTCTTTCCTGAATGAGCGGGCGGCGGACTGGTACATCTGCCGCCCGCCGCTTTTATGAAAGACGGTTTTCATTGACGAAACCTCAACTTTGTATTATGTTATACATGGGAATCATATTGTCAGGCATAAAAGGAGAAAATTATGAACGATACGCCCGGATATGTGAAAAATTTGAAAAAAGAGTCTGTGGTGCAGAGTGTCATCAACTGCCTGACAGACGCCATGCGCAATAAAGAGCTCAAGCCCGGCGACCGCATCCCGCCCGAGCCGGAGCTGGCCGCGTCGATGGGCGTTGCCCGCAGTTCCGTACGTGAGGCCATCAAAATCCTCTCCTACCTCGGCGTGCTGGAGAGCAAGCGTTCAGAGGGAACCTTTGTTTGCAGCGGCTTCCAGGAGAGCATGATCGATCCGATGATCTACGGCATCATCCTGAATCAGGATTCCTTCGACAATCTGATGGAGCTGCGTGAGATGGTCGAGACCGGCATCATGCGCCTTGCCAGCCAGAAGTATGACGAGGAGGATGGCCATGCGCTCGAGGCGATGCTCGAACAGATGAAAGAGATCGTCCACAGCGGTGACAACGAGGTCGACCGCTTCTTCGCCGTGGACAACGAGTTCCACGACCTGATCTCGCAGATGGGCAAAAATCCGCTGGCCGACAAGATCAGCCGCGTCGTGCGCACGCTGACGCACGCCGTCCGTTACGAGACCGTCAGCACGATGATCACGAGCGGCAGAGGCGACGAGCATGAGCGGCGTGCTGTTCGCGGCAATCGCGGCGTGCCTGCCGATTTTAGTGACAGGCGGCATCCACATGGACGGT